>CAYLNN010000012.1:0-103789 GCA_964385095.1 uncultured Hymenobacter sp.
GCAGCTTCGGCGGCGAGCGGACGCCGGGTGCCTTTGGCGAGAAGCGCAGCTTCGGCGGCGAGCGGACGCCGGGTGCCTTTGGCGAGAAGCGCAGCTTCGGCGGCGAGCGGACGCCGGGTGCCTTTGGCGAGAAGCGCAGCTTCGGGGGCGACCGTGGTGGGGCTGGCAAGTTTGGCGGCGACCGCAGCAACCCCGGCTATGGCGAGAAGCGCAGCTTTGGCAGCGACCGCCCCGAGCGCGGCAGCTATGGGGGCGGCGACCGCGAGGCGCGGCCGCCCCGCCGTTTTGAACAGAATGCTGAGGGTGGCGAGTCCCGCGGCCGCGAGGAGCGGGGCGACCGCCCTGCCTACCCACCCAAGCCCATCTGGCAAGGCCAGCCAGTGCGCTACGAGGGCAAGCCGACTGTGCCCCGCGGCGTAGCTGGCGAGCGCAACCGCAAATTCATCAAGCGCAACCCCGATGGCACGCCTGTGGAAGACGCCAACGCCCGCCCGGCCTACACCGGCCGCGACGAGCGCCGCTCGTTTGAGGAGCGCGGCAGCCGCGACGAGCGCCCGGCCCGCCGTGAGTTTACGCCCCGCCCCGATGGCGACGACCGTCGCAGCAGCTATGGCGACCGCCGCCCGGCTAGCGGCGACCGCCCCGAGCGCGGCAGCTACGGCGACCACCCCGCCAGCCGCGAGCAAACGCCCGGTGCCTTCGGCAAGCCGCGCAGCTACGGCGAGCGGCCCGCCAACACCAGCAGCGGCACTTTCCGCGAGCGCCGCGAGGCCATGCGCGAAGCCCAGAGCGGCCCGCGCCGGGGCACCGGCTACGGCAGCAACAAGGGGGGGGCTAGCGAAACGGTAGGCCAGGCGCCCGACTACAAAAATCTCAAGCACTACGAAAACGACAAGACGCGCGGCAACAAGCGCCGGGCTAGCGAGGAGGACTTCGGCAACGAGGAGCTGCGCCTGAACCGCTACATCGCCAACGCTGGCATTTGCTCGCGCCGCGAGGCCGATGCGCTTATTGCGTCCGGTGAAATCCGTGTTAATGGTGAGGTTATCACCGAGATGGGCTACAAGGTGCAGCCCACCGACACGGTGCAGTATGGCAAAACCAACCTCAACCGCGAGAAGGTGGTGTACGTGCTGCTCAACAAGCCCAAGGACTTTCTCACCACCACCGACGACCCCGAGGGCCGCAAAACCGTGATGGACCTGGTGAAAACCGCCTCGAAAGAGCGTATTTTCCCAGTGGGTCGCCTCGACCGCAACACCACGGGCCTGCTGCTTTTCACCAACGATGGGGAGGTGGCCCAGAAGCTCTCGCACCCCTCGCACAAGAACAAGAAAATCTACCAGGCGGAGCTCGACAAGCCCCTCACCGCCGACCACCTGGCCCAGATTGCGGCCGGCCTGGAACTGGAAGATGGCAAGGCAGAGGTCGATGACGTGGCCGTAGTGGCCGGCAATTCGCACTTCGTGGGCATCGAGCTGCACGTGGGCCGCAACCGCATTGTGCGCCGCATCTTCGAGCACCTCGGCTACGACGTGGTGGCCCTCGACCGCGTGCAGTACGCGGGCCTCACCAAGAAGGACCTGCCGCGCGGCAAGTGGCGCTTTCTGAACGAGCAGGAGGTAATTCGCCTGAAGTATTTCATGTAATCTTTGCTGTCGATAGCAATCGATAGTAGTCTTGTCATGCTGAGCTTGCCGAAGCATCTTGGTCGCGTCGCTAGGGTAGTAACCCCACGATACGGGCCAGATGCTTCGGCAAGCCCAGCATGACTTTTTTGGGTAAAAGGCAGAATAAAAAATGACGACCCTAGCCCTCGACTTCGGCAACACCGCGCTGAAATATGGCCTGTTCGGGCCCGCCGGCCTGCGCGAAAGCGGTGTGCTAGCCGGCCCGGTGCACCTAGCCGAGCTGTGGCAGCGCACGCAGCCCGCGCACGCCATTCTGGCCTCGGTAGCCAAGGAAGCCGATACGCAGCCCTGGCTGGCCGCCCTGGCCGCGGCCGACGGCCTGCGCCGGATTCTACCGTTTCGGCCCGGTTTCACGCCCGTGCCGGTGCGCAATGCCTACGCCACGCCCCACACGCTGGGCGCCGACCGCCTGGCCGCCGTGGTGGGCGCCGCCAGCCTGCGCCCCGGGCAAGCGACTCTGGTAATCGACGCCGGCACGGCCCTGAAGCTGGACCTGCTGACGGCCGATGGCACCTACCACGGCGGCAGCATCGCGCCGGGTTTGCGCATGCGTTTTCAGGCCCTGCACACGTTTACGGGCCGCTTGCCGTTGCTGGAGCTGCCGGCCGTGGAAGAGACGGTGCAACTAATCGGCGATTCCACGGCCTCTTGCCTGCTGAGTGGGGTGCTGCGCGGCACGGCCGCCGAGGTGCGCGGGCTAGTGGCTGAGTACCAGCAACGCTACCCTGGCCTGGGGCTGCTGCTCACGGGTGGCGACGCGCCGTACGTGGCCGCCGCGCTAGCCGCGCTGGCTAGCCCTATCTTTGTGGTGCCAGAACTGGTGCTACTTGGCCTGGATAAGATTTTACGCTATAATGTTGACAACTAAAAAACTATCCGGGGCCCTGCTGACGGCCGCTGCTACCTTGCTTGCCGGCTCGGCCCTGGGGCAGGGGCTCGGCAACTCGCCCTACTCGCGCTACGGCCTGGGCGATGTTAATGGCAACTACGGCGGCGTGCGCCAGCTGGGCATGGGCGGTACCGGCCTAGCGGCCCCTAATACGGGCAATGTCAACGAATTGAACCCGGCCCTGCTCGTGTACGCGCCCCGCACCACGTGGGAGGCGGCCTTCACGGCGCAGGCCAAAACCATCAGCAACAACCGGACGTCCAACCGCTCGGGTACCGGCACGCTGGGCTACCTGGCCCTGGCCGTGCCCCTGAACAAGCGCTGGGGCGGCGCCATTGGCCTGAAGCCCTACAGCGCGGTTGATTACCAAGCTTCGAATGTAGGCTCGGTTAATGGCGACCCCACGGGCATTGCGGCGCGGCGGTACCAGGGCACGGGCGGCCTGTCGGAGGCTTACCTGGCCACTGGCATTCACGTGCTGCGCGACTTCAACATCGGGGGCAGCGCCTCGTACCTATTCGGCACCATTACGCAGAGCGTGGGCACGGCTATTTACCCCTTTGGCACCTACGACCCCCAAACCCGCCTGCCGCTGACCACTAACCGCCAGCAGGTGGTGGACAACGAAAACCTGCGCTACTCCGACTTCCTGTTTCGGGCGTCGGCGCACTACCGGCACCAGTTTGGCAAAGATTTCAACGTGAACCTGGGCCTGGTGCAAACCTTCGAGGGCTACCTGAAGGCCAACCGCCAGCGCACTACCGAGCAGCAGGACGCCAACGGCGCCATCGCCCAGGGCACCACCACGGTGCAATTGGCCAGCGACGGCGGCTCCATTACAGTGCCCGCCCAAACGCAGGCAGGCCTAAGCCTCGACAATGGCCGCAACTGGAGCTTTAACCTCGACGGCAGCTACCAGCGGTGGTCGCAGTTCCGCACGTTCAGCATCGCCTCGTCGGAAGGCCTGAGCGACACTTGGCGCGTGGCCACGGGCGGCGAGTTTACGCCCGACCCCGGCTCGGTTGACCACTATTTCCAGCGCGTAACCTACCGCGCCGGCCTCAGCGTGGCCCAGCTGCCGTACGCGCCGCTCGGTACCCGCCTCTACGACCGGGCTGTGCACTGGGGCTTTTCCTTCCCGCTGCCCACCGCCACGCCCCTCGAATCGACGGTTATCAGCCTGGGCTTTCTCTACGGGGTGCGCGGCAACACCGACAACATCGCGGGCAGCAGCGGCACCAGCAACGTGCAGGAGCAGTACGTGCGCATGCAGGTGGGCGCCACGCTCAGCAACCGCTGGTTTATCAAGCGCCGCCTGCAGTAGCCATGCGCGGCCCTTACCACCGGCGGGGAGCTAGCCTGGCGGCCGCCGCGCTGCTGGCCGGGCTAGCCCTGGCCTGCCAGCCCAAGGAGCAAGAAGCGCCCCGCGTGATTTACAACGGGCCCCTGTTCGAAACCACCTACGTGGTGACGATGCTTAGCGACTCGGCGCGGCTCAAAATCCGCCTCACGGCCCCCGTCGAGCAGATTTTTGAGAACAGCGACCGCCTGTACCCCAAGGGCGCCACCGTCACGTTCTACGACAAGCCCGGCAAGCAGATTATCAACACGCTGGTGGCCAAGTGGGTGAAGTTTGATAATGCCAAGCAGCTCTACATTATGCGCGGTGCGGTGAAGGTAGCCAACGTGCCCCAGCAGCAAACGCTCAACACCGAAGAGCTGTTCTACAACCAAAGCCTGCACAAAATCTACACCGACAGCGCCATGTTTGTGCGCGTGCAAACGCCCACCGAGGTGCTCACCGGCAACGGCCTCGCCGCCAACCAGGATTTTTCGCGCTACAGCATTCACCAACCCAAGGGCGTGTTCAGCCTGGCCGAGGCCCAGCGCCTGGGCCAGTAAGATACCCCTAGTACTATGAAATTCGACAAGTCTTTGCTGCGTACCGTGCTCTTTTCGCTAGGGGTGGTGGCCTTCGTAATCGGGGTGTACCAGACCATTGTGGAGAAGGATTTGCAGCGGAACTACTGGATATTCATGATTTCGCTAGCCTGCTGGCTGCCCCTCAACTACTGGCGCCAGCAGGACGCCCGCCGCGCCAAAGAAGCCGAGGTGGCCCAGCAAGTGGCCGCCCTCAACAAGCCCGCCAGGAAAAATAAGAAGCGCCGCTAGGGCCGGCCGGGCGGTTTTGGGCCTGGCTAGCTAGCCAGCAGCTTGAAAGTTTGGGCAGTTCGTGGCTATTTTGCGCCTCTTTTTGGGTTGCTGGCTGAATGTTAATCGTTGATTGTTTGCCTTCACCAAGCCAAACTATGAACTCCCACCAATCAACTATCGACAATCAACTTTTGAATTAATGGCTTTAATTAACACGATACGAGAAAAGTCGGGGGTGGCCGTGGGCGCCGTCGCCATCGGGATGCTGCTCTTCATTGTGGGCGGCGACCTGATAGGAGGGAAAAACAATATTTTTGGCCGCGATGGCAACGTAGTGGGTGAGGTCAACGGGGAGAAAATCGAGCTGCCCGAATTCACCGCTGCCCTCGAGCAAGCCAAGCAAAACTTCGCCAACCAGCAGGGCCGCCAGCCCGACGAGCAAGCCACCGGCTACCTGCGCGACCAGACCTGGAACCAGCTGCTCTACCGCCGCGCCTTCCAGCCCGAGCTCGAGAAGCTGGGCCTAGCCGTGGGCGACGAGGAGGCCGTGGACATGGTGCAGGGCGACAACCCCAACCCCGCCATTCGCCAAGCCTTTACTGACCCTAAAACGGGGCAGTTCGACCGCGCCCGCCTCATCGAGTACCTCAAAAACCTCGACAAGCTGCCACCCGATGCCCAGGCTGCGTTTCACAATTTCGAGGCTAGCCTGCGCGATTTCGACCGCCCGGTGAACAAGTACAACGCCCTACTCAAGAACTCGGTGTACGTGACTTCGGCCGAGGCCAAGATGTTTGACCTGGCCCAGAACTCGAAGGCGAATTTCCGCTACCTGTTCGTGCCCTACACCAGCGTGTCAGACTCGGCCTTCAAGCCCACCGATGCCCAGCTGCAAGACTATCTCGACCGCCACAAGGCCCGCTACAAAGTAGAGGATGGCCGCAGCATCGAGTACATCGTGGTGCCCGAAACGGCTACCAAGGAGGACAGCGCCGCCCTGCGCACCAGCGTGGCCGGGCTAGCCCAGCAGTTCCGCACCGCGCCCAACGACTCGCTGTTTGTGCGCGCCAACTCCGACCAACCCTACAACCACGCCTACCTCTCGCCGGCCGACCTGCCCGAGCAGCTGCGCAAGCAGCTGCCCCTGAAAACGGGCGAGGTGTACGGCCCTTACGTGGAGAATAACACCCTGGCTATCTATAAGGTAACGGCCGCCAAGGCCGGCACTAAGCCCGCCGCCCGGGCCAGCCACATCCTCATCAAGGCCGATGCCCAGATGACGCCGGAGGCCAAGGCCGCCGCTAAGAAGCAAGCCCAGGATATTCTGAATAAAATCAAGGCGGGCGCTGACTTTGCGGCGATGGCCCGGCAGTTTGGCACCGACGGTACCAAGGACCAGGGCGGCGACCTCGGCTGGTTTGAGGAAGGCCGCATGGTGCCGGCCTTCAGCAAGGCCGTGTTTGCGGCCACTAGCCCCGGCCTGCTGCCCACCTTGGTGGAAACCAACTTTGGCTACCACATCATCAAGGTAACGGCCCCCAAAACCAACCAGACCTACCAGATAGCTGCCGTGGTGAAGGCCGTGCAGCCCAGCGATGCCACCCGCGAAGCCGCCTACGCCCGCGCCGAGAAGCTGCAATCGGAGGCTACGACCCTCGAATCGTTCCGCGCCCTGCCCACCAAAGACAAGACCCTGCAGAAGCAGGAAGCCAAGTTCGTAACCCGCGACGCGCAAACGGTGGGCAACCTGCCCGGCTCACGCGAAATCGTGCGCTGGGCCTTCGGCAGCGCGGCCGATGCCAGCAACACGAAAGTGGGCGACGTACGCAAGTTTGATATCGGCGACCAGCACATCATCGCTGCCGTGGTCGATAGCCGCGACAAGGGCACGGCCACTATCGAGAGCATTCGCCCCGAGCTGACTGCCGCCGTGCGCAACGAGCTAAAGGCCAAGCAGCTCATGGAGAAGCTAGCCGGCAAAACCGGTTCGCTCGAAGACCTGGCCAAAGTAGCCGGCAACGGCGCCGTGGTGCAAAGCGCCGAGGGCGTAGCCCAGGGCCAGGGTACCATCCCCAACGTGGGCTTCGAGCCCGACGCCGTGGGCCGCGCCTTCTCGCTGAAGCCGGGCCAAAAATCGGCTCCCATTCAGGGCGAGCAGGGCGTGCTGGTGGTAGAAGCTACCACGCTGTTCCCGGCCACCCCGAGCGACGTGAAAGCCGTGCGCCAGCAGCTGGTGCAGCAGCGCCAGCAGCGCCAGGATGGCCTCATTTATGAAGCCATCAAGGGCCAGGCCAAAGTGAAGGACAACCGCTCGAAGTTCTTCTAGAACCTTAGCGCAACCAACGCCACCGCGGGCGGCTCCTCACCGGGAGCCGCCCGTTTTCGGTTGCGGGTGTACCTTGGCGTCATCTTTATTGCTGAACCATGCTGAATACTGCTTCTTCTCAGTCCTTTAAGTGGCGTGGCCTGGCGGGGGCGCTGCTGCTGTTCGCGGGCATTGCCTTGGCCGTGACCTTTCGGGATTCCAGCCCGTGGCCGGCCCAAACCAAGCTGCTGATGTACGCGCTGGCCTTGGTGCTGGGGGTGGGCGGGACCAATCTCTTCGGCAGCTTTGTGCAACGGCGCCCGTTGCACACCATGAAAGCGCAGCTGCTAGGCTCTTTTTTCATGGTAGTAGTGCTGATAATCACGAAGCTCTAGCTGGCTAGGGGTGCCTGGCCAACGGATGCACCCCTAGCCAGCGGCCGATGAACAAAGTAGACGAAAGATGGCGTTAGCTTGAAGTACCCTTGCGCGTTAGTTGTGAATAATATGCGTCTTGCTTTCCTTTTGCTGCCCGCCGGCTGGCTCGCCTTGGCTTCTCCGCTGCACGCCCAGGTACCTGGCCAGGGTGGCCCGGCCCGGTCGGGTGCCTGGGCGCCCCTTGATGCGCCCAGCCTGGCCCGCGAGTATGCCAGCCGGGGCGAGTACGAAAAGGCCGCTTTTATCTTCGATAAGCTCAAGGGCGACGAGTTGCTAGGCCCCGCTGTGCTGCCCGACTATGTGGCCACGCTGCAAGCCCTGAAGCGTTACAAAGACGCTGAAAAGCTGTTAAAAAAAGCCATCAAGCAGCACCCCGAGGAAGCCACCTACGGCGTGCTGCTGGGCACCCTCTACACGGCTGCCGGCGATGCCGCGGCCGCCGACAAGCAGTACCAGCGGGTGCTCGGCCAGCTTACGCCGGCCCAGGTGCAGCCAGTAGCGGCCGAGTTCACCAAGCGCCAGTTGCCGGCCTGGGTCGAGCGCACGTACCTGCGCGGCCGCGAGCTAGCCCACAACAACACCGAGTACGCCCCGCAGCTCATTCAGTTTTACACGCAAAGCCAGGAGCAGGACAAGCTACTAGCCGAAACCCTGCACCTGGTGGAGCGCGATGAGCAGCAGCTGCCTTTTGTGCGCAACATGCTGCAAAATGCGCTGCGCGACGAAAAAGACTTCGACGCGCTGGAAAAAATTCTGCTCACCAAGGTGCAGGCTCAGCCCGACCAAAACAGCTACAGCGAGCTGCTGCTGTGGCTGCAAGTGCAGCGCCACGACTTTGTGGGCGCGCTGGTGCAGGCCCGGGCCATCGACCGGCGCACGCAGGCCCAAGGCACGCGGGTGCTGCTGCTGGCTGGCATTGCGCAGCGCAACCGTGACTACGCCACCGCCATTGCGGCCTGCGAGTACGTGGCGCGCGAGTACCGCACCGGCCCCAACTACGGGCTAGCCCGCCAGCTGCTGCTACAAGCCCGCGAGGCCCAGGTGCGCGATACTTACCCCGTGGACCCCGCCCAGGTGCAGGCCCTGGCCGCCGACTACGACAAGCTGCTCGCCGAGCTGGGCCGCACGCCCGAGGCGGCCCCGGTGATGCGCCAGCTCGCTAATCTCTACATCTTTCAACTCGACAACAAGCCCAGGGCGATGGAGTTGCTGCAAGCGGTCGTGGCCATGCCCCGCGCCTCGGCCGATGTGGTAGACGAGGCCAAAACGACCCTCGGCGACTTGTACCTGCTGAAGGGCGAGCCCTGGGAAGCCACCTTGCTCTATTCGCAGGTCGAGAAAGCACACCCCGAGGCCCCGCTCGGCTACGAGGCCAAGCTGCGCAACGCCCGCCTGAGCTACTTTGCTGGTGATTTTAAGCTGGCGCAGAGCCACTTGGATATTCTAAAAGAAGCCACCACCCGTGAAATTGCCAACGATGCCATGCGGCTCTCGCTGCTCATTCAGGAAAGCACCGTGGAAGACACCCTGGGGCTAGCCCTCAAGGACTACGCGGCCGTAGAGCAGTTGGTATTTCAGAACAAGATTCCGCAGGCCGAGGCGGGCCTCGATGGGCTACTGCGCAAGTACCCTGGCCACGCCCTCCAGGACGATGCGCTGCTGCTAAAGGCCCGGCTGCAGCGCCGCACCGGCGACTATGCTGCTGCCGTAGCCACCCTGACCCAGATTACGGGCAACCCCAAGTACGATGTGCTCAGCGACGACGCGTTATTTCTAACGGCCGAGATTCAAGACGAAAACCTCAAGGACAAGGCCAAAGCCCAGGAGCTGTACCAGCAGCTCCTTACCAAGTACCCCGGCAGCATCTACGAGGCCGAGGCCCGCAAGCGCTTCCGGCGGCTGCGTGGCGATGCCGTGCAGTAGGCGCCGAGGGGCTATCGCATACCAGTTTTTGGCATCCTGAGGCGCTGGGACTGCGGCAGAAAAGCTCGCCCCAGTCCACTGCCCTCGCCGCCGCTGGCCAGTGCCGGTAAAAATATACCAATTGTTTTGCGTCAACTGGCGGGTCTCCACAATCAGAAAGCGCTCCTCATCCAGCTCCCGGATGAGCGCATACTCGAAGGTGAAGGGCCGGCAAATCCGCCCTGCTGCTGTTCAGACCTCCGAATTATCTAGGAGCGCGATATAGTAGCCGTACTCATCAGCATCCACAGCCACGAGTTGATGCGGGCCGCAATCAAGCGCGTAAGTGGCTACTGGAAGCACGTGGCGGGGAGTTTAGGGTGTGTTTTGAGGGTGATACTCCCCTGCATCGGCGGTCGCTGCCTGGGCCACCCTAGCCAAAAAACACAAACATCAGGGCTAGCGCCAGGATAAAAACCACGTACATCAGGCCGTCAGACAAAATGTACTGGCGGTAGCGCTGGTAAAACTCGCGGAGACGGCGCATAACAAACAGGAGTGGAGCCCGGCGAAGGTACGGCGGCCAATTTTTGTGTACTTTTGGGGCTATCCTTGTTTGAAATATTTATGGCTGTTATACCCCTAAAGCGCTGGAATATCGCGCCCGAACCGGACCCCGCCACGGTGGCCGGGCTAGGGCAGGCGCTGGGTGTCAGCCCAGTGCTGGCCCGCCTGCTGGTGCAGCGCGGCATTGCTACCCCCGCCGCGGCCCACGATTTTTTTGAGCCCGACCTGGCTAAGCTGGCCTCGCCCTGGCTGATGTGCGACATGGACCGCGCCGTGGCCCGCCTGCACAGCGCCCTCGAAGGCGGCGAAAAGATACTGGTGCTGGGCGACTACGACGTGGACGGTATTACGTCGGTAGCCTTGGTAATCAGCTTTTTGCGGCCGCTGGTCGAAAGCCCCGCTACTCCCGAGGAGCAGAGCCGCTTCCAGCCCTATATCCCCGACCGGCACCGCGAAGGCTACGGCATCTCGATGCAGGCCGTGGACTACGCCAAGCAGAACGGCTTTGACTTGGTGATTGCCCTCGACTGCGGCGTGAAGGCCGTGGAGCAGGTCGAGTACGCCCGGTCGCTAGGCCTCGATTTTGTCATCTGCGACCACCACTTGCCCGGCGATGAACTGCCGCCCGCTGTGGCCGTGCTCGACCCGAAACGCCTCGATTGCAGCTACCCGTATCCCGAGCTATCGGGCTGTGGCGTAGGCTTTAAGCTGTTGCAAGCCTACACGGAAAAGTACAACCTGCCGCTAGCCCCGCTCTACGCGCAGCTCGACCTCGTGACGGTGAGCATCGCGGCCGATGTGGTGCCCATTACCGGCGAAAACCGCATCCTGGCCGCCCACGGCCTGCGCCGCTTCAACGTGACGCAGGCGGCGGCTTTTGCCCACCCGCAGCCCTCCGCCCTGGCCTCGGCCGATACCCTAGACGGCCCCGCCCCGCTAGCCGCCCCGCCCGCCGATGCGGCCGGCGAGGGCCTGCGCCCCGGCCTGGCCGCGCTGCACGAGCTGGCCACTCCCCGGCAGGGACCGCTGAGCCTCAGTTCGTTGGTGTTTGGCTTTGCGCCGCGCATCAACGCCGCCGGGCGCATGGGCGACGCCCACCGCGCCGTGAACATGCTGCTGGCCTCGACCCAGCAGGAGGCCCGTTACACTGCCGAGGTGGTGGACCATATGAACCAGGAGCGGCGCCTCTCCGACGCCCGCACCACCCAGGAGGCGCTGGCCCTCATTGCCGAGGACCCCGCCGGGGCCACGGCGCCCGCCACGGTGCTTTATCAGCCGCACTGGCCGCAGGGCGTGCTGGGCATTGTGGCCTCGCGCTGCCTCGACCAGTACTACCGCCCCACGGTCATCCTCACCGAGCGCGAGGGGCTGGCCACGGGCTCGGCCCGCTCGGTGGCGGGCTTCGATGTACACGAGGTGCTGGAGGCCTGCGCGCCGCTGCTGCGGCAGTTTGGGGGCCATAAGGCGGCGGCGGGGCTAGCCCTGCCCATCGAGAATGTGCCGGCTTTTAGAGAGCAGTTTATGCGCGAGGTGGCGGCCCGCCTGCCGGTGGGCCAGCTGCCGGTGCGCCCGGTCGAGATTGATGCCGAGCTGGATTTTACGCAGCTTACTGAGGATTTTTTGCAGCAGCTAGCCCGGCTGGAGCCCTTTGGGCCGGGCAACCCGGCGCCTATTTTTGCCAGCCACCGGGTGCGGCCAGTGCCCGGCTCGGTGCGGCCGGTGGGCCAGGCCGGCCACCTCAAAATCAGACTTATGCAGCCCGGCCAGTCGCCGGGGATGGTGCTCGAAGGCATTGGGTTTGGGCTGGGGCACTATTTGCCGCGTCTGCTCGAAACGCCGGAAGCCGAAATAAGCGTGTGCTATACCTTGGAAATGAATGATTTCCGGGGTCAGCGCACCTTGCAGCTGCGCCTGATAGATTTGCGCTGGGAGTAGAGGTAAGAAGGCAATGAGGTGAGGCGGTGACACGTGAGGAAGAATACCCGCGAAATGAATTCGTGCGTAAGACCTCCTTACGTGTCACCGCCTCACCTCATTACCTTCTTACCTTTTTGCGCTACGTTTCCCTTGACCTCGAAATGAGCGGCCCCGACCCGCTGCGCCACCAGATACTGGAGCTGGCCGCCGTGGTGGAAGATACTCGCCGCACCGCTACCACGCCGCTGGCCGAGCTGCCAGCCTTTCGCCGCGCCCTGCGCTACCGCGAACTCGCGGGCACGCCCGGCGCGCTGGCCCTCAACGCCCGCCTGCTGGTAGAGCTGGCCGATAAGCGCAAGGCCGACGCGCCCGACATTTGCCGGCCCGAGGAGGTGCTGGCGCAGCTGCGCGAGTTTCTGCTGGCCAATGGCTTCAAACCCGATAAAAAGGACTGCGTGAGCATCACGCTGGCCGGCAAAAATGTGGGCACGTTCGACCTGCTATTCCTGCGCCAGCTGCCCGGCTGGGGCACCCTGGTGAAGGCCGAGCCCGCCGTGCTCGACCCGGCCGCCTTTTACCTCAACTGGCACAAGGATTCGCGCCTGCCCTCCATGCTCATCTGCCAGGCCCGCGCCGGCGACGCCGCGCCCCACGTAGCCCACGAGGCCCTAGCCGACGCCCTGGAGGTGGTGCGCCTGCTACGGCCTTTCTACGACCGGCCGTTTTACAAGCAAGTAGCCAGCGAAAAGCAGTAGCCCACGCACTTGCTACTTTTGGGCTTGCACTCCTCAGCTGCATGAAAAACTTACCTGAGCCGGAGCGCCCTACCCCGAATTCAAGCACCAGGCGCTTGGTGATTAGTAACGGGCTATTGCTCGGCATGGTGGTAATACTAATGCTAGCGGCTAGCCAGGAAGAGGGCTATTTAGGTGGGCTGGAAGAGATTGTGGCCATTTTTGGGCTAATGGGACTAGGTACTCTGGTAAACTTGGTGCAAACTGCCAATGCCAAGGGCAGCCGCGTGGGCTACCTGCTCATGGCTACGCTATACGGGGCGGTGTTCGCCAGTTTCTGCTATGCACCTGCCCACATGGGAAAACCACTCCCGGTGGCTGATAGGATTTGATAATGTAAAAAAGCCCCCTTACTACGCGTAGTAAGGGGGCTTTTTTGTCAATGAGCAGTTGGCAGTTGGCAGTTGGCTACCAGCTGCCGCTGGCCCCGCCGCCGCCGCTGCTGCCGCCGCCGAAGCCGCCGAAACCGCCGCCGCCCCCTCCAAAGCCACCGCCGCCGCCACCGCCGCCAAACACGCCGCGGCCGCCCGAAAAGTCGCCAAAAATGATGGGCGGCACGAAGCCGCCGCCGCGCCCGCCCCGGCCGCCACCCCCGCGCGAGCGCAGGATGAAAAACAGCACGAGAATGCCAATAACTATCCAGAAGCCAGGGCCCGAGCCCGAGCCATCGCGCTGGCCGCGCCGGCGCTGGGCCTGGGCGGGGTCAGCCTTGTACTCGCCCTTGGCGAGGGCAATCAGCTGGTCGGTGCCCCGGTCGAGGCCCGCGTAGTAGTTGTTTTCCTTGAAAGCGGGCACCAGCGTATTGCTGATAATGCGCTTGGCCAGGGCATCGGGCACGGCGCCTTCGAGGCCGTAGCCGGTCTGGATGCGGGCTAGGTGTTCTTGCTGGGCCACCAGCACCAGAATGCCGTTGTTCTGGCCTTTGCGCCCGATGCCCCAGGTTTCGTAGAGTTTCTGGGCGTAGTCGGCAATGTCGTTGCCATCGAGCGAGGGCACGGTAACCACCGCAATCTGCGACGAGGTGCTGTCATCGTAGGCCACCAATTTTTGCTCCAGGGCGGCCGTTTCCTGGGGCTGCATCAGGCCGGCCAAGTCGTTGACGAGGCGCGGCGGGTCGGGGCGCGGGGGTACGTTCTGGGCCTGCGTGGCCAGGGCCAGGCCTAGCCACAGGGCTAGCAGCCAGGCCCAGCCGGCGGGGCTGCGCAGCCGCAGAGTAAGGGCTTTGTTCATCGGCCAGGGGTAGGAGAGGGGGCGTCGTCGCCGTAAGAAATTTCGTCGTCCAGCTCGTTTATATCGCTGGCCGCGTGGTAGGGAAAAAGCTCGCGCAGCTGCTCGCCCACCAGCCGGATGCCGCGCTCCAGGCCCGTCACGTACTGCTCTTGCCGGAAGTGGCCCACCACGGTTTCCTTCACCTCCTCCCAAAAATCGTCGGGCACCGAGGCATTGATGCCCGCGTCGCCCACCACGGCAAACTGCCGCGTGTGCCAAGCCAGGTAGAATAGTACCCCGTTGCGGAGCTTGGTGTGGTGCATTTTGAGCTCGGCAAACACCTGGGCGGCACGGTCGAGCGGCTCGGGCGTGGGGCATTTTTCTTCCAGATGCAGCCGGATTTCGCCCGACGTGCGCAACTCGGCCGCCTTAATGGCGGCCACCAGCGTTTGTTCCTGGGCGGGAGTGAGGGGGTGGGTCATGGGGGAGTAGAAACAGGCTATTGAGAGAACAGCAAAACGTCATACGAAGCCCCGCGCAGCATCTCCACCGCGCCGTTCCAACGAAGCGAGCGAGATACTTCGCGGGGCTCAGCATGACGTTCCGGGGGGGCTAGCCGGCGCTTACTTGCTGCCGGCCGGGGTGTTGCCGCCCGATGAGGCGCCACCCATGTCACCAAATTCCACTTTCGGGGCTTCCTTGGCCGAGGCGTCGGCCTCGAAATAGCCCTTGGCCGGGAAGCCAAACATGCCGGCAAATAGGTTGTTCGGGAACGAGCGCGTGAAGGTGTTGTAGTCGTTTACGCTGCTGTTGAACTTGTTACGCTCCACGTTGATGCGGTTTTCGGTGCCCTCAATCTGCGATTGCAGCTCTTGAAAGTTGGCGTTGGCCTTGAGCTCGGGGTAGTTTTCGCTCACGGCCAGCAGGCGGCCTAGCCCCTGGCTCAGCTGGCTTTGGGCCTCCTGAAAGCGCTGGATGTTTTCGGGCGTCAGCTGGTCGGCGTTGAGCTGCACGCTGGTGGCCTTGGCGCGGGCATTTATCACACCTTCGAGGGTTGACTTCTCGAAGTTGGCGGCGCCCTTCACCGTGTTTACGAGGTTAGGAATGAGGTCGGCGCGGCGCTGGTAGGCGCTCTGCACGTTGGCCCACTGGCCTTTCACGGCCTGGTCGCGCTCGACCATGCCATTGTAGCCGCACGACGATTGCGAGAGCAGCGTCACCATGGCCGCGAAGTAGAGAAGAAGGCGTTTCATGAGGATTTGGGGGGGCAGGCGTTAGCTTGCCTGAAAGAGTGAAAAAAAGGCGGCCACCAATAAATCAGCGCCGTTAACCGAACTTGCACCCGTCCTGTTGGTTTTGGGGCTGCGTGCGGCGCAAAGTACGTAGCCGCGCGGCTACCCGTTGCCAAACGTTTATTTTGGCGAGCTAAAGCTTACCCTACCCCCGTGAAAGCTGTTATTCCCGTTGCCGGCATCGGCTCGCGCCTGCGGCCGCACACCCACACCCAGCCCAAAAGCTTGGTGCCGGTGGCCGGCAACACCATCCTGGGCCACATCGTTGACCGCCTGCGTGGGGCGGGCTTCACCGAGTTCGTGTTTATTATCGGTTACCTGGGCGATAAAATTGAAGGCTACGTGCGCCGCCACTACCCCGAGCTCACCGTCACCTTCGTGGTGCAGGAGCCGCGCGAGGGCCTGGGCCACGCCCTATGGCTAGCCCGCGAAACCTTCCGCCACGACCCCGATGGGGTGCTCATCCTGCTCGGCGACACCATCGTGGACGTGGACCTGCCCGCCCTGCTAGCCCTGCCAGACACGGTGCTGGCCATTAAGGAAGTGAAAACGCCTAGCCTCTTTGGCCTGGTCGAAACCAACGCCGCCGGTCAGGTAAGCCGCGTGGTGGAAAAGCCGCGCATCCCGAAATCGAACTACGCCTTGGTGGGCCTTTACAAAATCGGTAATGCCGAGCGGCTAGCCCAAGCCCTGGAGTGGCTCATTGGTACCGGCCGCCGTACCCACGGCGAGTACCAGCTCACCGACGCGCTGATGTACCTCATTGAGGAAGGCGAGCCCATGCGCACCGCCGCCGTAGATAACTGGTTTGACTGCGGCCGCAAGGAAACCCTGCTCGAAGCTAACGCCCGCCTGCTCAACCGCCCCGAGTTTCAGGAGGTGCGCGCCTATCCCGAGTTTCCGGACACGGTCATTATTCCGCCCGTCAGCATTGGGGTCGATTGCCGCATCGAGCACGCTATTATTGGGCCCAACGTGGCCATCGGCGACCGCACCATCATCCGCCACACTATTGTCAGCGACAGTATCATCGGCTCGTACTCCGAGCTGAGTTCGGCCGTGATGAGCGACTGCATCGTGGGCTCCGACGCCTCTTTTAAGGGGTTAAATCATAGCCTTAACCTCGGCGACAATACCGAAATCGACTACGGCCAGGCCCGGCAGTAGCTTCGCGCTACTACACCACCACGTTATCAATCAGCCGCACGCCGCCCAGATGGGCGGCCACGCACAGCACCACGGGCTGGCCGGCTGCGTAGGAGGCTAGCGGCTGCAAGGTCTGGGCATCGGCCACCTCAAAGTATTCGGGGGTAAACTGCGGCTCCTGGGCTAGCGCGGCCAGCGCCTGGGCCTGCACCTCGGCTGGCGCCATGCCCTCCCGCACTTGCTGCGCGGCGGCTTGCAGCACCCGGTAAAGCACTGGCGCCACGGCCCGCGCCTCGGGGCTGAGGCGGCGGTTGCGCGAGGACATGGCTAGCCCGTCCGTTTCGCGGATGGTGGGGGCCACTACCAGCTCCAAATCGAAGGATAAGTCGGCGATAAGCTGGCGTACCACGGCCACCTGCTGAAAATCTTTCTGCCCGAAATACGCCCGGTGGGGCCTGGCCAGGTGAAAGAGCTTGCTCACTACCGTGGCCACGCCGTTGAAGTGGCCGGGGCGGTGGGCGCCTTCCATCACCCGCTCCAGGAGGCCGAAGTCGAAGCGCAGCACGGTGGGCTGCGGGTATATTTCCGCCACGCCCGGCATGAAGAGCGCCGTGCAGCCCGCCCCGGCCAGCATAGCCGTATCCTGCTCGGGCAGGCGCGGGTAGAGGCGCAAATCGTCGGGGTTATTGAACTGGGTGGGATTGACAAAAATGCTGGCCACCACATCGTCGCACTCGGCGGCAGCGGCGCGCACCAGTTGCAGGTGGCCCTCGTGCAGGGCGCCCATGGTGGGTATCAGCCCTATGCGGCGGCCGGCGCGCCGGCTAGCCTCCACAAAGGTTTGCAGGGTGGCGGTGGTAGTAAAAACGTGCATCAAACTAAGCGAGAGGACGGTAGGGTTGGGCAAATTTTATTGAAAATTCGCGAAAAAATGCGTAATTTTGTGGAGCCAATCTATGGCCTGTTCTCAAATCCTTTAGTTTCCCAGCTATGTCGAAGTTGCGCATCCTGTACGCGGCCACCGAAATTGACCCCTTCCTCCAGACTACGAAGGTAGCGGAGCTGCTGCGCCGCTTGCCGGCCGGCATGCAGGAGGCGGGCGCCGAAATCCGGATTTTCGTGCCGCGCTTCGGCATCATCAACGAGCGTAAGAACCGCCTGCACGAAGTGGTACGCCTCTCAGGCATCAACATTGCGGTGGGCGACGACGAAAAGCCGCTGGTAATTAAAGTGGCTTCCATTCCAACCGCGAAGCTACAGGTTTATTTTATCGACAACGAGGATTACTTCCACCGCAAGTCGGCCCTAGTTGATAAAAACGACAAGTTTTACCTCGACAACGACGAGCGCGCCATCTTCTTCTGCAAGGGCGTGCTCGAAACGGTGAAGAAGCTCGGCTGGTCGCCCGACATCGTGCACTGCAACGACTGGATGACCTCGCTCATCCCGCTCTATCTGAAAACGACTTACAAGAAAGACCCCGTATTCAAGGATGCCAAGTCGGTGTTTACGGTCTATAACAACGAGTTTCTGGATAAATTTGAGGGTAACCTCGTCGATAAAGCTAAGATGCTTGACATCGACGACCAGATGCTGACCTCGCTCAAGTCAGCCGATTTCTCTGGTTTCGTGAAGCTCGGTATGGAATACGCCGACACGGTGGTGCGCTCAGACGAAGATTTTTCGGATAACCTGAACGGGCTTTTCAAGGAGTATGCCGCCAATAATCGCCTTAGCCAGGTAGCGGGCGACGAAAACTTGCTTGCGTCGTACCAGGCGCTTTACAACGAGCTAGCCAATTAGGGCGTCGGCCCGCGTTTGGTTAACTACTTATTCTTAACTTTGCATTATCCCGTACCGGCCGTTGGCCTCGCTTAGGGCGGAGCCGACGGCCGGTGCTGTATTTATACGGTGGCTGGCCACTCAGCGCGGTTTGGCTGAAAAATTGCTTATGGCCGGCGCCCCGCCCTTATCCGGTGGCGGCGCCCTTCTTTAGTTCCTCTTTCTTTACATCTACTTTTATTCTCCTGCACATGTGCGGTATTGTTGCTTATCTGGGCCATCGTGAGGCCTGCCCTATCATTCTCAAGGGGTTACGCCGTCTCGAATATCGGGGCTATGATTCGGCCGGGGTGGCCTTGCTAAACGGCAGCCTGAGTGTATATAAGAAAAAGGGCAAAGTGGCCGAGTTGGAAAACTTCCTGGCCGATAAGAACACGCACGCCACCGTGGGCATGGGCCACACCCGCTGGGCTACCCACGGCGAGCCCAACGATGTAAATGCGCACCCGCACTACTCGACCTCGGAGCGCATTGCCATTATTCACAATGGTATTATTGAGAACTACGCGGCGCTCAAAACCCACCTCGAGCACCAGGGCCACACGTTTCACTCCGACACCGATACGGAGGTGTTTGTCAACCTTATCGAGGATATTCAGACCAATAACCACTGCTCGCTGGAAGAGGCCGTGCGCCTAGCTCTGCACGAAGTAGTTGGCGCCTACGCCATTGTGGTGCTGAGCAAAGATGCCCCCAACCAGCTCATTGCCGCCCGCAAGGGCTCGCCGCTGGTTATCGGCATCGGCGAAGGCGAGTTTTTCGTGGCTTCGGATGCTACGCCCATCATCGAGTACACCAATGAGGTAGTGTACGTGAATGACTATGAGCTGGCCGTTATCAAGGATGGCCAGCTAGCCATCCGCTCGCGCGAAGATGTGGTGCAGACGCCCTACATCCAGCGCCTGGAAATGGAGCTTGATAGTATCGAAAAAGGTGGCTACGAGCACTTTATGCTCAAAGAGATTTTCGAGCAGCCGCGCTCCATCCTCGACTCGATGCGCGGGCGCCTTGAGCTAGGGGGCAGCCACCTCAACATGGCTGGCTTCCGGGCCTACGAGCAGAAGTTTGTGAATGCTCAGCGCATCATCATCGTGGCCTGCGGCACCTCGTGGCATGCCGGCCTAGTGGCCGAGTATCTCATTGAGGACCTGGCGCGCATTCCGGTTGAGGTAGAGTACGCGTCGGAATTCCGCTACCGCAACCCCGTTATCTCGGAGCGCGATATCGTGATTGCCATTTCGCAGAGCGGCGAAACGGCTGATACCCTAGCCGCCCTGGAGCTGGCTAAAAGCAAGGGTGCCACCATCTTTGGCATCTGCAACGTGGTAGGCAGCAGCATTGCCCGCGCCACCGACGCTGGCGCTTATACCCACGCCGGCCCCGAAATCGGCGTGGCCTCAACTAAAGCCTTCACGGCCCAGGTTACGGTGCTGACGCTGCTAGCCATGTGCATTGGCCAGCGCAAGGGCACGCTGTCGGATACCCGCCTGCGTGAGCTCACGACCGAGCTGCACAACATCCCGAGCAAAGTAGAAAAGGCGCTGAAGCTCGACGCCGAGATTCAGGTGATTGCCGAAACGTTTAAGGATGTGCCTAATTTCTTGTATCTGGGTCGCGGTTACAACTTCCCGGTAGCCCTGGAGGGCGCACTTAAGCTCAAGGAAATCAGTTACATTCACGCCGAAGGCTACCCTGCCGCCGAGATGAAGCACGGCCCCATCGCCCTCATCGACGAGAGCATGCCAGTAGTCGTTATCGCTACCAAGGACAGCTCGTACGAGAAGGTGGTGAGCAACATTCAGGAGGTGAAAGCCCGCAAGGGCCGCATCATCGCCGTGGTGACGGAGGGCGATACGACCATCCCGGCCATGGCCGAGTTCGTGATTGAGGTGCCCGCTACTTCGGAGGTGCTAATGCCGCTGGTGTCGGTGATTCCGCTGCAATTGCTGAGCTACCACATCGCCGTGCTGCGCGGCTGCAACGTGGACCAGCCCCGCAACCTCGCCAAGTCGGTAACGGTGGAGTAGGGGCTAGCCCCCTCATCCTGCCAAACGTGCAAGCCGCCCCTAGTTGGGGCGGCTTCTTGCGTTACTTTGGCTTTTGAAACTCATTTCGTTCTTTCTTCCATGCCCCACCAGATTATCCTTACCGACCAGGCGCCCGCGCCGATTGGTCCTTACAGCCAAGCCATTAAAGCCGGCAACACCGTGTACGTGTCGGGCCAGATACCGCTGAGCGCCGCTGGCCAGCTCGTGGGCGAAGGCGACGTGAGCGCCCAAACCCACCAGGTGCTGCAAAACCTGACGGCCGTACTCAAAGCCGCCGGGCTAGCCCTCACCGACGTGGTGAAGTGCTCCATCTTCGTGAAAGACCTGGGTAACTTCGGCACTATCAACCAGATATACGGCACGTACTTCGACGAGGCCACCGCCCCGGCCCGCGAAACGGTGGAAGTAAGCCGCCTGCCGCGCGATGTGGAGGTGGAGATTTCCTGCATCGCGGTGGGTGCGTAAGCGCTGGCTTGTGCAAAACGGCCGCCTGCGGCATCCTAAAGGGGAAGCGCCACTGGGCACTTCCCCTTTAGGATGAAAGAACTCGGACTCGCTATGCTGCTCGTGGGCTTGGTGTCGCTGGCACTGCCCTTCATCAACTCCAACGTTCACTACTTTTTTCTGACCTGGATTGACAAGTGGGGCCCTGCCGTGGCCTGGGGTATTCGGGGTGGTATTACGCTGGTGGGCCTGGTACTGTGGCTGTGGCGGCGCGGGCACGATTAGTACCCGCTGGCTAGCCCCCGGCCAGCGCAAGTTGACAACTTGGGTGCCGGGCTACAATGTCCGGCCGGCCTGCGCCGTACCTTTGCGGCATTATGAGTGAAAGACCTGTCCGGGTGCGCTTTGCACCTTCGCCCACCGGGCCGCTGCACATCGGCGGCGTGCGCACGGCGCTATACAACTACCTGCTGGCCCGCAAGCTGGGCGGCACCATGATTTTGCGCATTGAGGACACCGACCAGAACCGGTTTGTGCCCGGCGCCGAAGACTACATCCGCGAGAGCCTCGACTGGGTAGGCATCGAGCTCGACGAAAGCCCCTGGAAAGGCGGCCCGCACGCGCCCTACCGCCAGAGCGAGCGCAAGCCCATGTACCGCCAGTACGCCGACCAGCTCATCCGCGACGGCTACGCTTACTACGCCTTCGACACGCCCGAGGAGCTCGATGCCATGCGCGAGCGCCTGCAAGCTGCCAAGGTGCCCAACCCGCAGTACAACAGCATCACCCGCACTCAGATGCGCAACTCGCTGACTTTACCCGAGGACGAGGTGAAGACGCTGCTGGAAAACGACACGCCCTACGTCATTCGCCTCAAGGTGCCGCGCAAGGAAGAAATCCGCTTCCAAGACATGATTCGTGGCTGGGTGGTGGTGCACTCTTCGGCCGTGGATGACAAGGTGCTGATGAAGTCGGACGGCATGCCGACCTACCACTTGGCCAACATCGTGGACGACCACCTGATGGAAATCTCCCACGTCATCCGGGGCGAGGAATGGTTGCCCTCGGCGCCGCTGCACGTGCTGCTTTACCGCTACCTGGGCTGGGAGAAGACCATGCCGCAGTTTGCCCACCTGCCGCTGCTGCTCAAGCCCGACGGCACGGGCAAGCTCAGCAAGCGCGACGGCGACCGCCTGGGCTTCCCGGTATTTGCCCTGGAGTGGCGTGGCACCGACGCCGAAACCGGCGCGCCGACCATCAGCAAAGGCTACCGCGAGGAGGGCTACCTGCCCGAGGCGCTGGTCAATTTTCTGGCCTTTCTGGGCTGGAACCCAGGCACGGCGCAGGAGATTTTCTCGATGGACGAGCTCATTCAGGCCTTCTCGATGGAGCGCGTGAGCAAGTCGCCCGCCAAGTTCGACCAGAACAAGATAAAGTGGTTCAACGAGCACTACCTGCGTGCCAAGCCCGACGACGAGCTGGCGCCCTACCTGCGGGAGGCCGCTGCCGCCCACGGCGTGGCCTGCGACCCGGCCCAGGCCGCGCAAATCGTGGCTGTAATGAAGGAGCGCGTGAGCTTCCCGCAGGATTTCTGGCAGGAGGCCCGCTACTTCTTCGAGGCACCGGCCGAGTACGACCAGGCTGTTATCAGCAAGAAGTGGAACCCGCAGGTGAGCGCCGCCCTGGCCGCCTACGCCGACGGCCTGCCCGCTAGCTCGGAGCCCAGCGCCAATGCCGAAGTGCTGAAAGCCCTGTTCAACCAGACTATGGAAGAGCAAGGCCTGAAGCCCGGCCAGGTGCTGCAAGCCCTGCGCGTAGCCGTGACGGGCGCCGCCGCTGGCCCCGACCTCTTCGAAACCCTGGCCATCTTGGGCACGGGCGAAGTGGCCCAACGCCTGCGCACCGCCATCGAGCGGCTAGGGTAATTTCCCTAACTCCGTAATTAACGACAAGCCCCCGATTGGATAATCGGGGGCTTTTTAAGGGCTATACCAAGCTGCGTGCGGTCAAAAATAAAGTAGGATTACAGCAGGATAAGATGAGTCGGTTGGTTTGAAAATACGCAGCGGTATCTTTGAAGTAATAAGCCATTATTGGGCCTTAGATACATTATTTTCATTAATTTCTCCTCTTATTTCATGAGAAGATTCTATCGCAAGCAACTGGTAAATTTCTTAGCTGCCGCTTTTGCAGCGGCGCCGCTGCTGGCGGCGGCGGCCCCCTTCACACCGGGCAATATTGTGGTGGCCCGGGTAGGCGATGGCTCGGCTTCGCTCACGTCGGCTGCCACCGAAGTGTTTCTGGATGAGTACACCCCCAGCGGCACGCTGGTGCAGTCGGTGCCGCTGCCCACGGCGGTTGATAACAACAACCGGGCTCTGACGGCGGCCGGCAACGCCCTGGGCGAGCTGGGCCTGACGCGCTCGGCCGATGGCCACTACCTGGTGCTGGCGGGCTACGGCGTATCGCCGGGCACGCCGACGGTGGCCAGCACTACGGCCAGCGACGTAACCCGGGTTATTGGTCTGGTTGGGGCCGACGGCAGCGTCGATACCAGCACCAGCGCCGGCGAGGCCTTCAGCGGCGCCAGTATCTGGGCGGCGGCCACGGCCGATGGCAGCAGCTTTTACAGTGTGGGCAGTGCCGGGGGCGTGCAGTACCAGACGCGGGGCGCCTACGGCAGCACGCAGCTGAGCGCGGCGCCGGGCGCCGGCAGCAGCGTGAACGTGGTGGGTGGCAAGCTGTACGTGGCGTCCAGCTTTGGCCCCTACGTGGGCCTGAGCCAGGTGGGCACGGGCCTGCCCACTACGGCGGGCCAGGCCACGGTGGGGCTGCCGGGCTTTCCGGGGGCCACGGAGGGGGCTAGCCCCTACGGCTTTTTTCTGGCCGACCTCGATGCCACCGTGCCCGGCGTGGACGTGGCCTACGTGGCCGACGACAATGCGCCGGGCGGTGGTATTCAGAAGTGGAGCTTGGTAAATAACCGCTGGGTGCTGAATGGCACCATTGCCGGCACGGCGAGCGCGGCCGTGCGCGGCCTCAACGGGCAGGCCAGCGGCACGGGCGTGTCGCTGGTGGCCACTTCGCGGGGCGGCTTGTATTTTCTGACCGATAACGCGGGCTATAATGCCGCGCCTACCCTAGCGCGCCTGCCCACGGCGGTAGCCATGGCCGATGCTAACACGGCCTTCCGGGGTGTGGCGTTTGCGCCGGTAGCACTGGCACCAGCCATTGCCAGCTTCACGCCGGCCACGGGCAGCGCCGGCACGACGGTAACCATCACGGGCTCCAACCTGACGGGGGCCACGGCGGTGAGCATTGGCACGACCAGCATTGTGGGCTACACGGTGGTTTCGGCTACTTCTATCACCTTTGCGGTGCCTAGCGGGCTGACGAGCCTCAGTGGCCCGCTGACAGTGGTGACGCCCGGTGGCACGGCTACCAGCGCCACTAGCTTCAGCCTGGTAGTGCTGGCCAACCTGGCGGCTCAGGCCCTGCCTGAGCTTAGCATCTACCCCAATCCGGCTACTGACTATGTGCAGATGGAGCTGCCCCAGGCCACGGCGCTCACTGTGAGCGTGCGCGACTTGATGGGCCGGCAGGTGCTGGCCCCGGTAGTGCTGCAAGCGCACCAGCCGCTGCGCCTGCCGGCTAGCCTGGCCGCCGGTGTCTACCTGCTCGACATCGAGCAAGGTGCGACCAAAGCCGTGCGTCGCATCGAGAAAAGATAACAGTTGCCGGCCCCGGGCCGGTACGCAAGCGGAAAAGCCCCGCCGGAAATATTCCGGCGGGGCTTTTTGCTGCTTGGCTAGCCCGGTCGCGGCTGCCGCCGGCAGGCCCGCCGAGCAGCTGCGAGGGCAGCCGGAATACCTGCCTGCGCCGATGCCGCAGGCAACTAAAGGCCCGCAGTGCCCTGCCCACGTGGCCACCAGCCAACGCTACGGTATGCACGTCAGGCAACTAAAGGCCCGCAGTGCCCCGCCCGCTGGCCGCGTCTGGGCCGGGCACCAATACCTGCTGGCTTACCAACACCGGGGACAGCGGGGTGGGGCCGCGGTGTTGGCTAGGGCCAGGCATACAAAAAGCCCCGGCTGCGCGCGGCGGCCGGGGCTTCTGCAGGGCTAGCGGGGGCGCTTAGTCCACCACTACTTTGGTAGTCAGGCGCAAGCCGTCGGCCGTTTGCCAGGTGGCAATGTAGAGGCCGCTAGCCAGCGGCTGGGCCGGCTCGAGGGTAGCCTCGGCCGTGCCAGCCGCTACTACCTGGGTCAGTACCACACGGCCCACGTTGTCGAGCAGCCGCACCGTGCCGCCGGTGGCGGGCAGGCCGGCGGTCAGCAGCTGCACGCGCTGGCCCGCTGTGGGGTTGGGATAGGCCACCAGGGTGGGGGTGCTCTGCCCGTCGAAGCGCACGGCGACTACCGGCGAATAGGCGCTGGTGCCATCTTTGTCGACCTGCATCAGGCGGTAGTAGCTCAGGCCCGGCAGGGGCTTGGCGTCAAGAGCAGTGTAGTCGTGGCGGACGAGGCTGGTGCCCAGGGCGGCCACTTTCTCTACCGTCGCGAAGGTGCGGCCATCGGCCGAGCGCTGCACCAAGAAGTGGGCGCTATTGACTTCCGAAGCCGTAGCCCAGACCACGCGCACGGCTGTGCCTTGGCGGCTGGCCGCGAAGCTAAGCAGCTGCACTGGCAGTGGGGCCGTGCCAGTGAGGGGGTTCTGCGACCTGTTGGTCGAGGCCAGGGCGAAGAGCGAAACGGCATCGATGGTCGTGACGCCGGAATTAGTATAGCCGCGTGGGTCTTCGGGCGACCATACCCCGCCGCCGCCGGTCGAGCTCCACTGCCCGGCCTTGTTGGTGGCGCGGGCCACGCGCAGGTTGCCGGGCACGTATACCTTCTCATCTTCCGTATCCGTATTAAAGCTTAGCTGCACCGTGGGTTGATTGAGCGTACCCGATTGCAGCTGGATGCGGTAGTAGCGGTTGGCCGAGATGTTTTGCAGCGACGACTCCAGGTTGTTGGCCGGGGCGCTGTTGAAGATTTCGACCAGTACCTGGGCGCCGCTCGACGCGGCCTGCGGCGTTACCACCACGGGGCGGTAGCGCGAGCCCAGGCCCACCGGAAACACCCGGCTGTTGGCCGCCGCATCGGGCAGCACCATGGCCAGGCGGCCGGCCACGTACGAAGTAAGGCTAGCCCCCACAATGGGCTGCACGCTGGCGTTGGTCAACAGCACCGTGTTGCTGGGGTCAGTGCTGCTGCCATCGCCGGCGGCCGTGCCCGTCAGGATGAGACCATCGCGCATCGTGAGCACGTCGTTGACCGTCATCGCCGCGCCGGGGTTGAGCCGCAGGATGGCGCTGCCCACTTTCTGCACGTCGAAGAACGCCGCGCTGCCGGTGAAGTAGCGGTTGGCGCCTTCGGTGATGAACTGCACCAGGCCGCTCGCGCCGGGTGTGAACGTGCCGCTGTTAGTGAAGTCACCGTAGAGCGTCAGCGTGGCGCCATTGTTCGAGAAAGAGCCGCTGTTGGTGAAGCTGCCGCTCAGGCGCAGCACGTTGGCTACGCCCTGGCGGTAGCTGCCGGCGTTCGAGAAGTTGCCGCCCACCGTGGCACCCCCGGCCGCCGTGGTAAACACGCCACCCGCCACGTTGGCGAAGTCGTTGTTCACCAGCAGCTTGCCCAATCCGGCAGTGTAGGTACCGCTGTTAGCGAAGCTGCCGGCCGTGAGCGCGCCGGTGTTCACGTTGGCGTTGTAGGTGCCGACGTTGCTGAAGGCCGCACTCACGGCCACGTTGCCGGTGCCGTTGTTGAGCACGCCGCCGCTGGCGTTGGTGAAGGTCGTGCCCACGTTGAGCAGGCCCGCGCCCAGGTTCAGGGTGCCACTGTTGGTGAGGAAGGCGCCGGTAGTAAGGCTGCCGTCGTTGAGGTTAAACGTGCCGCCCAGCGTGGCCCCACTTGTGGCCGAGGTCAGGGTAAGGCTCTGGCTCGTGGGGTTGTCGACGGTGGTATTTGCCGCTAGGGTCAGGCTGCCATTGATAGTCAGGTCAAGATTACTCAGCTTCTTGCCGTTGCCGCCCGAAAAGGTCAGGTTGTTGTACGTGTCGCGGGCGGGCAGCTGCACGGCGCCGCTGTAATCGACGGTGCCGCCGCCGGGCGCCACAAACGCCGCGTAATTACCGGCCGGAAACAAAGCCGAGCCGATGCGCACGGTGCCGGAGCCCCGCACGGTGTTGAAGTTGTTGGCCGCGAAGGCGCCCAGGTCCAGGGTGCCGTCGAGGCGCAGGTTGGCCGCGCCCAGGCCGTTGCCGGCCGAGGTGATGAGGTGGCCTCTGCTGATAACAACGGGGTTGGCTAGGGTCGGGGTAGCGTTGAAGGTCGGGGCCGGGTCGCTGCCGTCGGCGTTGTTGGTCCAGGCTGAGGGGCTGGTCCACACGGCGCCGGCCGGCTGGCCGGCCGTGCTGGTGCGGCTGTAGAAGGTCGGCACATCGCCAAACTCGGTGGCGGCGCCCCCGGTGTAGTCGCCGTCAATGCTGCCATTCGTGCCCGAGTAGCCGGGGTTGCTGAGCGTGTGGGTAGCCGTATTTACCGAGCTGCCCACGATGCCGCCGATGGGTGTCCAGGCGCCATTCACGAAGCGGCCCAGCACGTAGGTCGATTCGGTGCCTATGATGTCGTTAAGGTCGTAGGTGAACTGCTGGCTCACGGTAGGCGCGCTCAAGGTGCTGCTCACCTTCCAGTAGTACGTGATTTTGTTAGGCGTGCCAACGGCCGGGTCCGTCACCGACGGGTGGGCCAGGTCTACGGGCTGCACGGTGAGGTAGCCGGCGGCCGCGTTAGCCGTCACGTTCATCACTACGGGCGCATACTTAGTGGCCGACCCTAGCGGGAAGGTGAAGTTGGAAGCGCCGCTGGGGTAGTTTTTGCGCAGGCCCAGGTCAGCCACAATGCCGTTGGTGCGGATGTAGCGGGTGGCGTCGTAGCCCACCACGGTGTTGTCGGCCGGGTTAGTGAGCCACAGCAGGTTCGAGCTGATGGTGAATACCCCGTTGGTCAGGGTCAGTACCTTGTCAATCTGCTGGTTGGCGGTGGTGGTAGCGCCGGCTGCGTTGCTCAGCGTCACGTTGCCAAACGTGCCTAGCCCGCTGCCACCGAGATTCTGGTTGGTCGAGCCGGCCAGCAGCAGCTTGCCCGTGCCATTGCCGCCGCTGGTGTGCGTGGCCGAGTTCAGCACATCGCCCAGCGCCGTGATGGTTTGGTCGTTGTCGTCAAGCCTGCCCTTGGCCAGGGTCAGCGTACCGGCTACCTGGGCATTGCCGCCGAGTTGCAGGGTGCCGTTGAGCTTCGAGGTATTCAGTGTCAGGCTGCCAAAAGTGGTCAGGTTGGCCGGTTTGCCCGTGGCAGGGTTGGCCGCCGTGCCGATGATTTGCTGCGTGCCTAGCCCCCCCGTGAAGGTGGTAAGCTGGGTCGTCGTCACCGGGATGAAGCCACCAGTGCTCAAGCCCGGGTCAGCCGAGCTGTTGTTGTTTACCAAGTGCTGGGCGATGTTCAGCCCCAGGCCATTGGCGTTGAAAGCGGAGTAGTCGTTGCTGATAGTGAGCGAGCCTTTCAGTGTCAGCGGAACTACGCCCGTGAGCAGGCCCGTGTTGGTGCTGCCGCTATTGCCGGCCACTACTTGCAGGTCGTAGAGCGGCACCGTCGAACTCACACTGATAATCACGTTCTTGTTGATGGAGGTCGCGTTGCCCAGGTTCACCACGCCGCCGGTTACCACCGTCGAGTCGGGCGCCAGGTACAGGTCGGCCGTCAGAATGGGGTTCTTCTGGTTTGAGCGGTGCAGGTTCAAGTTGCCGCCGCTCAGGCGGAAGATGCTGCCCTTGCCCTGCACTTCGAGCAGGCCGCGCTCGTTGCTTTGGGCCGCCGTAGCGCCCTGACCGTCGATGTCGATGGTGCCGCCGCTCTGGTCAAAGCGCAGCGCCCCATCAAGGTTAGTCACAGTGCGCCGAATCTGGCCGTTCACGTACAGGTTGCCGCCGCTGATTTTGATGCCCGGCGCGCCCGCGCTGGCATACTCCACGTCGTTGCCGACGTTGTTGGCACTACCTACTTTCAGCGTGCCCTGCAAGATTTGCAGCTGGCCAGCCAGCTGTAGGTCGGCGGCCACGTTGTTGGTGGTAGCCACAGTTACGGTGCCGCCGGGGGCGTCCACGGTCAGGCCAGCGTTGTCGGTGATGAGGTAGGGGGTAGCCGCGCCATCGTGGATATTCAGCGTCGCGCCTGGCTTGGCATAATACAGCGTGCCATTGGTGAGCGTCAGCCAGCCGTTGCTGGGCGTCGGGGTACTCAGGATGCCGCTGCCATCGAGGCGCAGCAGGGCCGCGCGGCCCATACCCTTGTTCAGAGTCAGGCTGTAGAGGTTGGTGCCGGCGGCCGTGCTGCCGCCGCTGGTGAGCGTGGCGTTGGCGCTGCCCGTGAACGTGAGCGCGGCCGTTTTGCCGCTCATGTTGAAGTCGAGCGTACCGTTGTTGACTACCGAGCCGCCCACCGTTACGGCGTTGGCTACGGCGGTGCCGCCGCCGCTGGTGTCGAAGGTGCCGTTGGCACCCACCAGTACATCGCCGTCCACGGCCAGGGTACGGGCCGCGCCGTTGGCAAAGCGCAGCTTGCCGTTGCCCACGCTCAGGCTACCTACTTGCAGGTTGCCAGCGGCCGCGCCGCTGATATTGGCCGTACCGGTATAGCCCGTGGTGCTGCCTATCTGTAGCTTGGTGTATACGCGCAGGTTGAGGTTAGGGAGCGTCTGGTCAGAGCCAGCGTAGGGGTTCAGGGTCAGGTTTTCGTACGAAGTCAGGGCCAGCGACGTAGCCGAGGTGGCTGGCACGGCCATCGTGTAGGCACTATTGCCAGGGGCCGCAATGCCGTAGTACTCCACCGTGCCGCCCCCGGCCTTAATGAAGGAGCCGAAGTCGCCACCCGGAAACGCCGGCGTGGCCGCGTAGGTCGTAACCTTATTAATCGTCGTGCCCACGGGGGTAGCTGTGAGACGCAGCGTGCCTGAGCCGCCCACTTTGGCATCGGGCAGGGCGCCGAAGTTGTGGCCGGTCGTCACGCCTAGGTCCAGGGTCGAGCCGTTGTCGATAACCAGCGAGCCCGAGGTAGCCGAGGCGGCCGTCACGGTCACGACCGAGTTGCCGGTGATAAACACCGGGTTGCCGGCCTCCGGCTTCACCGTTGGGGTCGGGCCAGTGGGGCTGCCCGTGCGCCAGGTGCCGGGCGTTTCCCAGTTGCCGCTGGGCACGGCGCTGTAGTAGGAAGTAATGGGGCCAAAGGCGCCGGATTCGCCGGCCGTGTACTCGCCCTCAAACTGGCTGTTGTTTACAAACTGAATGTCCGAAGTAACGTCGGTCTTAAAGCCCTGCACGTAGTTGCCCGCGTTGGTGGCCCAGGCCGTAGGCGTGTAGCGCGCCGGGATATAGTTGTCGTAGTTGCCCACCACATCGGCATTCGTCATCGTGAAGGTGAGGGCTACGCTGCTGGCCGGCAGCGCGTCGAAGCCCGCGCTGCGTACCTTCCAATAGTAGGGCAAAGAGTTAGCCCCGGCAAAGGGGCTGCGGCGGGCGGCCGGGCTCACGCTTACCTGCCCGTAGCGGAAATTGGCGTCCGACTGGGTGAACTGGATGGTAGCCGGCATGAACTTCGAGCTCGCGCCAACCGGAAAGAAGAAGGTGCTGTTGTTGGCCCCAAATGATTTCTGCACGCCCGGGTCGCTCTGGTTGCCCGCCGTCTGAATCATGCAGGCCGACGAGAAGCTCTTGCCGCTGGCTATTCTCAAGGCCGACGAGCTTACGTTGCTGATAAACAGCCGGTTGGCGCCGATATCGAAGACGCCGGTCTGGTTGAAAGTCAGTACGTTGGACACGCTCAGGTTGGCCGTGGCCTGCACGGCTACCGGCGTCGTGCTGTTGTTGAGGATAAGACTGCCGAATACCCCGTTGCCGTCGCCGTCGATGGTTTGCTTGGTGGTGCCCGACAGGTAGATGCCGCCCGTGCCCCGGCCGCCGCTGGTGTGCGAGGCCGAGTTGTAGAGGTTGCCCAGTACGTTGATGGTTTTATCGTTGTCGTTGAGCACGCCGCTCAGGATGGCCAGCGTAGTACCTGCGGGCATCGTGTACGCGCGCACCGAGCCCCCCAGCGTGAGTGTGCCGGCCGGCTTGTTAATCGTCCAGTTGTTGAAGCTGCTCGAGCCGCTTGTGGTGCCGATGGTGCCATTATTTACCAGCTGCTGGTCCTGCCCGCCGCTAAAAAGGGTGGTGTTGGTGCCCGGCAGGTAAGTGCTGCCCGCGCCGAGCGTAAACGTACCCTGAATAGTGAGCAATTGATTGCCCGCGTCGAAGATGGGCGCATTGGTGGCATCCAGCAGCAAGTTGTTGAGAACCGTGAGGGGCTGGGCAGCTGTCGTCGAATTGGGAGCAAAATTCGCGTCGAACGGCATCGTGGTGTTGAATGCCCTGCTGGTCCCCGTGCCTGTTTTCTTGATGGTAAGGTTCCAGAGCGGCGACGTCGTCAGAATTTTGCCGTCGACAGCCGAGGCCGGCAGAATGACTTCCACGGTGCCACCAGTTATGATGGCGTTGTTCGGATTTACCCCAATGTGAAACAAGCCATCGGCCCCGTTCGTGTTCGGCACCTGCGTGCGAATGATGCCGCCGGTCATGCGAAAAGCCTGCGTGACGTAGGGCACGCAGAAACGCGCAAACTTGTCGTCTACGGAAGTGCCGGTAGTGCCCGTGCACTCAAACAAGCCGCCGCTGATGATGAAGGAGCCCCGGTGACTGGCCGAAGTGCGCGAAGGCCGGAATTTATTGACGCTGGTAGTGCCACCCTCAATCAATACCTGGCCGTCCTCCCGCACTACCATCCCCGCGTCGTACTTATCCGAAAACTGGCCGCCGCTGATGCGATACGTGCCATATACCGCGATGAGCGGGCAGTTGTCATTCAGCACCGTCGCCCCAGCTATCCACAGCGTGGGGCTGTTGTGCACCTCCGTGGTTGCCGTCGGCGTCAGGTTTTCACCCAGCGAAAAGCCGTTGGTGAGGTTGTTGCTGATTTTAGCCAGGTAGATGTTGCTTCCTAGCTTGGCAATGCCATTAAACAGCTGTAAAAAATCGTCGCTACCCTTGTGGTTAAGCGTGAGGTAGCTGGCCGTAGCAGCCCCAGGCTTCACGGCGGCCGTTATGTTCAGCAACACTTGGCTGTCAACTCCCTTATCGACCTTCAGAATGTCGAGGTCCGTCTGGCTGTTACAGGCAAAGTTGGCATTAGTGCCTCCGGTAAAATTGAGTAGCGCAGTCTGGGCATCATTGGTAGTGCCGTTGTGCAGGTTTACGGTGCCACTGTTGGTGAAGCTACCGTAGGCATTGAGCGTGTGAAACGTCTGAACCCCGCTGTTATCAGTTGCCAAGTCTGCAGCGTTCACGCCCAGCGTAGTGCCGACGCCCACGTTAATGTCGCCTTGTACGGAGAGGGTGCGGGCAATAGAGCCCGTACCCAAATTCAGCGTTACGGCCGCGTTGTTGGTGCGAGTCAGCGTTAGGTTGCCGTTCAGCGTCAAATTGTTGTCAAGCTGGGCTACGTAAGCCGTGGCAGTAGTATTGAGCAGCCGTAGGCTATTATACTGCCTCGAAGCCGGATTGGGTAGGGTAGCGTTCCCCGACCAGTCATAAAACTCCACGGTGCCCGTGTTGGCGTCGTCGAAATTGTTGGTAGTCACCGTCGGGAAGTAGGCCGCCTTGATGCGCAGCACGCCCTGCCCCGATAAGCTATTCAGCGTCGGCGTTTTGTAGATGCCCAGGTCGAGCACGCCGCCACGCTGCACCGTCACGTTGAGGCCGGTAACGGTGCTGGCAATATCAGCCGACAGCGTTACCACGAAGCTGTTGGTAACAACTACGTTGTCGCCCGTCTTCGGCGCCCGCTGGTTGATGGCAGTCGAGCCGGTAGGGTCCGTCGTCCAGATACTAGGGTCGGTCCAGTTGCCCGTCGTTCCGCCACCATTGAAAGTATACAAGGTCTGCCCCATCGCCACGCTACTCCAACAGACAGCTAATAATCCAAGTAAGAATGCTTTCATTGAGAAAAGGAATAATTAATAAAAAAAGAAGGAGAAGTAGTGCCCAGTAGTTGTAAAAATTCGGTATTCTATCAATTAACAAAGTTCGCTCATCTTAGTCAAGCTGAAAAAGGGTACTTTATAAAGGCCTGTTAAATCCTTATTTTATCTATTTACGCACGGTTTTAATCAGAAAAATGCAAAAAAAACTAACTTATTTCACTACGATTTTTATTGGGTTTTTTCGAGTAAAAATTGTTTATGACCCACGGACGGCTGTGCACCGACCGCTACGCTGGCAATCCCGGCTAGCCCTCTTAGGAGAGGGCTAGCCGGGATTGCTGCTAACCCGATTTTGGCACAAAGGCGCAGGGCGTAGCAAGCATGCGCTGCGTGGGCGTCACCTATCTAAATCTTTGCTTCAGGCTCTGCCGTATGCGTAGGGGTGCCCCGGCTGTGGTAGGCGCTCCCGTCCTCGTATTGAGCTAGCAACCCGAACTATATGGCTAAGAAACCCACCAAACCCAAGCAAAAGGCGCCCGAGCCGGAGAAGAAAGCCCGCGTGCATAAAGAGCTGGATGGCTTTGAGATAGGCGTGAACCCGCTCGGTGAAATTACGTCCAATTACTCCATTGAGGAGATAAATAAGTTCTTGGGCCGCCACGTGCGCGACAAGAAAATAGTGCACCGCGAAGGCCAGTTTGGCGAGGATGCGCAGGCCAAAACGGCTGCCGAAGCCGCCCGGCTAGCCCGCGAAGACGCCGAAAGCTTTCCCGTGGCCGAGGGCGCCGAGGAAGAGCCCGAAGAAACCGACGAGGATTTCATGAAGCGCACCAGCCGCGAGGCCAAGCGCAAAAAGAGTCCGGACAACGAGGCCGACGAAGCAGCCGAAACCCGCCGTGAGCTGCCAGAGTGAAAAACTACACCGCGAACTCCGCGAAGCCGTGCGCAACTGGGCTAGCCAGTAAGGACCCCGCACCCGCCGGGCTGGTTGGCTAGCCCGGCGGGTACAGGCTCGAGGTGTGGCCAGTCCGTGGTACGCACCCGCTACATTTGCGCCTCACCCCAACCCGTTTTGCCCGTGCGCTCCCACGACGTTGATTACCGTATTCTCGGCTCCGATATTCAGGTGCTCGAAGTAGAGCTGGACCCCCAGGAAACCGTAATTGCCGAGGCCGGCGCTATGGTGTACATGGACGAGGCCATCGCGTTTGAAACCAAGATGGGCGACGGTTCGGCGCCCGACCAGGGAATGCTGGGCAAGTTGTTCTCGGCCGGCGCCCGGCTCGTTACCGGCGAGAGCCTTTTTCTGACCCACTTCACGCATCGCGGCAACTATGGCAAAAGCCGGGTAGCTTTCTCAGCACCCTACCCGGGCACCATTATTCCTATCGATTTGAGCACACTGCCCCAGGGACTTATTGTGCAGAAGGATGGATTTCTGGCCGCTGCCCGGGGCACTCAAATCAGCCTGCACTTCAACCAGAAGTTCGGCGCGGGCTTGTTTGGCGGCGAGGGCTTCATTCTGCAAAAGCTCACCGGCGATGGCAAAGCCTTCGTGCACGCCGGCGGCACCATCATCGAAAAGCGCCTCAACAACGAGTTGCTGCGCGTAGATACGGGCTGCGTGGTAGCCTTCGAGCCGGGTATCGATTTCAGCGTGGCGCGGGCGGGCGGCCTCAAGTCAATGATTTTTGGCGGTGAAGGCCTGTTGCTAGCCACCCTACGCGGTACCGGCCGCGTCTGGATTCAATCGATGCCCATCAAAAAACTCATTCAGGCGCTAGCCTCCTCCGGCGGCAATGCCCGCAAGGAAAGTGGCACCGTGCTCGGTGGCGTTTTTGGCAACTTGCTCGACGAGTAGGCTGATTTTGAGCTTGTTATTTTTAGTTGCCGCTGCCAACCAGGTGAAAGGCTATCACCCCCAGCACTACCACCAGCGCCGTCACCAGCACGCCTACCATTGCCAGGGTACGCCGGGTAGTGGCTCCGGCAGCGGCTAGCTGCTTGGCACCATTGAAGGAGGAGCGGCGGTAGGGGCGGGCCGGGGGGGTAGCGCGGCGGGAATCGCTAATGTGCGGAGAAGCCATTGTAGTGACAAGGGAAAACACAGTAGAAGGGAAGAGTGATAACAGAGCGAAGACAGGGCAAAAATACGAAGCCACGTGCCGGCTGGATTAGTAAGATAGGCTAATTGCTTAATTATTTGTTCACTATCGGGCTGTAAGCATCGGATTGTGATGACTTAACGGTGGATAGCTACCCCGTGCCAAGGGTGACTGCTAGCTGCGTTTAATCTTATTTACGGCCGTGTAAGTTGCCTGTACCCGATGGAAATTGCCTTTGCCCCCAACTATCTATTGCCCCTACCACCGGGCCACCGGTTTCCGATGCTCAAGTATGAGCTGCTGCCCGAGCAATTGCTGCACGAGGGGACAACCACGGCCAGCGCCTTCTTTGTTCCGGAGCCGCCGCCGCTAGCGGATGTGCTGCGCACCCACGAAGCCGATTATGTGCACCGGTTGCTGCACGGCCAACTCACGCGGCCCGAGGAGCGGGCCAGCGGCTTTCCCTGGAGCCCCGCCCTGGCCGAGCGCGAAATGACGCTGCTGGGCGGCACCATTGGCTGTGCGCAGCGGGTGCTGGCTAGTGGGGGCGTGGCCCTCAACATTGCCGGGGGCACGCACCACGCCTTTGCGGGTCGCCCCGAAGGGTTTTGCCTGCTGAACGACCAGGCCGTGGCGGCCAATTGGCTGCTGGCCCACGAGCCGGCTAGGGTGCGCCAGATACTTATTATCGACCTCGATGTGCACCAGGGCAACGGCACGGCGGCCATTTTTCGGCACGAGCCGCGAGTGTTCACGTTTTCGATGCATGGCGCGCGCAACTTTCCGGGGCGCAAGGAAGTCTCAGACCTCGACTTAGCCCTGCCCGATGGCCTCGGCGACGCCGAGTACCTGGCCCGCCTGGCCGATGTGCTGCCACTGCTGCTCGACGAGCAGGTGCGGCCCGATTTCGTGTTCTACCTCAGTGGCGTTGATGTGCTGGCTACCGACAAGCTCGGCCATCTGGCCCTGAGCCGCGCCGGCTGCCGCCGCCGCGACGAGCTGGTGCTAGGGGCCTGCCATCGGCGCGGCCTGCCGGTGGTGGTGTGCATGGGCGGCGGCTACTCCGAAAAAATTGCCGACATCGTGGAGGCCCACGCCAACACCTACCGCGTGGCCGCCAGCCTCTGGGACTAACAGAAAAAGCCCCACGCCGGGAAGGGCGCGGGGCTTTCGTACCTACTGCGGGCTAGCCGCGCGGGCACTAGTAGTTGGTGCGGTTCGAGGGGCGGTTGGGGTCGTTGTCCGTGCCGCTGAAGGTTTTCGAGAACCAGTCTTTGATGTCGTCGATGGCATGACCGGTTTTCTCCTGCAGGCGGCCGAACCACTCGTCCTGCTTGCCTTCGTCGTAAGCCATGTCGTCATCGGTGAGCTGGCCCCACTTCTGCTTGGCAGCACCTTTAATTTCGTTCCAGTTACCACGGGCGCGCAGCTCCGTGTTGTCGTTTACGCTATTGTTGTTAACGTCCATGAGTGAAAAACGTGAAAGGGTGGGTGATGCCGCTTGTACGGTAGAGTTAAGTAGAGGGTTGGCGGCCCGTAGCGGGCTAGCCGCGCGCGCCGGGTTGGGCGCGTTGCGGGTGGCTTTAGGCAAGCGCCCGCCTGCCCGTTGGTGAGAATTTAAAACGGCGCTGGTGGCAGATGTAAACGCGCCCCGTAGCTTTAAGCGCGATACATCTGCTTTCGCGCTCTTTTAATGGATGACCTGCGCCTGACGCTGCAAACGCTAGCCCCCGACGACCGCCGCGACCTTGCCCAGTTTATGCAGTGGCAGCGCCGCCGCACCGCCGGCCGCCAGGATGTGCGCCTGCTCGGACTGCTGTTGCACCCCAAGGAATACGACTCGGAAGCGCTCATTAAAAAGCTCTATCCAGAGGAGCCTAACCCGGTGGCTTACTACGCGTTGCGCAAGCGCCTGTTTAAACAGCTTACCGATTTTCTGCTGCTGCGCCAGCGCCAGCACGATGCCACGGCCGCCACACCCGTGCGCGGCCACCTCACCCTAGCCCAGTATTTGTTCGATGCCGGCGTGCCGCGCCTGGCCTGGACCATGCTGCGCAAAGCCGAAAAGCTAGCCCTCGACACCGAGCAGTACGAGCCGCTGAATGCCGTTTACAACGTGCAGATTCAGTACGCCCACTCGCCCCACGCCGAGCCGCTGGCCGCCATCATCGAGCGCCGCCACCGCAACAAAAAGGCCGCCGACGAGGAGGAGCGCGCCGGCATTGCCGATGCCCTGCTGCGCCAGCGCCTGCGCCAGGCCCGCCTGCACGGCCGCGGCGCCGTGCCCGTGGACGAGCTGGTGCGCAACGTGCTGCAAGAGTACGACTTGCAGGAGGCCTTTGCCCGCTCGCCCTCGCTGCTCACGCGCCTGCTCAGCATTGCGCGCCACGCCATGCTGGTGCGCGGCGACTTCGCCAATTTTGCGCCCTTCATCGAGCGCTGCTACCGCCTCATGGAGCGCCGCCACGGCTTTGCGCCGGCCCACCGCGGGCACCAGCTGCGGCTGCTTTACATGCTGGCCCACGCGCTGTACCGCGCCCGGCGCTTTACTGAGTCGGTGGCCTACCTGGAGCAGGGGCTAGCGGTGCTGGCCGCTGCGCCCAGCCGGCAGTTTGCCGAAGTGGGGCCGCGCTTCACGTTTTTGCTGGCGGCTAATTATGCGTTTTTGAATCGCAACCGCGATAGTATCAGCTTGTTGGAAGAGGCGCTGAAAGCCAAGCCCGCGCTGCTGCCCGCCGACCAGCTCACGGCGCGCTTGCAGCTCACTTTCCATTATTTCGCCGAAGGCAAGTTCTCGAAGGCCAGCCAGACGCTCATCAGCCTCGACCGCACCGACCACTGGCTGGAGCAGAACATGGGCCTGGAGTGGCTCCTGAACCACAACATCGGCGAGCTGCTCATTCAGCTGGAACTCGGCAATCCCGACGTGGCCCTGGTGCGCCTGCGCGCCATTGCGCGGCGCCTGCACGAGCAGTTTCCGGCCGCCGAGGCCACGGCCGACGCGCCCGCCGTGCCACTCGGCGGCCCCTACCACGCCGTGGTGCGCTACCTCGAGCTGGTGCACGAAATCATCGACGACCCGGCCGTGGCTACCACGCCGGCCTTTGCCCAGCGGGTGGCCACCATGCCGGCTTTTTTGAGCCAGGAAAAAGAAGACTTGCAGATTATCAGTTTCTTTGCCTGGCTGCGGGCGCGGGTACTAGGCCGGCCCTACTACGAGGTGCTGTTGCAAGTGGCGCGCTAGGGGCGGGGCTAGCCAGCGGCCAGCCGCACGATGCCGGGCACTTCGAGCACGGGCTGGGGAGCGCCGCGCCGCGCGGCGTTAAGCATGGCTAGCCCCACTTCGCGCATGGTGCAGATGTAGCGCGGCAGCACCGGCCGCAGCCACCGGCCCAGCCACGTGAGCGCGCGGTAGCTGTCGTGCCGCTGGCCGGATACGGGCAGCATCACCCCCGGCCGAAACATGACGGCCCGCGCGAAGGGCAGCGCCAGCAGCTCGTTTTCGGTGCGGCCTTTCACGCGGGCCCACATCTGGCCGCCGTCGGCGTTGGTGCCGGCGCCCGATACGTAGACGAACGTGGCCTGCGGCGAGTGGCGCAGCAGCGTGCGGGCAAAGTGCAGCGTCAGGTCGTGGGTAGTGCGGGTGTATTCTGCCTCTTTCATACCCACCGACGAAATGCCCGCGCAGAAAAAGCAGGCCGTGTAGCCCACCAGTTCGTTTTCCACGGCCGCGAGGTCGAAGAAATCGGGCACCAGCAGCTCGCGCAGCTTGGGGTGGGTGTGCCCGCTAGGCCGCCGGCTGATGGACAACACCGCCTCCACCTCGGGCTGGGCTAGGCAGGTGAGCAGGATGCCTTCGCCCACCATGCCGGTGGCGCCGGTGAGAATGATGCGTTGGGACATAAGATGTAGGGTATGCTTTAGCTTGCCAGACGTAGGAAGGGCAGTTTTACTTCAACGCTGGCCCTGCGTTTGGCAAGCTGAAGCGTACCCTACAGCTCCTTGCGCAGCCTAGCTACCGGAATGTTGAGCTGCTCGCGGTACTTGGCCACCGTGCGGCGGGCAATGTTGTAGCCGCGGGCGTTCAGCATTTTTTCCAGCTTGTCGTCGCTGAGCGGGTGGTCTTTTTTCTCGTTGCCGATGAGGTCGCGCAGGATGCTTTTCACCTCGCGGCTGCTGGCGTCCTCGCCCGAGTCGGTGGCGATGCCTTCCGAGAAGAAGAACTTGAGCGGGTAAATGCCGTGCTCGGTCTGGATGCTCTTGGAGTTGGCCACGCGGCTCACCGTCGAGATATCCATGCCGATGGTCTGGGCAATGTCCTTGAGAATCATGGGCCGCAGCTTCGAGTCGTCGCCGGTGAGGAAAAACTCGCGCTGGCGCTCCACGATGGCCGACATGGTGCGCAGCAGCGTGTTCTGGCGCTGCCGGATGGCGTCGATAAACCACTTGGCCGAGTCGAGCTTTTGCTTGACAAAGCTCACGGCCTCCTTCATTTTCTGGTCTTTCTTGGCGGCCTTGTCGTAGGTCTGGAGCATCTCGCGGTAGTCGCGGCTCACGCGCAGCTCGGGGGCGTTGCGGGCGTTCAGGGTCAGGTTCAGCTCGCCATTGTCGTTGGTGAGGATGAAGTCGGGCATGAGGTACTGCGCGCCGCCGGCGCTGCCCTTGCCGCCGCTCACCGGGCCGCTGCCGCCCGGCTTGGGGTTCAGCTTCAGAATGACGGCCACGGCCTCCTTTAGCTCGTCGTCCTCCAGGTCCAGCTTCTGCTGAATGCGCTGGTAGTGCTTCTTGGTAAACTCGTCAAACGTCTCGTTCAGAATACGTTCCGCGTTTTGGGTCGCCTCGTCCTGGGGCCGGCGCTCTAGCTGCAACAGCAGGCATTCGGGCAGGTCGCGGGCGGCGATGCCCGGCGGGTCGAACTGCTGGATGACGTGCAATACCTGCTCAATTTCGGCCTCGCTAGCCTCGATGTTCTGGCTGAAGGCCAAATCATTAGCAATGGCTGCCAAATCGCGCCGGATGTAGCCGTCGCTGTCAATCGAGCCGATGAGCTGCTCGCCAATGGCCTGCCCTAGCTCGTCGAACTGGGCAAAATGCAGCTGGTCGAGCAGCGAGTCTTGCAGCGAGCCGCTGGTGTCGGCCAGGGGCATGTCGCGCTCCTCCTCGTCGCCGGGGCCGTCGCCCTGCATCTTGTAGCCCGCAATCTCGTCGTCGTTGACGTAGTCGCTGATGTCGATGTCGTGGTTATCGTTGTCGATGCCCAGGGCCTCAACTTCGGCGGCGGGCTCGGGGCGCTCGTCGGCGTAGTCGTCGGGGCCGGGGCCGTCGTCGCTAGCCTCGGCGGAGCCGCTAAAGTCCTCATCCAGCGTGCTGTCGTCGCTGTCGAGCGAGTCGTTGGGGTCGTCGGCGGGCGTGTCGTCGGCTTCGCTGTCGCTGTCGTCGCGCTCGTCGGCATCCTCATTGTCGCCTTCTTCCAGCGCTGGGTTCACCTCCATTTCCTCCTTGATGCGGGTTTCGAGCTCGGCCGTCGGAATTTGCAACAGCTTGATAAACTGAATCTGCTGGGGCGAAAGGCGCTGCGAGAGGTGCTGCGAAAGGTCGAGGCGTTGCATAGGAGAGAGCGAGGAGTAAGCGCGGCGGCGGGCGGCTAGCAAAGAAAAGCAATACGCAGCCGGCGCGGCCGCGGATGTAGCCTTGATACTGCCAATGTCCGGTTGGGGTTAGTGGGGCTAGCCCGGCGAAGGCTTTACCTTTGCTGGCCGTCTTGTTTTTTGTGGTTCATTTTTCGCACTTTATAGTCGAAGCCCTACCCAAACACACCGAACCACGACTAACAATCACCTAACACCGACCCCCATGCCCGCCGACCAGCTCCGCCGCACCCGCATCCAAGACCTGCTGCAAAGTACCGACCTCAACCGTGAAGTGCTCGTCAAAGGATGGGTGCGCTCGCGCCGGGGCAATAGATATGTGCAGTTTATTGCTCTCAACGACGGCTCGGGGCTAGCCACGCTGCAAGTGGTAGCCGACGCCGAGAAGTTTCCCGAAGAAAGCCTGAAGGAAATCACCACCGGCGCCTGCATCGCCGTGCGCGGCCAACTGGTGGCTAGCCAGGGCAAAGGCCAGTCGAGCGAGATTCAGGCTACCGAAATCACCGTGCTCGGCACCGCCGACCCCGAGGCCTACCCACTGCAAAAGAAAGCCACCTCGCTGGAGCACCTGCGCGAAATTGCCCACCTGCGCCCCCGCACTAACACGTTCGGGGCGGTGCTGCGCATCCGGCACGCGCTGGCCTTCGCCATCCACGAGTATTTCAACAAAAACGGCTTCTACTACGTCCACACGCCCATCATTACCGGCTCCGATGCGGAGGGCGCGGGCCAGATGTTCCGCGTCACCACCCTGCCCCCCGAGCACCCGCCCCGCACCGAAGACGGCTCGGTCGATTTTGGCCAGGATTTCTTCGGCAAGCAAACCAACCTCACCGTATCGGGCCAGCTCGAAGGCGAGCTAGCCGCGATGGCGCTGGGCAGCGTGTACACCTTCGGCCCCACCTTCCGGGCCGAAAACTCGAACACCGCCCGCCACCTCGCCGAGTTCTGGATGATAGAGCCCGAAGTGGCCTTCAACGACCTCATCGACAACATGGACCTGGCCGAGGACTTCCTCCAGAGCCTGGTGCGCTACGCCCTCGAGCACTGCGCCGCCGACCTGCAATTCCTCAACGACACCTACGACAAGGAGCTGCTGGGTCGTCTCAAGTTTGTGACCGATAACGCTTTCCAACGCCTCACCTACACCGAGGCAGTGGAGATTCTGAAATCGGCTAAGAAGAAATTTGAGTTCCCGGTAGACTGGGGCACCGACTTGCAGAGCGAGCACGAGCGCTACCTCGTGGAAAAGCACTTCCAGAAGCCGGTTATCCTCACCAACTACCCCAAGGAAATCAAGGCCTTCTATATGAAGCTCGACGACGATGGCCGCACCGTGCGCGCCATGGACGTGCTCTTCCCCGGCATCGGCGAAATCATCGGCGGCTCGCAGCGCGAGGAAGACCTAGCCAAGCTCGAAACCCGCATGGCCGAAATGCACGTGCCCACCGACGAGCTGTGGTGGTACCTCGACACCCGCCGCTTCGGCACCGCGCCGCACGCCGGCTTCGGGCTAGGGTTCGAGCGCCTCGTGCTGTTCGTGACCGGCATGACCAACATCCGCGACGTGATTCCCTTCCCGCGCTTCCCGAAGAACGCGGAGTTTTAAGCCGGGCGAACACTCAGTCAGCGTAAAAAAGCCGGTAGCTGCGCACAGCTACCGGCTTTTTTGTGGGCTAGCCGGCCGGTTTGAGGCAGCGATGTATAGCGTAACAGGCATTTGCCCGCTTACCTTGCCAGCCCTTTCAACCCCACGCAGGCAAGCCGCTGGCCCTATGAACTACCTTCTCCTGGCCGGCGCGCTGCTGGCCCTGCCCGGCGCCGCCCGCGGCCAAACCCTGCAAAACGGCAGCTTCGAAACCCCGCAGCCCGGCAACCGCCAGCTGCCGGCCGGCTGGGCCATTACTACGGTGCCGGGCTACGCCATCGGACTCGATAGCACGGTGGCCCACGGCGGGCGGCGAGCGCTGCACCTGGCCAGCGCCACCGACGCGCCTCAGGGGTTTCAGCCGTTTCGGCAGTCGGTGGCCGTGCAGGTGGCGCGCCCCACCATGCTGCGCCTGCAAGCCACCGTGAAAACCGAGGAGGCCAGTAACGTGGCCCTGCTGTGCCAGTATTGGGATGATAAGCAGATGGTAGGCAGTACCAACTCGCTCGTGCAGGGCGCACCGCCCGCCGGCTCCGGCGAGTGGCGTACCCTCGACCTGACCCTGCTGGTGCAGCCTACCATGCGGCGCATAGTAGTGGGTGGCTTTTACATGGGCCAGGGGCAGGCCTGGTTTGAAGACGTGCAGCTGAGCGCCGCCAACGCCTACCCCGAAACCGCCCCCTCGGCCGCCGTGCGGGCCTACATCGCGCAGGTGGTGCGGCTAGCCAGCACGCACTCGCTGGTGCGCGATGCCATCGACTGGCCCGCTGCCCAGCGCGACATGCTGGCCATGGCCCACGGCATGCAAGCCACCGCCGAAAGCTACCCCGTATTCACCTACCTGCTCAGCCTGCTGCGCCAGCACGGCGACCAGCACAGCCAGTTCCGAACACCGACCGCGGTGCGGGCCGACCGGGCGCCGGCCACCTCCGCCATTGCCAAAGCCAGCCCCGCGCCCACCGCCCGCTACCTGGGCGATGGCCTGGCTTACGTGTCAGTGCCCGGTTTCAGCCCCCTCGAAGCCGAACGCCAGGTGGCCTTCGCCAGCCAGCTGCAAAGCCTTATTCGCCAGCTCGATACCGAACACCCGATTACGGGCTGGGTGGTAGACCTGCGCGGCAACGGCGGCGGCAATATGTACCCCATGCTGGCCGGCCTGGGGCCGCTCACCGGCCCCGGCGAGCTAGGCTACTTCGTGACTGGCCACCGGGAAGAGCCCTTCGGCTACCGCGCTGGCGAGGCGTATGCGCGGAAGCCCGGCCGCGGGGTGCGCGTGCCCCAGCCCTACACGCTACGACAGCCGGCTAGCCCGGTAGCGGTGCTCATTGGCCCGCGCACGGCCAGCAGCGGCGAAATAACGGCCCAGGCCTTTATGGGCCGGCCCGCCACGCGCGTATTCGGCCAGCCATCGGCGGGCCTGACGACGGCCAATCGGCTTTTTTCTTTGCCCGACGGGGCCGAGCTGAACCTGGCCACATCGGCCGAGGCCGACCGCACCCACCGCCAGCATATCGGCCCGCTCGTGCCCGACGAGGCCGTGCCCACCAGCCCCCCGGCTAGCCCCGATGCCACCTTGCAGGCCGCCAGCGCCTGGCTGCGCCAGCAAGTGCCGGCGGGCAAGCAATAGCCACCCCCGCGCCCAACCCCGCAGCAGGGGGCTGCGTTGAGGAAGCCTCACCGCCCCGCTGCTATGCTCCCCGAAATCGACCTCGCCGCTACTGCCAGCCTGCCCGAAGGCGCGCTCAAAACCTTCGCCGCGCCCAACGGCGGCCCCCAGGCGCTACTAACCCGGCAGCAGGGCCAGGTGCACGCCTTTGCCCCCAACTGCCCGCACTACGGCGCGCCGCTCGAAAAAGGCAAAGTGCTGAATGGCAAGCTTATTTGCCCCTGGCACCACGCCTGCTTCAAGCTCGAAAGCGGCCACCTCTGCGAGCCACCCGCCCTCGACGACCTGCCCAAGTTTGCCGTGCGCGAGCAAGCCGGCCGCATCCTGGTGCAGGTGCCCGCTAGCCCCCCCGCCAGCACCGACAAGCCCGCCGCCACGCCCACGGCCGAGGTGGGCGGTACGCCGCCCGCCGCCGCGCCCGCGCCGGCCGATGCCCGAACATTCGTCATTATCGGCGGCGGCGCGGCCGGCGGGTTTGCGGCCCAAACGTTGCGCAAGGAAGGTTTTACGGGTCGCATCGTGCTCATCTCCAGCGAAGAACCAGTGCCCTACGACCGCACAAAGCTCAGCAAGGCTTACCTAGCCGGCAAGGCCCAGCCCGCTACGCTGCCGCTACGCCAGCGCGATTTTTACGAAGCTCAGAAAATAGAGTGGCGGCCCAATACCCATGCCACTGGCCTCGACCTGGCTAGCCAGGAGATTCAGCTCGCGGGCCAGCCGCCGCTGCCCTACGACCAGCTGCTGCTAGCCCCTGGCAGCGTGCCCAACCTACTGCCCCAGCTGCCCGGCCACGACCTGGCCGGCGTGCTGCCCCTGCGCACCCAGGCCGATGCCGACGCCCTGCTGGCCGCCACCAAAAATGCGAAGGAGGTCGTAGTCATCGGCAGCAGCTTTATTGGCATGGAGGCCGCCAGCAGCCTCATCAGCGAAGGCCGCCGGGTGACGGTGATTGCCCAGGAAAAGGTGCCGTTCGAGCGCGTGCTAGGCCCCGAAATCGGGGCCATGTTCCAAAGGATGCACGAAGAGAAGGGCGTGAAATTTGAAACAGAAGCCCAGGTAACCAGTGTTTTGGGCGAGCATGGGCACGCAGTAGGCGTAGAGTTGGCGTCGGGCAAGCTGGTGGCTGCCGATGTGGTGGTGCTCGGGGTAGGCGTGCGCCCGGCTACGAAGTTTTTGCAAGCGGCGTTCACCCTGCAGAAAGATGGCGGGCTAGCCGTCGATGCTTTTTTACAAGCCGCCGAAAACGTGTACGCGGCTGGCGACATTGCGTGTTTTCCGCTGGCCCCGGCCGGGCGGCCCACGCGCATTGAGCACTGGCGCGTGGCCCAGCAGCACGGCCAGGCCGCCGCCCGCAACATGCTGGGCCAGCGCGAGAAATTTACGGCCGCGCCTTTTTTCTGGACGCAGCAGTACGGCAAAAGCCTGCGCTACGCCGGCCACGCCGCACGCTGGGACGAGATTATCTACCAGGGCGACGTGGCCGGGCAGGATTTTCTGGCCTTCTACGTGCTCGCTAGCCGCATTGTGGCCGCCGCTGGCATGAACCACGACGCGGACATGATTGAGATAGCCGAGCAGCTGGGCGCGGGTACCCTGCCCCCGCCCGCCGCCGTGCGCGCTGGCGTAAGCTGGGCCGGGCAGTAGCGCGGGCTAGGGTAGGAAGGGGTGGGCCTGCCTTGGGGCGCTGGCCCGGCGCCGCTCGTATTCCTGCGGGGCCTGGGCCCGCGTCTTATCTGGAAAGTCCAAACCAAAACTCGCCGTCGGTGCAGGGGGGCTTGGCCAGCGCCCCCAGGTTTTTGAAGCGCGCCGGCCCACTTTGATAAAGCGGTCAAAAAGCCGGTAGAGAACATTCCGGCAACAAAATGCTGCTGCAAACCATACGCAAGAAAGAAGCCGCCCAAATGAGCGGCTTCTGAGTTGTTTAGGAGCCTTAATTAGCGGCAGGGCCCCTAGCGCCGGCCCCGGCCGCCTCCGCCGCCATCTGGACTGGTGGGCTGGCCACCCCCACCGGAGTTGCCTCCACCAAAGCCGCCCCGGCCCCCGCCGGGGTTGGTGGGCTGCCCGCCGTAGCCGCCGGGGCGTCCACCCCCGCCAGGGTTACCGCCGCCCGGAAAGCCACCGCCCGGAGTGCCTGCCCCGGGCCGGCCGCCGTAGCCGCCACCCCCGCCAGGATTGCCGCCGCCGGGTATGCCGCTGCCGGGAGGGCCCCCGCCGGGTTGGCTGCCGTAGCCCCCGCCAGGGTTGCCGCCGTAGCCGCCGCCGGGATTGCCGCCGTAGCCGCCACCGGGATTGCCGCCGTAGCCGCCACCAGGCCGGCCGCCATAGCTGCCGCCGGGCCGCGGGGGCCCAGGGTTGCCGTAGCCGGGCCGGCCCCAGTTGCCACGGTCGTAATCGCGCCCGCGGTAGCCGCCGCGGTCGTAGCCATACATGCGGCCGGCGCCATACTCGCGGCCGTAGTAGCGCCCGCCCCCGCCGTAGCCGCCCCCACGGTACACGGTCACGTACTGGGGGTAGCGCTGGCGGTAGGTGCCGATATACGCCCACGGCTGCGGGCCTACGTAGCTAACCGGCACCGGATGGAAGTAATAGGGGTCGTAGCCTTCGAGGTAAGGCACTTGTAGCCACTGCTGGCCGTCAAACACAACGTACACCCCGTTGTAGATATCATAGTAGCCGTCAATCTCCGGAATGTAGTAGTACTGCGTGCCTTGGGGCACGGCCGGCCCCCAGGGCGGCACGCCAATATTGATGCCCACGCTCACCTGCGCCTGCGCGGCAGTGGGGGCAGCAAACGCTAAGCCAGTGCCCAGCGCAAAAGCAAGCAAACGAAGGCGGGAGTTCATGGTCAAATAAAAAAGGAATTAATACGAAAGTTGAATGCAAGTAAGATGCCGAAAAACAACGCTTGCCGGCAGATGTACATGTTTCGCCATGCAACCACTAATTGCCGGTTGGCTAAGCAGCTGCGCCCGCAATCAGGGCTAGCGCACCACCCGCCCGCTGCGCTACCATGGGGCAGCGCACTGGCCGCGGCTGCCTCACCACCAAGCGGTAGTAGCGGGCGTGGTGGTCGCGGTACTACTGCCAGGGCTAGCGGCTTCGGTAGTCGATTACTACGGCATGAAAACTGAATGGGATGGCACCCTGCCCAGTGGCCACGGATGCCCAGCGGCCGTTTTGCTGCCCCAAGTAGTTGCGAGCAGCCAGGTAGTAGCAGCCAGCCCGCTCGGACGCCTGATAATGCTGAGCGCCGCCCGGCGCAGCAGGCCCGCGGGCCTGGGTGGCCAAGCTGGGCAGCGATGCTTACCTGGGCGCGAGCAACAGGGCTAGCCAACGCAGCAAAAACACCAGCTACAAAAGCGAGAATCCACGGGCGGCAGGGCATAACTAGAAAGTGAAAAGCAAACAGCCTGTACCGCGAAACAGCTATCTTCTTAGCTAGGCAAAACGGGTGCTCAACTATTCTGCCGCTCGACGAGCCGGCGCTCTTTATGGATTAGCAACCGCCCGGGGCCGACTAGCCCGCCCACCTTACCCTAAAGCCAAAAAAAGCGCCCTTGCGAGCGCTTCTTTCAAAAGAGTTGCCGGCAGCCTAGTGGCGGCCGTGTCCGTGGCCATGGCCACCGGGCCCCGGGCCATGCTTAGGGCCCGGACCGGGGCCATAGAGTTTTTTGGCCTGGCCGGGGGGCATGCCGTGGGGGTGGCCCTTGCCCTTCCAGAGCCAGGGCGAGTCGCCACGGTAGTCGATGTACTGGGGGTGAAAATTGCGCGGGTCGTAGCCGTCCAGGCGCTCGTAGCGCACCCAGCGGCCGTCGCGCTGCACCAAGTAGCGGCGGGCCGGCACGTCGTAGTAGGCGTTGGCTTCCGGAATGTAGTAGTACTGGGCATCGGCGGGGGCGCCCACTACCACGGGTGGGGCCGTGTTAATGTTGATGTTGATTTGGGCCTGGGCCGGGGCGGCGGCCAGGACCAGCCCGCTGAAAGCGGCCAGCACGGCGGTTTTTTGAAGCAGCTTCATGAAGGAGAGAAGTAGGGTGACCCGCCTCCTTTGGCAAGGACAGTGCCAGGACGGAAAAGACCGGGCCGCCTTATACGCAGCAGCTTAGTTTCTGGCCTTGCGCAACAGGTAGCGCATGGTAATCACGCCTTTATCAGCGGTGAGCGGCGCCGGCGACACCTGAATCAATTCCCAGCCGGCTACCGATAGCTCGCCTAGCGTCTTGGTTAGGGTTTCGTTATTTTGGCGCAGCTGCTCCAGAATGGTAGCCGATGAAAAAGCCCCGACCGACGCTAGCTGCACTTCGGTGCGGCCGTCGAAGGCGGGGGCAAAAAGTAGCTTCGCCATCTTTTTGGTAGGTGCCTCGATGGAGGTAAGCGTCATAAAATCAACCGGCTGGCCGTTGGTAGCGGGCAGCATTTGCGCGGTAGCGGCGTGGCTGCCCAACGCCAGCAGCAGGCCCGCGCCCAGGGCGCGCGCGGCGCGAAGAACAGAGGACTCAGGCATAAGCATAGGCAAAGGGAAGACGACTGAAGCAGCCGGCGCTGGCTAGCCCTGCCGCAGCGCTGGCAAATACCGTGCAACGGCACCAAACCAGCCCGGCCCGTGTTACTCGCAGTCGGTTCGCGGCGGCTGGCCCGCCGAAAATCATTGAGTTTTACTCAGTCCCCGGCCGCCCGTTCCCGTACCTTTGCTTGTTCTTCTGATTTTGCCCGCATGGCTAAAAAAACGGCTACCGCTCCCGTTGCTCCCGCTCCGAAACCACCCAAAGCCGCCCCCAAAAAAGTGGTAAAATCTACCGCCCCGGCGGCCGAAATCCTAACCGATGCCTCGGCGGCTGCTCTGGTCGAAATGGCTGAGCAGCAAGCTCCCGACGCGCAGCACAACCTGCCCGTGGGCCGGCAGCCTGCCCCCGCCGGGCTAGCTGTGGCCGCGGCCCACCAAACGCCCGCTAGCCTACCGCCCCCGGCCGAAGGCCCATTGCTCGGCGCTGCTGCCGAAGCGCCCTACATTGAGGTGTACGGCGCCCGCGAGCATAACCTCAAAAACGTGTCGGTGAAGATTCCGCGCGGCAAACTGGTAGTCTTTACCGGTATATCGGGCTCGGGTAAGTCGTCGTTGGCCTTCGATACCATTTATGCCGAGGGGCAGCGGCGCTACATGGAAACGTTTTCGGCCTACGCGCGCTCCTTCATGGGCGGGCTGGAGCGGCCCAACGTGGACAAGATTGAGGGCTTGTCACCGGTAATCTCAATTGAGCAGAAAACCACCTCGCGCAACCCGCGCTCGACGGTGGGCACGATTACCGAGATTTATGACTTCCTGCGCCTGCTCTACGCCCGCACCGCCGAGGCGTACAGCTACGTTACGGGCAAGAAGATGATTCGGCAGAGCGACGACCAGATTATCAACTACATCCTGCGGCACTTCGACGGCAAAAAGCTCATTGTGCTAGCCCCGGTAGTAAAAGGCCGCAAGGGCCACTACCGCGAAGACTTCCAGAAGATTGCCAAGCTGGGTTTCACCAAGGTGCGCGTCGATGGCGAATTGCTCGATATCACGCCCAAGATGCAGGTGGACCGCTACAAGATTCACGACATCGAAATCGTAATCGACCGGCTCGTGGTGAAGGAGGAGGACCGCTTCCGCCTCTCGGGCTCGGTGCAGAACGCCATGACCCACGGCAAGGGCACCATGCTGGTGCTCGACCCCGACGCCAAAAAGGCCGCGCCGCAGTTCTTCTCGCGCTTCCTCATGGACCCCGAAACGGGCATCGCCTACGACGACCCGGCGCCTAACACGTTCAGCTTCAACTCGCCCTACGGCGCGTGCCCGCACTGCGCCGGCATGGGCGAGGTGCAGCAAATCACGGAAGAAACCGTGATACCCGACCCCAAGTTGACCATCAGCCGCGGGGCCATTGCGCCGCTGGGCGAGTACCGCGACATCTGGATTTTTCAGCAGCTGCAACTCATTCTCAAAAAGCACAAGGCTAGCCTGAACACGCCCATCGAGAAGCTAGACCCCGAGCTGCTCAAGCGACTGCTGCACGGCATTACGCAGGACGATGCCGACGACGCCAAGGCGCTGTATACCGAGCCGTTTGAGGGCATCATTCCTTTTCTGCGCCGCCAGATGGAGTCCGATTCGGACAGCATCCGCGACTGGATTCAGCAGTACACCCAGGCCCAGACCTGCCCGGTGTGCGACGGCTACCGCCTCAAAAAGGAAAGCCTGCACTTCAAGCTGGCCGACAAGCACATTGGTGAGCTGTCGGTAATGGACATCAACGAGTTATCGAGCTGGTTTGTGGATGTGGAAGGCCGCCTCAGCGACCGTCAGAACCTCATTGCCCGCGAGCTGCTCAAGGAAATCCGTAAGCGCATCGGCTTTTTGCTCGAAGTGGGTTTGGACTACCTGAGCCTGCACCGCTCGGTGCGCACGCTCAGCGGCGGTGAAAGCCAGCGCATCCGGCTAGCCACCCAGATTGGCACGCAGCTCGTGGGCGTGCTCTACATCATGGACGAGCCCAGTATCGGCCTGCACCAGCGCGACAACGAGCGCCTAATCAAGGCCTTACAGCACCTGCGCGACATCGGCAACTCGGTGATTGTGGTGGAGCACGACAAGGACATGATTCTGCACGCCGACCACGTGCTCGACATTGGGCCCGGCGCGGGCATCCACGGCGGCCACATCGTGGCCGAGGGCACGCCCGAAGCCATTTTCAACTCCGGCTCGCTTACTTCCGACTATCTGAGCGGCAAGCGCAACATTGAGCTGCGCAAAAAGAAGCGCGAGGGCGAAGGCGCTTTCCTGACGCTGAAAGGCGCTAAGGGTCACAATCTTAAAAATGTCACGGCTAAGTTTCCGCTGGGCAAGCTTATTGCCGTAACCGGCGTGTCGGGCTCGGGTAAGTCGTCGCTCATCCACGACACGCTGTACCCGATTCTCAACCAGCATTTCTTCAATGCCCACCGCGAGCCGCTGGCCTACGGCAGCCTCGATGGCCTGGAATTGATTGACAAGGTGATTGAGGTGGACCAGTCGCCCATTGGCCGCACGCCGCGCTCGAACCCAGCCACGTACACCGGCGTGTTTACCGAAATCCGGCAGCTGTTTGCCGAGATGGCGGAGGCCAAAATCCGGGGCTACGGGCCGGGCCGGTTTTCCTTCAACGTGCGGGGCGGGCGCTGCGAAACCTGCGAGGGCGCGGGCATCCGCACCATCGAGATGAACTTCCTGCCCGACGTGCACGTGCCCTGCGAAACCTGCAAAGGCCGCCGCTACAACCGCGAAACCCTGGAAGTGCGCTTCAAGGGCAAGTCCATCACCGATATTCTCGACATGACGGTGGAAAAAGCGGTGGAGTTCTTCGAATTTCAGCCGCGCATCCTGCGCAAAATCAAGACCCTAGCCGACGTGGGGCTAGGGTACCTGACGCTGGGCCAGCAGGCTACCACGCTCTCGGGCGGCGAGGCCCAGCGCGTGAAGCTTGCCACCGAGCTCAGCAAAAAGGACACCGGCAAGACCTTCTACATCCTCGACGAGCCGACTACTGGCCTGCACTTCGAGGATATTCGCCACTTGGCCGACGTGCTGCACAAGCTCGCCGACAAAGGCAACACCGTCCTCATCATCGAGCACAATCTGGACCTCATCAAGGTGGCCGACCACGTCATCGACATCGGTCCCGAGGGCGGGGCGGGCGGCGGCACCATCGTGGCCCAGGGCACGCCCGAGCAGGTGGCCAAGAGCGGCAAGGGCCACACCAGCCGCTTCCTGGCCGAGGAGCTGAAAACGAGTGTGTATGCCTGAGTAAATCGTTGCTAACCAACAAAAGGCCCTTCCGAGTATGACTCGGAAGGGCCTTTTGTTGGTTAGCAGGTTTTCGCTAGCTAGTTGTAGCCGGGGTTTTGGGGCAGCTTCTCTTCCGCAAACTCGACCCGGCGCTCGTGCCAGATGGCATCGAGCAGGGCCTGGCCCGCTAGGCCCGCCAGGTCGGGCAGGGTACCAGCCGGGGCGTTGGTGGGGGCATAGCTTAGGCTGCCCAGCTTGGTGCCGGGCGGGCGGGTGGACACGCGGGCGCGCACCTGGTTTACTAGGGCCACGGCCTCGCCCGGCTTGCTGAGCTGGGCAGCGGCTTCGGCCTTCATTAGCAGGATGCCGGTAGCAGTAGCGGTGATAAATTTTCGCAAAGGCCCCTTCTTCATCGGCGCGCAGCGCCTCAAGCAGAGCGGCATCCGAGTGGCCAGCGTAAATACGAAAAGCGGAGGAGTTCACGGGGCGAATAGGCGCTGCTGCAGCAATAGCAGTTGGTCAACGCTGGCAGAAGCGCCGAGGCGCCCCCACCAGAAGACTTTTTACAGCAAAAACAACCTGGCTAGGGTAGGAAAAGGAATGAGGAAGCCGCGTGGGTCGGCTCGAAATGGCTTACCCGCAAACTAAAATTAGAAAAAAAAGTGCCAGGATAACTCGCTGTTTTTTAATTAAATGAATGATTTATATCCGCAAAAGTTTGCGATGGATAAGAAAACTGGAATAGTAGTAAAAGCGATTATCAACCCAGGTTGGCGGGGGCACGCAGGTGCCCGCCCCGCCAAGGAGCAGGTGGGCGTTGGGGTCAGCACCGGTGGTAATCAGCTAGCCGCCCGTAGGGCCAAAGCGCTCAGTAAGAATAGCTTCGGGGGGCAGCCCAGCGGCTTGCAGGCCATTGGCTACGGCTTCTACTAGCCCCGTGGGCCCGCACACGAAGGCTTGGGGCGTGGCCGTACCAAACCGCGCTACTACCTCGGCTAGCATGGCCGCGTCGATGCGGCGCTGATAGCCAGCCCAGCCGGGCGGGGCCTGGCGCGTGTAGTCGAGCAGCAGCGCAAAGCTGTCGTCGGCCTGCGCCATCGCTTCTAGCTCAGCCTTGTAAATTACCTCCTCGGGTGTGCGAACGCTAAACAGCAGCGCGGCTGGCGTGCGCAACCCTAGGTGCTGGCGGTGGCGCAGCATGGCCATAAGTGGCACCACGCCCGAGCCGCCGCCTACGAGCAGCAGCGGCGGCGAAGTGGGCTCGCCGCGCCACACAAAGTAGCCGCCGATGGGGCCACGCACCTCTAACTCGTCGCCCACGGCTACGCCCTCAAAGAGGTAGCCGGACACTTCGCCCTCCTCTACCAATTCTACGGTGAGGGCGATTTCACCCCTTTGCTCGGGCGGCGAGGCCACGGAGTAGCTGCGCTCGGCTTGGTAGCCACCGTCGGCGGTGAGGCGCAGGTCGTAGTGCTGGCCGGCGCGGTGGGGCGTCCAGTTGGGCAGCTTTAGAGTGAAGGTTTTGACGCGAGGCGTTTCGGGTACGATGCTAACTACCGTGCCCAACTGCCAAACTATTATACTCATAGCCGAATGCTGCTGGCGCTGGCCGCGTCGTCATCGTCGTCGCGATAGCGCTGCTCTTTCCACGGGTCGCCGTACATGCTGTAGCCGCCGCGCTCCCAAAAGCCGGGCTCGTCCTGGGCCGTGAAGCGCAGGCCCTGCACCCACTTGGCGCTTTTCCAGAAGTAGAGGTGCGGCACCACCAGGCGCGCCGGGCCGCCGTGCTCGGGCGTCAGCGGCTGGCCGTCGTAGACGAGGCCCACGAAGGCCTTGCCGTTCCGCAGGTCGGCTAGGGGCAGGTTGGTGGTGTAGCCGCCGTAGCTGAACTCGGTCACGAACTGCGCCTCGGGCTTCAGTTGTACGTGTTCCAGCAGCGTATCCACGCTCACGCCGCGCCAATGGGTGTCAAATTTCGACCATTTCGTAACGCAGTGAATATCGGGGTTGAAGTCCTGCATGGGCAACTGGTTGAACTCCTCCCAGCTCCACTTCACGGGCTCTTCTACCAGGCCTTCGAGGCGAAACTCCCAGTTGGTGAGGTTGATGCGCGGCGTGGGGCCCGCCGTAAGCACCGGAAAATCGGTGGTTTCGTACTGGCCGGGCGGCAGCTTGGGGTTGCTGGCGCGCTTGGGCTGAAAGCCCTTGTTGGTGAAGAAGCCCATAGGAATTGGTAGCTGATAACTGACGCCTATTTAATTGCCCAAGTGGCCAAAAGGTTGTCGGGCGGTTGGGCAATCAAGCAGGCGTCAGCAGCCAGGCGGCTTACTCATACACGAACCGAACCTCTTGCTTTATTTCCGGGTTCAGGCTCAAGGCCACCGGGCAGGTGTGCGCGGTGCGTTCCATCAGGGCGCGGTCGGGCGCACTGAGGCTAGCGGGCAGGTGCAGCTCCACGTTGAGCTGGGCAATGCGGCGCGGTGGCTCCTGGCTCATTATTTTTTCCATCTTGAACGAGGCGCCCACCAAGTCTACCTGGTGGCGCTCGGCCACGATGGCCATGGTGGTGAGGATGCAGGTGCCGAGGGCGGTACCCACGAGGTCGGTCGGCGAAAACGCTTCGCCGCGCCCGTGGTTATCAACCGGGGCATCGGTCTGGATGACAGTACCCGAAGCGATGTGCGTAGCTTCGGTGCGTAGCTGGCCCTCGTAGCGGGCGGTGGCGGTGGGGTGGGGCGTGCTCATACCACAAAGCTACCCTAGCCACGTTAGCGAAACGCCGGGTGGCAAAACCCCGCCTGGCAGGTATTTTTGACTTCTCTATGAACAAGACGTACGTCATTGCCGCCGGCTGCCTGGCGCTGGGCCTGGCGGCCACCCGGCCGGCCCGGGCTCAGGCCCAGTCCCCTAGCCCCACTCCCGAGCCCGTAGGCCCCGCACTCCAGGTCGCTCCGGCCCAGGCCATGCCGTCCGACGAGCAGTCGTATCGCCGCGAAACGGTGTTTGGCATCAACTTCAACAGCCAGGGCGGCCTCATTGGTGGGGCCAACGTGCGCGTGGCGCGCGTGCTCGACGAGCGCTGGCTGCGCTTCTGGAGCCTGGAGGGCGTGTCGTTCAAAAACCCCAAGGAGGAGAGCGTCACCAACCCCTACACCGGCGGCAGCTACAAGCGCTTTAAGGCCAACTACGCCTTTGCGCTGCGGCCCTCCATCGGCATCCAGCGCATTTTGTTTCGCAAGGCGGCCGATGCCGGCGTGCAAGTCAACGGCCTGCTGAGCGCCGGCCCCTCGCTAGCGCTGCTCATGCCGTACCACATCAGCTTCGACCAAACGGCCGCGCGCAGTGGCTCGGCCCCCAGCGCCAACGATGTGGTTATCGACGAGGCCTACGACCCCAGCAAGCACGGCGGCACGGCCGAAAACTACATCTTTGACCGGGCGCCGCTCTTCAGCGGCATTGGCCAGACCAAGGTGGTGCCCGGCGTGCACCTGCGCGGCGGCCTCAGCTTCGAGTATGGCCGCTACCGCGATGCCGTGGCCGGCGCCGAGGTGGGCTTTCTGCTCGAAGCCTACACCAAGCGCTTGCTCATGCTGAACCCGCCCGCCCCCGCCGACCCCAACAGCCTGAACCGGCAGTTCTTCCCGTCGGTTTACCTCACGCTCTACATCGGGCACCGCAGCTAGGGCCGCGGCCTCGCCCGGCCCCTGGGCCTTAACTTTATATTATGGATACGATGCTGCTCTCCCTGCCCATTATTCAGGCCGAACCTTTGGCGCCGCCCGCGCCCGCCCGCCCGCGCAAGCCCGACTGGCTGCGCGTGAAGCTGCCCATCGGCCCCGACTACGCGGCCGTGCGCAAGCTAGTGGATGAGCATAAGCTGCATACTATCTGCGAATCAGGCAATTGTCCTAACATGGGCGAGTGCTGGGGCGCCGGCACGGCCACGTTTATGATTCTGGGCAATGTGTGCACGCGCTCGTGCTCGTTTTGCGCCGTGGCCACAGGCCGCCCTAGCGAGCTGGACCTCGACGAGCCCCGCCGCGTGGCCGAGGCTATCAGCCTCATGAAGGTGAAGCACGCCGTGCTCACCTCCGTGAACCGCGACGAGCTCAAGGACCGCGGCGCCAGCGTGTGGCGCGATACGGTGGTGTTCACCAAGGAGCTGAGCCCCGAAACCACCATCGAAACCCTGATTCCGGACGTGAAAGCCAACTGGGCCGCGCTCGATGTAATGATTTCGGGCGGCCAGGAGGTGATTTCGCACAACATGGAAACCGTGGGCAGCCTCTACCGCCTCGTGCGCCCCCAGGCTAAGTACGACCGCTCGCTGGAGCAAATCCGCCGCACCAAGCTGGCCGGGCACCGCACCAAGTCGGGCATCATGCTGGGCCTGGGCGAAAAGCAGGACGAAGTGCACCAGGCCATGGACGACCTCGTGGCCAATGGCCTCGACATCCTCACGCTGGGCCAGTACCTGCAGCCCACCAAGCGCCACCTCGACGTGGCCGAGTTCATTCACCCCGAAGTGTTTGCCGCCTACCGCGAAGAAGGCCTGCGCCGCGGCCTGAAATACGTGGAAAGTGGCCCATTGGTGCGCTCATCGTACCACGCCGAGCGCCACGTAAACGTGCCGATTTAGTAGAAAACCATTGCCAACAAAAAAGCCCCGCCAGCATTGGCAGGGCTTTTTTGTTGCTTAGCGGTTGGCCGGGGGCCTAGCGCGCGGCCGACGGGCGGCGCTCGTCGGTGGGCGGGTAGTTGCCGAGCACGCTGTTCACAATGCGGTAGGTTTCGGCCTCCGAAATGCTGTTCTGGTCGAGCTGGGCCTGACCCGTGCCGCGCCAGGCAAGCTCCTTGCGGCGGGCATCCACGATGTCGATGATGACCGTGCCGGCCTTGTAGTTGTAGGCGCGGCCGCCGCCGTAGGGGTAGCCGTAGGCTCCGTAGCCATAGCCGCCGTACCCGTAGCCGAAGGGGCTATACGGGTAGCCACCGGCGAGCTGCTGCTTGTTCTCGACGCGCACGCTGTAGGCCACGTACACATCGGGCGAGGTAGCCGTTTCGGTCAGGCCTTTGGCCGTCAGGTCTTTGCTCACGGCGTCGCGGATACGCTGGTCGGTAAACGACTCGTAGCCGCGGGCAGGCCCGCCCTCGGTATCGTTGGTTTGCTTGGGGTACCAGGCCCAGGTTTTATAGGCCCGGAAATTAACGGCGTGGTCGAAGTCGCTGGTGGCGGCCACGTTGGCCGAAGTAGCGCAGGCACCGAGCCCGAAGGCTAGCGCCATGCCCGTCACCACAAGGGCAACCGGACGGGCCAAAAATTGAGGGATGCGGTTCATAAGGCTAAAAATTAAAGAGATAGTCCACAAATGCGGAGGCAGATTCTTAACGTGGAGAGCCCGGGCAACGTTCCGGAAAAAGGTAGGCTAGCCGACTAGTTTGCGGAGCGCATCGCCCAACACGCCGAACGCCCGGCCGAGCCGCTTTCGCGTGCTCGACCGGGCATTTTTGATTGGGCTGACTAGCTAGGGTTTAAGGCCCGGCCAAGACCAGTTTTTGATTTAATACGACGGGCCTTTGTCGGTGGCTACCAATTGCTCGGGCTCGTCGGCGTAGTCCTCCAGCGGCGTGCAGCTGCAAATAAGGTTGCGGTCGCCGTAGGCCGAGTCGATACGCGACACGGTGGGCCAGAATTTGGCATTGCGCACGTAGGGCAGCGGGTACACGGCCTGCTCGCGCGAGTAGGGGCGCGTCCACTCCTGGGTGAGCACGATGGCGGCGGTGTGGGGCGCGTGCTTGAGCACGTTTTCCTTGGCATCGGCGCGGCCTTCCTCTACCTCCGTGATTTCCTTGCGGATGGCAATCATGGCGTCGCAGAAGCGGTCGAGCTCCTCCTTGCTTTCGCTTTCCGTCGGCTCAATCATGAGCGTGCCGGCTACCGGGAAACTCACCGTAGGCGCGTGGAAGCCGTAGTCCATCAGACGCTTGGCGATGTCCTCGACCTCAATACCCGCCTTTTTGAAATGGCGGCAGTCCAAAATCATTTCGTGGGCGCAGCGGCCCTGGCTGCCAGTGTAGAGTACGGGGTAGTGCGCCTCTAGGCGGGCCTTGATGTAGTTGGCGTTCAGGATGGCAATTTCCGTGGCGCGGGTGATGCCCGCGCCACCCATCATCGAAATGTAGGCGTAGGAAATGGGCAGGATGCTAGCCGAGCCGTACGGTGCAGCCGACACGGCGCCGCTCGTGCGGCCTTCTACCGGCACCACCACGTGGCCGGGTAGGTAGGGAATCAGGTCCTCTACCACGCCGATGGGACCCACGCCGGGGCCACCGCCGCCATGCGGAATGCAGAACGTTTTGTGCAGATTGAGGTGACACACGTCGGCCCCGATGCTGGCGGGCGAGGTGAGGCCCACCTGAGCGTTCATGTTGGCGCCGTCCATATACACCCGGCCGCCGGCCTGGTGAATGAGCTCGCAGATTTCGATAATCGTCTCCTCATACACGCCGTGCGTGCTAGGGTAGGTCACCATGAGGCAACTGAGGCGGTCGGCGTGCTGGGCGATTTTGGCGCGCAGGTCGTCCATGTCCACGTTGCCATCTTCGGTGCTTTTCACCACCACTACCTGCATGCCCGCCATCACGGCCGAGGCGGGGTTGGTGCCGTGGGCCGAGGCCGGAATGAGCGCCACCGTGCGGTGGTTGTCGCCGCGGCTCAGGTGGTAGCCACGGATGGCCAGCAGGCCGGCGTACTCACCATTGGCGCCCGAGTTGGGCTGCAGGCTGACGGCCGCGAAGCCGGTTACCTCGCAGAGCCAGGCTTGCAGGTCGCGGATAATCTGCTGGTAGCCTACCGTTTGGTCGGCCGGGGCGAAGGGGTGCAGCTGGCCGATTTCGGGCCAGGTCACGGGTATCATCTCGGCCGTGGCGTTGAGCTTCATGGTGCACGAGCCCAGCGGAATCATGCTGTGCGCGAGGCTCAAGTCCTTGTTTTCGAGCTGCTTCATGTAGCGCAGGATTTCGTGCTCGGCATGGTGCGAGTTGAAAACCGGGTGCGTGAGGTACTCGCTGGTGCGCTGCAGGTGTTCGGGCCAGGTCAGCGTTAATTCGGCGTCGATAGTAGGGGCGGCCGTGGTGGCTACTTCCTTGCCCAGCACCTTGGCGAAAATGTCCACGATGTCGCGCACGTCGTCGAACTCCACATTTTGGTGTAGCGAAATACCCACCAGCGTATCCTCGTAGTAGCGGAAGTTGATGCTGGCGGCCTCCGCTTCTTTTTTCAGCGCCTGCTGCATCTCGTGGCTTTCGAGGCGCAGGCTCAGCGTGTCGAAGTAGTGGCTATTGAGCTGCTCGACCCCTAGTGCCTTTAGCTCAGCTTCCAGAATCTGGGCGAAGAGGTGCGTATTCACCGCAAACTGGCGGATGCCTTTCGGGCCGTGGTACACGGTGTACATGCCAGCCAGCACACTCAGCAGCACCTGTGCGGTGCAGATGTTACTCGTCGCCTTTTCGCGGCGGATATGCTGCTCGCGGGTTTGCAGCGCCATGCGGTAGGCCTTGTTGCCGGCCGCGTCCACGCTCTGCCCAATAATGCGGCCCGGAATAACGCGCTTAAACTGGTCCTTGCACGAGAAGAAGCCCGCGTGCGGCCCGCCAAAGCCCATCGGCACGCCAAAGCGCTGCGACGAGCCCACGCAGATATCGGCCCCCAGCTCGCCCGGCGACGTCAGCAGCGTGAGCGCCAGCAGGTCGGCGGCCATTACCACGAACAGGTTGTGTGCCTGCGCATTGGCGATAAATTCTTGGTAGTCAAAAATCGTCCCGTTGGCGCCGGGGTACTGCACCATCACGCCGAAGAACGCGTCGTCGCTCAAATCGGCCGTGCGGTGGTCGCCGATAACCAGCTCGATGCCGAGCGGCGTGGCGCGGGTGCGCAGCACATCAATCGTTTGGGGCAGCACCTGCTCCGAAACGAAGAACTTGGTGGCGTTCTTTTTCTTGGTTTGCGAGTGCAGCAGGTGCAGGGCCTCGGCGGCGGCGGTGGCCTCGTCGAGCAGGCTGGCGTTGGCGATGGGCAGGCCCGTCAGGTCAATCACCATCGTCTGGTAGTTGATAAGCGCTTCGAGGCGGCCCTGGGCAATCTCGGCCTGGTAGGGTGTGTAGGCGGTGTACCAGCCCGGGTTTTCCAGAATGTTGCGCTGGATAACGGGCGGCAGCGTGGTGTCGTGATACCCTAGCCCGATGTAGCTCTTATACACCTTGTTCTGGCCGGCAATCTGCTTGAAGCGCTTCAAAAACTGACGCTCGGTGAGCGCCGGCGGCAAAGCCAGCGCCTGGGGCAGGCGAATGGCGGCGGGCACCGTTTCGGCGATGAGCTGGGCCAGGTCGGCAGCCCCTACGGCTTGCAGCATGGCGTGCTGGCTAGCGTGGTCGGGGGCGTTGTGGCGGGTTTCAAACACGTCGGCGGGCTTGAATCTAAACGACATAAACGAGGGCTGGGGGAGGAGAGAAGACGGCAACTTTTTCCTTAACAAAGGTACGCCCGGTTTGGTCCGGCTAGGGGTGTACTTTTGATTGTTCGTTGTCAGTTGTTCGCTACCAGGTGTCCGCTCTTTAAAGAAAAGAGTCTTTAGAGAAGCACTAGCGAACAGCTGACAACCAGCACCCGACAACCAGCAACTACCTCCTCCATGCCTTTTCCCACCCTCCTTGGCCTACTGCGCGAAGGCCGCACCCCGCCCGACCGCCGCGTGGCGCTCACCCCCAAAAAATGCGTCGAGCTGCAAGACGCCTACCCCAGCCTGCGGGTGCGGGTGCAGCCTAGCCCGCACCGCGCCTTTTCGGACCAGGAGTACCGCGACCTCGGCCTGGAAGTAAGCGACGACATGGCCAGCTGCGACCTGCTGCTAGGGGTGAAGGAGGTGCCCGTGGCCGCGCTGCTGCCCGGCAAAATGTACTGCTTTTTTTCGCACACCATTAAGAAGCAGCCCGCCAACCGCGAGCTGCTGCGCACCGTGCTGCGCGAAGACATAACCTTGATTGACTACGAGTTGCTGACCAACGCGGCCGGCGAGCGCGTAGTAGCCTTCGGGCACTGGGCCGGCATTGTGGGCGCCTACAATGGCCTGCTGACTTACGGCCGCAAGCACGGGCTGTTTACGCTAAAGCCGGCCTGGCAGTGCGTGGATATGGAGGATATGCAGGAAGAGTTTTTCAAGGTTAAGCGCCTGCCACCCATTAAGATAGCCGTGACGGGCTCGGGCCGGGTGGCGCAGGGCGCGGTAGAGGTGCTGGGCCGCATGGGCATTCGGCGGGTGAGCGTGTACGACTACCTCTACCTCAGCTTCGGCGAGCCGGTGTACACGCAGCTCCGCAGCTCCGACTATAACCGCCGCCGCGACGGCCGGGTGTGGGACACGGCCAACTTTCACCAGGAGCCGGCGGCCTACGAATCGACATTTGACAATTTTCTCCCCGTTACTGACCTGCTCATCGCCTGCGCCTACTGGGACCCCGCCGCCCCGCGCCTGTTTGCGGAAGCCGATACGCAGCGCGCTGATTTCAAGCTCGATACCATCGCTGACGTGACCTGCGACGTGGACGGTTCCATCCCGCTCACCAAGCGCAGCACCACCATCGAGGCGCCGGCCTTTGACTACGACCCGGCCACCGGCGCGCTGCAAGCGCCTTATGCACAGGTGAATAACATTACCGTCATGGCCGTGGACAACCTGCCCTGTGAGCTGCCGCGCAATGCCAGCCGCGACTTTGGCCGGCAGCTGCTCGACCAGTTTTTTCCGCACCTGCTAGGGGGCGATGCGGCCGGTGTAGTGGCCCGGGCCACCATTGCCAGCGCCGGGCAGCTACAACCGCGCTACGCGTATCTGGCTGATTACGTGGCCTAAACCAGCCGCTGGGCCGCTACTTGCGCCGGGTGGTATCGGTGCGGCTGACGGTTGCGTTGTCGGGGGCCGGCGCGGGGGCGGCGTCCGGAGCGCCGCCCCCGGCCAGGGTCGAAATGGCTCCGCCGGGGCTGATTTTGCGCAGCGAGCTGGTGCCCGTGTCGCTCACGTACACGGCGCCGGTCGGGTCGGCGGCCAGCCCGGCCGGGAAGTGCAGGCCCTCGGCCAGTAGCGACACCTGTCCGGTGGGGCTCACGCGGCGAATGTTATTGTCGTAAGTATTGGCTACCAGTAAGTTGCCGGCGGCATCGAGGGCTAGCCCCCGCGGGTGGTTGAAGGCCGCCGCCAGCAGCTCGGCCGGCTTGCCGGGGTTAATCTGCCGGATGGTATTGTTGTCGGTATCAGCTACATACACCACGCCCTGCGCACTCACCGCAATGCCGGCCGGCTTGTTGAGGCCCTTGGCCAGGGTAGTGAGGCTGCCCCGAGAACTCACCTTTTGCACGGTGCCGGTGTTGGGGCCGGCGCCAGCGTCGGCCACGTACACGTTGCCGGCCGCATCCACAGCCACGGCCGTGGGATATACCAGGCCGTGGCCCTGTACCAGAGTGGTGGCCGGGCTGGCGGGGCCTACCTGCACAATGCTGTGGCTGCCCGCATCGGCCACGTACACCGTGCCGGTGGGGCCCACGGCTACGCCGGTGGGGTAGGCTAGCGGGCCCGCCGCCAGGGGCGTGGCTTCGCCGGCGGCGCTTACCTTTTGCACCACGCCGTTGTCGGTATCTACCACGTAGAGCATACCCGCCGCGTCGATGGCGACGCCGTCGGGGAAGCCAAGCGAAATAAGGGTAGGGGCTGGCCGGCTGGCAGTTAGCAGCAGGGCTGCCAGCAGCCCAACGCAGAAGGCCGGGGCTTTCATAGGTAAGAGGACGGGCGGAGTAACTGCCCAAAGATAAGCCGGGCTCCCGATAATCTGCTATTATTTACCACTTTAATGCCAGGCAGTAGCGTTCGCTAGCTGGCTGCCACCTTTGCGGCTATGAACCTGACCACCCGCGCCACCATTCCCGAGCTGATGGACGACCTGACCCTGGCCACGGACGAGCTGCGCCAGAATCTGGACGAGCTCGAAACCATCAATACCTGGCTGGGGGGCTACCGGCCGGTGCTGGCGGCGCTGGCCCGGCTGCGGCCGCGCTTCCCGGCGGGCCGCCTGCTGCGCCTGGCCGACCTGGGCAGCGGCGGCGGTGACACCCTGCGCCACGTGGCGCGCTGGGCGCGGCGGCGCAGCGTGCCCCTGGCCGCCGAGGGCATCGACGCCAACGACTTTATGCTGGCCTACGCCGCGGCCAAAAGCCAGGAGTACCCCGAAATCAGCTATCGGCAGCTCGATATTTTCTCGCCCGAGTTCGCCGCCCGGCCCTACGATGTGCTAACGGCCAGTCTTTTCTGCCACCACTTCACCGACGCCGAACTGGTGGAGCTGCTGCGCGGCTGGCACCAGCAGGCGGGCCTAGCCGTGGTCATCAACGACCTGCACCGCCACCCGCTGGCCTACTACAGCATCAAGTATTTGACCAAATTGCTCGGTGGCTCGCGCTTGGTGCAAAACGACGCGCCGCTCTCGGTGGCCCGCGCCTTTTCGCGCCGCGACTGGGTGCGGCTGCTAGCCGCCGCGGGCATCACTAACTATGAGCTGCGCTGGTGCTGGGCGTTTCGCTGGCAGGTGGTGGCGATGGCTGAGCCCAGCCGGTAGCCCATGCTGGCATGCTGTGGGGAGGTGGGCGAGTAGCCGTAGTTTTGCGACCCTAGCAGGGTGTAGGTAGGCGGCCTGCGGCGGGCCGGAGGCCGGCCCGCTAAGGTGATAACTTCATGGAGGCAAAGCTATTACGCAGCGATTTTAATTTTAACCTGGAGGCCCTGCGTGGGGTGGCGGCGCTTACCGTGGCTTGGCACCACGCCATTTACCACCAGCGTCACCTCGACCCGCGCTACGTGCCTACCGGCGCGTGGGCCTTCAACCCACCGGGCCACCTGGCGGTGCTGATTTTCTTTTTGCTGTCGGGCTACGTTATCGGGCGGCGCTACCCTCGGCCGCTGCGGCGGGCCGAAATCGGCGATTACCTGCACCGGCGCCTAGTGCGGGTGTACCCGATGTACGCGCTGGCGGTGCTGGCTGGCGTCGTGGTTTCGGGCTTCACAATAGGCTGGAAAACGGTTGGTTACCACTTGTTATTCTGGCAAAGCTGGGGCGAGCCGGTGATGTTTGAGAATAACCCGCTGTGGTCGCTGCAATACGAGGTGCTGTACTATCTAGCTTTCATCCCGCTCTCGGTGCTGGCCCTGCGGCCCTGGGTGGTGGCCGCGCTGGCCGGCCTGGCCGGAGCCGGCGCGCTGCTGCTAGCCCCCGATGGTGTGCACGGCGCGTTGGCGCAGTACCTTATCGGACTGGCTTTCTGGGCCTTGGGCTGGGCGCTGGCGGCAGTGTGCCCGGCCCAGGTGGTGGCGTGGCCCCGGGTGGTGAGCGCCCTGCTATTGCTGCTTTGCCTCGAGCCGCTAAACCCGCTTACGACGCTGCTTGGCGAGCTTAATGCCTGGCTGGGGGCGCACCAGCTCACCTTTAGCCGCGGCTGGGAGGCGCCAGCCTATGCCTTCAACACTAACTGGGGGCTCGATTATGGCTTTCTGCCCTACGCGGCGCTCATCGTGCTGCAAGTGGCGGGCGTGGGGGGACGGGGCATGCGCTGGCTGGCCGGCGTGCTGCAATTGCTACCGCTCTATGGCGTGTGGCAGGCTAGCCAGCATTGGCAGGCCGAATATGCCATTCCGTGCGCGCTGTACGGCGCTAGTCTGCTGTTCTTTTTTGGCCCGGCGGTTGCCCTGGCCCCGGCTAGCCAGCGCCTGGTGCAGCGCTTGGTGCCCTTAGGGGCCGTCAGCTACGGCATTTATATCATTCACTTTCCAATTTTGTTTTTAATGGGAAAAGTGACGTGGTTTTCTGGCTCGCCGCTCACGTTTGCCGTGCGCGGGGGGCTGTACCTGCTCGCCACGCTGCTCGCCGCTACCTGGCTCGACAAAGTATTTCAGCCCTGGGCTAAGCAGCTTTTGGGGCCCGCCTCAGGCCGAGCGATGCCAGCGGCTGAGCTCCGGCCCTAGCTCGCTGGTCGCTGGCTACTGTCGCAAGCAGGAGGCCCGGCGCAAAGGCGCAGCGCCGCCAAGTAGGAAGGAGGGTTGCCGGTGGTCCGGGCTTTTTCGCGGGCCGGCTGGCTGCGGCCGGTATTACCAGCTGTTGAGCTGCGCTGGTGCTGGGCGCAGTCCTGCTACTGCCTGAAAATTCGGTGCCCCGAGTAGCTCTGTCACCTGCCCTGCTTGCTAGTGAGCCGCCCTTCAGGGCCGGCGTTCCGCTCCTGGCTGGAGGCTAGCCGATGCACCTGCCCCAAACGGCTCATGGCGTCGTGCCTGCATTGAATCTGCCGGGTGTGAGGGTTGCCTCCAGCCAGCTGCCAGCACGTTAAGTTATTTACTGATAGGGTGTTGCAAGTCAAATGAAATCCTTTTGCAGGTTGGGAATGGCCATTCCTACTGTATACACGCGCTAGCCCGCCACTATTTCCAGCAGCATGGCCTCCATGGTGAGGCCCGGCCCGAAGGCGCAGCTCAGCACCGGCGCGCCCGCATCGGCGGGGCTAGCGGCGGCCAGCAGCTCGCGCAGCACGAAGAGCACCGTGGCCGACGACATGTTGCCGTAATCGCGCAGCACCTGGTAGGCGTAGCGGTTGTCGTCCTTGCTCAGGCTCAGCGCTTGCTCGATGGCTTCCAGAATTTTGCGGCCGCCGGGGTGCAGCGCAAAGTGCCGGATGTCCTCCCGCCACACGGGCAGGTCTTGGAGCAAGTCGGCCGTGAGCTGCCCGATACCGCGTTCGATAAGCGCCGGCACGTAGCCCGAGAGCGTCATCTCGAAGCCAAAGTCGCCGATGTGCCAAGCCATGTCCTGCACGCCCTCGGGGGCTAGCCCGCAGTGGAAAGCCCGCAGCATCAGGCTGGGCGCCGGGCCGGGCAGCGGCTGGCCCAGCACCAGGCAGGCCGCCGCGCCGTCGCCAAACAGGGCGTTGCTCACCAAGTGGTCGGGCTCGTGGCTTTTTTGAAAGTGCAGGGTGCACAGCTCCACGCTCACCACCAGCACCCTAGCGGCGGGGTCGGCGCGCACCATGCTATCGGCCAGGCGCAGGGCGTTCACGGCCGCGTAGCAGCCCATGAAGTTGACGCAGGTGCGGCGCACCGAGCTGGGCAGGCCCAGGGCCGTCACCAACTCAATATCAAGCCCCGGCGCATACATCCCCGTGCAGCTTACCGTGATGAGGTGCGTGAGGCTGGCCACGCCCACGCCCGGTGCCTGCGCCAAGGTGCTTTGCACGGCGGCCAGGGCTAGCGGCAGGGCTTCGCGCCGGTAGGCGCCCATGCGCTGGCTCACGCTCGGGAAAGGCTCCAAGCCGGGGGTATTGGGGAAGAAGTCGTAGTTGCCGTTGGCCCGGCCGTAGTCGGGCAATACCGAGTGGCGGTGGCCGATGCCCGATACCCGGTACAGCGCCTGCAGCTTGCGCTGGCCGTCCGCATCCAGCTCCAGGGCCCCAGCCATAAAATCGGCGATAACGGGCTGGGCGAGGCGGTGGGGCGGGGTGGCGGTGCCGATGGCACCCAGGTAGCTGGGCATTGGAAGAAAGCGAGGGGCCGGAAGTAAGACCCAAACGGGCTAGGGTGGGTAGGAGTTTTACGCAAGAAGCCAATCAACGCAGCTGGTTGATTGGCTTCTTGCAAGCTACGCTAAGAAAACAGACCTTACATTTTGGTCTTCATCTTGCCTTTGCCAGTGTAGGTTTTGGTTTTTTGCGTCTTGGTCATGGTGCCCGAGTTGCGGCGCCCGGCGGCCATCTTGTCTTCGGCCAGGCTGCGCTGGGTTTGGGCCGAGGGCGTTACCATGTTGTCGCCGCTCATGCCCGTGGTGGTGGGGCTGCTGGTTTGGGTGCCGGTGTTGGTACTGCTGGCCGCCTGCATATTAGGCGTCGACTGGGTGCCGGTTTGGGCAAAAGCAGCCTGGGTGCAGAAGACGCTGGCGGCAAGGAGGAAAAGACGGGTCAGTTTCATGAGAAAAGGCAAAGTAGATGGAGAAGCTGCCGGCACAGGAGCGCCTGGCGGCCGATGGCTACTTTACGGGTACCCACGGCTTTAAGTTTAAGCAAACTCGCGGCCGTGGGTCTGGCGCATGAGGGCGCGCACGGCGGCTGGCCAGTGGCGCAGGCCGCCCACTACCAGCTCGCTCAGCACCGGCCCACCAAACAGCCCCTGCACGGCCCGCCCCACCCGCAGCCGGGTGCCGAATTGCTGGCGCCAGGCCTGGGTATAAGCTGCCTCCAGGGCCGCGCGCGGCAGCTCGCCGCGCAAGAACCGGCTGGCTAGGGGGGCGGCCAGCGCGGCACCGTGCAGGGCCATGGCCATGCCATTGCCGCAGAGCGGTGTGATGAGGCCGGCCGCGTCGCCCACCATCAGCAAGTGCTGCTCTACGGGCAGCTTGGGGGCGAAGGAAATCTCATTGATGACCTCGGGCTGGGCGTAGAGGCGCTCGGCGCGGGCCAGAATATCGGCCAGGCGCGGGTTGCGGGCCAGCACCTCGCTTTCGAGCGCGGCAATCGTGCCGCCGCCCGCCTTGAGGTTGGCGCGCGTAGTGAGGTAGCAAAAACACAGCTTGTCTTCCTCAATGGCCGAAATACCCGCGTAGCCATCCCGAAAATTATGCAGCTCAATCACATCGCGCGCAAAGCCGGGCAGCCGCAGGTGGTGCTTCACGCCTAAATAAGGCGAGCGCTGGCCAAAAAATGGGCGGCCCAACTGGCGGTCCAGGGCACTGCGCTTGCCGTAAGTGCCCAGCACGAGGCTAGCGGCCAGCTGGCGGCCATCGGCCAGGGCCACGCGGTGCTGGTCGGTGCCGGCGTCGAAGGCCACATCGGCCACGGTGGCAAACTCAAACTCGACGCCCGCCGCCCGCGCCCGCTGGTACAGAAAATCGTCGAGCACGTAGCGGCTTACCCCGAAGCCGCCCAGGTCGAGGGGGCTAGCCAGCACGCGCCCGGCCGGCGACGACAGCCGGAACTGCCCAATGGCCGCCGGGGCCAGCGCCGCCGGGTCGGCCCCGAGCCGGCGCAGGTAGGGCAGCACCTCGTTGCTCACGTACTCGCCGCACACCCGGTGAAAAGGGTAGTGGCGCCGCTCCACCACCACTACGCGGTGGCCGCGCCCGGCCAGGTCGAGGGCGGCGGCCAGGCCGGCCAGCCCCCCCCCTAGCACTAGGGTCGGCAAATTTTTTTTATCGGGGAAAATCACGGCTTGACCGGCTGTAAACCTGATTGTAAATAATAAAGCGTATAGGACTAAGCCGGGAGCCGTAGTTTTGCGAAACCAAAACACAGGTTCGTCGTTAACTTTCATCCCAGCCCGCTACTGTGTTCTGGTTGACTATATTATGAAACAACCCTTACTATCTGGATTACTATGGCTCGCTAGCGTGGGCGCTTGCATTGGTGGGCCCCCACCAACCCGGGCAGCTGCCAGCAGCGGTGCGCACCAAACTATTGTGCGCCCCACCCTCGACGACAAGGCCCTGGTAGTTTATCCTAATCCCAGCACCGGCATTGTGCACCTCACCATCAGCGGCCTTGAGGGCCGCCGCGTCGAGGTAAGCGTGCTCAACGTTATCGGCACCGTGCTGTACCGCGAAACGCTGACGGAGCTGAATGAGCGCTTTACCAAAACCTTGGATTTGAGCCGTTTTGCCAACGGGCTGTACTACGTGAAGCTGGAGGCCGACAATTCGAGCCAGCTCTGCAAGCTCGTTATCCGCTAGCTCCCCGCCGCCAGCTGGCGGCTCACCCCAGCAGAAACAGAAAAAGCAGCCGTGCGGCTGCTTTTTCTGTTTCTGTCTTTTAGTAACCAACAGCTTAGCGAGCCATTGCGGGCTCGGGGCTTACCATGTTACGCACGCGGCGGGCCGTGTCGATAGCCAGGAAAGCAGTAGCCGCGATGAGGGCAAAAAATACATACCACATAGTCGTAAGGAAAAAGCGAATGAATGTAAAAGAATTACCCGGGGCTAGCCCCGGGCTATAATTCCTTAACCTGAATAGCCACAGCAGGGTTACAGTAAAATTCGGGCATTTCGGCGAGTTAGCTTACGGCAATTGCAGATGCCCGCTTTGAATGAGGCGGTAGAGCGTAGAGCGCCCCACGCGCAGGCGGCTAGCGGCGGCCACCACGTCGCCGTTCAGGGCCGTGAGGCTGTCTTGCATGATGGCCAGCGTTTGCTCGCGCAGTGACGGAAAAACCAGGGTGGTACTGCTGGGTGGCGCCACTGCGGCGGGCACCGCCGCGGGCACCGACCTAAATGGGATATCGGCCACCCCAATCTGCGCGCCATCGGCCAACACGGCGGCTAGCTCCACCACGGCCTTCAACTCGCGCACGTTGCCGGGGTAGGCATAAGCTAGCAAGTGCTGGCGCGTCTCGGGGCTGAAAGGCCGCAAGGTCAGCTTGTTGAGCTGGCTGAAGCTGCGCACAAAGGCATCGGCCAGCAATAGAATGTCGGCGCCGCGCTGGCGCAGCGGGGGTAGCGCAATAGGCAGCCCTAGTAAGCGGTAATATAGGTCTTCGCGGAAGTGGCCGGCCTCTACCTCGGCCATTAGGTTGCGGTGGGTAGCTACTACCAGCCGCACATTAAAGGGTACGGACTGGGTGCCGCCCACGCGCGTGACGGCCCGCTCTTGCAGCACACGCAGCAGCTTGGCTTGCAGCACCAGCTCGAGGTCGGCAATCTCATCCAAAAACAGCGTGCCGCCGCTGGCTTCCTCAAAGCGCCCCACGCGCCGGCTTGTGGCCCCGGTGAAGGCCCCTTTCTCGTGGCCAAACAGCTCGCTCTCAAGCAGCTCGCGCGGAATGGCCGCCATATTGATTGCCACAAACGGCTGCCCTGCCCGGTCAGACTGCGCATGAATGGCCTGCGCCACCAACTCCTTGCCCGTGCCAGTTTCGCCGCTCACCGATACTGTTATGGTAGTGCGCGCGGCCTTGGCAATAAGCTCGCGTACCTGCTGCATACTCGGGTGCTGCCCTAGCAGCGGGCCCGCCGGGGCTAGCGTGGCAGCTTCGGGAGCGGGTGCTGCCCCCTGGCGGGCCGTGGCCAGGGCCTGCCACAGCCGCTCGGGGCTGTGCAGGTCTTTCACGATGTACTGGCTGATGCCTTGGCTTAACAGGTCGGCCTCAGTTTCGGCATCGGCCTTGTCGGCCAGTACGAAAAAGGGTGTCTGTGGTAGGCGCTCGTGCAGCTTGCGCATAAGTCGCTGGGGCAGAGCTTCCTGGCCGTCACTATCCAGCACCAGGGCGTTGGGCGGCGCGGTGGCTAGCGCACGCGAGGCCAGCGCCAGCGCCACGGTGGCAAAACGGCGCACTACGTAGTCAGGATTGAGGCTGAGCCGGTGGCAGACGCGGGTCACATAGTGCGTATCGGCTCCAATAAGCCAGATATTGTAGTGCGAAGTAGTTCTCATGGGTGGGAAGAGCAGAAGTTATAAACTCAAGTATAGGCAACGTAAATGGCAATTTTTTATTGATAAAGTTATAAAATTAGCTAGTCGGGGTAGGCGTAGAATTTGAGTAAAATTCAGGGTAAAAAATTGGATTTGCGTTAATTACGTAGTGGAAAATTGGGATGTTTTCTCTTTTCCACAAAGAAACTATTCATTTTTGGGACGAAATATAAGCTATATGATTAAAGTATACTACTGATAAACAAGTGTTTGCAAAACTGGCAGTTTAGTTGATTAGTAGACAGCGTGATAACAAATTACGCTGCTTCATCATGCAAGTTCTTGGAAAAATCAAATGCCGCCTCTTGGCGGCCAGCGCGTTAAAATGCCTATTGCTGCCTCTGTTTGTGCTGGCAGCGCTCAGTGCTCAAGCTGTGGCTTACTACTCTACGGGCGCGCCCATCAGCTCATCGCCGCGGGTGTGCGGAGCGACAGGGTGCTACGGCATAACCACCGGGATGAACACCTCTGTTGGCCCCATGGCAGTATCCGCTAAGGTAGAGCTGCCAACTGCGCTGGGGGGAAGCGTAAAGCTGCGCTACCAGCTCAATGGCAAAGCGCTGGCCGGCTACCGCGGCGGAATACTACTTGCCGCCGATGCCTCGCTGCTGAGCTTAAATCTGGCGCCCAGCGCGACCATTCGCACGTATCTCAGCACTAGCGCTACCCCCGATAAAGTGCTGGACGAAATGGTAGTAAGCGCTTCGGCTTTGGGTACCCAACTGCTCAATGGTAAAGGCAGTCCGGCCCAGCTGGAGCTAATTGCGACGACCGAGTTTGACCGGGTGGAAGTGGAGTTCGGCTCCTTGCTAAACCTGGGTAGCTCAGTTAGCGTGTTCTACGCCTACGGAGTGGGCCCTAACCAAACCGCCCAGATTACGGGCCTTACCTCCAACTCCAGCACTGCTACGCCGGGCCAGTTTATGACCGGTGGCGACTGCTCCGATAAAGTTACTAACCCCGGCAACGCAGTAGATAACGACCAGACCAACTACGCCACCTTCAGCAGTCTGGGCGCGCTGTTTTGCACTGCTCGCCTCACGGTGGGGCTCAATGGCACGGCTCCTGGCACCTACAAAGCTGGCTTTGTTATCGGGCAGGGCAATAACCTGCTCGATGTAAGCATACTGAGCTCGCTGAAAATCACTGCTTACAAAGATGGCAAGGCGCTGGAATCGGGTTCGGGCAGCTCGCTGCTCGGCCTGAGCGTGCTCCCCGACAATAAGTCGCTGGTTACGTTTCAGGCTACCCAGCAGTTCGACGCGGTTTCTATCGAGCGCACCGATGTGGTGGCGGCCCTCGACAACCTGCGCCTCTACTATGGCGTGGGCGTGGCCTCTACCACACCCGCCCAGGTTATTTCGAGCTTCGACAACTCAGCGGGGCATTACCAGTCTTTCTCAAACGGAACGGCCTGCGTAAACTGCGGCGTGACCTCGCCCGACAATGCAGTGACGAACCCTAACTCGGCGGCCACTATCAATGGCCTGCTAGGGGTGAATAATTACACGACTCTGCGCCTGGACCTCAACGGTATTGGCAGCGCGGGCAACCGGGCGGGCATGGTCATCGGCAGCACGACGCTGCTCGACCTGGCGGCGCTCAGCCGCGTAACGCTCATTACCTACGACGAGAGCAACAACGTGCTGGAAACGGCCTCCGGCGCATCGCTGCTCAAGCTGAACCTGCTGCCCGACGGCCGCCAGACCGTGAGCTTCAACACAACCAAGAATTTTAGAAAGGTGGGCATTCAGATTGGGGGCGTAGCTAGTGCCGCAAACGATACCAACGTTTTCTACGCCTTCACCGACAACAGCAACGGCTCACTCGCCATTGTGGCGCCGCCCACCGGCCCACTGCCGGTAACGCTCACCAGCTTCGCGGTGCGGCGGCAGTCGGGCGGCGCCGCCCTGAGCTGGACTACCGCTTCCGAAATCAACAGTGCCCGCTTTGTGGTGGAGCGGTCGGGCGACCCCGCCACTGGCTTTCGCGCCATTGGCGAAGTAGCCGCCGCCGGCAACGCTAGCACTTCCCACACTTACACCCTGCAAGACCCCGAAGCCGCTAGCCTGCCGGGTACTCTGTACTACCACCTGCGCCAGCTTGACCTCGATGGCAGCGCCCACGTGTCGGCCACAGTAGTGCTGGCCGCCCGTCCCACCCCGGCTGCCTTCGCCCTTTATCCCAACCCCGCCACGGCCGCTACCCGGCAGGTTACCCTCGACGGGACCGTGGCCGCTGGCTACTCGGTAAGCCTCTACACCAGCATGGGCCAGCTGCTGAGCACCCGCGTGGTAAGCGAGGCTACTACCCAGCCACTTACTGTGCCCACTAACGGCCTGGCCGCCGGCATCTACCAGGTAGTGCTGCGCGATGCCGCCGGGCAGCTGCTCACCACCCAACGCCTGCTGGTGGCTAGCTACTAAAAAAACACAGCGGCTTCTTTCTGCAAAAAGTAAGAGCCCCGTCGCTAGGTTAGCGGCGGGGCTCTTGAGCTTTTAGCGGTAAGCGCGGGCTAGCCCGCTAGCTCTACCCAGGCGGGGCAGTGGTCCGAGTGCACGGCATCGGGCCAGAGGCCGGCCCCACGCAGGCGCGGCAACAGGCCCTCGTCGAGCAGCAGGTGGTCGAGGCGCCAGCCTACGTTGCGGGCCCGCGAGCCGGCCCGGTAGCTCCACCACGAGTAGTGGCCCGGCGCCTCGGGGTGCAGCTGCCGAAACGAGTCGGCGAAGCCATCGGCCAGCAAGTCTTTAAACCACTGGCGCTCCTCGGGCGTGTAGCCGGGGCTTTGCTGGTTGGCCTTGGGGTTGTGCAGGTCGATGGGGGTTTGGCAGCAGTTGAAATCGCCGCCGATAACCAGCGGTGGCACCTCGGCGTCGGCCCGCAGGCTAGCCACGTAGCCCCGAAACCAGTGCAGCCACGCCACCTTAAAAGCCTGCCGCTCGGGCCCACTCGTGCCCGAAGGCATGTACGTATTCAGCACCGACACCTCGGCAAAGTCGAGCCGCAGCACGCGGCCTTCCCGGTCGTAGAGGTCGTTGCCGCAGCCCGTAACCACCGCTAGGGGCTCGCGGCGGCTGAAGGTGGCCACGCCGCTGTAGCCGGGCTTCTGGGCCGGGTGCAGGTAGGCCCGGTACCCTAGCGCGGCCAGCCCGCTCACGTCGAGCGGGGCGGCGCCGGCTTTTATTTCCTGCACGCATAGCACATCGGGTGCGGTGGCGGCCACCCAGTCGAGCAGCCCCTTGCTCAGCGCCGAGCGCAGGCCGTTGAGGTTATACGAAACGATTTTCACGCGCTAACTCCTTGGCTTACTGCTCGTCGTCGAGCGTGTCGAAATACTCCAGGATGTGCCATTTTAGCATCCGTTCCTGCTCTTTGAGGTTGGCAAAGGGCACGGGGCTTACCAGCTGATAGTGCGGCCAGCCTTCCTCGTCCACGCGCGTCAGTGCGTAGTGCCCACTGAGGCTGAAGAGCTTGCAGGTCGCAATGTGCATCAGGTCCTGCTTCTGCTCCTTCGTAAACTCGGCCACGCCCTGCCCTAGCTCCTGCACGCCAATGAGCAGCAGCAACGCATTCAGGTCGGGCCGGCGGCCAAAGCGCTCCTCCATGCCCGCCAGCAGTTCGCTCCAGCGCTCGTTGAACTCGGCCTCGCTCTCGCCGGTACCGGCTTGGCTGCTAGTGCTCATGGGGCGGGTGGCTAGCTGATGCGTGACCGCCGGGGCCAGCCAGGGCCGCCTCGGCGCGCAGCACTTCCCAGTACTCCACGGCGCGGCGGAAGTGCGGAATGACGATGCTGCCCCCAATGAGATTGGCAATCGAGAATACCTCGAATACCTCCTCGTCGCTGAGGCCTTCCTCGTGGCACTTGCCGAGGTGGTACTTCACGCAGTCGTCGCAGCGCAGCACCAGCGAGCAGGCCAGGCCCAGCATCTCCTTGGTTTTGACGTCGATAGCGCCGGCGGCGTAGGTATTGGTATCGAGGTTGAAGAACCGCTTGATAACCTTGTTGTCGTACGACAGCACGCGCTCGTTCATGCGCTGGCGGTAGTCATTGAAATCGGTAGTGAGAGACACGGGAAAAATGATGAGGTGAGGAAATGAGAAGGTATTGAGGTTACAATGCAGCTAGGGGCCGATATTGCTAGGTAGAAAGCCATGTTGGCTAGCCAACCTCACTGCAAAGAACGGGCTGCGCCTGGGCATCGTGCCCGCGAGCAGTGGCCCGCCGAAGACTTTTCCGCTCGCTGCCTTCTCACCCGTTACCTAACCACCAACTCCTCCCCACATGCTGCGCCCGCTCCTGGCCGATTTGGCGGCCCTGTTTTTCCCGCGCCTGTGCCTGGCTTGCCGCGAGTCACTGGCGGCCGGCGAGGCGCACCTGTGCACTAGCTGCCGCATCGAGCTGCCTTATACCGATTATCACCTGCTGCCGCCCGCCCAAAACCCGCTGGCCCGCCGCTTTTGGGGCAAGCTGCCGGTGCAGCACACGCTCAGCTACCTGCACTTTTTGCGCCACGGCCGGGTGCAAAAGCTGTTGCACCAGCTCAAATACCAAGGCCAGAGCCAGGTAGGGAGCGCGCTAGGCCAGCTCTACGGCGCCGAGCTGGCTGCCGCTGGGCTAGGGTCCGAGTTCGACCTCCTGGTGCCTGTGCCGCTGCATCGCCGCAAGCTGGCCCGCCGGGGCTACAACCAGGCCGCGGCCTTTGCCCAGGGGCTAGCCACCGCGTTGCGGTGCCCCAGCGCGGCCCACGCGTTGCGCCGCACCGAGCACACCGCCTCCCAAACCCGCAAAGGCCGCGTCGAGCGCTGGCAAAACGTGGCCACGGTGTTTGAGGTGGCCGAGCCGGCGGAGGTAACCGGCCGCCGAATCTTGCTGGTTGATGACGTGCTCACCACCGGCGCCACGCTCGAAGCCTGCGGCGCAGCCCTGCTGGCCGCCGGTGCCCACACCGTAAGCATCGCCACTATCGCCTCCTAGACCGCAGATTTAACGGATTTAACGGATTTCGGGGATACGCCCGCTGCCGCGGGCTGGCTATTTGGGTGCTCTTATTCGGGTTGCGCTTGGTGGTTGGACGTTTGGGTGCTGCTGCGCAACTTGGGTTGGGGGTTAGCTGGCCGGGCTAGGGCGTTGCCCGCGCTGGCGTATGAAATAAACCAAACTAAAAGCTAAAACAAAAAAGGCCACCCAACTGGGTGGCCTTTCCTACTAACTAATCCAAACTAACCAGCTTACGGTAACCAGGCAGTCAGCCCGCGGCAGCGGGCGTATCCCCGAAATCCGTTAAATCCGTTAAATCTGCGGTCTATTTGTTGGTGCCGGCGTTAATCATCGCGCAGCGGAAGCCGATGGTTGACGAAGCCGAATCCTCAGCCATGAAGCGGCGGGTGCCGGGCGAGAGGTAGTAGGCTACGTCGCGCCACGAGCCGCCTTTGTACACGCGCACGTGGTCGTCTACTAGGCTCTGGTAGCCCTTCTTGTCGTAGTTCTTGGCATCATCACCCACGCCGTTGCGACGGAAAGGGTTGAGGTCTTCCACATCCTGGAACGAGAGCGGGCGGTACACGTCCTGCACCCACTCATTCACGTTGCCAGCCATGTTATACAGGCCGTAGTCGTTGGGTGGGTAGGCATACACGTACTCCGTAATCATGGCGCCATCGTTCAGGCTGCCCGCGATGCCAGCGTAGTCGCCACGGCCTCGCTTGAAGTTAGCCAGGAACTGGCCCTGACCCTTGCCGTACGGGTTGCGGGTCGAGCGGCCATTCCAGGGGTAAATACGCTTCTCCTCCTGGTTTTCGTTGCCAACTTCCTGCGTGCCTACGAGCGCCTGGGCGGCGTACTCCCACTCGGCCTCGGTGGGCAGGCGGTAATTGGGCAGTGAATTGCCGTTTTCGATAGAGGCACCACCCTTGCCATCGGCTAGGGCACCGGCGCTGGCGGCCGTAGCGCCACCTTCGGCCGACGTGCCGTTGTCGCCTTTCTTCTTTTTCTTGCCAAACAAGCCGCCGCCTTTGCTGCTGCCGCCGCCTTTGGCCAGGTTCTCATTCACCTTGGCCGTGCGCCAAGCGCAGTAGCTATCGGCTTGCAGCCAGTTTACCCCCACTACCGGGAAGTAGCGGAAACCGGGATAACGCAGGTAGTAAGTCACGTACGGGTCGTTGAACGACAGGTCGCGCGCCCACACGGCAGTGTCGGGCAGGGCGGCCTTGTATTTATCTTCCGACGAGTCTTTGCGAATAAAGTGCAGGTACTCAAGCCAGTGAATGTTGGCCACCTCCGCTTCGTCCATGAAGAACGAGGCGATGGTCACCGTGCGCTCCATGTTGTCGTGGTTGTTGGTCACGTCCTCTTCCTGCGAGCCCAGCACCGTGCGGCCACCCTCGATGTAAACGAGGCCTGGGCCGGTCGGGATTTTCTTGAAATCCGTCACCTTCATGCCTTCATCGGTATTGTACTCGATGCCGGTGGTGGAGGAGTTTTTGCCCGGACTGGTGGCCGTGCGGTTGCCCTTGTTGCAGCTGGCCAGGGCTAGCGAGCCCGCGGCCAGCAGGCCTAAATAGTTAGTAAATCTCATAACGAAGGAATGTGCCGAGGGCGCTAATAGATTATGACGGGTAATTTGGTTGCAATATTACAAACAATCAGAAGTTGGGACAAGGAGAAATTGGATAATCTCGGCGTCGGAGGCGACGAAAGGCGCTTTCTAGCTTGTCAAACGCGCGCAGGGTCAAAGTTATTTCGTGCGCACCCCCCAAGTCGCTGGCTAATTGGCTCACGCCCACGTCGTAGCTGTAGCCCAGGCGCAAGTCGCCGTAGGCCACGCCGGCCACCAGTGCCACCACGTGCTGGGTGCCCAGGTCGGGGCTAGCCAGGTTGCGGTACAGCGCTCCCACCGTCACGGGGTCGGCCGTGAAATACGCGCCCGCTTCCGAGCGCTGCGAGCCGCCCTGGCGAGTGTAGCCCAGCGTGGGGGTGAGGCTGATTTCGCGCTGCTCGCCACGGCCGTAGCCCGCCGGCTTTTGCAGGAATAGCTTGTAACCGCCGCTCAGGGCTAGCCGCAGCGGCAGGCCCGCCTGCTGGCTGAAACCCAGGTCGGGCCGGTTGAGGTGCTGGCCCGACAGGCTCACCCAAAACTGCTCGGCATACAGCACGCCGCCCACGCCTACGGTGAGGTAGTTGACTGGTGGAAAGGATGTTAGGCTCTCGGCCGTGACGCCGGTGTAGGTGCCATCGGCACTGTATTGGTCGCCGAAGGTGAGGTTGTCGTAGCCCACGCGCTGGCGGCCGTAGCCCACCTGCGCCCCACCGCTCAGGGCTAGCGTGCGCGTGAGGCGGGTGTGGTAGGCATACTGCGCCGTGGCCCCGAAGCGCGTGTAGCCCACCGCGCCCGCCCGGTCCTGGCTCACGAGCAGGCCTAGCGCGTGGTGCAGGCCGGGCTTGGGCAGGCGCCAGTCGGCGGCCAGCTGCACGGTTTCGAACGCGCCGGCCAGCTGCGGAAACTGCGTGCGGTAACCCAGCGTGGCGCTGTAATCATCGACCACGCCCACCCAAGCCGGGTTATCGGCCTGCCGGTTGGCGTAAGCTTGCGAAAAAAACACATCCTGCGCCCGGGCCGGGCCCGCGGCCAGCAGCCCCGCACCCAGCAGGCCTAGCCACCGGCGCGGGCCGGGCGAAGCGAAAAAAAAGTCTGTCATGCGGAGCCGGCGGAGCATCTTGTCGGGATGAACGAAACGCGGCGAAAAAAATTCTGCCGGGGCAAGCTAACCCCGGTTTATGGAACGCTCCGCCGTAACGCCCGCGCTACTTTTTGGTAATCGTAAACTCTACCCGGCGGTTGAAGCGGCGGGTTTCTTCCTGCTCGTTGTTGGCAATGGGCTGCGTGCCGCCGAAGCCCTGGGTGGTGAGGCGTTTGGCATCTATTCCCTTGCTAACCAAGTATTTCTTCACAGCTTCTACCCGGTCTTCGCTCAGCTTGAGGTTCAGGGCCGGGTCGCCTTGGTTGTCGGTGTGGCCGCCAATCAGGATTTCCACGGTCGGGTAATCGCGCAAGATTTTTACCAGGCGCAACAGCTCAGGAAAGGAGCTGGGCTGCAAATAATACTTGCTCTGCGGGAAGAAGATGTTGTTGAGCTTCACCTTCTGGCCCACCTTAAAGGGAACCAGAAACAGGTCCTGCTGCTGCTCGGTGTACTTGTCGGCGACCGTAGCATCGAGGCTGGCGTTCTCGGCAATGTAGTCGATGGCCTCGGCGCGGTAGCCGTACTGCACGCCTGCGGGCAGCACAATGGTGTACGAGCCATCGATGGGCGACGACTCGGCCACGCCGATTTCCTCGCCCGTCACCAGGTTTTCGTAGTGAATAATGGCCCGAATAGGCTTTTTAGTTACTGCGTCCAGCACCTTGCCCTGCACCAGCGTCACCACCTCGGGCTTGAAAGCGGGGGCTAGCGCAATGCGAAAAATATCCTTTGAGCCATCGGTGCCGTTACGGGCCGACACCAGGTAGGCGTTGTCGCCGGCCGCCGACACAGTGTAGTAGGCGTCAAAGTCGGGCGAGTTCACCACCGGGCCTAGGTTGCGCGGGGTGCTCCAGCGCGTCCAGGTGCTATCCAGACGTTTCGAGTAAAAAATATCACTTTTCCCATAGCCGCCGTGCCCATCAGAAGCAAAATATAGCGTCTTGTCGTCGGAGGCCAGGAAGGGCGCGAAGTCAGCGCCGGGCGTGTTGATGTTCTTGCCCAGGTTGATAGGCCGGCTCCACTGCGTAGGCCGCTTGGGGTCGGGCTGCTCGCCCACCGGCAGGGGCTTCGGAAAGCTCACGAAAATGTCCTGCCCGCCCTGGCCATCGGGGCGCTCCACGGCCATCAGCAGGGCTTTGCCCGAAGTAGCCAAGAAGCCGTCGAGGTGTTCCTTGTCGTCGTTGCGGTAGTTGTCAATCTGTACCTTCTGCGGCACGCTCCAGCCGCCCGGCGAGCGCCGGCTCGTGCTAAAGCCTTTGGGCTGCATAAAGCCGTCCTCGTACACGCCCAGTAGCAGCGCCACCTGCCCGTTGGCCGACACCGAGGCTAGCCCGTTGGGGTCTTCGGGGCCGTTGGGCGGGGTGCCCAGGTTCTTGGCTAGCCCCCAGGTCTGGTTTTTGCCACTCGTTATCTTCGAGAACCAAATGTCCTGCGGGTCGCGGCTGCCGCCCACGTTGCCGGGGTGGTATTGGCGGGCAAAAAACATGGTGCGCCCATCGGGCGAAATAACGGGGTGGGTATCAACATACTTGCCGTTGATGTTGGGGCCCAGGTTCTTGAGCGTCGAGTCCATCTGCACGGTTTCGACGTCCGTGGTGGTCGGGTTCTTGAAATCCTGCTTCACCATCTGCACATCCACGTTGGCAATGCCGATGGCGTCAATCTGGTTTACGCCGGTCACCTTGGCCGTGTTCATCGTCACGCGCACGCCGATGGTGCGATATTTCTCGGGCTTGAACTTGGTTTGCAGCGTGCGGAAAGCCTCGGGCAGCGGGCCGGGATTCTTATTGGTGTACACCTCGTGGTGTTCGCCCTTGATGTCGATGAGCTCGATTTTGGTAATCGAGCCGGGATTAAAGCTCTCAATAACGGTTACTTGCTGCGCAATAAGCGACTTAGCAAAGCGCACTTCGATAAACTCATTGGAGCCGTCCTTGGCCGGAATCCAGGCTTCGTTGCTGATTTGGCCCAGCGGCTGGGCATTGGGCTCACCGAGCACCTTTTCGGGTGCAAATGCCTCCTTGCCTTTGGCTTTTTGCGACGACACGGCTTCTACCTTGGCGGCCCACAACACGGTCTGGGCCTGGGCGGCCGACGTGGCCAGCAAACCAAGCGCCGCGGCCGGTATAAAATAAAGCACCGAATTCAACTTCATAGCGATAAAGACAGGCCGGTCGTAAAAACGCACCGGGCAATACTACATAAAATACTAGTTTGAAGCTAGCCAAACACTTGCGACTACGAACCTAACACTAAATCGGCAAAGCGTATTGCGTAGCGCATCTTTGCACCATGTTCCAGCCCTCTCTTTCCGCGCCCGCCTACGACTACCTGCTGGTGGGCGGCGGCGCGGCCGGCCTCAGCCTGGCCCACCACCTGGCCCAGGAACCGCGCCTGGCCGGTAAGCGCGTGCTACTCATTGAGCCCGAGGCCAAAGACCAGAACGACCGCACCTGGTCGTTTTGGGCCGACGAGCCCACACCTTTTGACGGCCTAGCAGTGGGCGAGTGGGACCGGATAGCCTTTCGCAGCCCCGGCTTTGAGCGCGTTTTTGACCTCGGCCAGTACCGGTATCGTACTATCAGGGGCTTGGATTTTTACCAATTTGTGCATCAGGCGCTGGCTGCTCGTCCGGTGCAGTTTACGGTGCTGCGTGGGCGCGCCGCTACCCTCGAAAACACGCCAGCCGGCGTGCGGGTTCGCACCGAATCGGGCGAGGAGTTCACGGCCCGCTATGCCTTCGATAGCCGCCCGCCCGCCATTGAGTTTCAGCCCGCTAAGTACCGCTACCTGCTCCAGCACTTCGTGGGTTGGGAAATCGAAACTACCCGCGAGGTCTTCGACCCCAACGCGATGGAATTCATGGATTTTCGGGGTGCGCAGCAGCACGAGGCGCGCTTTATTTACGTGCTGCCCTTCGGCCCGCGCCGCGCCCTGGTCGAGTATACACTCTTCTCGGCGCAGGTATTAGCTAAAGAGGAATACGAGGCGCACATTATTGATTATCTGAGCAATAAGCTAGGGCTAGCTGAGGCCGATTACCGCATTACGGCCGAGGAGGTGGGCGCCATTCCGATGACCGACCACCCACTGCCGGCTAGGGTGGGGGCGCACATTATTAACCTGGGCACGCGAGCCGGGCGGGCCAAGCCTAGCACAGGCTATGCCTTCCGGCGCATTCAGGCGCAGTCGGCGCGGCTGGTGGCGGCGCTGGCGGCCACCGGCCAGCCGCCCGCCGACCCCACCGGCGACCGCTGGCAGTTTCGCTTGTTCGACACGCTGCTGCTCGACATTATGCAGCGCCGGGGCGAAACGACGCGCGACTTGTTTCGGCAGCTTTTCGAGCGCAATCCGGTGGGTCGTATTTTCCGGTTTCTGGACGAAAAAACCAACTGGGCCGATAATCTGCGCATCATGAACTCGGTGTCGCCGGGGCCATTTATGCGCTCTATTGGGCACGTGCTGCGCGGCCGGCCGGGGCGGCGCTAGCTGCCACAGCCTCCGCAGCCGCCTCCCCCGCAGCCGCTGCCCCCGTCGCCCCCCGAACTTGAATCGCTGCCCGAAGGCGGCGTTAGGCTAGCCGCCAACTGGCCAAGGCCCAACGAATGCAGGCTGCTGACTCCTAGCACCGCCACGGCCATAATAACAACATTAGAGTTATCGGCTCGGCCGCGCTGGTGGGCCAGGCGTTCTTCGAGGCCATGCAGCACCGCGGCCCCGCGGCCAGTAGCCCAGGCGCTTAAATGCATGACAAGGCCGGTAACAAAAGCCAGCACGACCAGCGAAACAACCAGAAAGCTTACCGGTCGGTCGCGGCTCAGGCCTACCAGTAGCTTTATCACGCCAAAAAGACCTAACGCGGCGGCCGTAGCCAGCGGTAGCTTGTTGAGGCGCCGGCGTTCAGGGGCGGGCAGTAGCAAACCTGCCGCCAGCAGTTCCGCATCAAGCGCCTGTAGAGCGGAGTTGCTAGCACTCAGCCCCCACTGCCGTATTTCTGCCAGCGGCGAGCCGGTGGGGTCTAGCCCGCTCCAGAGGCTGAGCTCGTAGGCGTTAGTGGGCGGCGCCTGGTTTGTGCGCCTCACCATGTTGGGCGCGGGAAATACGATGTGTCCCGTGTAGGCTAGCGCTGCCAGCGCACTGTCGGCTACCAGGCGGCCCCGCTGGGCTAGCCGGGCCAAGGCGTAGGTACTGGGCAGGTCGCCCGCGTAGGTTTCCAGTGGCCCCCGGCCTCGGTAGCGCACCCAGCAGGCGAGCGGCAGCAGGGTGGCACCCAGCACCCAAAAGAGTAGCAGAAACTCGGTGCCGTACCAGTTAAATGGGTTGAGGGGCGTGCGGGCTGTGCAGCCAGCTAGTACCAGCAGAGTTGCCAAGGCTAGGCCGGCTAAGTGGGCAATGCCTAACTGAGGCCACTGCCAGTGAGGCAGCTGGGGCTTGGGCAGTAGCCATTTGCCCCGCATATTCACCCTCCGAAAGTGCGGCGCTTCCCCAAAGCGCACAGTGGCCGGGGGCCAGATATCGGCCGGCGGAGCTTCTCCAAAGGCAGCCTCGTACGAATGCCGGGTAGCCGCGTACCAATCCTGAAACTTGTGGCCCTCGGCAGCCCCGCCCTGGGTGGGGCCGTGGTGCAGGGCAAACCCCAAGACCTGCCCGCACAAATCATCCCAATACGAGCGGGTGTAGACCAAGTGCAGGTGCCAGGCTTGGTCTACCTCATCGGAGGGCGTGACGGGGTGGCCGCAGGTGGCAGCCAGATATACAAACCGCTTGTACTCGAAAACTACGCGCTCGGCAAAGGCGGTGGACCAGCCATTGTCACGGGCTAGCCGACGCGAGAATGGTAGCGCGGCGGCACCGTCGAGGTCAAGCGCAACGAGCCGGTTCCACAGCTCGGGTTGGGAGGCGCGGCGCGAGGCTGAAGCCATGCAAAAAGGCGAAGCGAACCTAATAGCTTGCTCCACGCTGCTAAACTACGGTCGGCGTGGGCTTTTCTCGCGCCCGCCCCGTCGCTAAGGGGTACCAGCGCCGGCCGAGGCCGCGCCACGTTCACTAAAAAGCCAGGCATATCGGTCAGGTTATCTAGGTCGTGGGTACTGCACAGAATGGTGTGACTTTCGGTGGTTACCCAGTCACTCAGCAAGGCAGCAATGCGCCCGCGCCCTCCCAGCACCGCCACAAAGGTGGGCTCGGCGGGTAGGCCAACGAAAAATCGCGGAGCAGCACCCGGTTGGGGTACCCCGCGATTAAATTTTCAATGAGCAGTAAACAGAGGGCAATTGTGGCTGATTTACAGCTGCTAACTATTAACCTCTCCTTGTTTACTGCTATTAGTATTCGTCCTCGTTGAACATGAAGTCCTCCTTGGTCGGGTAGTCGGGCCATACTTCCTCGATGTTCTCGTAGGGCTGGCCGTCGTCTTCCAAGCCTTGCAGGTTTTCAACTACTTCCATCGGGGCGCCCGAGCGGATAGAGAAGTCAATGAGTTCATCTTTGGTGGCGGGCCAGGGCGCATCCTCCAAATAGGAAGCGAGTTCGAGAGTCCAGTACATGGTCGAAAGTGGGAAAGACGTGAAAAGGGTTGTTAAATGTAAGCAGAACAGGCGCTACGCAAGTATCTCCTGGAAAGTTAGCCCATGATGGGCAGCTGGAAAAGCGCAATCAGCTCCGTTTTAGTTTGAATCTTACGCTCAAAAGTGCGAATTTTTCCTTGCAGCAACTGACGGAACTGGTCATTGGCAGCCGAACTGTTGAGCTTGCTTAAATTATCCTGAAGCGTAGCTAACTCCTGGCGGTCGCTCTCGATAAACTTGCGCAGGGCCACCGTGGCGGCCTGGGCGCGCTCGGCGGGGGCTAGTGGCGCGGCGCCCTCGGCCTGGCGCTTACGCAGGTAGTAGTCCAGGGCGCTCATTTCGAATACCTTATCGCAGGCCAGCATAAAACGCTGCCACAACTGGTCGCTTTCGGGGCCGCGCACGGCGCCGCTCTGCTTCCACTCGGTTTGCAGAGCCTTGGCCTGGGTCACGCCCTGGTTGGGCGGCAGGGCAATGAGGGCCTCGGCGCGCTTGGCTAGCTCGCGCTTGCGCAGCAGGCTTTCCTCGGGTGAGCCGGGCGTGGCGCCGGCGCGCACCTCCACCGGGCGCTGAGTTTCGATGTGCTTTTTGAGACGCTCAAAAAAGTGGTTGTTGGCCGCCCGAAATCTAGTCCACAACTCGGCGGCCTGTTTTTTTGGTAGCGTGCCGTTAATTTCGCGCCACGCCGTTTGCAACTGCTTAAGCTGGCGCGAGGTGGTTTCGAACTGGTCGGAGTTTTTGAGTGCCTCGGCTTGGTTCACCAGCTCGCGGTAGCGCTCCACCGTGCGGCGGGCCAGGGCTTTGCGGTCAGTCTGGAAAGCCTTGCGGCGGTCGAAAAACTCCTGCACGGCGCCGTGGAAACGGCCTTCCAAATCTTCGGTTAGCGCCTTGTCTACGGGGCCGGTTTTGAGCCAAGCCTGGCGCAAGTCCTTCACCGTTTCGCTGGCTACGAGCCAGTCTTCGGTATCACGCAGGGCCTCGGCCTGGGTAATGAGGCTTTGCTTGGTGGCCAGGTTTTTTTCGCGGTTGCGGGCCACCGACACGTTGAGCTGCTGCTCGGCCTCCTGGAGGCGGCGGTGCAGGCGCTCGTAGTCGCCGAGGCCATCATGTTGCTTGCTTTGCTCCTGCAAATGCAGCAGCTTCATCAAAAAAGAGCCTTGGTTATCAGCAGCTTGCATACGCTGCAAAAGCTCGTCTATCTTGGCCCGAAACGCCTCGTAGCGCTGGCTAAAGTAACGTAGAGCATCGTCGTCGGTATCTTTTACCTGGCCGATGCGGCGGGCCGGCTGGCCGAGCGTTGGCCGTAGCCACACGCCCCCGTCTTCCACGTAGCCATAGCGGCGAGCTTCCGTGAGCGGGTGGTCGGGGAGTTCCATTGGGGAATGGGAAAGGTAGAGTGAGGCAAAAACGCTGGCTAGCCTGGCAAGCCCGGCCGAACGCAGTATACAGAATGAAGTACAAGTTTACGCGCAAAAGTAGTTGCGGGCATTTAGCAGGACGGCGTTGGCGCGTTTAGGTTTCCGCTTGGGTTCGGGGTCCCAACGAGTTGAGGGCAAAAACCGTGTTTAGCCGCGTAAAAGAGCGATTTTTTTTCGGCCGGGGGCTAGCGGGCCGAGCTGTTTTTAAACGGTAGCTTTGCGGGTAGTCCCCTCATCCTTCACCAGTTCCTAGCCCCTCATGTCCGACCAGCCCACCATTATTTTCAGCATGGCCGGGGTAAGCAAGATTTACCCGCCCCAGAAGCAAGTTCTCAAAAATATTTACCTCTCGTTTTTCTACGGCGCCAAAATCGGCGTGCTCGGCCTCAACGGCTCGGGCAAGTCGAGCCTATTGAAAATTATTGCTGGCGTCGATAAGCAGTTTCAGGGCGAAGTCGTGTTTTCGCCCGGCTACTCGGTGGGCTACCTCGAGCAGGAGCCCCAGCTCGACCCTACCAAAACCGTGCGCGACGTGGTGGAGGAAGGCGTGGCCGAGACCGTAGCCCTGCTCAAAGAATACGAGGAAATCAACGAAGCCTTCGGCGGCGAAGACCCCGACTTCGACAAGCTGATGGAGCGCCAGGGCGCGGTGCAGGAGCGCCTCGACCAGCTCGACGCCTGGAACCTCGACTCCAAGCTGGAGCGCGCCATGGATGCCCTGCGCACCCCGCCCCAAGAGGCCGTGATTGGCAACCTTTCGGGCGGCGAGAAGCGCCGGGTGGCCCTGTGCCGCCTGCTGCTGCAAGAGCCTGACGTGCTGCTGCTTGACGAGCCCACCAACCACCTCGACGCCGAAAGCGTGCTGTGGCTGGAGCAGCACTTGCAGCAGTACAAGGGCACGGTTATCGCCGTAACCCACGACCGCTACTTTCTCGACAACGTGGCCGGCTGGATTCTGGAGCTCGACCGCGGCACCGGTATTCCGTGGAAAGGCAACTACAGCAGCTGGCTGGAGCAGAAAACCGACCGCCTGGCCAAGGAGGAAAACACCGAAAGCAAGCGCGCCAAAACCTTGCAGCGCGAGCTGGATTGGGTGCGCATGTCGCCCAAAGCCCGCCAGAGCAAGGGCAAGGCCCGCCTGGCCAACTACGAAAAGCTGGCCGGCGAAGAAGCCAAGGACAAGGAGCAGAAGCTCGAACTGTTCATCCCCGACGGCCCGCGTCTGGGCGCGCAAGTCATTGAGGCCGAGAACCTGCGCAAAGCCTTCGGTGACAAGCTGCTGTTTGAGAATCTGTCGTTTTCGCTGCCGCAGGGCGGCATTGTGGGCATCATCGGGCCCAACGGCGCGGGCAAAACCACGCTCTTCCGCATGATAACCGACCAGCTGCAGCCCGACGCGGGCACCTTTGAGGTGGGCCCCACGGTGCAAACGGCCTACATCGACCAGCAGCACGACTCGCTCGACGGCAGCAAGTCGGTGTTCGACACCATCACGGGCGGCACCGAAACCATGCTGCTGGCCGGCCGGCCGGTGAACTCGCGGGCCTACGTGAGCAAGTTCAACTTCGGCGGCGGCGACCAGGAGAAGAAAGTCGGCACGCTTTCGGGCGGCGAGAAAAACCGCGTGCACCTGGCCATGACCCTCAAGCAGGGCGCCAACCTGCTGCTGCTCGACGAGCCGACCAACGACCTGGACGTGAACGCCATTCGGGCCCTGGAAGACGCGCTGGAGAACTTTGCCGGCTGCGCCGTTATCATCTCGCACGACCGCTGGTTCTTGGACCGGCTAGCCACCCACATCCTAGCTTTCGAGGGCGACTCGGAAGTGGTGTGGTTTGAAGGCAACTTCACTGATTACGAGGAAGCCAAGCGCAAGCGCCTCGGCGACGTGGAGCCCAAGCGCGTGCGCTACCGCAAACTGAGCTAGCCCCCGGCGCTGGCAAAAAGGCCCGGCGTTGGCAACGGACATTGTTCTGTTGCCAACGCCGGGCCTTTTTAGGTAAAGGGCGCGCTATGAGTTGCTTGCTGGCTGCGCATTTGCCGCAGCTACTTGTGTGGGCTGGCTAGCAGCGTGCCGAAGCGCCGGGCGGCCTAGTGCTCTGGTAGGAAGTGGCTGCCTGGCTAGCTCTTCTTCACCACTGAAATGCTGCCGTCGCGCTCTAGGTACACCGCTTCGGTATCGGCCAGGCTAGCCACGTTGCCATTTTCGTGCAGGCCCTCGCGTAAGTCCTTCTCGCTGAGATTAAGCTGGCGCAGCTGCTCGGGGCGAGGCTGACCTTTTTCGGCTAGTACGTACACCTGGCCCTTCACCAGCTTGTCAACCCACTCATAGCGATACGACGCCCAAGCCAGCGCCCGGTGCAGCAGCACAAAGGCCAGCCCCGCCAGCATCGTGCCCCAAAACGACGAGGCTGCCACTACGGCCCGGCTCAGAACGGCCCCCAGCATAATCTTTACCACCAAATCGAAGGCCGTGCTACCGCCAAACGTGCGCGGGCCCGACAGCCGCAATAGCCCCAGCGCGGCAAAAACACGAGTATCGCCCGCGTCGTCATTTGCACCTCCGTAATGGTGTGCGAGTCGGCGTGTGGGCCAAAGAGAAAGTCGAATAGGTCGTGCATATTGCGGGAGGGGCTAGCTGAGGGCTTGGCTCAGCAACTGGTGTGCGCGCCGCAGCACCTTTGTTCTTAGCGCGTTGGCCGCGTTGTAAGAATGAAAAAAATGCTCTTTTGGGCAATATACCGGGCCGCCTTTGCGGGGTGCGCGGTGGAGGGGCACCCCGCAAAGGCGGGCGCCGCGAGCGGCAGCCATTGGCAGCGAGGGTTGGGGCTCGAAGGCAGCGTAGTACGGAAAACTGCGGCTCTCGGACAGCACACCTACAAGTTTAGCAAAATTTAAATCGGCGTCGCGCGCCACTTTGCTGCGGCGACCCTTGGGCGTTGCGGCTCCGGGTGAACGCGGGCGCGGAAATGGACGCGGGCGGCCAACTGGTGCAAAATGGCCGTAGCGGGCCGGAAACAAGAGTTTTGCGCTTTCTACAGCCGCTAGGCCAGCCAATATTATGCGTGGGCTACCGACGGGTGAGCTTACTTTTTAGCCCGAGGCCGGGCTAGCGGTGCCGTAGTGCGAGCCACTTGCTGTGAATCAGCCGTTCGCCCCCGGCAGCCTATTTTTGACAAAAACGGCTCGTGACTGCTACCATCCTTTCCGAAGTGCCGCTGCCCAATCTACCCTCGGCTTCGGGGGTGGAGATTATTGGCGGCACGGCCTACATCGTCGGCGACGATGCCCCGCTGCTTTACCTGCTCGATGCGGCTACGCTGGCCCCAGTGGCGCAGGTGGCGCTGTTTGCCAGCCCCGATTTTGGCACCGGCCGCATTCCCAAAGCCGCTAAGCCTGACCTCGAAAGCATGGCCGCCGTCACCAGCCCTGGCGGCGCGGCGGGCTTGCTGCTGTGCGGCTCGGGCGCGCTGCCCACCCGCGAAACTGGCTACTTTGTGGGGGTGCCGCCCGCCGAGGCCAGCCCCGAGGGTGCCGCGCCGCGCTTTGTGCAGCGCCTTAGTCTAAGTGGCCTCTACGCGCAGCTGCGCACCCACCTGCCGCCCGGCGCAGTCCTTAACCTGGAGGCCGCCGCGGCCACGGCCACCGAGTTGCTGCTGTTGCAGCGCCCGGTAGCCGGCGGGCCGGCTTTGCTGTTTGAGCTGCCCCTGGCGGCCACGCTGGCTTATCTATTTGAGCCGCACGGGCCGGCGCCCGTCCCGCTACGGGTGCTGACCTTTACGCTGCCCACGCTGGCGGGCCACGCAGCCGGGTTTTCGGGCGCTACCTACGTGGCGGGGCAACTATTCGTAACTGCCTCAGTAGAAGCCGCCACCGATGCCGTGGCCGACGGTGAGGTACTGGGCTCCTTCGTAGGAGTCGTCGACCTGGCGGCGCCGTCGACCACCACCTTTGCCCGCCTTATTTGGGCCGATGGCCGCGCCTTTCTCGGCAAAGTAGAGGGCCTAGCCGTGCGCCGCTCGCTAGCCCCCGGCCAGCTGGAGGTGCTACTCGTGACCGATGACGACCGCGGTGGTAGCACCGCCTTGGTGGCACATATTGCGCTCAATAAATGAGCTTTACGCTAAAGCGCCGTGCCTATGCGCGGCTTGGCCGCGCGGCGCGGACCGCCTACCTGATAGAGCGAGGCGCGGGCCGAAAGGCTGAGTTACCAGAGTTCGGGCGTGGGCACGGCCTCCAGCGTCAGCCACGCGCCGGCGGGCAGCGGGCCGGGGTCCGCATCGAGCAGTAGCACGCGGGTGGGCGGCTGGTCGTCGTGGGCTAGCTCTTCCACTGTAGCAGGTAGCCCAAGCGCGGGCCCGCCGGGGTGGTGCAAGGCCAGCGCCAGGGCCGTGTGCAGTGGGTGGTCGGCCAGCCAGGCCGGGGCCGGCGCGGCTGGCCGCACCAGCAGCCCTAGCCCCGGTACCCGAAAGCTGGAAGCAATGTAAAAAACCGGGAGCTGCTGCATCCTGAAAAGGTAAGGAGTGCATGAGTAGCTACTACTCGTGCGGGCTACGAGCCGGTTTTCATAATGAAGCCCTTGCGCTTGCCGTGCTGCTTAATGCGGGTGCCGGGCAGCAGCTGCATTTCCAGCGTTACGGGGGTGCAAGTGGCGTAGGTATAGTCCTGCGGGGCGTAGCCGGCGGCGCTTACCGACAGCGTAGGGAAATTGACCACCGAGGCGGGCAGCGTGAAGAAGCCTTCCTCATTGGTAATGAGGATGATGCTGGTGCCTTTCACGAAAATGCTGGCGCCGGCCAGGGGCTTCTCGCTAGCCATTATCCGGCCGTTGAAGGTGCCACAGGGGCGGGCCGTGGCCGCCGCGGGCAGCGCCTGGCCAAAACAAGGGGACGTGCCGGCCACTAGCAGGCAAAACAGAACAGTAGGAAGACGATACATAGATAAAACCGGGCAGCAGGGCGCCGGGGCTAGAGTGAAAGCTAAGCCTACTACGCAAATGACGCGTAATGGCTCACGCGTATTTTCATAAAACGTGCCGAAGTTTTGGCAGCCCGCGCGCCGATTGCTGGGACCGCCGGCGCTACATTCGCCTATGCGCTTTTTTACTCATTTGCGAAGCTGGGTGCTTGGGTTAGCCTTGGCCGGAATCACCACCCAACTAGCCGCCCAGCAGGCTCCTTTGCCGTGCCTGCTGCTGCCGCTGCCCGCCCCCGAGCGGGTGCAGGCCGCTAGCCTCATTGTGGAGGCCGAGGTGCTGGATGCCCGGGGCGAATGGGATGACCGCCACGCCCACATTTTTACGCGGCAGCGGCTGCGCATTTTTCGGGTGCTGAAAGGGGTACTGACTGATACTGCCGCCGTGTCGCTGCTCACGGAGGGCGGCCAGGTGGGCCTGGCCCGCCAGGAGCTAACCAACACCCTGCGCCCGCTGCCGGTGGGGCAGCAGGGTATTTTCTTTCTGATGCCCGCGCCGTGGGCCGGCGTGGCCCCGGCCTACGCCGCCTACGCCTCCAGCCAGGGCGTTATCACCTACGACCTGGCCCAGGGCACAGCTGCCGAGCCGGCCCGCCCCTACGCCAGCTGGGCCGAGGCTAGCCAGCAAACCACCCGGCTCAGCGGCCAGCCAGCGCAGGAGCTGCGCGCCAACCCGCGCCTGCAAGCCGCGGCCCGGCAGCTGGCCAGCCCCAAGCCGGCGGGCCGCAATGCCCCGCTGCAAACGCTGGCGCCGGCCATCAGCAGCTTCAGCCCCACCCAAACCACGGCCGGCACCGGGGCGGTGCTCACCATTCGGGGCAGCGGCTTTGGCAGCAGCCGGGGCGGCGGGGGCGTCGATTTTCGCAACGCCGACGACGGGGGCGCCACCACTACCCGCGTGCTGGCCCGCGATTATCTGAGCTGGAGTGATACCCAGATACTGGTGCGCGTGCCCTCGCTGGCCAGCGGTGGCCATCCCGCCGGCACCGGCACCGTGAGCGTCACGAGTAACGACGGCACCTCGGCTACTTCGGCCACGGCGCTCACTATCATCTTCGCCCTTAGCAACATCGATAGTTCGGCTGGCACCTTTACCGACCGGCCCAACCACGTGGCCACCAATGCTACGGGCGGCCTCACGTTTCGCTTCAGCCCCAATTTTGCCAGTCAGGCGGCGGCTAGCGCGGCCTGGCAGCGTGGGCTGGCCCAGTGGCGCTGCACCACCGGCATCAACTGGGAGCTGGGCGCGGCGGCGGCCAGCAACACCATTGCCTCTGACAATGCGAACGTGGTGGCCTTCGACGATGGCACGCTGCCGGCGCGGGTGCTGGGGCGCACTACCTCTTATTACAAAGGCTGTTACAACGCGCAGGGCGAGGTCATTTTTTACGTTAGCGAGCTCGACCAGCAGTTTGCCACCAGCTTGCCCTTTCAGTTTGGGCCGGGGCTAGCGGGGGCGGGGCAGTACGATTTTGAGTCGGTGGCCGTGCACGAGCTGGGCCATGCCCAGCAGCTTACCCACCTCATTCGGCCGGGCGCTATTATGCATTTTGGGGTGGCGGCGGGCGCCAACTTGCGCACGCTCAGCCCCGTTTCCGACGTGGCGGGCGGGCGCCTAGTGCTGCGCACCCGCAGCTTCCGCAACCGCGGCTGCGGCGGGCCGGCTATGCTGCCCGCGCCGCTCACTGCCCTGGCCGCCAACGTAGTAACTACGCTGCCAACCCTCGCTTTTACTACCCGCGCCGAGTGCTTTATCAATGGCTTTGTGCTGGAGCGCAGCGCGGGCCTCGACACCACCGCGGCCGGTGGGGGCTGGCTGGCCGTGGCCAGTACCAGTGCCGGGCTAGCCAGCGGCCAGTATGTGCTGGCCGACCCGCGCCCGGTCGCCGGCCTGCACTACTACCGGCTGGGCCTGCGCCGCCCCGATGGCACCACCGACTACGCCGCCCCGCAGCCGCTTACCTCCGAGGCGGGCACCGACGCTTCGGTTTTCCCCAACCCAGTGGCGGGCAATCAATTGCAGCTAGCCTATCCGGCGCCCACCAGCGGCGATTTGGTACTGCGCTTCTACGATGAGCTGGGCCGCTACCTGCGCGGCCAGCGCTTGGCGGTGCAGGCCGGCCTCAACGTGCTCACGCTCGATGTAACGGGCCTACGCCCTGGGTTTTACCTACTGCGCCTCACCACCGACCAAGGAAGCCGGAGCCTGCGGGTGGTGAAGCTTTAGGCCCGCGAAGCCCGCCGCACCCTTACTGCTCGCTGCTGCCCAGGAATTGATAATCGGCCAGCTCATCGGCGCTGAGATTACCATTTAGCCACTCGCTTTCGATGGTGGCCCCCAGCTTTTTATAGAAGGCAATGGCGGGCGCGTTCCAGTCGAGCACCTGCCACTTCATGCGCTGGGCCCCGGTGCGCCGGGCCTCGGCCACTACGGCATCGAAGAGCCGGCGGCCGTAGCCGCCGCGCCGGGCGGCCTCGGTCACCACCAGGTCTTCGAGGTACAGCATGCGGCCTTTCCAGGTCGAGTAACCGGTGTAGAAGAGGGCTAGCCCGATAATATCCGCGCCATTCTCGAGCACGAAGAACCCAAAAATCGGCGCCGGCCCGAAGCCGTCGCGGCGCATCATTTCGAGGGTGTTGGTTACGGCGTCGGGCTCGCGCTCGTACACAGCCAGCTCCTGAATGAGGGCGAGCACGCGGGGCAAGTCGGCCTCCTGGCCACGGCGAAGAACGGGGTCGGTAGTCATCAGCAAAATAAAGGCTTAGCTATGCAAAAGCCTGCGCTCCTGGGCTAACAGCCCGGGGGCGCAGGCCTCACCCACTACCTGCCGGTAGGGGCCTGCATCTGCGAAATCAGGTACATTGGGTAGCGCGGCGCGTTACATCTGCGGCTGCATCTTCTTGATGTCCTCCACCGCGTTGGGGGCCGATAGCTCGCGCAGGGGGCTGTCGGCCGCGGGCGCGGGGGCTTTTTTGCCGCCGGTGGTGTCCACGGCTGCCGGAATGGGCGGCAGCGGGGCAGTAGCTACGTCATCTTCGGTCGAGGTGGGGTTGCCATCGGGCGAGCTGCAAGCGGCCAGGGTCAGCGTAAGGGCCGCTGAGGCTAGCAGCGCGGGCAGGAAACGTTTCATCATCATGAGGGTAAGCCGGATTTTAGGCTGCAAGTTACGGCGCGAGCGCCCGAATGTTGGAGAGCGGCAGCATTTTCCAGAGCAGCCACCCTAGCCAGGCCAGCCGAGCCGTCCAGGCCAGCGTACGCAGCCAGTTGGTGCGCACCAGGCCATCGAGGGCCACGTAATTGTAGCCATCGGCCGCCAGCCGATTGTGAAAGGGCACGGCAATAAAAAACGTGGCTAGCCACACCACCACTACCAGCGCCAGCTGCCCCAGCGCCCGGCCCACGCCCCAGCTAGGGTAGGCTACCCAGGCTAGCCAACCGGCCAGGGCTAGCTCCAGCACCATGGGCGCGCCTACCACCCAGCCCATGCCCCGCGTGTGGGCGGCGTGGTAACGCCCAAATTCGGGCTTGCCCACCAGCATGAGCGCCGGGTACGTGACCAGCTGCACCACCCAGATAACGCCGGTGAGGTAGGCCGCCAAAGTGAAATTGAGCAGAAGCAGCTGCGGGAGCGTCATAAGCAGGTGAAGGTGGGGGAGGGGCGATGCAACCGTCCTACGCAGAAGGCCGACCGTTAGCTACTGTGCCCCCGTCGGCGCTACTATTGTGGCGCTTCTGGCTAGGCTTTCCTTTTTCTTGCAAATGAATAAAAATCTGTTGGCGCTGCCGCTGTTGGCCGCCTTGGCTACGGCCTGCAACTCGTCCTCTTCTTCGTCGGCCAGCGCGGGCCAGCAGCCCGATTTGCTGCGCGCCGCCCTCGACACCACCGTGGCGCCGGGCGACGACTTTTTCAGCTACGCCAACGGCACCTGGATTAAAAACCACCCCATTCCGGCCTCCGAAAGCAACTCGGGCATTGGCATTGAGGTGCAGAAGGAGGTTTACAACCGCCTGCGCGAAACCAGTGTGGAGGCTGCCAAGGCCAACGCCACTGCGGGCAGCAACCAGCAGAAAATCGGCGACTTCTGGGCTGTGGGCATCGACTCGGTAAAGGCCGATAAGCTGGGCTACACGCCCATCAAGCCCGAGCTCGACCGCATTGCAGCCATCAAAACGCCGGCCGACGTGCCGGGCGTTATCGCCCAGGAAATCAAAATCGGGGTGCGCGCTCTCATCGGCCCGCGCGTGAGCCAGGACGACAAGAACAGCGATAAAATGGCGCTGTACCTGCACCAGAGCGGCCTGGGCCTGCCCAACCGCGACTACTATTTCAACACTGACACCCGCACCAAGAACATTCGCCGCGCCTACCTGCGGCACGTGGCGAGCATGTTCAAGCTGATGGGCCAGGACTCGACCGCAGCCAACGCCAACGCCGCTCGGGTAATGGCGCTGGAAACCAGCCTAGCCAAGTCATCGCGCAAGCTCGAAGCCCTGCGTGACCCCTACAAGAACTACAACAAGATGACCCTGGCCCAGCTCGACAAGCTGACGCCCGGCGTGAGCTGGAAGTCATGGTTTGGCCAAATGGGTGTAGCTAGCCTCGACACCGTGATTGTCGGCCAGCCCGAGTTTTATCAGACGGTAGGCCAGCTCCTGAAAACCAAGTCGGTAGATGACTGGAAGGCCTACCTCAGCTGGCAGGTGGCCCGCGAGTTTGCGCCCACCCTCAGCCAGCCGTTTGTAGACGAGAGCTTTACCTTTTACGGCACTACGCTGCGCGGCGCCAAGGCCATGCGCCCCCGCTGGAAGCGCGTGCTCGACATGGAAGAAGATGCCCTGGGCGACGCACTCGGCCAGCTCTTCGTGAAAGAGTACTTCAAGCCGGAAGCCAAGGCGCGCTACGATACCTTGGTGAAAAACGTGGTATCGTCGTTTGCCGAGCACATCAAGAACGTGGATTGGATGAGCGCGCCTACCAAGGTGGTAGCGCTGGATAAGCTCCACAAAATCAACCCCAAGGTCGGCTACCCGAATAAGTGGAAAGACTATTCGAGCCTGGCCATCGACCGCAGCTCGCTGGCCGCCAACGTGATGCGCGCCAACCAGTGGCAGTACAACTACCAGCTCAACAAGCTCGGCAAGCCCGTAGACCGCACCGAGTGGGGCATGACGCCCCAGACCTACAACGCCTACTACAACCCCAGCAACAACGAGATTGTGCTGCCCGCCGCGGCCTTTGCCGTGCCTACGCTGCTCGACGCCGATGCCGACGACGCGCTCGTGTATGGCTACGCTGGCGCCAGCACCATCGGCCACGAGCTAACCCACGGCTTCGACGACGAGGGCAGCCAGTACGACGCCCACGGCAACCTGCACGAGTGGTGGAGCAAGGACGACCGCAAGCGCTTCAACCAGCGCGTGAACCAGATTGTGCGCCAGTTCAACCACTACACGCTGCTCGATAGCATGCACATCAACGGCAAGGCCACGGCCGGCGAAAACATTGCCGACCTCGGTGGCATTGTCATCGGCCTCGATGCGTTCAAGAAAACCAAGGAGTACAAAGAGGGCAAAAAAGTGGGCGGCCTCACGCCAGTGCAGCGCTACTTCTTGGGCTACGCCCTCGGCTGGCAGATGCACGTGCGCGACGAAGCCCTGGCCTCGCAGTTGCTCACCGATGTGCACTCGCCGGCCCAGTACCGCGTGAACGGCCCCATGGCCGACGTGCCCGCCTTCTACGACGCCTTCGGTGTGAAGCCCGGGCAGAAACTCTATATCCCGGATTCGGCGCGGGTGAAGATTTGGTAGCCGCTAGCCTCGGAAAGGAGGTGCCGTAGTAGAATGAGCATCAAATGAATGAAAGCCCGGCCCCCGCGCCGGGCTTACTTTTGCCGGGCGCATTGCCTGCGCCTTTATTCTTACTGGTTGATGAACTCTTACTTTTTGCGGTCGCTGGGGGTAGCCACCCTGGCACTGGGGGCTAGCCAGGCGCTGGCGCAGGGCCAGGTGACCCCGCCGGCCTCCGTGACGCCGGGCAAGCAGCCAGCCGCTGCCTCGGCCCAGGAGCCGGTGCACCACACGCACGACGAAAACTGGAGCTTGCACTTTCAGCAAACCGTCATTCAGCAGTGGCACAATGACTTGAGCCCGCGCTACGAAGGCTTCAATAGCCTAGATGCCCGCGAAAACGCCAAGCTTTCGCTCACGACCACGCTCTTTCTGGGCCGGCGGCTGTGGCGCGGGGCGGCCCTATACTTCAACCCCGAAGTGGCCGGCGGTAGCGGCCTGAGCGGCGCCACCGGCATCGGCGGCGCGCCCAACGGCGAAACGTTTCGCATCGGCGACCCCTCGCCGCAGGTGTACCTGGCTCGCCTCTACCTGCGCCAGCTGTGGGCGCTGGGGGCTAGCGAGGAGGAAGACGAAGACGACCTCAACCAGCTGAAGGGCACGCGCCCCGCCAAGTATTTGGCCCTGAACGTGGGCAAGTTCAGCATCGCCGACTACTTCGACCAGAACAGCTACTCGCACGACCCACGCACGCAGTTTTTCAACTGGAGCCTGATGAGCGCCGGCGGCTGGGACTACCCGGCCAACGTGCGTGGCTATACCGTGGGCGCAGTGCTCGAATACGTGCAGCCCGGGCTAGCCCTACGCGCCGGCGTGTCGTCGATGCCCACCGATGCCAACGGCCCCACGCTGGACTTTCACTACGACAAGGCCCAGGCCATCACGGCCGAAGTCACGAAGTCCTACACAGTAAACGGCCACCCTGGCGCAGTGCGCCTGCTGGGCTTCCGCAACCAGGCCGCGATGGGTAGCTACAACCTGGCCGTGAGCCAGGCGGCTAGCCTCGGCAACGTGCCCGATGTGACGGCCGCCCGTGCCGAGCGCCGCACCAAGTATGGTTTCGTGGTAAATGCCGAGCAAGAGATTTCGCCCAGTATTGGCCTCTTCGGCCGCTACAGCTACAACGACGGCCACAACGAAACCTGGGCCTTCACCGAAATTGACCGCAGCTTGAGTGTGGGCCTCACCAGCACTGGCACCCGCTGGAAGCGCCCCACCGACCGCCTCGGCGCGGCCTTGGTAGCCAACGGCCTCTCGCAAGACCACCGCAACTACCTGGCCGCCGGTGGCTCGGGCTTCATCCTCGGCGATGGCCGCCTCGACTACGGCCTAGAGTACATCGGCGAGGTATACTACAGCATCGACTTTCCGCGCTACCACGCCGCGCTGAGTCCTGATTATCAAATCATTTTCAATCCGGGCTATAACACCAGCCGCCTGCCGGGCCCGGTGCACGTGGTGGCACTGCGGGTGCACGTCGAATTCTAGTAAGGCTCAAGACTATACCCATGGCCACGCTGGCTAGCGTGCGAGTGCGCCGCCCTTTTTAGCAAAGGGGCTACCGGCTAGGCTAGCTTATATTTGCAACCCCCTGACCGGCAAGGAGTCCTTGCCGGTCTTTTATTTCCGCTATTATGAAGAAAGTTGTATTGGCGCTGGCTCTGCTGGCCGCGCTGCCGTTGCGCTTGTGGGCGTGGGGCGTCGAAGGCCACCGCGCCATCGGCATTATTGCCGAGCACCACCTCTCTGCAAAAGCCCGCCAGCAGGTAGCCTCGCTGTTGGGTACCCAAACTATGGCCCTCGTGAGCACCCAGCCCGACGAGATGCGCTACCTGCCCGAGTTCAAGGAAACTGGCCCTTGGCACTACGTGAACACGCCGCTAGGCCTGGCCCACGATGCCTACCTGCAAGCCGTGAAAGCCCAGGCCACGCCCAATGCCTACAACGTGCTGCTGGCCAAAATCAAGGAGATGAAGGACCCCAGCAAAACCCGCGAGCAACGGGCCGAGGCGCTCATTTTCGTGGTGCACATCGTGGGTGATATTCACCAGCCCATGCACACTGGCCGCGCCGAAGACAAGGGCGGCAACGACATCAAAATGACCTACCGGGGCAAGGATACCAACCTGCACAGCCTCTGGGACAGCGGCCTACTCGACTACCAGGGCCTCACCTACACCGAGCTGGGCAACCAGTACAGCGCCCTGCCCGAGGTGCAGCGCAAGCAGTGGCAGGCTACCACCGACCCTAGCCAGTGGCTCTTCGAGTCGTACACCATCGCCACTAACCTCTACGACGAGGCCGCCAAAAACCCGAACCCCGACTATCGCTATTACCCGGCCCACGCCGACATCGTGAAGCAGCGCATTCAGCAGGCCGGCGTGCGGCTAGCTGCCGTGCTCAACGAAGCATTTAAGTAAGGTGGTAGCGCAGGCTTTATAGCCCGTGTCCGACTTGCGGCACCCGCGGACTTTATAGCCCGCGCTACATGAAAAAGCCCCGCTGCTCTGACTCAGGAGCAGCGGGGCTTTTTCGTGCGCAAAAGATTCAAGCTGAACGGCTAGCCGCTTGAATCTCTTGCGAAACAAACGGTCGAAGTTACGGCAAGCTTACCCTGAGGGGCAAACAGTAGGGAAGAGGCAAACTTTTTTTAATCCCTTAAAAACTGCCTAAATGCCTAGTGCAGCGTAGAAAACGCGAACCGAGAAAAAGCTGCTAAAAGGTTTTTTGTGAAACATAACCTTGCGCCCAAAACAAGAACGGGTAATTTTGCACCGTGAACGCAATCAACCACCAGTGGATGAAGCAGGGGACGGCTACCCAAGCCGTGCTGCAGAAAGCCCGGCCGGCTGCCGCCGTTTTCCATTTGTCGTGCGATTCGTTTTTTGCTTCGTCTTTTCAATTGCCGCCCCAGTTGCTTGAGGCGGTTTTTTTGTGCCCGGCCGGTATTCGTGCTAGCGTGAGCGTAACCAGCGCCTGCGAAAAAGCTGACCGGGTAAAATGCGAGCATATTACCTAAGTATTTGACTGCGAAGTGCCCGGTTCTGCCGGGCGCTTTTGTTTTTGCCCAATTCGTAGCGCGGACTTTCAGTCCGCGAGTGACCTAGCCAAACCAAGCCTAACCATCGCGGACTGAAAGCCCGCGCTACCCTATGCAAAAGCTCCTCACTCGCGTTGCCCAAGCCAATACGCTGCTCTGCGTGGGCCTCGACCCAACTGGTTCGGACGAAGACATCACGCGCCGTCTGCCGCAGGTTATCGCCGAAACCGCGCCTTATGCTGCCGCTTTCAAGCCCAACCTGGCGTTCTTCCTAAGCCGCGACAACGGTGTGCAACTGCTGCGCCAAGTAATACGGAGTGTGCCCGACGGCATCCCGGTTATTCTGGATGGCAAGTTTGGCGACATTGCCAACACGGCCATGCACTACGCGCAGTTTGCCTACGACGTGGTAGGGGCCGATGCCGTGACGGTGAACCCCTACATGGGCGCCGATGCAGTGGTGCCCTTCGCCCGCCCCGGCAAGTTCGTGTTTGCCCTAGCCAAGACTTCCAACCACTCGCCCATCCAGGAGGCGCAGCTAGCCAGCGGCCAGCCCGTGAGCGACTTCACCGCCCAACTCCTCGCCGACCTCGACGCTACCCACGGCAACATCGGCCTCGTGGCCGGCGCTACTGATGCGGCTGCGCTCGGCCGCCTGCGGCAGTTGTGCCCCAAGCAGTGGTTTCTGGTGCCCGGTATCGGTGCGCAGGGCGGCGACTTAGCAGCAGTGCTGAAAGCCGGCCTCTTTGCCGATGGCGGCGGGCTGCTGATTAACGCCTCGCGCAGCATCTGGCAAGCTGATGATTCAGCAGCGGCGGCACGCGAACTGATGAACGAGATTAATGAGCACCGCTCGGTAACGGCTTAGTTAATAAATAATTGAAAAAGAACGTCATGCGGAGTGCAATGAAGCATCTCGTGTGCTGATACTAGGGTTACTAATCCAATAGTTGCGAGCGAGATGCTTCGCTACGCTCTGCATGACGTTCTCTTTTAGTCTACTAAATGGATACCAAAAAACAACTCACCCCTGATCTAGCTCCCGCTGCTGTTGCCACTATCCTCGAAGCGCAACTGCGTGAGGAAGGCGCGCTACTGAGCGGTCATTTCAAGCTCTCGTCGGGCCTGCATTCTGATACCTACGTGCAGTGCGCCCGCTTTTTGCGCAAGCCCGAGCTGGCCGCGCCCGCGATGGCCGTGCTGGCTAGCCGCCTGCGCGAGGCTGGGCTAGTGCCCGATGTAGTAGTCGGCCCGGCCATGGGCGGCGTGGTGGTGAGCTACGAATTGGCCCGGCAACTGGGCGTGCCGTCACTTTTTACGGAGCGCGATGCAAATGGGGAAATGATTTTGCGGCGCGGCTTCACTTTGACCCCTGGCGAGAGGGTAGTTATTGCCGAAGACGTAGTTACGACTGGCAAAAGCACCCTCGAAGTAGCCCGGGTTTTGGGCGAAATGGGGGTCGAAGTGCTGGCAGTGGTCTCATTAATTGACCGCACTAGTGGTGCCGCGCAGCTTCCGTTCCCGAACTTTGCGCTGTTGCCGGTGCAGGCGGCCGTGTTTGCGGCCGATGCCGTGCCGGAACATCTGGCCGGAATTCCGGCCGTGAAGCCCGGCAGTCGGCCGGACTCTAAGTAGCGCAGGCTTCATAGTCTGCGAAGGAAATTGAATGGGTCGCGGCCTAAAAACCCGCGCTACATAACGCTTAACGGGCGGCTCTCGGGCCGTCTTTCCCGTTTGGAAACCAACCAGCATTCCATCCTCCTTACCCTCCAACCCGGCCGGCACGACGGCGACGGCCAGCGCGTGGCCGCCGACGCGGCCCGCCACCTCGGCCTACGCACCGGCCAGGTTCGCAGCGCGGCGCTCTACGCCGTGCGCTACCCCGGCCTGAGCGCCGCGCAAGTCGCCGACTTCGCCGCCGCCTGCCTGCAAGACCCCGTGCTGCACACCACCGCCATCGATGAGGTGGCCGCGCCCGCGGGCTTCAAAAGCTACATCTTGGTGGCCAAAGGCCCCGGCGTGACGGACGACGAGGGCACCTCGGCCCAGAATGCGCTCGGCGACTTCCTCAACGAGCCCATCGACACCCGCACCCAGCACATTTTCTCGAAGCGCCTATTCTTCGTAGAGAACGCCCTACCCCCCTCCGACCTGCGAAAACTGGCTGAAGAGCTGCTGGGCAACAAGCTCATCAATCGCTTCGAGGTGGGCGCGGTGGCCGATGGCATCCGCGACTACACGCCGCGCCCCGGCGGCGGCGCCGACGCCCGCACCGAAACCATCAACCTGACGGGCCTCCGCGACGAGCAACTGCTCCAGCTGAGCAAGGACAACGTGTATGCGCTCAACCTGCCCGAAATGCAGGCCATCCGCGACTACTTCGACCAAGGCAGCGTGCGCGAGCAGCGCCTCGGCCTAGGGCTGCCCGCCGACCCCACCGACTGCGAGATGGAGATTCTGGCCCAAACGTGGTCGGAGCACTGCAAGCACAAGGAGTTCAGCGCCGTTATCAAGTATAAAAACCTGGAAACGGGCGCAGAGGAAGAGATTGACGGCCTGTTTAAAACCTTCATCAAGGGCGCGACCAGTGAGGTAGACCGCCAGCTACGGGCCAACGGCAACGACTGGCTCATCAAGGTGTTCTCGGACAATGCCGGCGCGGTGCGTATCAACCCCGAGTCGCTGTTCGTGTGGAAGGTTGAGACCCACAACTCGCCCTCGGCCATCGACCCCTATGGCGGAGCCATCACGGGCATCCTGGGCAACAACCGCGACCCGCTGGCTACCGGCATCGGCGGCGCGCGCTTGCTGTTTAATACCAATGTGTTGTGCTTCGGTAACCCCGATTACGAAGGCGAATTGCTGACCGGCCAGTTGCACCCGCGCCGCATTTTTGAGGGCGTGCGCAAGGGCATCGAGGACGGCGGCAATAAGTCGGGCGTGCCGACCGTGAACGGCGCCATCATCTTCGACGACCGCTACGCCGGCAAGCCGCTCGTGTACTGCGGCACCGGCGCCGTGATGCCGATGCAGCTAGCTGGCAAAGACAGCTGGGAAAAAGTGATTCTGCCCGGCGACCGCATCATCATGGCCGGTGGCCGGGTGGGCAAAGACGGCATCCACGGCGCGACCTTTAGCAGCATCGAGCTGGACGAAGCGGCGCCCGCCACGGCCGTGCAAATCGGCTCGCCCATTACCCAAAAGCTGGCGATGGATTTCCTGCTGCTCGCCACCCGGCGCGGCCTCATCCGGTGCAGCACCGACAACGGCGCGGGCGGCCTCTCGTCGAGCATCGGCGAGCTGGCGCTCATCCCCGGTGGCGCGGTGGTGGAGCTGGAAAAAGTGCCCCTGAAATACCCCGGCCTCAAGCCCTGGGAGATTTTCCTGAGCGAGTCGCAGGAGCGTTTCACGCTGGCCGTGGCGCCCGAAAAAATGGACGAGTTGCTGGCCCTAGGTCGCGAAATGGAGGTAGAGCTGACCGATATCGGCTTCTTCAATGGCGAAGGTCACCTCGACGTAACATTTGACAAGCAGCCAATTGCTGGCCTCTCGCTGGAATTCTTGCACAACGGCGTGCCGCGCAAAACCCTGCTGGCCGAGTACGTGAAACCCGCTGCCCAAGAGCCCGCGCTTCCCGACGAAGTAGATTACAACGAGGCGCTGCTCAAGCTCATGGGCTCGCTCAATATCTGCTCGCGCGAGTCGGTTATCCGGCAGTACGACCACGAGGTGAAGGGCCGCACGGTCGTGAAGCCCCTCATGGGCGCCACCGGCCAGGCCCCGCAAGATGCCGCTGTGGTGCGCTTCAACTTCGAGACCTGGGAAGGCGTGGCCGTGAGCAACGGCATTCTGCCCCGCATGGGTGATTTGGACGCTTACCACATGTCAGCTGGCTCGTTTGACGAAGCTGTGCGGCAGATTATCTCGGTGGGCGGCAAGCTGCCCAACCTCACGCCCAGCGACAACATCTTCTGGTCGGTAAACGACAATTTCTGCGTTCCTGATTCGGTCTACGACCTCACCATCAACCCCGATGGCAAGCAGAAGCTAGCCAAGCTGGTGCAGATGTGCCAGGCCCTGCGCGATGCCTGCGCCGCCTACTGCATCCCGCTCACCTCGGGCAAAGACTCGATGAAGAACGACTTCAAGGCCGACGGGGTGAAAATCTCGGTGCCGCCGACGGTCCTCTACTCGATGACCGCCAAGGTCGAAGACGTGCGCCAGGTAGTGACTTCTGACTTCAAGCAGGCCGACGACGTCATCTACCTGCTCGGCGAAACCTACGACGAGCTAGGTGGCTCGGAGTTCTACCAACTTTACAACGAGCTGGGTGCCAACGTGCCCAAGGTTGATTTTGCCAAAGCTAAGGAGCTATACACCCTAGTTGGCGAAGCCAACGCCCAAGGCCTCATCCAGAGCAGCCACGACCTGAGCGACGGCGGCCTCGCCGTGGCGCTGGCCGAAAGCACCTTCGGCCGCGACGGCCTGGGCGCTGACCTCAACTTGGGTAGCCTAGCGGGCGAGCTTTCGCCCACGGCGCTGCTGTTCAGCGAGTCACACTCGCGCTTTGTGGTAAGCATTGCGCCGGAAGACGTGACAGCTTTTGAAAGCATCCTGGGTCAGCGGGCTAGCCGCCTGGGGCGCGTTACGGCCGATGGCCAACTGCGTGTGCAACACGGTGGCCGCGAACTGCTAGCTCTGAACACCACCGACCTGCGCGCCGCCTGGACTAATGGCCCGGTAAACCAAACCATCGGCCTGGAGCCCGCGGCCCTAGTTAAGTAATCTGAAGCAAGCAGGCGTAATTATGACACACGACACAGCAAGCCAAGCATTGCCTAAGGCCCTTATCCTGACCGGCTTCGGCATCAACTGCGAAGAAGAAATGGCTGCCGCCTACCGGCTAGCCGGCGCTGCGCCCACCATCGTGCACCTCAACGAGGTGCTGCACGGCCGGGTGAGCATCCACGATTTTGACATGCTGAACTTCCCCGGCGGCTTCTCGTTCGGCGACGACCTGGGCTCGGGCGTGGTGCTGGCCAACAAGCTGCGCTACC
>CAYLNN010000013.1:0-102819 GCA_964385095.1 uncultured Hymenobacter sp.
TGGGCATGATGGTGAGCCCCGAGTACGGCGGCTCGGGCCTCGACACCGTGAGCTATGTATTGGCTATGGAGGAAATCTCCAAGGTTGATGCCTCGTGCTCGGTTATCATGAGCGTGAATAACTCGCTGGTGTGCTGGGGCCTGGAGAAATACGGCACCGAGGAGCAGAAGCAGAAATACCTGCCCCGCCTGTGCTCGGGCGAAATCATTGGGGCCTTTGCCCTCTCCGAGCCCGAAGCTGGCTCCGATGCCACTAGCCAGCGCACCACCGCCGAGGACATGGGCGACCACTACCTGCTCAACGGCACTAAAAACTGGATTACCAACGGCACCACCGCCTCGGTGTACCTGGTAATTGCCCAAACCAACCCCGAGCTGAAGCACCGCGGCATTAATGTACTGATTGTGGACAAGGATATGCCCGGCTTCGTGCAGGGCCCCAAAGAAAACAAGCTTGGCATCCGCGGCTCCGACACCTGCTCGCTCATGTTTACGGACGTGAAAGTGCCTAAGGAAAACCGTATTGGCGCCGATGGCTTCGGCTTCAAGTTTGCCATGCAGGTGCTGGCCGGCGGCCGCATCGGCATTGCTTCGCAGGCGCTGGGCATCGCCTCGGGCGCGCTCGAGCTCAGCATCAAGTACGCCAAGGAGCGCAAGGCCTTCGGCGTGGAAATCGCCAAGCACCAGGCCATCCAGTTCAAGCTAGCCGACATGGCCACCAACGTGGAAGCCGCGCGCCTGCTGTGCCTGCAAGCCGCCGCCGACAAAGACAACCACGCCGATTACGCCAAGAGTGGCGCCATGGCCAAGCTATTTGCCTCAAAAGTGGCGATGGACTCGGCCGTAGAAGCCGTGCAGATTCACGGTGGTTACGGCTTCGTGAAGGAGTACCACGTCGAACGCTTCATGCGCGACGCCAAGATTACCCAGATTTACGAAGGCACTTCGGAGATTCAAAAAATTGTTATTTCGCGGGAGATTCTGAAATAGCACTTTTCCAGCAGATTAGCTACTTTTTTGTACGGAACCCAGGCCAAATCGGTCTGGGTTTTTGTTTTAATGAATTTTTTTTAGAATCCATTGTAGTAATTAAGTGTAACGTTAGGTACTTTTGGCAGAGCCAGTGGGGTTTTTCCCTTATAAGCACTCAATAAATGGAAGATTACAATAAAGTTATAGAATCACTGGGGGTACGCTATATCAAGGCAAAAAACCTGGTTCTCCGGCAAGCCTTTACGGTTCGTAATGCTTATGATGTTGGGAATAACCTTATTCTATTGCATCAGGGTAAAATTGTCTTTGGTGAAGACGACCAAGTAGTTGAGGAGGCCGAATTGCTGTTCTTACCGGGCGGGCGGGCTACGCGCGTGGGCTACGGCCAGGGCGCCGCTAGCCGGGTAATCTCCAACGACGACCTGATTACCAACAAGGACCGTTTTTTCACTTCCAACGACAAACTCGATTTCATCGGCGATGCCGAAGAAAGCCATAGCTTCGTTTCGTTCGAGGCCAAAGTGTTTGACTCGGTTAACTTTTTTGCGTCGCTCGACGTGCCGGCGTTCGTTATCAAAGGCAATTCGAAGCTAGCCAACCTAGTTATTAAAATTATTGAGGAATCACTACAAGACCTGCCAGGCCGTGAGCGCCTTATCACCATCTACACCGAAAACCTGGTGGTGGAAGTGGTTCGCTACATCCTGCGCAACAACCTGTTTGTGGAGCAGCTGGCCACCAACAGCACGTATTTTAAAGACCCGCGCCTGATTGACCTCTTCAACTTCATCAAGGAGAACCTGAGCGGCGACCTTTCCAACAAGGTGCTGGCCACGGTAGCCAACGTGAGCGAGGACTACGTGGGGCAGTATTTCAAGATGCTGACCAATATTAATCCGCAGGATTATATTGAGTATCAACGCATGGAGCGCGCGGTTTCGCTGCTGCGCACCACTAAAAAGAGCATCCGTGATATCGGCAAGGAAGTGGGTTACAAGGACACCGCCTATTTCTGCCGCCGCTTCAAGATGATGTTCGGTATTCCGGCCGGCAAAATGCGTCGCCGCGAAACGGCCATGAACATTTAAGACCGCAGCTTTAACGGCTTGCGCAGATACGCTTGCCTTTGGCGGGCTGACTGGGCTAGCGGTCTGGTTTTTCTTCCTGATTCACTAAAAAAGCCATTCTTGTTGGAATGGCTTTTTTTGTTGGGTTGTGAGCTTAGTCAGCCCGCGTGGCGGGTGAGTCAGCGCAACCCGTTGCGGCGGTCTGGGCTGCCTCGCGCACGGCGGCTACGGCATCGGCCAGGAAATCGGGGGCGCGCTCCAGGTGGTTGCCTACTACTACCACGTCAGCGCCGGCAGCTAGGGCCGCGTACACCTTCTCGCCGGTATTAAGGCCACCACCCACAATGAGAGGCGTATCAACGGCCGCGCGCACGGCCCGTATCATGGCGGGAGACACGGGGTGCTGGGCGCCGCTGCCCCCATCGAGGTACATCAGGCGCAGGCCCAGCTGCTCGCCGGCCATGGCGGTGGCCGCCGCAATACTCGGCTTGTCGTGGGGCAGCGGGGCCGTACCGCTGATGTAGGAAGCCGTGGTAGGCCGGCCACTGTCAACCAGCATGTAGCCGGTGGGCAGCACCTGCAAGCCGCTCTGGCGCAGGCGCGGGGCCGCCACAATGTGCTGGCCAATTAAAAAATCGGGGTTGCGCCCCGAAATAAGCGAGAGCAACAAAATACCATCGGCAGCGGGGTCAACGTGCAGGGCGTGGCTCGGAAACAGCAGCACCGGCACCTGCGGCGCCTCGGCCTTCAGCAACGCAATGAGGGCAGCCTGGTGCTCGGTAAGCACCAGACTGCCCCCAACGAGGAAAAAATCTATGGGATGCTGCTGGGCTAACCGCAGCAAGTGGCGTAGGCGCGCTGGCTCAAAGTCGTCTGGGTCGAGCAACACGGCCAGGGCCTTACGGCCGCGCAGCCGCAGCCCGGCCAGCGTATCAAGCAAGCGGGGCGCTGGAGGAGAAAGTGTCGTCGTGGTGGGCGGCGGCAGTGGCATCCTGGGCGGAGGTGGCGGGCCAGGTGGCGGGCTGGATGCCCTCGCTGGCCGATGAAGCTGCAAGGTCGGCATTTTTGTCGGCTTCTGCTTCATGCTTAGGCATAAACCCTTGCACCGCCTTGGTAGCGAGCGCCAACGCCACGGCAGTGGCCTGGGCCACAATTACGCGGCCGGTTTCGGTTTTGGCAAACGATAACAGGGCGGGCACCAAGATACTGAGCTTCGACTTAGGCGCTTCTACGTGTTCAGTATCAACTCCTTTTGCATGCCCAGCGTCGGTTTCGTCGTCTTCTGCGAAGCTATTCGAGTCGGGTAAGCGGCGGCTATCGTCATACGGGCGGGCCTGGTACGAGGCGCTGGCAGCGTAAGGCTGGGAGGCCGGCTGATAGTCGTAATCATCCGCGATTTCGTCAGTGTCGTCGGCGCTAGGGGCACCGTATTGGTCAGGCTGGCCAGCCGAGTGGGCCGGGAAGTCTGGGTACTGGCTCAAGCCATTGTCATCGTCCTCGGCTGCGTAGTCGGTATCGCCCTCGCCTTCGGTGTAGAAGCCATCGGCATCAGCCCCGGCGTAGGCGTAGTTCTGGTCGTAATCTGACGACTGAAAGCCATTATCCAGGTCATTAAATTCTTGGTCGTTCTCATCAAAGCCAGCGAAGCCGGCGTAGTCCTCAAACTCGGGGCGGTTCTTGTGCTTGTGCTTCTTTTTCTTGGATTTACCACCAAAGGCTTTGCTTATCAGCCAGATGCCGCCAATTACACTCGCGCCCACCAGCGCTATTTTGCCGGCTTGCACGGTGGTTTCCTTGATTTCCTCAACGTCGCCGCGCAAAGCCCGCTCGTATTCCAGCTTTTTACGCTCCAGAAAATCTTTTTCGTCCTCAAACAACGGGTTAGTGGGCTCGGTCATGGGGTAGGTGTTTTGCGGGAAAGCCAGAGAAAGCAACGCGCTGCTTAGGCGCGCTTATCAGATTTATAGATGGTGTTATTTAGCAGCTTATCGGCAATGCCTTGAAAAAGCTTTTTATCTACGCCAACAAAGAACAGCACAGCCAGCACTAGGTATAGCGCCGCCACCAACCCAAAACCCGCCGAGGGGCTGTCGAGCATCTGGTTGAGCGCCAAGCCCAGATAAATAGAGCCAAAAATGATGAACAGGAAGCCCAGCAAGCCCAGCGCTACGCCGTGCACGGAGCTGACAAAGACTCCTTTCACCTTTTCCTGCGTTTCGAGCTTGATAAGGTCGATGCGCGTATCGAGGTAGCCCGTCAGGTTACTGATGAGGCTGTCGTTGCGCGGCGTTTTGTCGTCGGTCAGGAGGGCCATGAGCGCGGAATTGTTTAGCGAGTAAATTCGGTTGAGTAGCTGAGCCGTTAGCAACCGCTGGGCCAGCTAGGGCGTTCTTTACGCAAAACTTGGGGCCAGGGCTGCCTTTGCCCCAGGCTTTCGATTAAATTTTCGGGACGTGAGTCAGAATCATTACCAGGTGCTGGGCGTGCCGCCCACGGCGCCCGCCGCCGACATCAAGCGGGCCTACCGCCGCCTGGCGACCGAGCTGCACCCCGATAAGCACGGCGGCGACCGCCACTACGAGGAGCGTTTTAAGGCCGTGGCCGTGGCCTACGGTGTGCTGGGCGATGCCGACCGCCGCGCCCAATACGACTATCAGCTGCAACTAGCCACCCGCCGGGCCGAAGACCAGCGCCGCGCCGCCGCCCAGGCTGCGGGCGGTGGCCCGTCGGTGTATAAGATGCCTGGCGACCCGGCCGCTGCCCCGCCCCTGCGCACCCGCCCGCCCGCCGATGCCCGCGAGCGCCACTACCAGCAGCGAGTGCCGCGCCAGCGCGTGCGCTTCAATAAGCAGGACTTTTGGCTGGTGGCGGGCCTCACATTTCTGATTTTCCTGTTCGGCATCTCGGCCAAAATCGTGATGGACCGCGTGCAGGCCAACTTATACTACGACGACGGCCGCGCCGCCTTTGCCAGAGGCCAGTGGGCCGAAGCTGCTCGCCAGCTTGACCAGTCGCTGGCCCTGCGCGACGACCACCCGGCCGCCCTGCGCCTGCGCGGCCAGCTTTACCAGGACATAGCCCACGACCTGCCCGCCGCCCGCGCCGACTACGAGGCCGCCTTGCTGGCTAGCGAGAGCCCACCCCTAGCCCCCACCGAAACGGCCCGGCTGCTTTACCGCCTCGGCCGCTGCCAGGCCGGCCTGCGCCAGCCCGGCCCCGCTGAGCTCAGCTATTGCCGGGCCTTGGCCCTCGACACGACCCTAGCCGAGGCCTACCTGGCGCGGGGCGAAAACCGCCTGCTCGACCTGCACCAAACCCGCCCGGCCCTCGCCGACCTGCGCCACGGCCACGCCCAACTGCGGCGCGCCGGGCGGGCCATGCCGCTAGCCTATCTCCAGGCCGAAGGCGCAGCCCTGGCCCACCTAGTGCGCTATCCCGAGGCCCGCGCCGTGTACTTCGAGGCGCTGGCGGCGCAGCCCGAGGACGGCCGCACGCTGTTTTTACTGGGGCGGCTGGCCCAGCAGGCGGGCGACTCGGCCAGCAGCTGCGAGTTTTTCCGGCGCGGCGCGGCGGCCGGCTACTCCTATGCAGTGCAGGCCGCCGAGCAGTGCCGCTAGCCCCTGGCCAAGCTGAACAGTAATACCTGAAGCCTGCTGCATTGGCTTACTGCTTGCCTAGCTTTGCGCTTCACCTGCTACTCGTCCTTCTGCCGTGAGAAAAATTTTCTTTTTGTTCGGCATCGCATTGATGTCGCTGAGCGCCTGCCAAAAAAACAGCGAGCCTGCCCCCGTGGCCGACGTGCGCACGAGCCTGCTGCTGGCCCACGACTGGAAACTGGCCGCCCAAAGCGTTACCTACCACCGCGATGGCAGCAACGCGGTAGTGCAGGAGGTGTACAGCTCCATTCAGCCTTGCGCGCAGGACGACGTGACGAAATTCAACGCCGACAAAACTATTGCCTACGGTGAAGGCGCCACCCGGTGCGGTGCGCCGGGCGAGATGGCCCCGGCAGAGCCCGGCTCCTGGTATTTCAGCGATGACCAGACCACCTTGCACATCAACCAGCACCAGCTGCACGATGCGACCCAGGCCTACCAGGTGCTCGTGCTGACGGAGCAGACCCTGCAAATTCGCCACGTGTACACGTACCGCCAAAACGGCCGCGACTACACAGGCACCGAGGATTACACCTACACTGCTTTGTAGCAAAAACTTATCGGTTAACAAGCCCGGCCAATGCGCACGCATTGGCCGGGCTTGTTAGGCGGCAAGGCGGCTAGCGGGGCGCGGCTAAGCCGGCACCGGCGCCTTTGTCAGGGCCGCCGCAATGAGCTGCGCGTGGTGGCGGCCATTCTCGATAAACCAGCGGCTGGTGGCTAGCCCCCCGCATACGGTGCCGGCCACGTACACGCCGGGGCGGGCCGACTCGTGAGTGGTTGCATCGAAGATGGGCGGCCTAGCTAGGTCGTTTTCATCGAGCGGCAAGGCTAGCATATCGACCAGCAGGGTGTAATCGGGGCGGTAGCCGGTGAGGGCATACACGTAGTCGGCCCGGATGCTGCGCGGGCCCTCGGGCGTGGTCACTTCCACCGTAGTGGGCGTGATGGCGTCGAGCGTCGTATTGAAATACGCCGTGATGCGGCCTTCCGTGATGCGGTTGAGCAAATCGGGCCGAATCCAGTATTTCACGCTTTCCGACACCTCGGGGCCGCGCACTACCAGCGTGACACGCGCCCCCGAGCGCACCAGCGACAGCGCTGCCTTGGCCGACGAGTTTTTGGCGCCCACCACCACCACATCCTGGCCGGCGTGGGCATAAGGCTCTTTATAATAATGATTTACGTGGGGCAGGTCGGCGCCCGGAATAGCAAGGGGGTTGGGCACGTCGAAAAAGCCGGTGGCCACTACCACAGTGCGGGCCGCGATTTCGCCCTTCGTGGTTTCGACCACAAAATCACCGGCCTGGCCGCGCAGGCCCGTCACGCGCTCATAGAGGCGCAAACTCAGTTTTTCGGACGCCGCCACGCGCTGGTAGTAGTCGAGGGCATCTTCGCGGTGGGGCTTGTAGGAAGCCATCGGGAAGGGATAACCGCCAATTTCAAGCAGCTCGGGCGTCGAGAAAAACTCCATATTGGTGGGGTAGCCCACAATGGAATTAACGAGCGCGCCCTTGTCCACCACCGTCACGGTGAGGCCACGGCGCTGAATTTCGAGGGCGCAGGCCAGGCCCACGGGGCCGGCTCCAATCACAACGGCGTCTAGTTTTTCAGGTAGCATCGGCACGGGTATAGGTAGCAGTTGGCTAGGGTCTTTCTACCTAGCAACCAACGACGGGCCGCGCGGTTGGGTTCTGCTGCTGAACTTTACGGAGAGAATCTACCGCCCTCCGTGCGCAGCTCCCTAGCGGCTACTTGCGGAATGGCGCTTGCCAACTGACTACCATGCGCCACTGCGACCTGTGCGGAGCTACCAGCTTCGAGCCCCTGCCCTTCTACTATGTCTTTGACGGCCAGCGCCTGCAAGGCACCCGCTGCCGGAACTGTGACCTGGCTTTTCTGGACCCGCAGCCCACGCCCGCGCAGCTCTCAACCCTCTACGGCAAGGAGTACTTCACCGACCGCCCCAACTACGACCGCACCGAGAAGGACAAGGCCTTTATCGAAGAAGGCAAGGCGCTGGATTTGAGCCAGGTGAAGGAGGATAAATTTACGCGCTACATGCAGCAGCACTATCCCGGCCGCCGGTTTCGGTACCTGGAGGTGGGCTGCGGCCCCGGCTACACCCTCAAAAGCCTGCAAAGCCTGGGCTGGGAAACCCACGGCCTCGAAATAAGCGCCCACGCCGCCGACTACGCCCGCCGCGAGCTGGGCCTGCCCGTGGTGACCGGCAACATCGAAACCACCGAAGACTTTCAGGAAAGCCAGTTCGACTTGGCCTACCTCGGCGATGTGCTCGAACACCTGCTGTCGCCGGCGGCGGCCATCCGCAAGTTTGGCCACATTCTGGCGCCCGGCGGGCTGCTGGTGCTAGCCCTGCCCAGCGTGACCAACCTGCCGAGTATGCGCCTGGGATTTGCGGCCTACAAGGCGCTGGGCCGCCAGCGTCGCATGGATATTCCGCCCTACCATCTATATGAGTTCACACCGACCACCATTCGCAAGATGCTGGCCAAGAACGGCTTCTCAGTCGTCGATTTATTGAACCCGGTGAAAGCGCCCGCCAACATCCGGCTAGGGGGCAATGTGGTGGAGCAGGCCACCAAGCTGGGCACGCAATACCCTACTTATTGGCTCAATAAGCTGACGGGCCGCTTCGGCGACCGTATGTTCGTAGTAGCGAAAAACGAAAAAGCACCGTAGCGCGAAGTTTCCCTGCGTGCGCGAGCGCAGCGAATATTCGAGACCGGACGACCGTAGCGCCAGCTGCTCGCTGCGCCCATGCACGCAGTGAAATTTCGCCCTACTTCTTACGCAGCGCCTGGAGGGCGCCGGTGCTCCAGAGCGCCGCGCCGATGAGCACCGGCTGGCCAAATAGCCGCGCCAGCCGCTTGCCATCGGTATCGAGGTTGAACGCGGAAATACGCTCCGTATACTGGTGAATATTGCCCGGGAAAATGGCTACGTAAAACGCCGCCAGCCCCAGGCCCATCCGCACCCGGTTTTTACCTTTCAGCAGCAGCAGGGCCAGTCCCAGGCCTATTTCGACCACGCCCGAAAGCAGCACCACCGTATCCTTATCCATCGGCACAAAGTCGGGCACCTGGGCCTGAAAATCCTGACGCACGAAGGTGAGGTGGCCGGTGCCCGCTACTACCATAAAGCTGCCGAGCAGGCAGCGGGCCACGTTTTGCAGCGGAGTAGTTTTGGGGGCGGGCAGCTGCGCGAGCTGGCGAAGGGTAGTTTCCATGCCCCTAGCATACGGCCAGCCGGTGGCTAGGGTGCCACCGGGCCGCTAGCTCACGGCCGTTATCCGCACCGGCTTGCCATTAAATACTACTTCCTCGCCGGCCTGGTGCCCGTGCAGCGCCACGGCCAGCGGCGCCGCCGGCGACACTGCCATAAACGCCACTCCTTCAGCCGTGGCCAGCCGCCCCGCGCTGATGCTCAGGTAGAACAACCCCAGGCTGGTATCGGCCAGGGCCCCTAGCCGCACGGTGTCGCTGGCTAGCTCGGGGTTGATTTTTTGCAGCGCCCCTAGCAGTTGCTGGGCCTCGTGGAGCTGGGCGGCGTGGCGGTCGCGCTCCTGCTGGGCCATGGCGCGGCCGGTTTCGTACTTGTCGCCGGCGCTGCTTTTGGTTTCGGAGTTGCTCGACTCCTGGGCGGCGGCCATGCCGGCGCGGGCCGCATCGAGGCGGGTGTGCACGTAGGCCAAGCAAGCGGCGTGGAGGGCGGGTTTGAGGGGCAGCATTGACGGTTTTAGATGACTTATTGGGCTTAGGCTTCGCTAATTACCTTTGGTTATCCTATTGGCTTATTGGTATTGCTACATGCAGAATACTTATTTCTCATATTTCTTAGCCTGGTGCTGCATGGTGGCAGCAGGGGGGCTAGCCAGTGCCTGCCACAAAAACGCGCCCACGCCGGATGCGACTACCAGCTTACTGGTTGCGCACACTTGGCGCCCTTTTTCTTTCGCCGACACCGACAATACCAACAGGCCACCAACCACGATGTACTCGCTCTCTTCGGGCGTACGCCTCGACGACACGTACCAGTTCAATGCCGACAACGGGTTGATTTTTGATGACGGCGCACGCCGGGCCGCTATCACCGACCCCCAAATCTCGACCGGCAGCTGGCAGTTTCAAAACGCCCAGGACAACCTGTCGATTACGCTGCGACGCGCCGTCACGCTTGGCACTACCGGCCTTTCTTCCACTACCACCTACGATATTCTGAAGCTGAATGCCGATACGCTGCGCCTGCGTACCGGCACCCTAGCCCAAACGGTGGTCGTGACGTTGGTAAAGTAGCCGCCAGCTGGCCGGCAGCCTGCTAGTGTGCCTTCAGCCAGTTGTCGCCCGTGCCCACTTCCACCTCCAGCGGCACGCCGTGGGGCAGCAGCAGCGCGGTGGTCATCAGCTCGCGGATTTTGGGCGTCACGTAGGCCACTTCCTCACGCACGGCGTCGAACACGAGTTCGTCGTGTACTTGCAGTATCATCTTGGTACCGAGCTTTTCCTCAATTAGCCAGTCGTGGATGTTTATCATCGCCATCTTGATAATGTCGGCGGCCGTGCCCTGGATGGGGGCGTTGATGGCGTTGCGCTCGGTGTAGCCGCGCAGCGTGGCGTTGCGCGAGTTGATGTCGCGTAGGTAGCGGCGGCGCTTGAGCAGGGTTTCGGCGTATTCGAGCTCGCGGGCGCGGTTGATGCTGTCATCCATGAACTGCTTCACGCTCGGAAATTCCTGGAAGTAGGTTTCAATAATATCCACGGCTTCCTTGCGGCTGATGCCGATGCGCTGGGCTAGCCCGAAGGCCGAGATGCCGTAGATGATGCCGAAGTTTACGGTCTTGGCCTTGCGGCGCATTTCGCTATCTACCTCATTCAGCGGCACTTTAAAGACCTTGCTGGCGGTGCTGGTGTGCACGTCCTGCCCTAGCCGGAAGGCCTCAATCATGGTTTTATCGCCTGAAAAATCGGCCATGATGCGCAGCTCCACCTGCGAGTAGTCGGCCGCCAGCAGAATGTGGTTCTCATCGCGCGGCACGAAGGCCTTGCGGATTTCGCGGCCCTTTTCGGTGCGGATGGGAATGTTCTGGAGGTTGGGGTTGGTCGAGGACAAGCGGCCGGTGGCCGTAACAGCTTGGTTGAATGTGGTATGTACGCGGCCGTCGCCGCACACGAGCTGAGGCAGGGCCTCCACGTAGGTGCTGCGCAGCTTGGTGAGCTGGCGGTATTCTAAGATGAGGCCCGCGATGGGGTTATCGGCGGCCAGTTGGCTCAGGATTTCCTCGCCAGTGGCGTACTGGCCGGTCTTGGTTTTCTTGATTTTGCCCCGGCCGATGTCCATTTTATCAAACAGCACCTCACCCAGCTGCTTGGGAGAGCCGATGTTGAACTCCTGCCCGGCCTCGCGGAAAATCTGCGTTTCCAGCTCCTGCACGTAGCCTTGCAGCTCGGCCGAGTACTCGTTCATGGCATTCGAGTCAATGCGCACACCCTCGTGCTCGATGTCAGCCAGCACGGGCACCAGCGGGTTTTCCACGTCGTTGAGCAGGCCCAGCAGGCCTAGTTCCTTGAGCATGGGCTCAAACACGTGGCGCAGCTGCAAGGTCACGTCGGCGTCTTCGCAGGCGTAGTCGCTCACGGCGGCCGGCGCGAGGTCGGCCATCGTTTTCTGGTTCTTGCCCTTGGGCCCGATGAGGTCCGTGATGGGCACCGGCGTGTAGTGCAGGTAGGTTTCGGCCAGCACGTCCATGTTGTGGCGCATGTCGGGCTCAATGAGGTAGTGCGCCAGCATGGTATCGAAAAACGGCCCAGCCACCCGCACGTCGTAGTTCTTGAGAATCAGCAGGTCGTACTTGATATTCTGCCCGATTTTCACAATCGTCTTGTGCTCGAAGAACGGCCGAAACTCTTCCACGATAGCCTGGCTGGCCTCGGCGTCGTCGCTGGGCACGGGCACGTAGTACGCCTCGCCCGCGTGCCAGCTAAAGCTCAGGCCCACCAGCCGCGCCGTCATGGTGTTGAGGCCGGTGGTTTCGGTATCGAAGCTCACCTCCGCCTGCTGCAACATAAACTCCAGCAGTGACTTGCGCAGCGCGGGCGCATCTACCAGGTGGTAGTGGTGGGGCACATCGGCTAGGGTCTTGGTGGGGCCGTGGTAGTACTCGCCAGCCTCACCGGGGGCAAATTCGCCGTTCTCGGCGGCGTTCACCACGGCGGCGCTGCCCTCGCCGAAGAGCGAGCCCTGCGCGCTTGGCGCGGCGGCTTTGGGGAGGCGGGCGCCGCGGCCCACCGGCGCGGCCGGGGTGCGGCTGGTGCTGGCATTGTCCTCCCCCAGTACCCTAGCGGCCAGCTGCCGAAACTCTAATTCTTCAAACAGCTCGCGCAGGCGCGCCGCGTCGGGCGCATCCATCACCAGCTTATCGGCCTCGAACTCGATGGGCACGTTGACGTGAATCGTGGCCAGCTCCTTGCTCAGCAAGCCCTGCTCGGCAAAGTTGCGCACGTTTTCCTGCTGCTTGCCCTTAAGCTTGTCGGAGTTGGCAATCAGGTTTTCGACCGAGCCGTACTGCTTGATGAGCGCCTTGGCTGTCTTCTCGCCAATGCCCGGGATGCCGGGGATGTTATCGCTGGCATCGCCCTGCAAGCCCAGAATATCAATTACTTGCTCGGGGCGCTCAATCTCGAAGCGCTCCAGCACGTGCGCCACGTCGAGCACCTCGGCCGCGTTGCCCATGAAGGCGGGGCGGTAGATTTTGATGTGCTCGGTCACGAGCTGGCAGTAGTCCTTGTCGGGCGTCATCATAAACACCTCGAAACCCTCCTTTTCCGCCTTCTGGGCTAGGGTGCCAATCACGTCGTCGGCCTCGTAGCCCTTCATCAGCAAAATCGGGATGTGGAAGCCCTCGATAATCTGCTTGATGTAAGGAATGGCAATGCCAATGTCCTCGGGCATGGCCTGGCGGTTGGCCTTGTAGTTCTCGTCCTTCTCATGCCGGAAGGTCTTGCCCGAGTCGAAGCACACGCCCAGGTGGGTAGGCTTTTCCTTGAGCAGCACCTCCACTAGCGTGTTGGTAAAGCCCAGGATGGCGCCCGTGTTCATGCCCTTAGAATTGACGCGGGGGTTTTTGGCAAAGGCAAAGTGCGAGCGGTAGATGAGGGCAAAGGCGTCGAGCAGGAAAAGCTTTTTGGCGGGCGCGGCGGGCTGGTCGGTCATAGATAAGAACAAAGGTCGGCTTAATAGGGAAAAAGGTAGTACGGCGACCTACGAAGAATCTCCGCCCAGGCCGTAGTATTCTACTTAACGAGCTAGCTTTGTACGCTTAAATAAATCATTTTAAATGAAGTTGCTACGCAAGTCTACGCAGCTGTTTTTGTAATATTTTTTATTTTTAACTATGGTGCGTCGTTTACTTTTTCTTTATGGACTGCTAAGCTTCGGGGGCAGCGTGCCCCTACTGCAAGCGCAGGTGGTGGACCCCACATTTAAGCCCACGGCCCTTTCAGTGCCGGGCAACGTTAGGTGTGCTACGCAGCAGCCAGATGGTAAGTACGTGGCATTGGGCTCTTTCAGCCGAAACGAAAGCGGTCCGATTGGTTATCTGGTGCGGTTCAACGGCGATTTTACGCCTGACCAAAGCTTTAACAATGTGGTGGCGTCGCTGGCGGGCGCTATCTACTCGGTGCGTCCGCTAGCCTCGGGCAAGCTTTTGGTAGTAGGCGAAGGAGCCCTGACGCTGGCTGGCGTATCCCGCCAGGACTTGCTGCGGCTCAACGCCGACGGCACTCCTGATGCCACCTTTGATGCCGGCACGGCCTCCACGACTGGCTACGGCCTGGTAGTAGAGCCACTGGCTAGCGGGCAGCTACTGGTAGGGGGCTCCTTCACCACCTACAACGGCGTGGCGCGCAGCAAGGTGGTACGCCTCACCGCTACCGGCGGCGTCGATACCTCCTTTGCGCCAGCCCAGCTTACTGCCTCGGTGAAGCGCCTGGCTGTGCAGCCCGATGGCAAAATACTGGTGGGGGGCGAGCAGGGCCTAGGTCTGCTCCGACTCACTGCCAGCGGTAGCTTGGATGGCAACTTCTCGGCCCCGGAGGTCTATCAAACCGACGATATGCTGGTGCAGCCCGATGGTAATATTCTGGTAGGCGGGGATTATTTTCCGCCTACTGGCGCGGCTGCGGACCTCGTGCGGCTGTTGCCTACTGGCCGCCGCGATGCCTCTTTTTCTTCCAATGCCGATTTTACGCCGTTCAATACCTTCGACCAACGCCTGCTGCTGCTACAGGCCGATGGCCGCGTGCTCGTAGTCACGGCCGATAAAAGCCTGCATCGCGTCACGAGCAGCGGCAGCTTCGACACCTCCTTTCAGTCTCCCATTTCTCCCCGCAGCAAGGTTGCCTGGCTTGCCCCTACTGCTGCCGGCCAAGTACTGGTAGCCGGCGATGACTATGAATTAGCAGGCCGCCAAAGCAGCCTGGCCCTGCTCAATGCCAGCGGGGCCCTCGACACTCGCTTTTCGCCCACCCTGCTTACCGATGGCAATATGATGGCGCTGGCGCAACAGCCTGATGGCAAGCTTTTAGCGGGAGGTCATTTTATTGAAGCCAATGGTCAGCCGGTCAATAACCTGGCGCGCTTCGCTGCCGATGGCACCCTGGATGCCAGCTTTGTGGCCCCGCCGTGGCTGGAGGTGCAGCAGCTGGCCGTGCAGCCCGATGGCAAAGTGCTGGTGGCCCAGTTTACGCGCACCAGTCAGCCTACTTTGCTGCGCCTGCTGGCCACCGGCGCAGTCGACGCCAGCTTTGCGGCGCCCACTCGTATTGGCCGGGTTAATCAACTTATTTTGCAGCCCGACGGGCGTATTCTCACGCTCGCCGACACGGTGGGTGATGGTAACACACTGCCCATCCGGCTGCTAGCCACCGGCCAGCGCGACCGCACGTTTGCCTACCCGCTGGATGGCAGTTATAATGACGCGGTCAGCGCCGCGTTCCAGCCCGATGGCAGGCTGGTGGTAGCGGGCACCTTCGGGGCAACCGCATCTAAAGCCACTATTCGCCTACTGGCATCGGGCCAGCGCGACCCCTCCTTTACCGAACTAGCGGCCACCGACGCGCCCGAGGCGAGCATAGTTGTGGCGCAGCCAGATGGCAAAATTTTGCTGGTTGACGAATATTATGCTCGCCTGCGGCGGCTCACGGCCGATGGGCAACTCGACGCCGGCTTCATCGCGGCTCTTCCATCCAACCTGGACATCTTCACAATTCGCCTGCAACCTAACAATCGCATTCTGGTAGGTGGTAATGACCGCTACTTGGCCCGCCTTCTTGCTGATGGTAGCCTGGATACCTCATTCAACAGCCCCGTTCCAAACGGCACCGTAACCGATGTTATCCCACTGCCCACGGGCCAGTTGCTGGTGGGCGGCTACTTCAGCACCTTTAGCGGCCAGGCCCGCGTGGGTTTAGTACGCCTAGCCGCCGACAATGTGCTGGCCGTGGCCGCCGAGCAGTCAGCCGTGCGTACCGAAGCTTACCCTAACCCTGCCCACGCGGCGTTGCACCTCTCCCTAGATAGCCAGGCCCAACCGCAGCGCGTAGTGCTGCTCAATATGCTAGGCCAAATAGTTCTTTCCCAGGAGGCTCCCTTGCCCCGCACTACCCTTAATACTAGCTCCTTAGCGCCTGGCACCTACCTGCTTCAGGTCGAATACGCCAGCAGCACTGTAACGCGCCGCATTCTCCTCGAATAGGCAGCTAGGCGGCTGGCTAGGTTGACCGCTACAACGTAAAAGGCCGCTTGCTCCCTAGGGAGCAAGCGGCCTTTTACGTTGTAGCGGTCAACCTTAGAAGTTGGGCGACAGCGAATACTTGTGGTAAAAGTCGTCGATGATTTTGACAGCCTCGCTGGCATCGTCCACGATGTGCACGAGGTCCATGTCCTCGGGCGAGATGTTGCGCTCCTCGCCCAGCATCACGTCCTCAATCCACTTAAACAAGCCGCCCCAGTAGGCCGAGCCTACGAGCACAATCGGGAAGCGCCCGATTTTCTTGGTTTGAATAAGCGTGAGGGCCTCAAACAACTCGTCGATGGTGCCGAAGCCGCCGGGCATGCCCACGAAGGCCTGGGCATACTTCACAAACATCACCTTGCGCACGAAAAAGTAATCGAAGTCGATGCACTTGTCCTGGTCGATGTAGATGTTGTGGGTCTGCTCGAAGGGCAGCTCAATGTTGAGGCCCACCGACTTGCCGCCCTCGGCGCGGGCGCCCTTGTTGCCGGCTTCCATGATGCCGGGGCCGCCGCCCGTGATGACGCCGTAGCCGTGGCGCACGAGCTTGGAGGCAATTTCCTCGGCCTGCTGGTAGTAGGGGTTTTCGGGCTTGGTGCGGGCCGAGCCGAAGATGCTCACGCAGGGGCCGATTTTGGACATCTTCTCGAAGCCCTCCACAAACTCGGCCATCACCTTGAAAATCTGCCAGCTATCGGCGATTTTAATCTCGTTCCAGTCCTTGTCCACGAAGGCTTTGCGGATGCGCTGCTCGTCGGGGTCGCTGCCGAGCTTAGCCACGCCGCCCGTTTGCTGGCGCAGCTCGGTGATGCTGGTCAGCTTGTTATCATTCACGTTGGGCTGCACGATGGTCTTGCCCGAACCCGCGTTCAGGGTTTCGTCGGAAGCCTTGGTTTTGCTGGTTTTTTTAAGTTTCGACATGAGTAGTCAGGGTGGGGAAAACGAAACCGCCCCGGCTCAGTAAGCGGGGCGGCCAAAAATCAAGGCGGCGAAGATAAGCGAAGTAGCGCGAAGGTTTGGCTTCGTGCGCGGGCGCGGCGAGCAGCTGGCGCTAGGGTCCGTTTAATACGCTACTACTCGTGTTGCTCGTGCACGAAGCCGACGCTTCGCCCTACTTGGCCCGAATAGCGATAACCGGGTCGAGGTTGGCCGCCATCACGGCCGGAATAATACCGGCCAGAATACCGATACCCACCGACACGAGCAGGCCCAGCGAGATGTTGCCCGCGCTCAGCGTGAGGGCCAGCGCATCCTGCGGCACCAGGGTAATGAGCCACACCAGAAAGATGCCTGCGGCACCCCCTAGCAGGCACAAAAACACGGCTTCGAACAGAAATTGGAACAGGATAAAGTAATTTTTAGCGCCCAGCGATTTCTGAATGCCGATAATATTGGTGCGCTCGCGCACCGACACGAACATGATGTTAGCAATGCCGAAGCCGCCCACCAGCATGGCAAACGAGCCGATGATGCCACCCGCTATGCCAATGACACTGAATAGCTTACCGATGGTATCGGCAATCATCTCGGGGCGATTGAGGGCGAAGCTGTCTTCCTCGCGGGGCTTGAGGCCGCGGATGATGCGCAGGTCGCCGCGCATCTCAGCTTCGAGGTTAAGCAGGCCGGGGTCGTCGTCGCGGCCCTTCACGCCGATTTGGGGCGAGGGGCCGCTCATGCCGGTGCTGCTCATGGCGAAGAGGCTAGCGAAAGCATCGTAGGGAATGAGGCAGTTGGCGTCGTTGCTAGGGGTGCCGAGCAGGTTTTTGCCCTCCTTCTTCATCACCCCAATCACGGTGAAGTAGCGGCCGTGGGTCTTGAACTGCTTACCCACCGGTTCGCCCTCGGGGTAGAGGTTTTCAGCGATGGTAGCCCCGATGATGGCCACCGGCCGGCCGGCCTCCACCTCCTGCAGCGTGAAGTAGCGCCCCTGCTCGATGGGCACGCTCGACACGTTGCGATACTCGTAGCTCACGCCCTGGAAAGCACAGTCGCTCACCGAGTTGATGCCCGCCTTCAGCGTATTGCCGCTCTTAGGCACGAAGATGGCGATGCCGTTGTGGCTGCTGGCGGGCAGCATCCGCTGCAACTGCCGAAACTCGCGCACCGTGGGCACGGGTCGGTTGAAATACTTCCACCACGGCTGGTTAGGGTCGAAATTCCAGGGCCACTTGCCCACGTACACCACCTTGTCGCCCAGAAAGTTCATGCTGGCGCGCACATTAGACTCGAGCGAATCGACAACCATGAAGACGGCGATAATCGAGAAGATGCCCACCGTGACGCCGAGCAGCGACAAAATGGTGCGCAGCAAGTTGGACCGCAGCGCCTGCCAGGCAAAGGCAAAGCTTTCGAGGACGAGGCGTAGAGTAAGAAACATGGCAGGATAAGGTAAGCGTGGGCGGGCACCGCAGGCCTAGCGACGGGCAGCGCCGCTAAGCCACCCGAAAAGTAACGCGCGCGTGGGCTTGCGCCGCACTCGCCCAACAAAACTGGCAAGCTCAAGCTTACCCTTAAAAAAAAGCCGTACCTTTGCCCCCCGAATTTTCGGTAACTTCCCCCTAGTACTGCCCATCATGGCGATGAAACTGCATGAGTTCAAGTTCGAACTCCCCGAAGAGCTGATTGCCAGTCACCCTGCCCGCCACCGCGACGAATCGCGCCTGATGGTGGTACACCGCGCTACCGGCCAGATTGAGCACAAGATGTTCAAAGACGTGCTGGACTATTTCGTGGAAGGCGACGTCTTCGTTTTCAACGACACCAAGGTATTTCCGGCCCGCATGTACGGCCAAAAGGAGCGCACCGGCGCCCAAATTGAAGTATTCCTGCTTCGCGAGCTCAACAAAGAAGGCCGCCTCTGGGACGTGCTCGTCGACCCGGCCCGCAAAATCCGGGTGGGCAACAAGCTCTACTTTGGCGAGTCCGACATCGTAGCCGAGGTTATTGACAACACCACCTCGCGCGGCCGCACCATCAAGTTTCTGTTTGATGGCACCGACGAAGAATTCCGCAAGGCGCTCTACGAGCTGGGCGAAACGCCCGTGCCCAAGGAGGTGCTGAAGCGCGAAACCGAGCCCGCCGACAAAGAGCGCTACCAGACCATTTTTGCCGAGAACATCGGCGCCGTGGCCGCCCCTAGCTCGGGCCTGCACTTCTCGCGTGAGGTGATGAAGCGCATGGAAATCAAGGGCGTAGAGAAAGCTTTCGTGACCCTGCACGTGGGCCTGGGCACCTACCGCAATGTGGATGTGGAAGACCTCACCAAGCACAAGATGGACTCGGAGCAGTTCTTCGTGAACGCCGAGGCAGTGAAGGTGGTCAACAAAGCCATGGACACCAAAAAGCAGGTGTGCGCCATTGGCACCACCACCATGCGGGCCCTCGATGCCTCAGTGTCGGCCAACAGCCGCATTAAGGTGACGTCGGGCTGGAACGACAAGTTTATCTACCCGCCCTACGAGTTCAAAATCGCCGATTCGCTGCTCACCAACTTCCACCTGCCCGAGAGCACGCTCGTGATGATGGCCTCGGCTTTCGCCGGCTACAAGCTGCTGATGGAGGCCTACCAGGAAGCCATCAAGGAAAAATACCGCTTCTTCGCCTACGGCGACGCGATGCTGATTCTGTAAATGCCTTTGGCATTTGCTTTGAGTTGCTAAAACAGAGTGCCCCGTCGCCGTATCTGGCGCCGGGGCGCTTTTTTTGTGTCCACTGCTCACTATTCCCCTGCTTTGCTATGCCTACTTTCCCGCCCGGCGCCCCCGCACCCGCCCTGCCGCGCTACGCCATCCTCGTGGCGGGCGGCAGCGGGCTGCGCATGGGCGCCGACCGCCCCAAGCAGTTTTTGCTGCTGCGCGGCGAGCCGGTGCTGCTGCACACGCTGCGCCGCTTTGCCGAGCCCGCGCTAGGGGTGGCGCAGCTCGTGGTGGTGCTGCCCTTCGACCAGCTTGATTTTTGGCAGCAGCTGGCGGCGGCGCACGGCGTAACCATTCCGCATACCCTGGTGGCCGGCGGCGCCACGCGCTGGGCATCGGTGAAAGCCGGGCTAGCCGCCCTACCCGCCGAGGCGCCCACCGGGGCCCTGGTGGCCGTGCACGATGGGGTGCGCCCCCTGGTGCCCCTAGCCGTGATTGAGGCCACCTACCAGGCGGCGGCCACCCACGGCGCTGCTGCTGCCGCCGTGCCCCCCAAAGACTCGGTGCGCCTGCTAGGGGCGGCTGGCTCCTCGCCGCTCGACCGCCGCCGCCTGCGCCTGATGCAAACGCCCCAAACGTTTGAGCTAGCCCTGCTGCGCCGTGCCTACCGCCTACCCGAGCTGCCCACTTTTACCGACGATGCCAGCGTGGTCGACGACCTGCACCCCGTGCACCTGGTGGAGGGCGATTACCGCAACCTCAAAATCACCACGCCCGAAGACCTACTACTAGCCCACTCCCTGACCGCAGATTAAACGGATTGCGCGGATACGCCTGCTGGCGCAGGCTGACTGGGCTGGCTAGGCTGAAAATTTTTTGAAGCGCTACACTTTAAAATATTCGCCGCCAGCCCAGTCAGCCTGCGCTAGCAGGCGTATCCGCGCAATCCGTTTAATCCGTTAAATCTGCGGTCTATTTGAGGTGGATGGTGCGGGTGCGGCCGTTGATGGTCACGGTGGCTATGTTGTCGCAGGCGGCGGTGCCGCTAGGGTCGTAGTTGATGAGCAAGGTCTGGGTCTTGGAGTTGGTGACTTCGACGGTACCGGCCACAAAGTGCCGGGCGCAGCCCAGGGCAAGTTTCTTGATGAGCGGGCTCTTGATAGTGGCCGTGTACGTCACGCTGTGGCGGTTGGTGCCCGTGAGCGAGCCGGTGATGCTGTACGCATCGTCCAGGATAGACGGGGTGCCAAAGCCCGCCGTGCGCGTGTAGCGCCGCTGCGACGACCACGCCGTGGTGCCGCCATTGTTGGCGAAGATGATGCTGGCGTTCTGCACGCTCAGGTCAAACGAGCCACTGCCCAAGTTGGTAATAACCCGCGTGCCGAGGTGCTGATTATCATTCACAAAATAGTTGGTGCGGTTGATGGTGACCACCGCGCCCGCCTGGCGGTAAGGGCCGCTAAAAACGGCCGTGAGCTGGCCCCGGCGGTAGCGGCCATCGGCGCACAGGCAGTTGGTGGGCCCAAAATCGAGGGTTAGCGTGCGCGTGGCAGCGTCGTAGGTGCGCGTAAAGCAGCCGGCGGTGAGGGTACGCAGCTCGGCCGCCCCCACGATGGCGGGGCTGGCCGCAGCCGTGATATCCTGCGGGGCGGCGGCCTCCACGAGGTCGGCAGTGGCGGCGTTTTCCTCATCACCCTGGCCCTGGTCTTCGGCCGAGGTAATATCGTCGGCCGCCACATCGCCGCGCTGGCAGCTAGCGGTGAACAGCAGGCCGCTGGCCAGCGCGGCGTAGGCCAAAGTGCGGAAGGGAGTAGCGTAGCGCATGCGGGTAAGAGAAAAAGTAAGTGAGTAAGGGGGAGATACTAGCTGAGAGCGGCGCGCAGCAAAGAGGTTTAATGCGCCCGCCTAAAATTTTGGCCTGAACAGCAAGGCCGTGTGGCAGACTAGCAATCAGGCGCTTACAGTTTGAGCCAAACTTTTAGCTAAATCGTTCGTAATCAGGTTTCTTCTAACAATCCTTTTCCCCTTCAACTTTCATGTTACGCGCCTCTTTGCCCCTTTTCGCAGCCTGCCTGCTTGCTCTTAGCTCGTGCAGCTCCAGCTCCGATACCAACACTACTACGACCGACACTGCTACCAGCACCGCGGCTACCGATTCGGCGGCTTCGGCGGTCAATATGCCGGCCGCTGGCGACAGCTCGGCCATGGCGATGCAGGCTCCCGGCGGCACTGCCAAGGCCGACCCCAACGGCCCCACTGGCCCCCACGCCAACGACACCGAGTTTATGATGACGGCCGCGCACTCGGACCAGAACGAGATTCAGCAAAGCAAAATGGCGCTGGCTAAGGGTGTAACCGGCATGGCCAAAGACATGGCCAACAAGATGATAGCCGACCATACCAAAAGCACCGCCGACCTCAAGCAAATTGCCGCCAAGAAAGGTGTGACCTTGCCCACGGACATGGACGCCGACCACAAGGCGATGGCCCCGGCCATGGAAAAACTGTCGGGCCAGGCCTTCGAGCAACAGTATATGAAGCAGATGGTGGCTGACCACCAGAAGACGGCCAATACTATGGCCTCGCACCAAACGATGACTAAAGACCCCGCTATCCAGGGCTTTATCACCAAAACGCTGCCCGTAGTAGAAAGCCACCTGCAAATGGCTAGCAACGGTACCAACATGAAAATGTAAAGCGCCTAATTGCTTGCCTAACCAGCCAGAAGGGCAGCACCTTACGTATAGGGTGCTGCCCTTTTATTTTTCTTTAGCCGTATGAAAATCAGCCAACTCCCGCTCGCCGCTGCCCTGTTGCTGGGGCTAGCCAGCTGCAATTCTGCTCCCGACTCGGTGCAGCAGGCCCAGCAAACCAACGAAGCCCGCATCGACAGCACCACCCAGGACACGGGCCAGGGCGCCGTGGTGCGCGAGGACAAAGAGTACGACTCCGAGTTTATGACCAAGGCCGCCAGCGGCGGAATGTTGGAAGTGGAGTTGGGCAAAGTGGTGGCCCAGCGCGCTACCACGCCTGAGGCTAAGCAGTTTGCCCAGCAAATGGTGAATGACCACACCAAGGCCAACAACGAGCTGAAGGCTCTGGCGTCCAAGAAGGGTATGAAGCTGCCGGCTTCGCTCGGCGAGGACCAGAAGAAGGTCTACGACGAAGTATTAACTGAAAAAGGCGCTAAGCTGGACCAGAAATACGTTTCCGAAATGGTGGATGACCACGAGGAAGACGTAAAAGAGTTTCAGGAAGCCAGCACCAAAGCCGGCGACCCGGCGGTGAAAGCCTTCGCCGCCAAAACGCTGCCCGTGCTGCAAATGCACCTGGCCATGATTAAGAAAATTCAGGCGGGCATGGACGCCAAGAAATAAGCCCGCTAGGGCAGTTAGCCACTAAAAAGGCCCCGGCGCAACGCTGCGCCGGGGCCTTTTTAGTGGCTGCAATGGTGGGCTAGGGCCTACTTGGCGGCCAGGGCCTCGCCGGCTTCGCTGAGGCGGATGCCCATGTGCGAGGCGTGGTAGCGCACCTCGCCATCCTGGAGCAGCAGCAACTGCGGCGACTGGTGCTCGACGCCAAACTCGCTGGCAATCTGGCCCGAAATGGGGCGATAGCGCAGCAAATCGAGGTAATAAATGGCGGCATCGGCGGGCAGCGAGGCATCGGGCCACTGGCGCTCGACCTTAGCCTTGGCCGCCGCGCTGATGGAGCAGGTGGTGCTGTGCTTGAAAATAAGCACCGGATGCTCGTGCGATTCCTGCACGATGTCGCGCAGCTGCTCGGGTTGGGTAAGCGCAATCCAGGGGGTAGCCATAAGTGAGAAGAAGTTAAAAATCAGTGAATTATCGACCAATCGAGCTGGCGCGGCCAGCGCGCCAGGCCTAGTAACCACGTAGCCCGGGCTAGGGTTCGTTTCGGGGCGGCAGCTACTGGCCCGGGGCGGGCTGGGTAGGGTCGGGCTTGGGCACGGGCGTTTTGGAAGCTTTTTGCTTGGGTTTGGCGGGCGCCGGCTGCGTGGGGTCGGGCTTGGGCGCGGGCGTTTTGCGCGGGGCAGGCGCCGCCGGCTCGGCCGGGGGGCTCGCGGCGGCCGGGCTAGGGTCAGGCGCCGGTTCCGGGGCCGAGTCGGCGCGCTCGCGGGGGGCGTCTTTGCCGTGGTCGGTGTGGCCTTTTCTGCGCAGTTTGCGATTTTCGCGGCTGGCTTCGCGCGGGGTGAGGGGCCGGGTATCGTAGTGGTGCAGCTTGTGGCCGTTGTTGGCCATGCGGTCAAGCATATTTTTCTTCACCAGGCCTTGCTTGTCGTACTTGATGCGCGTGCCCTCGGGCAGCTCGCCGTACGACATAGTCTTTTTCTTATCCTCGCCAGCGCCTACCGAGGGCGCCGAGGGGTCGCCGCCATCGGTAGCGGTGGCGCTGGTGGCGGGCTCGTCGGTCTTAATCGACAGCCCTTTGTGGCGCGCCTTTTCGGCGGCGCGCACCTTGGCCTTGGTGGCGGCGTCCATCTTGGGCGTGGGTAGCCGGTGCGGGTGAAAGATAGTATCGTAGACCGCGCAGCCGCTCAGCGGCCCGAGCAACAGCAGCGGCAGAGCCGCCCGAAGGAAAAGCGTCGGTAAAAACTTCACAACAAGAATACTAGGCTGGACTACCCGCAAGATACAAGCCGCCGGGCGGGGCTAGTAGTTGCGTAGCGCCAGCAGTTGCTCGCGCAGGCGCTGCTGGGGCAAAAACCCTGCCTCAAGCGGCGGCGCGAAGGGCACGGCCGTGTCGAGCGAGGCCACGCGGCGCACCGGCGCGTCGAGCTGGCTGAAACAGTTTTCGGCAATCCAGGCTGCGATTTCGCCGCCCAGGCCACCCGTAAGCGTGTCTTCGTGCAGGATGAGGACGCGCCCATTCTTGCGCACCGAGCGGCCCACGGCTTCCGTATCCCAGGGCAAGAGCGTGCGCAGGTCCAGGATATCCGCCTTGATATTCAGCTCCTTGCAGGCACTCAGTGCCCAGTGCACCCCTAGCCCGTAGGTCACGATGGTTACCTCGTCGCCCTCCTGGGCCAGCGCGGCCTGCCCGATGGGCGTGGTATAGTACGCCTCGGGCACCGGCCCACTCAGCGAGCGATACAGCAGCTTGTGCTCGAAGTACAGCACCGGGTTGGGGTCTTCAAAGGCGGCGCAGAGCAAGCCTTTGGCGTCGTGCGGGTTGCTGGGGTACACCACTTTCAGGCCCGGCACGTGCGTAAACCACGCCTCGGTGCTCTGGCTGTGGAAAGGGCCGGCGGCCGTGCCCGCGCCGGTAGGCATCCGTACCACCACGTCGGCGTTCTGGCCCCAGCGGTAGTGGCTCTTAGCCAGGTTATTCACAATTTGGTTGAAGCCACAGGTCACAAAATCAGCAAACTGCATCTCTACCATCGACTTCTTGCCCCGGATGCTGAGGCCCAGCCCCGCGCCCACAATGGCCGACTCGCAGAGCGGCGTGTTGCGCACGCGCCCCTTGCCAAACTCGGCCACGAAGCCTTCGGTAATCTTGAACACGCCGCCGTACTCGGCAATGTCCTGGCCCATGAGCACCAGCTCGGGGTAGCGCTGCATACTCTGGCGCAGCCCTTCCTGAATAGCGTCGATAAAGCGCTTTTCGGGCGCCGGGCCATCGGCCGGAGGGCTAGCCAGCGGCTGCGTAAACGGCTGGTACATGTCGGCTAGCTCCTGGCTAGGGTCGGCCACCGGCGCGGGCGCCGCCTCGGTTTCCTGCCAGCCTTTGTCGATTTCCTGCTTGAGGATTTCGCGAATTTGCGCCTTGGCAGTTTCGCTCAGAATGCCTTCGGCCAGCAGCCACTTTTCGTAGTTCTCGACCGGGTCTTTGGTCCCCCACTCCTGCATGAGCTCGACGGGCACGTACTTGGTGCCGCTCGCCTCCTCGTGGCCGCGCATGCGAAACGTGAGCGCCTCGACCAGCACCGGGCGCGGGTTCTGGCGCAGGTCCTGGGCTAGGGTATTGATTTTGTCATAGACCTCCAGCACGTTGTTGCCGTCGATTTGCACGGCCTCCATGCCGTAGGCGGGGCCTTTATCGACAAACGACTTGAACCGAAACTGCTCGTTGCTGGGTGTGCTGAGGCCGTAGCCGTTGTTTTCAATGAGGAAAATAACGGGCAGCTGCCACACCGCCGCCACGTTCAGGGCCTCGTGAAAGTCGCCCTCGCTAGCCCCACCATCGCCCGAATAGGTGAGCGTGACGCGCGGCTTTTTGTCGAGCACATCGGCTAGGGCAATGCCATCGGCCACAGCCAGCTGCGGGCCGAGGTGCGAAATCATGCCCACAATGTGGTGCTCGTTGGTGCCGAAGTGAAAGCTGCGGTCGCGGCCCTTGGTGTAGCCAGTGGCCTTGCCCTGCCACTGCGCAAACAGCCGCCCCAGCGGCACGCCGCGCCCCGTAAACACGCCCAGGTTGCGGTGCAGCGGCAAAATGTACTCGTCGGGGTTCAGCGCCAGCGTGCTGCCCACCGAGATGGCTTCCTGCCCGATGCCCGAAAACCACTTGCTCACCTTGCCCTGGCGCAGCAGAATCAGCATTTTCTCCTCAATGAGGCGCGGCTTTAGCAGCTCGCGGTAGAGGCGTAGCAGCAGGTCGTTGGGGTAGTCTTTGCGGTCAAACGTCATGGCAGGCAAATGGGGCGGGTTGGGGGTGGCAAAGGTAGGGGCAGCGTTTTCACTACGGAGCCCGGGCGCAAGCTGCTTTGTGGCAGCGTGGGCTTTTAGTCCGCGCGTGGGGGCGGCTTGCTGCTGCCGAACTGAAAGTTCAGGCTATGCCTCTAGCCACAACCAGCCTTCCGCAGGCCCTTTACTGACGCTATAAAGCGCTTTATTGTAGCTTTGAGCGGCTTCATTACCTGTTCATTGCATGGCGAATTATTACCTTCCTTTTCTCCTATTACTAGGCCTGCCAGTGGCGGCCCAAACCCCGGAACCCACCGCAGCCCTAGCCCCGGCCGACACTGTGCGGACCTTCCCCGGCACCCTGCGCCTGCAGGGCCAGGAGCAGCCGGCGCGGGCTTTTCTGACCCTGCAAGACCAGCTGCGCACGGTGGCCGGCGTGCAGGTAACGCCTTATGATGGCAGCCCCGGCAGTGGCCAGGTAGTGCGCATCAGGGGGGCTAGCCTGGTGCAGCGCCAGGCCCAGCCGCTTTATATTATCGACGGCCTGCCCGCCCTCAACGATGCCCTGGAGTCCGACCAGTTATTTGGCCCCTCGGCGCCCCCGCCGCCCTACCAAACCTACCTCAACGCCCCAGTCGACGCCCCGGTGGCCGAGCAGCACGCCGAAGCCGGGGCTAGCCCCCTGCACTTGCTGCCGCCCGAGAGCGTGGAAAGCATAGAGGTACTGGCCGGCCCGGCGGCGGTGGCGCGCTACGGCTCGCTGGGCGCCAATGGCGTTATCAGCATTCGCACGCGGCGCGGGGCAGTGGCAACGGGCCAGCCGCTGCGGCTGCACTACACGGCCTATGGCGGAGTGCAGCAGGTGCGCCACCGCTACGACCTGCTGGGCGCCGGCGAGTACGCGGGCATTGCCAACCAGGCAGCGCGCAACGTGGGCTTTCCAGCCAATCAACTCCCTTACCCTAGCCCCGACCTGGGCGCCGGCACCGACTGGCAGGCCGAAGCCTACCGCGTGGCGGGCTTACAGCAGCACCAGCTAAGTTTGGAGGGCCGCGCCCGCAGCACGGCGTTTTTGGTGAGTGCCGACTACCGCCAGCAAAGCGGCGTACTGCGCGGCTCTAGCCTCGACCGCTACGGCCTGCGCCTGGCCCTCGACCAGCACTTGGGCGAGCGCCTGACGCTACGCGCCACCGCTCACCTGGGCCAAACCACCCAGCGTCTGCCCTACACCGCGGGCGCCAATGGCGCCACGCGTGCGGCGCTGCTAGCCCCGCCTACGGCGGCAGCACGCACTGCTGCGGGTGCCTACAACTTTACCGAGCCCGTGCGGGGCGCGAGCGCCAGCAACTACACGTTTATCAATCCGTTGTCGGTCAGCGACAATGTGTACCGCCAGCCCCGCACGCGGCGCCTGCTGGCCCAGCTAGCGGCCGACTACCGGCTGGCGCCAGGCCTCACGGCGCAGGCCAGCGGCAATTTTCAGCGCACTTTGCTCGCTGCCGATAGCTTCTGGCAAGTGGTGTATCCTGGCGCCACCGTAAGCTATGCGCCGCAGTACGGCACCCAAACGCTGCAAGCCAGCCAGTGGGCGGCGCGGCTAGCCCTGCACTACCAGCGCCAGCTAGGGCGGCACCAGGTGGGGGCCGAGGTCGATTATCAATACCAAGCCGAGGACTTCGCCACGGCCAGCGCCTCGCGGTTCGAGTTTACGCCGCCGGGCAGCTCGTCGCCGGTCGTCGGCATCAGCTCGCTGCGCTACGAGGCGCAGTACCGTCTGCACCGGCCCTGGGCCCGCGTGCACTACGCCCTCGACAGCGCCCTGCGCGTGGAAGCCAGCCTGAGCTATGCCCACTTCAAGGAGGATAACCAGACCCAGTATTACCCGGCGGCGCAGCTGAGCTGGCAGCCGCAGCTGGCCGCCTTGGCCGGGCGCGGCTGGGCACCCACACTATGGGTGGGGGCAGCCCGCACCAGCGTGCTGGGCTACGGCTTCGGGTTGTTTGGGCGCGCGCCGCTCACCTCGCCTTTTACCGGCAGCCTGGCTTTCGTGGCGCGCCAACAGGCCCCACTTTACACCGACCAGCTGGAGGCTGGCCTGCGGCTGGGGCAGCCAAGTGGGCGCTTTAGCGGGCAGTTGGTGGCGTATCAGCGCCAGACCAATCATGCCCTACTCACTACTACTGCGCTGGTTTCCAACGCCGCGGGCACCGCGATGTACGTGGCCTTTTACGATGAGGGCACCATCCGCAACCAGGGGCTGGAGCTGACGGGCACCGCCAATTGGCGCGCCGGCCGGGTGCAGGGCACCACCCGGCTCGTGGCTAGCCTCAACCGCAACCGCGTGCGGGGCGACGAGTACGGGCGCCAAAATCCGATTTATGACGACCAGCCGGCGGGCAGCGTGTACGGCTTCCGGCAGGCTGGCCTTTCGGCCACGGGCACGGTCGTTTTTCAGGACAGCAATAACAACGGCCGGCGGGACTTCGATGACCAGGCTAGCCTGGGCAGCGGCATTCCGGCGCAGCTCGCCAGCCTCAGCCAGCAGCTACAACTGGGCCGGCTAGCCCTCGATGTGCAGCTCGACGGCCTGTTTGGCTACCGGGTGCTGAACCACCAGCTGGCGTACCTGGACGCGCCTTCCGGCTTCACCAACAACGCCACCAGCGTGCGCAACTACTGGACGCCCACCAACACGGCCACTGCTGTGCCCGCCCCCAGCCGCGACAATCTTTACACGCCCCTCTCCGACCGCCTGCTCGAAAATGGCAGCCACGTGCGCCTTTCCTCGCTTACGCTCAGCTACCGCCTGCGCCAAACCGCCACCCAAGACCTCAGCCTGTGGGTGGGCGCCCAAAACCTGTTTGTGCTGACCAGCTACCGCGGCTACGACCCCAACGTGAGCAGCGGTGGCAGCGCACCCGCCCAAGCTGGCCAAGACTACGGTGCCGTGCCCGTGCCCCGCACCTGGCTGCTAGGGGTGCGCGCCAGCCTGTAGCTTCTTCTTTATTGATTCATAGCACCTTATGCAGCTCAGCTCCCGGCGCCTGCTTGCCCTGGCCAGGGCCGCTGCCGGGGCACCAGGCGCGGGCCAGGCACCGGCCGCCTGCGCCGGGCACCCTAGTTAAAAACCTGCGGCGCCCACCCACCCCGGGCACCAAATAGTAGGCTAGCACACCTTTTTGCGGGCCAGCCTGTTAAGTTTGTCCTCCTTGTTATTAAGCCTTGCGGCTTGCCCCTAGCTATGATTCATTTTCAGGAATTTACCCTCGCCAACGGCCTGCGCTGCTTGGTGCACGAAGATTTTACCACCCCGCTCGCCGTACTCAATATCTTGTACGACGTGGGCTCGCGCGATGAAAGCCCCGACCAAACGGGCTTTGCGCACCTGTTTGAGCACCTGATGTTTAGCGGCTCGGTTAACATCCCGAGCTACGACGAGCCCCTGCAAAAAGTGGGCGGCGAAAACAATGCCTTCACCTCGCAGGACATCACCAACTATTACCTCTCGCTGCCGGCGGCCAACATCGAAACCGGTTTCTGGCTCGAAAGCGACCGCATGCTGGATTTGGCTTTCTCCGAAAACGGCCTCGATGTGCAGCGTAAAGTAGTAGTGGAGGAGTTCAAGCAGAACTACCTCAACCAGCCCTACGGCGATGTGTGGCTGAAGCTCAAGCCGCTAGCCTACCAAAACCATCCTTACCAGTGGAATACCATTGGCAAGGAAATCAGCCACATCGAAGACGCACAGATGGCTGACGTGCGCGCCTTTTTCCGCCGGCACTACGCGCCCCAGAATGCTATTTTAGTGGTGGCCGGCGCCGTGGCCTTCGATGAGGTCAAGCGCCTGGCCGAGAAGTGGTTCGGACCCATTGCGGGCGGCGAGCGCCAGCCCCGCCAGCTGCCCCAGGAACCCGCCCAAACCGAGGCCCGCCGCGCCGAGGTATCGGCCGCCGTGCCCCTATCGGCCCTCTACAAAGCCTACCACATGCCCGCTCGCCTCGACCCACGCTACCACGCCGTGGATTTGCTCAGCGATGTGCTGGGCCGGGGCAAAAGCTCGCGCCTGCACCAGCGCTTGGTTAAAGATTTACAGCTCTTTAACAACATTTCGGCCTCCGTCACGGGTGCCCTCGACCCGGGCTTGTTCGTGGTCAGCGGCAAGCTCAACGCCGGCGTGGCCCTAGCCGAGGCCGACCGCGCCGTAGAAGCCGTAGTGGCCGAACTGCTGCAAGCCGATGTGCCTACTGAGGAGCTGCAAAAAGTTAAGAATCAAGCCGAAACGGGCCTGGTTTTTGGCGAGATTGAGCTCTTGAACCGGGCACTGGCCTTAGCCATCGGCAAGCTGCTCGGCAACGCCAACCTGGTGAACGAGGAGCCCGCCCAACTGCAAGCCGTGACGCCCACCGATGTGCGCGCCGCCGCCGAACTGGTGTTGCGCCCCGAAAATTGCAGCACGCTCTATTATCAGGCCACCGAATAACGACCTGACTTATAAGACTAAAGAGGCCCGGCGAAACGTATTTCGCCGGGCCTCTTTTCTATTTTGGCGTTCCCAGCGTGGTTCTGGTGCGGGCCTCACCTTTGGGAGCCGGGCCATCGTAGGAAGGCGTATTTTTGCCGTTGTCGTCCACATTTACGGGCTGGCCGGGCGCGGCATAGACGTTGTTGCCGCTACCATTGCTGTTGGTGCCGTGCAGCGGGTCAGCGGTGCGGGCACCGGGCGCAGCAGCCGGCACCCGGCGCGTGGTGGCCGGGCGGCTAGCCTTGGTTTTGGGCGAAGTTTGAGCACTGGCGGGCAGGGCTAGCAGGGCGGCCCCCAGCAGGGGCAGGCACAGCGAACGAAGGAAGCGCATGAAGCTTGAATGAGAAGACGTTGACAAAGTCCGGGCGCGGGTGCCCGGCTCCGTTTCTACGCAAAGCGGCCACGAAAGGCTAGCTTTCGTGGCCGCGGCAAAGGCAGAAAAAAGAAGAGAAAAGCGGAAGTTAGCGCGTGGTAGAGAGCGTGGTGCTGCTCGCTTCGCGGTACAGGGGCCGGCCGTTGTAGTCGGTCGTTACGCCGTGGCCTATCTGGTTGAGGGGCATGCCGGGGGCCACCGATACGTTCATGGTGGGGCGGCGCGGGGCGCCGGTGTTGGCGGGCTGGGCCTCGTCGCTCCAGCCGCTCCAGTTAGTGTCGGTGCTGGCGCTGGCCGTGGGCTGGGCAGCGGCCTGCTTGGCGGCGGCCAGGGCCTCGGCTTTGGCTGCTGCTTCGGCGGCGCGCTTTTCGCGGGCAGAGAGCACCTTGGTGCGGGCCACGGGGCGGTTGTAGGCGCCGGCTACGGGCTTAGCAACGGGCGTGGTTTGGGCTGACGCCGCCTCGGTGGCGAAGAGGGCGATACCTAGCAGCGGGAGTAGAAAGCGGCGTAGCATGATGAAAAGAGGAAAAGGATGGGAAGTGGTTGAAAGCTGAAAAGGCTTTTGCAAAGCCGGTGCCAGATTTTGAGAATTCACTGGGCCAGCCGCCTAAACTTATTTTTGCCCCAGCACTAAACACTTTATTTTCAGCAAGATAATTTTTCTTCTAATTCAGCATCGCCCTGGGTTTTACAGCGGCTTGCTGGCGGCCGTACCTTTGTGAGTATCATGCAGGAATCTATTTCGGCCCTCGCCGCCGAGGTGGCCGCCGCCGACGTCAGCACCGCCGCCGCCCTCGACCAGTTTCGCCTTCTCTACCTGGGCCGCAAAGGCCGCCTGGCCGACCTCTTCGACCAGCTCAAAACTGTGCCCAACGAGCAGAAGCGCGCCGTGGGCCAGCAGCTCAACGGTCTCAAGCAGCAGGCCCAGACCCGCTTCGACGAGGCCCAGCAGGTCCTCGAAGAGGCTAGCGTCAACCAACCCGCCGACGCGGGCTTCGACTACACGCTACCAGCTGTACCAAACGCGCTAGGCACCCGCCACCCCCTGAGCCTGGTGCGCGAGCAGATGCTGCGCATCTTCGCCCGCATCGGCTTCGCGGTGGCCGAAGGCCCCGAAATTGAGGACGACTGGCACAATTTCACGGCCCTCAACTTCCCCGAAAACCACCCGGCCCGGGATATGCAGGACACGTTTTTCGTGGCCGGTGAAGAGGCAAAAAGCAATGAAGTGAACGGTACTGAGGCTGATACCGCTTCTCACCCCCTCACCTCATCACCCAACTACCTCCTCAGAACCCACACCAGCACCGTGCAGGTGCGGGTGATGGAGAATGAGCCGCTGCCCATCCGCCGCGTGATGCCGGGCCGGGTGTACCGCAACGAGGCCATTTCGGCGCGGGCACACATGCTCTTTCATCAGATTGAGGGCTTGTATATCGATGAGAACGTGAGCTTTGCCGACCTCAAACAAACGATTTACTACTTCGTGCGCGAGATGTTTGGCGAGGACATCAACATCCGGTTCCGCCCCAGCTACTTCCCCTTCACCGAGCCCAGCGCCGAGATTGACATTACCTGCCTCATTTGCAAGGGCGCGGGCTGCAATATCTGCAAAGGCAGCGGCTGGGTTGAAATCGGCGGCAGCGGCATGGTGGACCCCAACGTGCTGGAAAACTGCGGCATCGACCCCGAAAAATACACCGGCTACGCCTGGGGCATGGGCATCGAGCGCATCACCATGCTCAAGTACCAGATTAAGGACCTGCGCCTCTTCACCGAGAATGACGTGCGTTTCCTGCGGCAGTTTGAGGCGCTGTAGCCAGCCGTAATCGGCTAGCCCCAGCCCGCGTAGCGAAAACCAAAGGAAACCCTAAGCCACCAAGCCGTGTTGCCCGGCTTCTGCTTCGCCCTAAGCCGATTAAGCTAAGCCAGGTAGACGCCCCAAAGAACTATACCCCTACTATTCGCCTAGTCAGCCCGCCGCAGGCGGGCGTATCCGCGAAATCCGTTAAATCAGTTAAATCTGCGGTCGTGAAAGTTAGAACTCTTAAGCAAAACAAAGTCAACGTTATAACGCTGGGCTGCTCCAAAAACCTCGTTGATAGCGAGGTGCTGATGGGCCAGCTCAAGGCCAACGATTTCCTGGTAACGCACGAGGCGAAGAAGTCGGACGCGAACATCGTCATTATCAATACCTGCGGCTTTATCGACAACGCCAAGCAGGAAAGCATCGACACCATCCTGCGCTACGCCGACGAGAAGGAAGCCGGCAAGCTCGAAAAGCTCTACGTAACGGGCTGCCTCTCGCAGCGCTACAAAGACGAGCTGGAAGTCGAGATTCCGCAAGTCGATGCGTTTTTTGGCACCCTGGAGCTGCCCCAGATGCTGAAAGTGCTGGAGGCCGACTACAAGAAAGAACTGGTAGGCGAACGCCTGCTGACCACGCCCAAGCACTACGCCTACTTCAAAATTGCGGAAGGCTGCAACCGTCCGTGCTCGTTTTGCGCCATCCCACTGATGCGCGGCAAGCACGTAGACCGGCCCATGGAAGACCTCGTGACCGAGGCCAAGCGCCTCGTCGGCATGGGCACTAAGGAGCTGATTCTCATCGCCCAGGACCTCACCTACTACGGCCTGCAAGCCTACGGCGAGCGCAAGCTGCCCGAGCTGCTAGAGCGCCTCTCGGATGTGAGCGGCGTGGACTGGATTCGCCTGCAATACGCCTACCCCTCGCAGTTCCCCCTAGCGGCGCTGGATGTGATGCGCGAGCGCGACAACATCTGCCGCTACCTCGACATGCCGTTGCAGCACATTTCGGATAACATGCTGAAAACCATGCGCCGGGGTATCACCGGGCGCCGTACTAAGGAACTGGTGCGCGAGATTCGCGACCGCGTGCCGGGCATTGCGCTGCGCACCACGCTCATTGCCGGCCACCCCGGCGAAACGGAGGAAGATTTCGAGGAACTGTGCGAGTTTGTGCAGGAGTCGAAGTTTGAGCGCCTGGGCATCTTCACCTATTCGCACGAGGAAAATACCCACTCGCACACCCTAGTAGACGACGTGCCCGCCGAGGTGAAGCAGGAGCGCGCCGACCGCATCATGGAGATTCAGCAGCAGATATCGCTGGATTACAACGAGTCGCGCGTGGGCCAAACGTACAAGGTACTCTTCGACCGGCTCGAAGGCGGCTACTACGTGGGCCGCACCGAATTTGACTCGCCCGAGGTAGACAATGAAGTACTCGTATTGGCTACCAATGACTTGCACATCCCGCAGGGTAGCTTCGCCAACGTGCATATAACCGGCGCATCAGACTTCGACCTGTACGGCGAGGTAGTGCGCTAGGCTACTTTCACCAACTCGTATTTTACGTGCTAGGGGCGGCTTCTTGCAGAGGCAGCCCCTAACTTTTTAGGCCGGGCCGGGTTTTGCCCTGAATTTCGCGCCCACTTTTCCCCGCGCTCATGGCTGCTGCCGATTGTATTACCCTGCCCTACGCGGCCACTGGCGCGTTTTCGGGCCTGCTGACCGATTATATCGCCGCCTCGCCGGCCCTGGCTCCCTTCTATAGCCGCCGGCCCGAGCTAGCCGCTTTTCAGGCCCAAATTGAGGAGAAAAAGGCGAGTTATTCGCCCGAAGCGCGCCAGCGCCTGGTGGCCGACCTGCGCGCCCAGTACGCCGAGCTCGGCGGCGAGGTGCCGCCCGCCGTGGCTGCCAACCTCGACCTGCTGGCCCGCGACACCACTTTCACCATCACTACGGGCCACCAGCTCAACCTACTCACCGGGCCGCTGTACTTCGTTTTCAAGATAGTATCGGCCATCAAGCTGAGCCAGGAGCTGAAGGCCGCCTACCCGCAGTACGACTTCGTGCCCGTGTACTGGCTAGCCACGGAAGACCACGACTTTGCCGAAATCAACAGCTTCCCGCTCTTTGGCAAAACCTACAGCTGGGCTGGGCCGGGCGGCGAAGCTGGCCTGGGCGGCCCCGTGGGCCGGCTAGCCCTCAGCGGCCTCGAAGAAGAGCTGCTGAGCCAACTGCCACCCGAGGTGCCCGCCGCTTTTCGCGACGCCTACATCGGCAGCCAGAACCTGAGCGAAGCCACGCGCCGGCTAGCTACCTGCCTCTTTGGTGAGTATGGCCTTGTGTGCCTCGATGCCGACCGGCCCGCGCTGAAGCAGGCTATGAAGCCGCTGCTGGAGAAGGAGATAAAAGAGCAGTTTTCCAACCAAGCGGTGCAGGCTACCAACGGCCGCCTCACGGCCGCTGGCTACAAGCCACAGGTGTACTCGCGCCCGCTCAACCTGTTTTTTCTCACCGACACGGGCAAGCGTGAGCGCCTGGAGCCCGATGCGGCGCCCGGCGCCGACTGCACCCAGGTAACGGTGCGCGGCACCGCTCGCTGTCACTCGCAGGCCGAGCTGCTAGCCCTGGCCGCCGCTGAGCCCGAGCGCTTTAGCCCCAATGTGGTGCTGCGCCCGGTGTACCAGGAAATTCTGATGCCCAACCTCGCCTACATCGGCGGCGGGGCCGAGGTAGCCTATTGGTTTCAGCTGAAAGACGTGTTTACGGCGCTGGGGGTGCCCTACCCCATTGTGTTACCCCGCAACTCGGCGATGTACCTGAGCCGCGCCAACGCTGGCAAAATCACCAAGATGGGCCTGAGCACCCTCGACATTTTCAAGCCCCTAGCCGAGCTGAAAAAACAAGTTGGCGCCCAGCTGGGGCAAGAGGAAATCAGCCTCTCCGCGCAGCAGCAGGCGCTGGCCGCTGCTTTCGAGCAGGTGCAGGCCCTAGCCCAGCGCCTCGACCCCACGCTGGTGAAGTCAGTAGCTGCCGAGGCTCAGAAAGCCGCCGCTAGCCTAGCTGGCCTCGAAAAGCGTCTCAGCAAAGCCGCCGAAGCCAAGCACGAAACCGCCTACGCCCAGCTTACGGCCCTCAAAGACAAGCTCTTTCCTGGCGGTGGCTTGCAGGAGCGCACAGACAACGTGCTCAGCATCATGATTAATAACCCCGGCTTTATTGAGCAGCTGCTGGCCTGCTTCGAACCACTGGCACTGGAGTTTGCAGTGGTGCAGGAGGGTTAATATGGGTGTTAAATTTATTGATAATCAGGCTCTTGTTATCAAGCAATTCGGCATTTGGCCGTCGTTTCACGATGCTGAAATAGCAGGCCTTTATCTCAGGCGCAACGAGCCGGGTGGCTGGCCTACCATTTCCTTGTGGATTAACTTGTCTAAGCCGGTGGTGCCAGGCGCTGGGTATGAAGACGCCAGCTTGTGGCAGTTGGAGCTGGAATTCTCGGAGGTCATTGATAATGAATTCGAAGGATTTAACCACCAGAATGTTATTCTCCTGCTTTCATTCCAGCAAGACAAGGCAGGAATAACTTGTTTGATTGAGACTTCTTACGGCTTAAGTGGCAGCATTACGGCAAGGCGTGTAGCCGTAAAGAGCTTGCTACCAGTTAACAGGCTTACGAAGTAGCTATAGAAAAGCATAAGCTTCCGTTTAACGTGAGGCCTAACTTTTCCCGTTTGTCTATCATGCTAAATCTGCGAAGCATCTAATTACACCAGCACACTTGGGTGGGCGTGGTAGGATGCTTCGCAGATTTAGCATGACAGATGAATGAGACACACATGCGCCAAGGCAACCGCTTGCCGCCTGCCCGCATCTACCAGAGCCTAGCACCACCCCGGCGCTAGGCTCTTTCTTTGCGGCCATGCTTCGCTCTTCACTTCTTGCTTCGCTCCTGATTTTGCTGACTACGGCCGCCGCGCTGGCCCAAGCCATCAGCGGGCGCGTGACGGACGCCAAGACCGGGCAACCGCTGCCATTTGTGAATATTGGGGTGGTGGGTAAGGCGCTGGGCACCGTTAGCAACGAGCAGGGACAGTATGGGCTAGCCTTTCAGGAGAAGCTGGCGGCCGATACGGTGCGGGTATCCTACCTCGGCTACCGGCCGCTGCTGCTCACGCTGCGGCAGTTGCAAAGCCAGCCCAACCTGGTGCTCAGTCCGGCGGCCGTGGCGCTGGCCGAGGTGCGGGTGCAGGGTAAGTCACTGTTTCGGCGCGTGCACACGCTAGGCAACACCGGCAATGGCGAGACTTCTACCAACACGCTCAGTAAGAATGACCTGGGCGGCCAGGTAGGCACCGTCATCAAGCTCAGCCGGCGGCCAACGCGGCTGCGCAGCGCCACGTTTAACATTGCCCGCACCTCGGAAGGCGTGGTCACATTCCGGGTTAATATCTACCGGCTTGATGCCCACGGCCGCCCCACCGATACCAAGCTGCTGGCCCGCAATATTATCGTGGCGGCCCCGGCCGTGCGGGGCCCCATCACCGTCGATTTAACCCCTGACCAGCTTATCCTGGACGAAAACTTCTTCCTGTCCATCGAAATGCTGAAGTGGGAGAATGCCAGTCCGCGGGCCGAGTTCACGTTTTCGGCGGCCATAGGCTATACCAATAATGAGATTTACTGGCGGCGCACGAGCCAGGCTCCTTGGGAGCGGGCGTCGGTGGGCGCCATCCTAGCTGGTATGCAGCCCAAGCTTAGCTTTTACGTGACTGCCGAAGACTAACGCTAGCTACTAACACCTTATGCACTACCGCTTTTGGGGCCTAGCACTAGGTTTTTCTCAGCTAGCAAACCCGGCCCAGGGCCAGGCCAGCTACGTGGGCACGGTGGGCGGCGCGCCCACTGAGCTAGCCCTGAACGACACGGCAGAAGGACAGCTGTCGGGGGTGTATTGCTACTCGAAGTTCGGGACGCCCATCGCCCTCGGGGGCCAGTTGAAGGGCGGCGTGCTTACCCTCACGGAGAAGGACGCGCGGGGCAAGGCTAGCGCTACGCTGACGATTCTGGCCTTCGATGCGAAGGCTAGCCGCCTGGCGGGCACCTGGCGCAGCCTGACTACCGGCCAGCGCCTGCCGGTGGCGCTTACTTTGGCAAGCAGCCCCGAGCTGTTGCAATTAGCGGCGCTGCAGGACAGCTACTTCAAGCTCGTGCTGGCAGGTGAGCTAGGCGAGGCTAGCCGGGTAGTGGCCGTGAAGATTTTGGCTAAGAAAACCAACCAGCTGGTGCAGCAGCTAGCGGTAGACTGCCAGTCGCAAGGCATTCACAGCGTGGAGGTGGGCGACTACAATTTTGATGGCTTGCCCGATTTTTCCATCTTCGAGAGCAGCTACGCGGGGCCGAACACGTCGAGCCTGTATTTTCTGTACGACCCGGCCAAACGGCGATTTGTCAACAGCGGCTTCGAAGGCACTTCGCTGGAGTTTGATACCAAAAAGCGCCGCGTGTATGAGCATAATTCCTGCTGCGCGGGCTCGTCGGTGATTTCGGCGGAGTATAAGGTGTTGCGCAACCGCCTGGTGCTGGTGGCGCACCACTGCTTCCGGTGGGATGAGAAAAAGCAGGAATTGGTCGAGCAGCCCTTCAGTGCCTGCCAGTAAGCTATTGCCCCGCCCATGCTCACCAAAACTGCCCTGCGCCGCGCCGCGCTAGCCCGCCGCCAAGCCCTACCCAGCGCCGAAATTGCGCAGCGCAGCCAGCAGCTAGCCGACCAGCTTTTTGCGCATTTCCCGGTGGCGCAGTGGCGTTGGCTGCACGTTTTTCTGCCCCTAGTCCGCAAGCATGAGCCCGATACGTGGCCGCTCATTCACCGTATCTGGGCGGGCGAAATACCGGTGCGCCTAGCCGCACCCGTGGTACAGCCCGATGGCATTTCGCTGAAACACTACGAATTAACGCCAACCACTCGGCTGCTCACCGACCGCTGGGGCATTCCGGAGCCAGCCGCCGACCCGGCCACCGAGGTAGCGCCCGCGCAACTCGATGCGGTGCTGGTGCCCCTGCTGGCCTGCGACCAGCAGGGCCAGCGCGTGGGCTACGGCGGCGGGTTCTACGACCGGTTTCTGGCTGCGTGCCGGCCGGGTACGCTGTTCATTGGGTTGAATGTTTTGGACGATGAGCCCGTGCCGGCCCTAGCCGACGTGCTGCCCACCGATGTGCCCTTGCACGCCTGCCTCGCCCCTAGCCAGGTGTGGAATTTTGGCTAGCCCAGCATCGGGAGGGTAGCTGCTGCTTTTGATAGCGCCGCCGCGGGGTGGCGCGGAGTGGCGGCCTGCTTCTTACCCCCTACTCGCATGGCTGCCATCGAACCATCTGCCCCGAAAGCCGGCAAAAAACCGCGTGCCCGCAAGCATAGCTTCCGCCTCGACATGACGCCGATGGTAGACCTGGCATTCTTGCTGCTCACGTTTTTCATGCTGACGACCACCTTTGCCAAGCCCAACGTGATGCAGCTGCAAATGCCGGCAAAGCCGCAGTCGGACGAGGAGATTACGCCCTTGAAGTCTTCCAAAGCCATGACAATTATCCTGGGCAGTGGGCATCAGGCGTACTATTATTTTGGGCTAGCTAGGCCCGAAGACCCCAGCGTGCCGGTGCCCACGCTGCACACTACCAACTTTGGCCCCAAAGGCATTCGGCAGGCGCTGTTGGCGCGCGGCCAGCAGCAACCCGCGCCGGTCGTACTCATTAAATCCAGCCCAAAGGCTAAGTACAGCGACATGGTAGATATTCTGGACGAGATGAATATCACCGGCCAAAAGAAATACGCCCTCACCGACCTCACGGCCGCCGACCGCCAGCTATTGCCCCCTAGCGAGCGGCAGTAGGCCGGAGCAGCCGCACCGACTCGATGCGGGCCTGGCCCCAAGGCGCAATACTAACCTGCACGCGCAGCGGGGGGCCGGTTTTGCCGAGGCGCAAGGGGCTGTCGCCGGGCACGTAGTAGCGCTCTAGGTTGTAGCGCAGGCCCAGGGTGTGGGCGTACACGTCGGTGACCCAGCCGCGCAGCACGGCCTGGCCGGCAGCGGGCTTTAGCTCTTGGGCATACACGCCGGCCACGCTGGCTAGGCTGTCGGGGGCAGTGGTGAGGAGCACATACACGGCCTGGCGGCGCTGGGGCGGCGAGGGGCCACGCCAGGCCGTGAGCGGCGCTTCGGCGGCGGTATAGTGCAGGCGCACAAAGCTTTCGTACTGCAAGCCGTGCAAATCGACGGGCGTGGTAGCCAGCGCAATGTGCTGGCCGTAGGCCGTGGTGGCGTAGCCCGCGCCGGCTACGCCTAGCACGTAGAGCACCTGGGCCGCCACCAGCAGCCGCAGCAACAGGCGGTGAGAGGGAGTCGAGCGCGTGCGCATCAGTGAGCAGAGCCGTTTTCGGAAGTGGAAGGCGGAGCCGGCGACGCCCCAACGGTAGTAGCCACGCCCGCCGCCAGGCGCTGGGCATTGCGGCGGCGCAGGTACCAGCTGAGGCTCAGCAAGAGCACGCCGCCAATGAGGAAGAACAGCGACTTATCGAGAAACGCCCAGGTAAGCTTGAAGTAGGCGACCATGGTGGCGATTACGAAGAGTACCGTGCCCAGCGTCAGCTGCTCGGCCTCGCCCGAGCGGTGGGCGCGGGCCAGCACCGAGCCGGCGTGGGCATACAGCACCACCAGCGTGGCAATGGCTAATGGCAGCCCGCCCGGCAGGTAAAACCCTGGCAATAGCAGCAGCCAATCGGGCAAAGAGGCTAGCCGGCCTTGCTGCCGCTTGCCAGCTACCGACAGGGCAAAAACTGCCGCCAGCGCGCCCAGGTAGGCCAGCACGGGCGGGCGCAGCAGCCCGGCGTACTGGTCGGTTTCACCAAATAGGGCTAGCCCCAGCGCAAATAGATAAGCCGCCACCAGCGGCGGGCCCTGCAGCGCGCGGGCCGCCGGGCGGTCGCGGTGCCAATCGCCGGCCGCGTACACGAGCATGGCCGGTATGAAGAACCAGGTGATTTTGCTGTGCGAAAGCGCCACCCACAGCGCCGCTTGCCACAGCAGCCCCACGGCCAGCACCGAGGCTACCAGCGTATCGGGCCGCCGCCACCAGCGGTAGCCGCTGCCCAGCGCCACCAGCGCCATAATGGTGTAACTGAAGATGCCCAGCGCCTGGGTGCAGTAGGTTTGCACCGCCGCCCCAATAAGTATCGGCAGCAAGACCAAGCTCTGGCTAGTATATAGGTAGCTCAGCATTACGCCCACTACCACCCACGCCAGCAGCCCACTGATGTCGTAGCCCACCAATTGGTAAAGCTGGCTGGTGAGGATGATGCTAGCCCCGAACAGCACTAGCCCCAGCCCAATGAGGCCGTGGCCCACCCGCCGGTTGCCGCGCCGGAGAAAGTACTCGCCGCCCGCGTAGGCAGCCAGCAGACTACCCAGCAACAGCCCTAGCCGCAGCGGCGTGGGCAGGCTCTGCCAGTTGGCGGCCACTACGCTCAGCGCGCTCAGGCCTACCAAGATGCTGCCCAGCAGCGGCAGTAGGCCCACGGCCTGCACGGCATCGGGTGGGTAGCGGGCTAGCAGGCGCTCGCGCTGAGCCTCCGTGATGAGGCCTTCGGCTACCCAGGCGGGGCTATCAGTTTCGAGAAATTTACGACTCATGCGGGGTGCAACCTACGGCGGCCGGCGCGGGCATGGCCTCTTCCACTAGTTCTTCAATGAGCGCGTCGAGGCCGTGGTACCAGTCGATGTGGGGCGAGGTGACGCCGCAGCCGCCCGGTGCGGTGGGGCACACGGTTACTTGCCAGCGGTAGCGGCACTGCGGGCAGGTGCCAGCGGTTTCAAACGTGTCCCAGACGTGGCCGCAGCGGCACTGCCAGTGCGCGCCGCCGTCGGGCTCCCAGTGGCAGTTGGGGCAGTAGATTTCGATAGAAGCGTCGGTAGCCATAGCAAGTAGAAAAGAAGTCAGAAAAATTAGGCAGGCTTGCGGGCGCGGGTCATTTCGCGCTTGCCGGGCGGGCCGGGCAGCTTTTCGGTGAGCCAGCCGGCGGCCCGCAGGTTGCGCCGAAACTGGCCCTGGGCGCAGTAGCTCACCAGCACCGCGCCGGGCGCGGCGGCCGCGTAGAGCTTCGCAAAAACATCCTCGGTCCACAGTTCGGGCTGTTTCTCGGGGGCGAAGGCGTCGAAATAGAGGAGGTTGTAGAAATCGGCCGGCAGGTCGGTGCGCTGGACTTCGGCCAAAACTTTGGTGAGGCTAAACGTGGGCGTGAGGGCCAGCGGTGTGCCCCAGGGCGCGGCGTGCAACTGCGCAAAGGCTAGCCTTAAGCTTGCATCGGCCTGCCACTGCGTTGCCAGCACCGCCACCGCTTCGGTGGGCAGCGGCACCGTTTCGTAGCCATCGTAGGCGATGGCTGCACTAGCTAGCCGGGCTTCTTCCAGCGTTAGTAAGGCGTTAAGGCCAGTGCCCAGGCCTATTTCGAGCAGGCGCAGGGGTGGCTGGTCGGGCTGGCCCGCCCCCGCCGCCAGCAGTGGGGCTAGCCCCGCCGCGATAAATACGTGGCGCGATTCCTGCGCCGCGCCGTGGCGCGAGTGGTAATGCTCGTCGAGCGCGGGCACGTAGAGCGTGGGCGAACCGTCGGCGGTGGTGCGCACTTCTATTTTTGATGCCTCGAAGGCCTGGCTAGCATCTGCCCGGCCAGCAAGAAATTCCTCATTCATAGTTTTCGATTCCTCATTCCCTGCATTCATGCCCCGCGTAAAAGTAAGTTTGCCCGAAAGCTTTGGCTTCGCGGTGGAGATTCCGGTCCGCATTACCGACCTCAATTACGGTGCCCACCTCGGCAATGATGCCTTGCTAAGCATCCTGCACGAGGCGCGGGTGCAATTCCTGGCTAGCCTCGGCGCGGCCGAGTTTGACCCGACTAGCCAGTTGGGTTTCATCATGGTCGATGTGGCGATAGAGTACAAGGGCGAGGCGTTTCACGGCGATGTACTGCAGATTGAGCTAGCCGCCAACGACCAAAACAAGTACGGATTCGATATTGTGTACCACGTTAAAAACCAACTAGGTAAAGAAATAGCCCGCGCCAAAACCGGCATGCTGTGCTTCGATTATAACACCCGCAAGCTGCGCGCCCTGCCGCCCGAGCTGGCCGCCAAAATCAGCTAATTCCCATGTTCTCCCTGCTCGCTATCACGCCGCACGACGACACAGTGGAGCTGCCCTGGCTAGCCCAGCTATTTGCCGACAATCTCCAGCGGCTGCACGTGCGCAAGCCCGGCTGGTCGCGGGCCGAGCTAGCCGCCTACCTGCAAGCCATCGAGCCCCAATACCGGCCGCGGCTGGTGCTGCACTCGCACTACGACCTGGCGCACGAGTACGGCCTGGGCGGCATTCACCTCACCGAAACGGCCCGCCGCGCGCCCAGCTTGGCGCGCTTGCTGCGGGGGCTGGGTGGGCGCAGCGTGTCGGCGTCGCTGCACACGCTATCCGATGTGCAGCAGCACCGCCGGCGGTACAATTATGTGACGCTTAGCCCCATCTTCAACAGCATCAGCAAGGAACACTACCCTAGCGGCTTCGACCTGGCCCAGGTGCAGACCGTGCTGCACAAGCTAGCCGCGCGCCCCGGCTACCGCCCGCAAGTGGTAGCATTAGGAGGCATAGCGGCAGCCAACGTGGCGCACGTGCGGGAGGCGGGCTTTGCGGGCGCGGCCGTGCTGGGCAGCATCTGGCAAAGCTCCGACCCGGGGGCAACCTGGCGCGAGTTGGTTGCTCAGGCCAATGCGGCGTCCCAGTCTTTCCACACCGGCTCGTAGCCCTGGCGGCGCAGCATGGTGGCTATTTCGGCGGGGCTGCGCTCGTCCGAAATCTCGAACTGCTCCAGCGACTCGGGCGCCACGGCGTAGCCACCGGGGTTGGTCTTCGAGCCCGCGCTAATACTGGTGATGCCCAGCTTGATAACCTGGTCGCGGAAGGTCGGGTTTTCGCGGGTCGAGAGCGATAACTCGACCTCTTCATTCAGCAAGCGGTAGGCGCAGATGAGCTGCACCAGCTCGCGGTCACTCATCTCCACCTTGGGCTGGAGCAGGCCCTCGGCCGGCCGCAGGCGCGGGAAGGAGAGGCTGTACTTGGTTTGCCAGTAGGTTTTTTCGAGGTAGTCGAGGTGCAGCGCCGTGTAGAAGCAGTCGGTGCGCCAGTCTTCGAGGCCGATGAGCACGCCCAGCCCCATCTTGTGGATACCGGCCCGGCCCAGGCGGTCGGGCGTGTCGAGGCGGTAGTGAAAGTTCGACTTCTTGCCCTTGGGGTGATGCTTTTTGTAGTCGTCCTGGTGATAGGTTTCCTGGTACACGAGCACGGTGTTCAGGCCCTCCGGGATGAGGCGCTCGTAGTCTTCCTCATCCAGCGGCTGCACTTCCATCGAGAGGTGCGCGAAGTGCAGGCGCAGCGTTTTCAGCGCCTTTTCCAGGTAATCGACGCCCACCGTCTGGTTGGCTTCGCCGGTCACGAGCAGCACGTGGTCGTAGCCCCATTGCTTGAGCACGGCGGCTTCGGCCAGCATCTCTACGTTGCTCAAAGTGCGCCGCTTCAACTTGTTATCCAAGCTAAATCCGCAATAGGTACAGATATTCTGGCACTCATTGCTCAGGTACAGCGGCACGTACAGCTGCATGGTGTTGCCAAAGCGGTTGCGCGTGAGGCGGTGGCTAGCCTGCGCCATCTGCTCCAAGTACGGCGCGGCGGCGGGCGAAATCAGCGCCTTGAAGTCTTCCAGCGTGCGGCGCGGCGCGGTGAGGGCGCGCTCCACATCGGCCGCCGTTTTGGCATAGATGCTGGCCTTGACATCGTCCCAGGCGTGGGCTTCAAAAACGGGGCGGAAGCTCATAGAAATTTCAGTATTTTAATCCAAAAACGCCGTGAGCGGCGAGCTAGCTACGGCCTCATGCGTCACGGGCGCGGCTAGCCGTGCCTCGTACGCCAAGCGGCCAGCTTCCACCGCCATTTTGAAGGCCCTAGCCATTGCTACCGGCTGTCCGGCCACGGCAATGGCCGTGTTCACGAGCACCGCATCGGCGCCCATTTCGAGGGCCGCGGCGGCGTGCGAGGGTGCGCCGATGCCGGCATCGACTACCACGGGCACCTTGCTTTGGCCGATAATAATTTCCAGAAACTCTTTGGTCAGCAAGCCTTTATTGGAGCCGATGGGCGAGCCGAGCGGCATTACGGCGGCCACGCCTACTTCTTCCAAGCGCTTGCAGAGCACGGGGTCGGCGTGGATATAGGGCAGCACCACAAAGCCCAGCTTTGCTAGCTCCTCGGCGGCGCGTAGCGTCTCGATGGGGTCGGGCAGCAGGTACTTGGGGTCGGGGTGAATTTCGAGCTTGAGCCAGTTGGTTTCGAGCGCTTCGCGGGCTAGCTGGGCGGCGAATATGGCCTCCTTGGCCGTGCGCACGCCCGAGGTATTGGGCAGCAGCTGGAGCTGCGGGTGAGCAAGGTGGCGCAAAATGTCGTCGTCGGCAGCGGCCACGTCTACGCGCTTAAGGGCTACCGTCACCAGCTCTGAGCCGGAGGCGAGCAGGGCTTCCTCCATCAGGGCCGACGAGCTGAACTTGCCCGTGCCCGTGAACAGGCGCGAGGTGAACGTGCGGCCGGCAATTACCAGCGGTTGGGTTGTCATAAGCTTGCTATTAACTGAGAGCCAGATAATTCTTTCACAAAAAGCCGCGCCGCCTCCGCAGGGCTAGCCGCGCCCCCAATGGCGCCCGACACGGCCACGCCCTGCAGGCCGGCGGCCAGCAGCGCCGCTACATCCGCTAGCTCAACGCCCCCGATACCGACAACGGGCGTCGGGAAAGCCGCCGCCCGGCACTGCGCCATGATTTTGGCGTAGCCATCCAGCCCCAAAATCGGGCTCAGCTTTTCCTTGGTCGTGGTGAAGCGAAACGGCCCCAGCCCGATATAATCGACGCCCGCCGCCACCAGCCCTTCGATATCGGCAAAGGTGTTGGCCGTGCCGCCGATGATAACAGCGGGCCCCAGCAGCGCCCGCGCCTCGGCCGGAGGCATATCCTGCTGGCCCAGGTGCACGCCGTCGGCCCCGATTTCGAGGGCTAGCTGCGGGTTGTCGTTGATGATGAGCGTGGCGCCGTGGTGGCGGCACACGGCCTGCACATCGCGGGCACGCTGCTTCCACTCGGCCGCGGGCAGGTTTTTAACGCGGAGCTGCACCCAGCGCACGCCGCCCCGGCAGGCCAGCTCGGCTGCTTGGGCGCTGGTGGTGATATACTGCAGATTACTGATTATCATAGTATTTAGCTTCTAAAATGATAGCCTAGCAGCGTGTCGTTGCTGCCCAAAAAGACGGCCGTGTAGGCTTTGCCCTGCCGGCAGGCGGCGGCTAAGTCGTCGCCCAGGGCTAGCCGGGCCAGAATAGCCGCCGACAGTACGCAGCCGCTGCCGTGCTTCTCGCCGTGCGGCAGGCGCGGGCTAGCCAGCGTGTGGCGCGCGGCGGGCGTCAGCAGCACGTCGGTGGCAAAGTCGCCGTCGGCGTGGCCGCCTTTCAGCAGCACCGGGCACCAGGCGGCCAGCACCTCGGCCGCCGCCTCGGGGCTAGCGGCGGGCAGCAGGCGTAGGGCCTCGGGCCGGTTGGGGGTGAGAAGCGCCAGCTCGCGGCAGATGGCTTGCAGCAAATCGGCATCGGGCCGGGCGTGAAACTCGTAGCCGGCCGTGGCCTTCAGCACCGGGTCCCAGACGAGGCGCACGGCTGGGTTTTGCGCTTTCAGCCAGCGAATTAACTCTAGCAGTATCGGCAGGCTTTCGATTAAGCCAATCTTTATAAAACCGACCGGAAAACGGGCTAGCAGCGCCTGAATCTGGTCTTGCATGTCGGCTAGCCCCACCCAGCTCACCCGCTCAAACGCCACGTCATTTTGCACCGTGAGGGCAGTGCAAGCAGCCAGGCCGTACACCCCGCTGGCCTCCATAGTCTTCACATCGGCCAGCACGCCGGCCCCGGCGCTTGGGTCGAAGCCGGCAATGGTGAGGGCGTAGGGGCGGATAGGCTGGGACATTAGGAGGGTATTAAAGAATGTCATGCAGAGCGCAGCGAAGCATCTCGCGTGCTGACGCTAGGGTCACGAGCCCAACGATGCGAGCGAGATGCTTCGCTGCGCTCTGCATGACAGACGTTTATAGATAAATCTCGCTACCTCGCTCTGCAAACTCGCGCGATTTCTCGCGCATGCCTTCGGTGAGCACTTGGGCGGCCGTGAGGTCCTGGGTGGCTGCGTAGTCGCGCACCTCCTGCGTAATTTTCATCGAGCAGAAGTGTGGGCCGCACATCGAGCAGAAGTGCGCCACCTTGGCGCCCTCGGCGGGCAGGGTTTCATCGTGGTACTCGCGGGCCGTATCGGGGTCGAGCGAGAGGTTGAACTGGTCTTCCCAGCGGAATTCGAAGCGGGCCTTGCTAAGAGCATTGTCGCGGTACTGCGCGCCGGGGTGGCCCTTGGCGAGGTCGGCGGCGTGGGCCGCGATTTTGTAGGCAATTACGCCGTCCTTCACGTCCTGCTTGTTGGGCAGGCCCAGGTGCTCCTTAGGCGTCACGTAGCAGAGCATGGCGGTGCCAAACCACCCAATCATGGCCGCGCCGATGGCCGACGTGATGTGGTCGTAGCCCGGGGCGATGTCGGTGGTCAGCGGCCCCAGCGTATAGAAGGGCGCCTCGTGGCACTCCTTCAGCTGCTTGTCCATGTTCTCCTTAATGAGGTGCATGGGCACGTGGCCGGGGCCTTCTATCATCACCTGCACATCGTGCTTCCAGGCGATTTTAGTCAGCTCGCCCAGGGTTTCGAGCTCGGCAAACTGCGCCTCATCATTCGCATCGGCGATGGAGCCGGGGCGCAGACCATCGCCCAGCGAAAAGGCCACGTCGTAGGCCTTCATAATCTCGCAAATCTCCTCAAAGTGCGTGTAGAGGAAGCTTTCCTGGTGGTGCGCCAGGCACCACTTGGCCATAATAGAGCCGCCGCGCGACACGATGCCGGTCACGCGCTTGGCGGTCAGGGGCACGTAGCGCAGCAGCACGCCCGCGTGGATGGTGAAGTAGTCCACGCCCTGCTCGGCCTGCTCAATGAGCGTATCGCGGAATAGCTCCCAGGTCAGGTCCTCGGCCTTGCCGTTTACCTTTTCGAGGGCCTGATAAATGGGCACCGTGCCCACCGGCACCGGGCAGTTGCGGATAATCCACTCGCGGGTTTCGTGAATGTTCTTGCCCGTGCTCAAATCCATGAGCGTGTCGCCGCCCCAGCGGCAGCTCCACACGGCCTTATCTACCTCTTCCTCAATGGATGACGTAACGGCCGAGTTGCCGATATTGGTATTAATTTTCACCAGGAAGTTGCGGCCAATAATCATCGGCTCGCTTTCCGGGTGGTTGATGTTGCTCGGAATTACGGCGCGGCCGGCGGCCACTTCCTGGCGCACAAACTCAGCCGTGATGTGGCCCTCGGGCGTGTTGGCCCCGAAGCTGTGGCCGCGGTGCTGCGTGCGCAGCGGGTCGTTGGCCGGCAGCTGGTCGAAGCGCTGGTTTTCGCGGATGGCGATGTACTCCATCTCGGGCGTGATAATGCCCTGCTTGGCGTAGTGCATCTGGCTCACGTTGGCACCCGGCTTGGCGCGTAGCGGCGCGGCTATGTGCTCGAAGCGCAGGTGGTCGAGGCTAGGGTCGGCGGCGCGCTGCTGGCCGTACTCGGAAGAGGTGCCGGCTAGCTGCTCTACATCGCCACGGCCCAGAATCCACTCCTGGCGCAGGCGCGGCAGGCCTTTTTTCAAGTCGATTTCGACGCTGGGGTCGGTATAGGGGCCGCTGGTGTCGTACACCGTCACGGGCGGGTTTTGCTCCGAGGGGAAGCCGAAATCGAACTTGCGCTCGGTGTCGGCCAGCGCGATTTCGCGCATCGCCACCCGGATGTTCGGGTAGAGCGTACCGGGCACGTAAATCTTGCGCGAGCCGGTGAGGGGCTGGCGCTCCACCAGCGTTTGCTGGGGGGCTTGGTCTTTTTTCTTCATCGTGGGCTGGATGGGGTAGAAAAGAGGCTGGCTCACGCCTAGCCCCCCTGGGTGGCGCGAATAAGCAGGATGCGGTCGTGGGGCTGCACGGCGTGGCTAGCCCACTCGGCGCGGGGCACCACGGCGTCGTTGACGGCCACCGCGAGGCCGCGCGTCTGGGCCTGACCTAGCGCGGTCAGCAGCTCGGCGAGCGGCTGGTTTTCAGTGGCCTCGTGGGCCGAATTGTTTACGTAGCAAACCATGCAACTAGGAGTAGTTGAGACAAGGGAAGGCCATAAACAATAGGCGGCGCCAGCCACGGCTAGCCCCACAAGGCAGCCGCAAAGCGGTCCAGTACTTTTCCCTTCGCCAGCATTACCTGGTTCAGGTTCGGAGGGTATCGTCTCAGCCTTGCCGTAGCAAAGCACCCCTAAAGTTTACGGGGCGAAGGTAGGCGGCGAAAGCTGTGCGTTGGCTGAATTAGGCTGCTTTTGCCGGAATTTTATTAGGCGACCAGAAAGCCCAGAGCTGGTAAATCTGTCGCATCCTGGTATTCACCTGGGTCAGTTCGGCGGGAGCTAGCCGGCCCATGCCATGCTTAATCTGGTGCCGGTCGAGGGTAGCCACTTTGGATAGCCGCAGAAAGGACGGCTTGGTAAGTCCGGTATGAGCAGCGGGCGGCAGCACCAGGTCATCTGGCTCAGCCTTAACCACCTGCGAGGAAATAAAAGCCACTGTGACCTCGGAACGGCGCACCACCAGCACCAGTGCCGGCCGCACCTTCTGCCCACTCAAATCCGAAAACGGAAAATCGAGCAGGACGATATCCCCCTTACTCGGCTGCATCGGCAGGCGGGGCGTCGTAGCGAAACTTCACATCGGCCAGCGAATAAACGTCTTCGGCTTCGTCGTGTAAAAAGGCAAACGCACTAGCCGTCTCTACGTGTTGTCGAATCTGCTGCCTGAGCAACGCCTCCTCGGCCGCAAGCCGCGCCTGCTGGCGCTGGCGCAAAAAGGCCGCAAAGTCTAGCACTTCGGCCGCCTGGGCTTCTGACAACTCGGCAAGTAGCTGGCTGGTTTCCTCAATAATCTGTTGGTGGCTCATTAGAAATCCCAAAAGGAGTTGCTTCGGCAAAATACACCTAGGTCTACAAAAGTTCTCCGCTTCCTATGGGAACCCAAGCGCCTGAGCTGTTGTATTTTTGCACTATGTTACTGGAACTCGAACTCGCCCCCGCTAAACGCGACATCCGCAAAACCTCGCCCGACGACCTCAAGGCGTTCATGGTAGAGCACGGGGAAAAGCCTTTCCGTGCCAAGCAGGTGACGGAGTGGCTGTGGAAAAATACGGCCGGCTCGTTTGAGGAAATGAACAATATCTCGCTGAGCACCCGCGAGTTGCTAGCCCGGCATTTCGTCATTAATGGTGTGGCCGTGCAAAACCAGCAGCTCTCGAACGATGGCACCATCAAGTCGGCTTTTCGGCTGCACGATGGCAACATCGTGGAGGGCGTGCTCATCCCGCACGATACGCGCATGACGGCCTGCATCTCGTCGCAGGTGGGCTGCTCGCTCACCTGTAAGTTTTGCGCCACTGGCTACATGGACCGCAAGCGCAACCTCGACGCGGCCGAGATATATGACCAGGTGGTGCGTATTCGGGAGCAGTGCGAAGCCCAGTATGGCACGCCGCTCACCAACATCGTGTACATGGGCATGGGCGAGCCGCTGCTCAACTACGCCAATGTGGTGGAAAGCGTACGCCGCATCACGGCGCCCGACGGGCTGAACATGGCCCCGCGCCGCATCACCATCAGCACGGCCGGCATCGCTAAGATGATAAAGAAGCTGGCTGATGATGACGTAAAAGCCAACCTCGCCCTTAGCCTGCACGCCCCCAACGACGTGAAGCGCAACGAGATTATGCCCATCAACGAGGCCAACTCGCTGGCGGCTCTTAAGGACGCTTTGCAGTACTACCACCAGAAAACTGGCCGCAAAGTTACCTACGAATACATTGTATTCGAGAACTTTAACGATGGCCTGGAAGACGCCGCCGAGCTCTACACCATCTCAAAATGGCTGCCCTGCAAGATTAACCTCATCGAGTATAACCCCATCGAAAACGCGGCTTACCAGAATGCGGAGGCTGACAAAATCACGGCCTTCCACAAGTACCTGGCCGACCGTGGCGTACAAACCAACATCCGCCGCTCGCGGGGCAAAGACATCGACGCCGCTTGCGGCCAGCTGGCCAATAAGGAGAAAGCTGAGGCGGCCTAGCTCCTCTCTTACCTCAGCAAAAAGCCCCGCTAGCCTAGCCAGCGGGACTTTTTGCTGCCCGTTACCGCAGCTTGATTTTGCCGAAGCGGAAGGCTACGTCGAGGTAAGCGGGGTAAATGCCGCTGTCGTAACGCGAGGTGAAATACAGCGCGCCCAGGCTGCCGCTGAAGCGGGGCGTGGCGTAGCGCAGGCCAGCTAGCCCCCCAAAACCGCCGCTTTGGTCGAAGTTGACCAAGTATGTTTCGTTGACGAGCGTGAACAGGCGTGAGAGTCGCACGTTGGCCCCCACAATGCCCACCGGCGTGCTGCCCACGTTGCCGCCGGCAAAGCCGTAGCCCAGCCCCAGCGTGACGTTGGTATCGGCCGAGCCGTAGGTGGCCAGCCCGTAGCCCAGGCCAGCGCTTTCGCCGCCACCACCACCGACGCCCGTGGTGAAGCCGTAAAGTACACCTGCCCCCACGCGCAGCTTATCGTTGAGCGGCACGCTGAACTTGGGGGTGATGGCCAGGGCCGGAATGCCAAGGAAGGGAATGACCGGCACCAGCAGCCCCAGCGAAATGTTATCGGTGATACCATAATTGATTTCACCCAGGAAGATATTGATAATCTGTGCTTCCCCTTCGCCCTTATGCAGGTTGCGGGCCGTGGGGGCCAGGAACATGTGGGTGCCATTGCCCACGTAGTTGAAGCCGCGCCGGGCCTGCTCGGGCGTCTGGTTGGTGAGTTGGCGCAGGCTCAGGCGCGGCACCGTCACCACGCCCAGCTCGCGGGTTTCGAAGGTGAGGGCTTCTTCGGAAACGGTCCGCAGCACGCCGTTGAACTGCGTGCCGCCCACCGTTTCGACGGTGTACGTCTGGCCGATAACCTCGCCGGGATGGCCGATGACGCTGGCCGTAGGCAGTTCGGCCGTGCGCATGGGGGGCGGCGGGGTGCCCACGGGTGGGCTAGCCGGAGGTTGCGGAGCGCCCGGCAGGGCCGGCTGCTGAGCCCGCGCCGACAGGGCTAATAAGAGGGCACCCGAAAGTAGGGGTAAGCGCATAGCGAAACGGCCGCCCGGAAGTAGCAAGCGACCGCCGCAAAGATGCCGCGACCGCACCCCTTAGTTGCAAATCTATTTAGCGAAACAACGGATGCTAGCCGGCCGCCTCTTGCTTCGACACCTTCGACTTAACTCTCTAATAAATAGCCAGTTACCTGCCTGAGCTAGCGCCGGCTACCTGACTTTAGCGGGCGGGCCTTGGCGGGCGCTTTGCGGGCGGCGGGGGCAGCAGCCTTGGGCGCCTGGGCCGCCTGCTGCTTGCGGGCAATCTCGTCGCGGCCAATTTCCATGATGTAGGTCGGGCAGACTTCAAGCATGAGGAGCGCTACTTTCTTGCCGATTTCTTCGCCCTGCGCCTGGTCTTCCATCACCTCATCGCCATATTGCTCGGCTAGGGCCTGCGAGTTGCTGAGGAGCGCGCCGCTCAGCGCCTGCTCTATCTGGGCGCTGCGCTGGGCAGCAGTGAGCTTGGCGAAGGGCTGCTTGGCGTTTTCGGCGTCGAGGCGCTGGCAGGCCGCTTGCGTGATGGGTAGCAACACACTGCGCTCGGTGGTCGATATTTCGAGGTTGCCCTGCATATGGCTGCTCCCGATTTTAGCTATCAGCGGGCCAGCGCTGGGGCAGTGCTGCACCATATCTACCACGGCCTGCTCGCCGATGGCCCGGCCCAGGGCGGCGCCCTGGCCCTGGCCCACCTTTTCCATCAGGCCACTGAACTCGGTGAAGTTATCGCCCATCGCGCCCAGCATCAGGCGCTTGAGCAGCGCCTCGCTTTCCGCTCCCGTGAGCTTGCTCAGGTCGGTCTTTTGGCTTTCCTGCGTCAGCCGGGTGCACATGCCCGCACTCATCAGGCGCGTGAAATGGGCCTGGCCGGCCACGGTGTCGATGGGCAAGGCCGAGGCCTGCGCCGCCCGGCCGGGCAGCAGCAGGCTGGCAAATGTTGCTATACAGCCTAGTAGCGCGTGTTTCATGGCCCGAAGGTAAGCGCCGCCACGGCATGGCTAGCAGGGCTAGCCGCGCCAGCTACCCGTGCTGGGCGGGCGGCCGCTAGCCTTCTCATTCTCCGACTCGCCGGGCGGTACCTCCCGTTGCTCGATGCGTACGGCGTAGGCGCGGGGCTGCACTTTCTGGCCGTAGGCATCGGCAAATTCCTGGGTGAACTCGGCCCCGAAGAAGATGATGAGCGAGGAGTAGTAAATCCAGACCAGCAGCACAATGGCCGAGCCCGCCGCCCCGAACGCCGAGCCCGGGTCAGCTTTGGATATATAAAAGGAAATCAGGTATTTACCCAAAATAAAGAGCACTGCCGTAATGAACGCGCCAATGCCCACATCGCGCCACCGGATAATGGCGTCGGGCAGAAAGCGGTAAATCATGCCGAAGAGTACCGTCGTTACGACCAGCGAGAGCACAATATCAACCAACCGAATGGCAATGAGGCCAATATCGGGCAGAATGCGCTGTAGGTAGCCAGTGAAAATACCCAGAAACGCACTGATTACGAACGAGAGCAGCAGCAGCAGCGCCACGCTCAGGATGAGGCCGAACGAGAGCACACGCTGGCGCAGGTATTGGCCCACGCCGATGCCCTTGGTCTTGACCTTCAGGTTCCAGATGTCGTTGATGCTTTCCTGCAGGGTGACAAAAAAAGTAGTGGCGGCAAAAATGAGCGTGCCCAGGCCGATGGCCGTAGCTAGCCCCGTTTTTTGCTGGAGGGTAAACTTGGCAATGCTTTCCTGCAAAAACGCCGCTGACTCGGCCCCCACCAGGCCCTTTATCTGACCATAAATCTGGCCAGTAAGCGCCTCGCCGCCATATACGGCGCTCGCCGAGGTGATGACGATGAGCAGCAGCGGTGGCAGCGAAAAAATAGTATAATAGGACAACGCCGCCGCGTGCCGGAAGGCGTTGTTGTCGCTGAACTCGGTGGCCGTGGCCTTAACTAGGGCCAGGATATCGGAGAATTGGTAGCGCGCCATGGGAGGTCTTTAGGGGAGTGCCCCGTCCCGGCCAAGGGCCGGGGCAGCAGCAGATACTAGCCCCAAATACGGGCGGCCCGGCATTTTGCCCCATTATTTTTTGAAATAAATGCGCTAGCCCTCCCGCAAAGTCCAGCTCAGGGTTTGGGTGGGGCCGTAGCTGAGGGCAATGGCCAGCTCGGCATCGTCGCGAAACTGAAGCTGGTGCAATTGCTTGGCTTCTACCGTCACTATCAATTCTTTAGCGGCAAAGGGCCAGGGGCTTACCACCACCGGCGTGCCCTCGCCGCCGGGCTGCCGCACCAGGTGCGTGGTGCGCCGGCCGTGCCCAAGCGGGTCCGGATAAATTTCGACGGCGCGGCCCATCTCGGGCAGTTCCAGGCGGCACAGAATGAGCGAAAGGCGGTCGCACCAGTGCAGCAGGTCGTAGGCCTGGTGCACCTGGGCCTTGCTGAGGCGCAGCTCTTTCTGCCAGCGCTCCTGCCGGGTACGCAGCTCGTCGAGAAAAGCGGTGGTTTCGGGCTTGCTGCCCCGCAGCGGCTCGTACAGCGTGCTCAGGTGCAGGCTGGTGAGCAGGCTGCGCCAGCGCCCCTGAAACCGGGCCGCGTGCAGCACCCCCGTGGCCTGCTCGATGGAGAAGGCCTGCTGCGTAAAGTTGGCCGGGGCGCCGGCGGGCGTGAGGCCGTGGTGGCCGCCGCGCCCGTGCCAGGCCGCCTGCTCATCGTCGTGCTGGGCAGTAGCCGCCAGCAAACCCACCCAGCGGTCGGCCGGCAAGAAGGGCGGCCAGTGCCAGGCTAGCTGGGCGGCCAGCAGGGCGTGGGCTTGTTGGTAAATTATTTGCCAGCCGGTGGGGGTGGGATTCACTATCATGCGCGGATACCGGGATTTTGTCGCAGTTTTGGGGCCATCTACGCTAAAAGCGGCGGGCTGGACTATACCAGGCGTGGGCCTTGCACCCTGGTATTTCTTTCTATCCTCCAAATTCTGCTTTCCTTCTCGATGTACGCTCAGCTGCAGGATATTATCGACCACCCGCTGCCTTCGCTGGCCGTGATAGGCAACCTCCTCATTATCGAAAGCCTGCTATCGGTGGATAATGCGGCCGTGCTGGCCACGCTGGTGAGCGACTTGCCCGCCGCCCAGCGCAAGCAGGCGCTGCGCTACGGCATTTTTGGGGCGTACCTGTTTCGGGGAGTCTGCCTACTGTTTGCCTCGTACCTGGTGGGCTTCTGGTATTTGAAGCCGCTGGGTGGGCTCTACTTGTTGTACTTGTGTCTCAACTACTTTCGCAGCACCAAGCACGAGGAAGAAGGCGCGCCCGACAAGCAAAAAAGCTGGCTCTACCGCCGCACGCTGGGCCTGCTAGGGCCGTTTTGGGCCACCGTGGCCGTGATTGAACTCATGGACGTGGCCTTTTCCATCGACAATGTGTTTGCCGTGGTAGCGTTCAGCAACAACCTCATCCTGGTGTGCACGGGCGTGTTTATCGGCATCCTGGCCATGCGGCTGGTGGCACAGGTTTTTGTGGGGCTGATGGGCAAGTACCCGTTTCTCGAAACGGCGGCCTTCGTGGTTATCGGCATTCTGGGGCTCAAGCTGGTGCTTTCGCTGGTTGAGCACTTCGCACCCAACCACCCGGTGAGCGTTTTTCTGGAAGGCGAGGCCGCCGACGTCGGCCTCACGGTGCTTACCATTGCCACTTTTGGGGTGCCGCTGCTTACCTCGCGGCTGCTGGGCTGGCCGCAGCGGCTGGGCGGCCAGCGCTAGGGCCGGGGCTTTTGCGGAGCCAGGGCGCCTCCACGAAGTGCCAGCTGAGGTAACCGGCCAGGCTGGCTAGCCCCATCACCGCGGGCAGCAGCCCCCACACCGATACCGTGGGAAAGTACCCGCTCAGTAGCTTCTGCGCGGGCCAGCCGTAGAGGTAGAGGCCATACGAAATATCGGTGAGCCGCTTGAAGCCATCGAGGGCGGTAAGCGGCGCAAATGCTACCCAAAACAGCGCGTAGGCCCCGGCCGTGGCTAGCCCCAGCGCGGCAAACTTGGGCAGCAGCAGCAAACCCAGCAGCAGCAGCGCGGCCCCCGCCGCCCAGCGCCCCCGCAGCACAATAAAGCCGCGGAACAAGTAGAAGCAGGCGCCCACGGCAAAGAACGCCAACAGCCGAAAAAACTCCTCGGGCGACTTGATAAGCGCCTCGCGCCACGGAAATTCCCAGCGGTTAACCTGCTCATGCAAAGGCAGCATGACCAGCGCAAAACCCATTAGGGCCAGCCACAGCCAGCGGTGCCAGCGCCGCAGCAGCAAGCCCACCAGCGCCACCAGCGCGTAGCAGCGCACCTCGTAGGCAATCGACCACATGGCCCCATTGATAAGCGGAAACGGTGTGCCCGCAAACACCAACGGCACTTGAGGCTGCTCGAGCCGCAGGGTGGTGCTGGCCAATTGCCCGTAGTCGAGCTGCGCAAAGTAGGCCCGCACGCTAGGCACCGCCAGCGGCGCTAGCCCAAGGGCGCTCACCAGGCAAGTTACCACAAACGCCGGGTAGATGCGACGCACCCGCTTCCGGGTAAAATCCCAGAGCCCCGCGCCCCGCTCCCAGCTCTGCACAATGAGGTAGCCGCTGAGCAAAAAGAAGCCATCAACTGCCACCTCGCCGAAGCTCAGGGTATGGAACACGCGCGTGAGCAGCTCGCGGCTGCGGTTGCCATCGGCCAGCTCGGGGGCGTGGGCCACCAGCACCAGCAGGGCAAACAGCAGCCGCAGGAAGTTGAAATTGTTGTTGCGCCCAGGGGCGGCAACTGGCGGGGCGAGCGGCTCGGCGGGGGCGATGGGGCTAGCCGGCATCAGCAAAAACTACTTGGCTGAGGCGGGCTAGGCCACCACCGGCTCGCGCAGGTGGGCCAGCATATCGTGCGTCATCTTCGCCAGGTCGTACTCCGGCGCCCAGCCCCAGTCCTGGCGGGCAGCGGTGTCGTCGATGCTAGCCGGCCACGAGTCGGCAATGGCCTGGCGGCCATCGGGCTGGTACGTGACGTGGAAATTGGGCATTTCCTGCTGAATGGCAGCCGTAATCTCGGCCGGCGAGAAGCTCATGGCCCCCAGGTTATAGCTGGTGCGCACTTTAATATTCTCGGCCGGGGCGTGCATGAGGTCGAGCGTGGCCTTGAGGGCGTCGGGCATGTACATCATCGGCAGGTAGGTATCTTCCTTGAGGAAGCACTCGAAGTCCTGGCCGGCCACGGCTTTGTGGTAGATGTCCACGGCGTAGTCGGTGGTGCCGCCGCCGGGCAGGCTCTTGTAGCCGATGAGGCCGGGGTAGCGCAGGCTGCGCACGTCGAGGCCGTGGTGGCGGTGGTACCACTCGCACCACTGCTCGCCGGCCAGCTTGCTGATGCCGTACACCGTGTTGGGGTTCATGAGGGTGAGCTGCGGCGTGTGCTCGCGGGGCGTGTCGGGCCCGAACACGGCGATGGAGCTGGGCCAGTACACCTGCGGCACCTTGTACTCCACGGCCAGGCTCAGCACGTTCAGCAGGCCGTCCATGTTAAGCTTCCAGGCAAAGGCGGGGTTTTTCTCGGCCGTGGCTGAAAGCAGGGCAGCCAGGTGGTATATCTGCACCGGCTGGTACTGCTGCACCAGCGCCTCCAGGCGCGGGCGGTCGAGCACATCGAGCAGCTCGAAAGGGCCGCCGGCCAGCGCCTCGGGGGCCTGGGGCGGGCGCACGTCGGCGGCTACCACGGCCTCGGGCGCGTAGCGCTGGCGCAAGGCGGCGGTGAGCTCGAGGCCGAGCTGGCCGCAGGCGCCAATAACGAGAACGGTACCGGGGAGGCGGGGGGTGGCAGTGTCGCCGGGCGAGGTTTGCATGAAATACAAATCGGGGTGAGGGAGGGGTGGGAAGGGCAGGCCGCAAAGATACGGCCGGGGCTAGGGCCGGAGTTTGAAGTGCGGGGCCACGCCCACCGGACCAACTGGTATCTTTAGCCGATGCTTACCCGATTCTCCTTGGTGCTTAGTGCCCTAGCGGTCCTCCTGGGCCACGCTTTTCCCGCCCGTGCCCAGGCGCCGGCTAGCCCCTCACCCTACCGCAACCTCGTGCTGGAGGGCGGCGGCATCCGGGGCATTGCCTATGGTGGGGCCTTGCAGGAGCTGGAAAGCCGGGGCGTGCTAGCCAGCATCGAGCGGGTGGGCGGCACCTCGGCGGGCGCCATTCAGGCGGCGCTGCTGGCGGTGGGCTACTCGCCCGATGAAATCGTGGCCGTGGTAAACGCTACCCCCGTGCAGCGGCTCAACGATGGCCGGTTTATCTTTTTTGGCGGCACGCACCGGCTGGTGAAGCAGTACGGCTGGTACCGCGGCGACGAGTTCAGCGAGTACCTCAGCGAGCTGGTGGCCCGCAAAACCCAGCAGCCTAATCTTACGTTGGCCGAGCTGCACGCGCTGGCCCTGGCCCAGCCCGGCCGCTACCGCGACCTCTACACCACCGGCACCAACCTCACCACCCAGCGCACCCAGGTGTTCAGCCACGACACCACCCCCACCATGCGCGTGGCCGACGCCGTGCGCATCAGCATGAGCATTCCGCTCTACTTCCGGGCGGTACTGCTCGATGGCCAGAACCACGTCATCACCGGCCCGCCCGTGCCCGGCCAGCCCGTGCAGGTGCTCGTGGATGGCGGCCTGCTGGCCAACTACCCCATCGACCTCTTCGACAAGCCGCGCTACCTGCCCGGCGCCCTCGCCGCCACCGCTAGCCCCGACACGCGCGGCAACGTCTTCAACCCCGAAACCCTGGGCCTGCGCCTCGACCGCGCCGACCAGATTGCCTGCGACACCACCGCCACCGGCCGCCAGCAGCTCGCCCCCTACGCCATCACCGACTTCAACACCTACGTGGGCGCCCTTTACACCGTGGCCCTCGAAAACCTTAACCCCGTGGCGCCCGCCGACTGGCAGCGCACCATCAGCATCAACTTCTTGGGCTTCAGCCCGAAAATTAAGCGGATTTCGAGCGCCCAAAAGCAGCAGCTCATGGCCAGCGGCCGGGCCGGCGTGCAGGCGTTTTTCACAAACCGCCCGCCGGCGGGCCGGTAAAAACCCAGCTAGCCCGTAACGCCGGGGCTAGCCGGGCGATAGCTGCGCAGCTATCTACTACGAAAGCCCGGGGCTATGAGCGAAGAAACTGTCGGCATAATAGGGATGCTCCTGCTGGTCATCGGCCTGCCGCTGGCTTTGGGCGCGCAGGAGTATTTTCAGGCCAAAAAGCTGGCCCGGCCCGTCGTGCGGCCTGCGATGCCTGGCTATTGCCCCGCCTACTATGGACGCTTTTCAGACGGCTTTCGGGCTGAGTCTCGGCCTGGCGGCGGGCTACGCCGTGCGGGCACTGGGGGCGGCCTCGCTGCTGGTGCTAGGAATTTTATTGCCGGCGGCCTGGTGGCAATTTCCTGGTTTTCGCTTGTTATGGACGTATTGGCGGCACGATGGCCGCGCCGTTCTTGTTTTCAATCGGACGCAAAAAACGGCAACTTATCGCAACCGCGATTTCTGCCTCAATTTTGAATCGACTGATGTGGTACAACTTACTCATCATCATCCGGCCCGCGCGGGCGCGGCCAGCGCCGATTATAGCTATTCAGTTCTGACCTTTGCCAACGGCACCGAGCTAGTCGTTACTAATTTGCTTTGCGACCACTTCGTTTTGCACACCCTGCTACCCGGCACCCTAGCCACTACGGTGTCGCAACGCTACGCCTGGCTCCCCGGCGACTTGCTTTCGCGCCGGCTGTTTAGCCCTTTTTTTTGATTATTTAGCTTTCTCCCCCACCACCCATGTACGGCACTCTTCAGGCTGACCTTCAGCAGCAACTTCAGGAAATAAAAGACGCGGGCCTCTACAAGAAAGAGCGCGTGATTACCTCGCCCCAGGGCGCCGAAATCGACACCCAGGAGGCGGGCGACGTGCTCAACTTCTGCGCCAACAACTACCTGGGCCTCAGCTCGCACCCGGCTGTGGTGGAAGCCGCTAAGGCTACCATCGACAGCCACGGCTACGGCATGAGTTCGGTGCGCTTTATCTGCGGCACCCAGGATATTCACAAGGCGCTCGAAGCCAAGCTGGCCGAGTTTCTGGGCACCGAGGATACCATTCTCTACGCGGCGGCCTTCGACGCCAACGGCGGCGTATTCGAGCCGCTGTTTGACGAGCGCGACGCCATTATTTCCGACGCGCTGAACCACGCCAGCATCATCGACGGCGTGCGCCTGTGCAAGGCCAAGCGCTACCGCTACACCCACAACGACATGGCCGACCTGGAAAAGCAGCTCCAGGACGCCGTGGCCGCCGGCATGCGCCACCGCATCATCGTCACAGACGGCTCGTTTTCGATGGACGGCACCATCGCCCAGCTCGACAAAATCTGCGACCTGGCCGACCAGTACGACGCCCTGGTGATGATAGACGAGTGCCACTCGATGGGCTTTTTGGGCAAAACCGGCCGCGGCACCCACGAGTACCGCGACGTGATGGGCCGCGTTGACATCATCACCGGCACGCTGGGCAAGGCCCTGGGCGGCGCCATGGGCGGCTTCACGAGCGGCCGCAAGGAGATTATCGAAATCCTGCGCCAGCGCTCGCGGCCCTACCTGTTCTCGAACACCCTAGCGCCCGCCATCGTGGGCGCCAGCCTGCGCGTGCTGGAGCTGCTCACCGAAAGCACCGCCCTGCGCGACCAGCTGGAGGAAAACACCCAATACTTCCGCGAAAAGATGACGGCCGCCGGCTTCGACATCACGCCCGGCGAGCACCCCATCGTGCCCGTCATGCTCTACGATGCCAAACTGGCCCAGGACTTCGCCGCCAAAATGCTCGACGAGGGCATCTACGTGGTGGGCTTCTACTACCCCGTGGTGCCGCAGGGCAAGGCGCGCATTCGGGTGCAACTCAGTGCTGCGCATACCCGTGCGCAGCTCGATAAGGCCATTGCCGCCTTCACGAAAGTAGGCCACGAGCTGGGTGTACTGAAGTAAGCTCGACCTTATAGTGACTGGCTGCCAATTAATTAGCCATTATACTGTCACTTTCGTAGGACTTATATTTGCTGCTTAGCAACCCGTGCCATGAGCCGTATTTTTTTGGTCGACGACCACACCATTGTGCGCGATGGCCTGCGGGCGCTCCTCACCAACGAGCCTGATATTGAGATTGTCGGCGAGGCCGGCAATGGCCAGGAGCTGCTCGACCGCCTGCCCACCACCCCGGCCGACGTGGTGATGCTCGATGCCAATATGCCCGTGCTCGATGGCCTGGCCACTACCCTGCGCCTACGCGCCGAGTTTCCGCAAGTGCGTATTCTTATTCTGAGTATGCTGGCGCATGAGCGCTACATCGGCCAACTGTTTGATGCCGGGGCGGCGGGCTATGTGCTCAAGAGCGCCGAAAAGGGCGAGATTCTGGTGGCCATCCAGACCATCATTGCCGGGCGGCAGTTTTTGTGCAGCGACCTGGGCCTGAGTATGCTGCGCAAAGTGCTGGCCAAAGACGACGAGCCCGAAGAAGTAGCCAAGGCTAGCCGCCTCTCGCGCCGCGAGAGCGAGGTGCTGCAACTGCTCTCCGAAGGTCTCACTACCAATGAGATAGCCGAGAAGCTTTTTACCAGCAAGCGCACCATCGAAACCCACCGCCAGAACATTCTGGAAAAAACGCAGACCAAAAACACGGCCGCCCTTATCAAGATGGCCGTGACGCAGGGCTTGCTCGACTAGCCTAGCCCCGCCCCAAAAAGGCCCGGCCCCTTCCGCAGCAAGCGGAAAGGAGCCGGGCCTTTTTGGGGCGGGAGGCTTATTTGGCCGCCCGAGCCTTGGCTTCGGTGGTGCGGCTAGGGCCGCGGCGGCTGGTGAGGCCCCCTTTGCGGCCCGCTTCGCGGGCTTCCTCGGCCGTCCACTTGTGGCCTTGGCCGCTGGCGTGTGAGGCCTTGCCGCCTTCGCTGGCAATGCGGCGCTGCTCGGCGGGGTCCATGCTGGCAAAGCCCCGGCGGCTGGTGCGGCTGCCATCGCCGATACGAGCGGCGGGGCGGGTTTTGAGTGAAGGCGGGGGCGTTTGGCCAGCGGGTTGCGAATTCAGAGTCGGCTTCATAGAAAAGGGAATATAATGGGAGAAAAGTATGGCTGCGGTGCTCTTGGTGCCTGAGTCCTTGCAACGGCGAAGTAGCCACTCACGACGTACATTTTATCAGTAAAAGCTTATCTTTCAATGCAATTACCAACTAATACGGAGCACCTGTGCGGGTTTTCGCGGGGATAAACCGCAGGAAAAACCCGCCCGGCGGGAAAAACACGTAGCTGAACTGTATGGCGAGTGTTTTCCCATAATAGCTTGGTACCTGACGCAAAAATGCGTATAAATACGCAGGAAAATTCGTGTTTTATGCCCTGGTAATCAAGTTCTTTACGCCTGTATATTTGCAGCATTGCCTGCTATTCTTCCTTGCTGCTATGAATGACACGTTTTTCCTCCTCATTCTGCCTACCCGCACGCTCACCATTCACCTGGGCAGCTACCGCCAGTGCGTGGGCCTGAGCCTGCGCGGCTGCTGCTGCAGCGATGCCGACGCCAACCACCTAGTACACAGCATACAGCAGCTACTAGAGCGCCACCCCGCCCACGCCTGGATAGACAGCCAGCACCTGTATTCGCTAAGCCAGCAGGGCCAGCAGGCCCTGCTGCGCGCCCACGCCCAAAGCCAGCAGGCGGGCACCCAGCTGCACTGGTGCGGCCTGCCGCCCGGGGTGCTGCACCAGCTGCACGTCAGCGGCCTCGACCAGCAGCTTGACTTGCAGCCCGCTACTCACTTCGAAGGGCCTAGCTTTTTGCTGCCCGCGCGGCCGGGAACCGCGCTGCTTCCCAACTAGGCCGGCCGGGCCTCGGCCAGCAGCCACTGCTGCAAGCGGGCCTTGAGCTCGGCGGCCGTGAGGCCCCGGTGGATTTCGCCGTGGCGCACCAGGCTCATTTGGCCGGTTTCTTCGCTCACTACCAGCACCACGGCATCGGTGGCCTCGGTGAGGCCCAGCGCGGCGCGGTGGCGCAGGCCCAGCGAAGCGGGCACCTCGGGGTTTTGGCTCACGGGCAAGATACAGCGGGCGGCCACCAGCCGGCCTTGGGCCACAATGATGGCGCCGTCGTGCAGGGGTGAAGTCTTGTTGAAAATAGCCAGCAGCAGGCGCTTGCTGGGCTCGGCATCGAGGCGGTCGCCCGACTCGGCGTAGGAGCTGAGGTCGGAGGTGAGCGTGAAGCAGATGAGGGCGCCGGTTTCCTTGCTGGCCAGGCTGTTGGCCGCCTCCACGAAGGGCGCCACGCTGGCGGCCCCACTAGGGGTGCCGCTGGGCCGCCGCCACCAGCCCAACGGGCCACCGCTCTCCATGGCCGCCTTGCCCACATTGAGCAAAAACCGCCGGATTTCCTGCTGAAACAAGATGATGCTGGCCAGCACGCCCACGCTCATAAACTGCCCCAGAATGGCCGAGAGCAGCCCCAACCCCAGCGCATTCACCACCAGATACACCAGGTAGAGGCTCAGCAGCCCGAGCGCCACGTTGAGCGCCACCGAGCCGCGCAGCAGCTTATAAAGCTGATACAGCAGCCAGGTCACGAGCAGCACGTCGGCCACATCGACCAGCCCTACGTGCAAAAAATAAAAGGGGAAGGGGAGGGACAAGGTGCGGGCGGTTGGAAGGGCAAAGAAACCACCTTTTGGGGCAAGCACGGCGCAACGCTGCCCCTTGCCCACCGCAAGCCTCTGACCCACCGATGGCTACAGCCGGGGCAGCGTGCCTAGCGGTGCCTATACCGCCGGGCACCCAGGCGCCGCTATGGCCTCCGGCTCACCAGCTCGATGGTTTGCCGGGCCTCGGCCACGTCGTGCACGCGCAGCAGGCGCGCCCCACCTTGCAAAGCCAGCACGTGCAGCGCCGTGGTGCCATTGAGCGCCGTTTCGGGGCCTAGCCCCAGGGGCTTGTACACCATAGCCTTGCGCGAGAGGCCTACCAGCAGGCCGTGGCCCAGCGGCGCCAGCTCGGGCAGGCGGCGCAGCAAGGCGTGGTTGTGGGTGGGCGTTTTGGCAAAGCCGAAGCCGGGGTCGAGCAGCACATCGGCGGGGGCTAGCCCGCCGTTGGCCTGGCGCAGCGCTTCGAGCTGGCCGCGAAAGAAGCGCAGGAGGGTCAGCACAATATCCTCGTCGTAGTGGGCCAGCGAGCGCATGGTTTGGGGCGTGCCTTTCATGTGCATGAGGCAGTAGGGCACGCGCAGGCCAGCCACGGTGGCAAACATCTCGGCATCGAGGGTGCCGCCGCCAATGTCGTTGATGAGGTCGGCGCCGGCGGCCACGGCCTCGGCCGCCACGCCGGCCCGAAAGGTATCGACTGAGATAAAGGCCGCCGGAAACTCGCGGCGCAACGCGGCCAGGGCGGGCAGCAGGCGACTCTTTTCTTCGGCGGGGCTGATGTCGTCGGCGCCGGGGCGCGAGCTATAGCCGCCCAAGTCGAGGGCCGCCGCGCCGGCGGTTAGCATGGCTTCGGCGCGGTGCAGCAGGGCAGCCTCATCAGCAGGGCCTAGCCGCGAGCCGGGGTAAAAAGAATCGGGCGTAACGTTGAGAATACCCAGCACCTGGGGCCGGCGCAGGTCGAGCAGGCGGCCGTGGGGGCTGCGCAGCGAGTTGGTGAACGACTGGTTTTGTGGGGGTTCGAGGAGTACGGGGGGGCTAGCGAGCATAGGGCAGGTGGGTGGGGAGAGGAGCGCGAAGGGTTAAATATCCGGCATTGCGGGCGAACTTGCCGGGGTTTTCCCGGCAGCTGGTTTCACCGCGGAAGGCGCGGAGGGTTTTCGCGGAAGCCACCTAGCCAGCTCGCTCTTACTCCTTCGTTTTCGCATTCGCTTGACTACTCTTGACCACTACGACCAGCTTCTGAGCCGCTGCCGCGCGCTGTTTTTGGCCAAAACCCACGACTACGGCACGGCCTGGCGCATCCTACGCCTGCCCTCCGTCACGGACCAGATTTTTATCAAGGCCAACCGCATTCGCACCATTCAGGAAACGGGCGTGCAGAAAATCGCCGACGGGGTGGACGAGGAGTTCGTAGCCATCATCAACTACTGTATCATCGCCCTCATGCAGCTGCGGCTAGCCCCCGAGGCGCCGCTCGACCTGCCCCCCGCCGAGGTAGCCGCCGCCTACGACCGCGAAAATGGCCTTAACCGCGAGCTCTTATTGGCCAAAAACCATGACTACGGCGAGGCCTGGCGCCAGATGCGCGTGAGCAGCATCACCGACCTCATTCTCATGAAGTTGCACCGCATCAAGCAGCTCGAAAACATTGGGGGCGCGGCCCTGGTGAGCGAAAGCGTGGAGGGCGGCTACCGCGATATGTTGAACTACGCCGTGTTTGCCCTCATTTTGCGGGAGGAAGCGCCCGCCGCCGCCCCGCGCCCGTAAGGGGGCTAGCCGGGTGCAACGCCCTTTGCTTATCTGTTTTATGAAGATTTACCTTCCCCAACCCATGCGCCAAGTCACCCGCTTTTGCTGGGCGCTGCTGGGCGTGCTGTTCATTTTTTCGGGCCTCATCAAGCTCAACGACCCGGTGGGCACAGCCTACAAGCTCGAAGAATACTTTGAGGTGTTCAGCGGCGATGTGCCGGCGCTGAGCTGGCTTTTCGACCCGCTGCACAACAGCAGCCGCTTCCTGAGCGTGGCGCTGAGCTCGCTCGAAGTTATTCTGGGCGTGTCGCTGCTGCTGCGCTTTTTGCTGCGCCAAACGCTGCTGGCGCTGTTGGGGCTGCTCGTGTTTTTCACGTTTCTCACCTTCTACTCGGCTGCCTTCAACAAGGTGACGGACTGCGGCTGCTTCGGCGACTTTATCAAGCTCACGCCCTGGACGTCGTTTGCCAAGGACTTGTTCTTGCTGGGGCTGTGGGCGGTGGTATTCTTCAACCAGAAGCACCTGCGGCGCGCCTTTGTGCGGGGCATGACCGGCCTCATGGCCATGACCTTTGCCAGTGCCCTAGCCATCGGCATTGGGGTGCGGGCGCTGGGGCACCTGCCGTACTTCGACTTTTTGCCTTACAAAGTGGGCAACAACATTGCGCAGCTGATGAAACCGGCCGAGGCGCCGCGCTACCAGTACACCTTCGAGCGCAACGGCCAAACGATGCAGGCCGAGCAGTTTCCGACCGATTCGACCTGGAAATACAAGGCCATGACGGTGCTCAACCCGCTGCAATCGACGCCCGCGATTACCGATTTCGTTATCACCGACCCGCAGGGCGATGATATTACCAAGCAGGTGCTCAGTGGCAACAAGCTGATTCTGATTGTGCAGAACACCAATAAGGCCGACCGCGAGCGCTTTGCCGATTTGAATAAGCTGTTTGCCGAGGCCAGCAAGTCGCGCAAGCACATCGACGTGCTCACCATCACGAGCACGGCGGCGGGCAAGTTCGATTCCTTCCGCCACGATGTGAACCTGGCCACGCCCTACGCCTTTGCCGATGCCACGGTGCTCAAGTCCATCATTCGCTCGAACCCCGGCCTGCTGGTGCTGCACAAGGGCACGGTGGTGGCCAAGTACCATTACCACGACATTCCGGCGCTGTACCAGGTCGAGAAAGCGTTGCAATAAATGAGTTAGGAGGTAATGGGGTACTAGGTAATGAGGTAGGCAGCAAGCCAATGAGGTACTGCCAGCCTGCTAATCTGCAACCTATCTTACTGCTTATTACCTCATTACCTAGTACCCCATTACCCGCTATGCTCTCCTTTCTTCTGCGCCGCCTGGGCCAGGGCCTGCTCGTGCTGGTGGGCGTGGCCTGCACGGTTTTCTTTCTCTTCAACGTGCTGCCCGGCGACCCGGCGGCCCTGCTGGCCGGCCAGCGCACCGACGTGGCCACCAAGGCCGCCATCAACGCCGACCTCGGCCTCGACCAGCCGCTGCCCACCCGCTTGCTAGGGTACCTCAACGATGCCTCGCCGCTGGGGGTGCACCCGCGCGACTCGGCCGGGGTGGCGCGCTACGGCGGCGTGGCGCTGCTACCGCTGAGCCCCGCGCGCGCCCTGGTGCTGAAGTGGCCCTACCTGCGCCGCTCGTTTCAAAGCAACCAGGATGTGCTCAGCATTTTGCTCGACCGCTTCCCGGGCACTTTGTGGCTGGCGCTGGCGGCCATGCTGCTGGCGGCGGTGGGCGGCATTGCGCTAGGGGTGGCGGCGGCCTTGAAGCCGCAGTCGTGGCTCGACAGAGTACTGGTAACTACTTCGGTGCTAGGTATTTCGGTGCCCTCGTTCGTGGCGGCTATTCTCATTGCGGTCAGCTTCGGCTTTTACTGGAGCCACTGGACGGGCCTGAGCCTGACCGGCCAACTCTACGAAACCGACCCTTTCACGGCCGAGCGCCACCTAGTATTACGCAACCTACTGCTGCCCGCCGTGGCGCTGGGCGTGCGCCCGCTGGCCGTCATCATGCAGCTCACGCGCTCCAGCATGCTCGACGTGCTGAGCCAGGACTATATCCGCACGGCGCGGGCCAAGGGCCTCAGCCCCGGCCGCACGGTGTGGCGCCACGCCCTGCGCAACGCCCTCAACCCGGTGGTTACGGCCGTGTCGGGCTGGCTAGCCTCGCTCATGGCGGGCGCGTTCTTCATCGAATACATTTTCAACTGGAAAGGCCTGGGCACCACCACGCTGCGGGCAGTGGAGAACCTCGATTTTCCGGTGGTGATGGGTGCCACACTTTTCGTGGCGGCCATTTTCGTGCTGGTCAACATCGCCGTCGATATGCTGTATGCCCTGCTCGACCCACGCGTTAAAATCAATTAAAAACTATGAATTGAAAGTCGGCGGTATTATCTCTCGTCTTCCGGCAATTTTTAATTCATAGTTTTTAATTTTTAATTCAAAGAATGAACCACCTCTACCTCATTGGCCTGCCGGCCTCGGGCAAAACCACGCTGGGCCGCCAGCTGGCCGCCTACTACGGCCGGGGCTTCCTGGACCTCGACCACCGCATTGTGGCCGACGCGGGCCAGCCAATACCCGAGATTTTTGCCGCCGAGGGCGAGGACGGTTTTCGGCAGCGCGAGGCAGCAGCGCTGGCGGCCGTGGCCGCGCACCCCGGCCGGCCGCTGGTGGTGGCCACCGGCGGCGGCACGCCCTGCTTTTTCGACAACTTAGCGGTGCTGCACGCCTCGGGCTTTGTGCTGTGGCTGGAGGTGCCGCTGCGCGAGCTGCGGCGGCGCTTGCTACGCCGCAACCAGGCCGCTACCCGGCCGCTGCTGGCCGCCACGGCCACCGCCGCCACGCCCCAGGAGGCGGTGAATGAGTGGCTAACCCGAACCCTGGAGGCGCGGGCGGGGTTCTATAGCCAAGCGCAGCTGCGCCACCCCGGCGGCCCCGCAGCCGAGGTAGCGGCGGCGCTGGAGGCGGCCGGCTTTCAGCCCTAGCCGGTGCCCACGGCAAAACCTACGAAGGCGTAACTTTGTAGATAAGCTGTTTTTTCCAGGTAGTTACGTTACGTTTAAGGCTTTCACTATGGCTAATATCCCTGATACCCCCGTGGCACCCGCGCCGGTGCGCCCCAAGCACAAAGGCTCGGCCCAGTTATTCAAAAACCCGGTGCTGGAGCGGCTTTCGCACACGCATATTGCGCTGCCGGTCAGCATTTTCATCGCTACCGCCCTGGTTAGTTTATACTATGGCATCACGCGGGGCTTCGTAACCGGCTTTGCGGGGCTAGGGCTGTTCTTGGGCGGATTGCTGCTGTTCACGTTTGTTGAATACCTGGTGCACCGCTACGTGTACCACATTCCGGCCACTACAGCCGGGCGGGCCAAGTTTCAGTACACTATGCACGGCGTGCACCACGAGTATCCGAAGGACGAAACCCGGCTGGCTATGCCGCCCATCCTGACGGTTTTTGTGGCGTCGCTGCTGTTCTTCATTTTCCGGTTTGTGTTCGGCAACTGGGCTTTTGGTATTCTATCGGGCTTCACGTTTGGCTACGCCATGTACCTGTTTGTGCACTACGCCATCCACATGTACGCGCCACCCAAAAACTTTCTTAAAGTGTGGTGGACGCACCACGCCCAGCACCACTACCGCCAGGATGAGGTAGCGTTTGGCGTAAGCAGCACCCTCTGGGACCACATTATCGGCACCATGCCCACTAAGCGTAGCGAGCAGGCCTAGTGCTACTTAGCTAAGCAAAAGGCGCGGCCCCCGTTTGGGAGCCGCGCCTTTTTTTTGCGTTTTACGTTGCTAGGTAGCCCTACACCGACGTGCCGCCGGTGGTGCCGCCGCCACCGCCGCCCATTTTGGTAACCAGCCACCAGATAACGGCCACCACCAGGAACACGGCAATGGCACCAACCCAGATACCACCCTTAAAAATATCGCCGATAGCGGCGCAGCCCGTGAGCGCCGAAGCCAGCACGGAGAAGATAAACAACAGGGAAAGACGTGAGGTAGGCATGTGAACCAACAGATAATGAGTCGTATATGCAGCCCAGGCCACTTGGCCGGCTTGTGGCTGAGTTTTACTACATCGGGCCGTAAAAGGTTGGCAAGTGGCCCGCTGCGCGCTTTCACCCGCTTCGGCCATCCACTCATCCCAAGAATATCAGCCACTTTTGCGCTTACTTATGACTGCTCCCGCCCTTACTTCCGCCTTCGAGCAGCGCTTTGGCGCCGCCCCCACCCTGCTACTGCGCGCGCCCGGCCGCATCAACCTCATTGGCGAGCACACCGACTACAACGACGGCCTGGTGCTGCCGGCGGCCATCGACAAGGAAATCCGCTTTGCGCTGCGCCTCAACGGCACCGACCGCGTGCGGCTGGCGGCGCTTGACCTTCATGACAGCTTCGAGGTGGCCGTGGCCGACATTGCGCCCCTGCCCGGCGGGCACTGGGCCAACTACCAGCTAGGGGTGGTGGCCGGCCTGCGGCAGCACGGGGCCACGGTGCCGGGCTTCGACTGCGCGTTTGGGGGCGACATTCCGAACGGAGCGGGCCTCTCGTCGTCGGCGGCCGTGGAGTGCGGCGTGGCCTGGGGCCTCAACCACCTGCTCGGGCTAGGCCTCGACACGATGACGATGGCCCAGATTTCGCAGCAGGCCGAGCACGAGTACGCCAAGGTTATGTGCGGGCTTATGGACCAGTTTGCCAGCATGTTTGGGCGCGCGGGCCACGTAGTAGAGCTCGACTGCCGCTCGCTCGAATACGCTTATTTTCCGCTCGATACGACCCATGCGCGCCTCGTACTGTGCAACTCAGGCGTGAAGCACGCGCTGGGCGACAGCGAGTACAACACTCGCCGCGCGGAGTGCGCCCGGGGCGTAGAGATTCTGCAAAAGCACAACCCGGCCATCAAGAGTCTGCGCGATGCGACCCTGGCCGACATAGCCGCCGCCCGGGCCGAGCTGGGCGAGGTAGTAGAGAAGCGCTGCCGCTACGTGGTGGAGGAAAACCAGCGCGTCAAGGACCTCACCGCCCGCCTCGTGGAGGGCAAGCCCCTGGCCGAGGTGGGCGAGCTGCTCTACGCCAGCCACGCTGGCCTGCGCGACCTCTACCAGGTGAGCTGCGCCGAGCTCGACGTACTCGAAACCCTGGCCCACGCGGCGCCCGGCTGCTACGGCGCCCGCATGATGGGCGGCGGCTTTGGCGGCTGCACCCTCAACCTGGTGGCGAGCGAGGAGGTCGAGCAGTTTATCAACTTCATGACCCAAGGCTACCACGAGCAGCTGGGCCGCAAGCTCGATACCTACGTAACCAACCTGGCTGACGGCGTGGGCGAGCTTTTTGAGTAGCCACTTTTGGCCCTGGCTCCCTGCCGAGGCTAGCGCAGCAGTGCTACCGAGCCACCGCTAGCCCCTGCGGGAAGCGCTACCTTCTTAACCTTCTACCACTATGTTCGATTTCACCCAGCAACCCCACCGCCGCTTCAATCCCCTGCTCGACGAGTGGGTGCTCGTGTCGCCGCACCGCGCCAAGCGCCCCTGGCAGGGCCAGCAGGAAAAAGACGAGGCCGAGGCGCGCCCCGCCTATGACCCCACCTGCTACCTGTGCCCCGGCAACACCCGCACCAACGGCGATGTAAACCCTAAGTACGACCACCAGTTTGTGTTCGACAACGACTTTGCGGCCTTGCTGCCCGAGGGCGAAACCGGCACTTTTGAGGAAGGCGGCCTGCTGCGCGCCGAGGCTGAAACGGGCCACTGCCGCGTTATCTGCTTCTCGCCGCGCCACGACCTGACCTTGCCCGAAATGCCGGTGGCCGAAATCCGGCGCGTGGTGGATGTGTGGACCGACGAGTTTCGCACGCTAGGGGCCGACCCGAACATCAACTACGTGCAGATTTTTGAGAACAAAGGCTTTGTGATGGGCTGCTCGAACCCGCACCCGCACGGCCAAATCTGGAGCGAGCGCACCGTGCCCGACCTGCCCGCCCGGGAGGCCCGCGCCCAAAAGGCCTACTTTGACAAAAACGGCCGCACGCTGCTCGCCGACTACCTGGCGCTGGAAGAGAAAACCAAGGCCCGCTTTGTGGTCGAAAACGACACCTGGGTGGTGCTGGTGCCTTTCTGGGCAGTGTGGCCCTTCGAAACGCTGGTGCTGCCGCGCCGCGCCGTGCAAGACCTCACGCAGCTCAGCGAACAGGAGCGCGACGGGCTGGCCGACATCCTGAGCCAACTCACCATCAAATACGACAACCTGTTCGAAATCAGCTTTCCGTATTCGGCTGGCTTCCACCAGCGGCCCACCGATGGCCATGACTACCCCGAGTGGCATCTGCACATGCACTTTTTGCCGCCACTGCTGCGCTCGGCCACCGTCAAGAAATTCATGGTAGGCTACGAGCTGCTGGCCAATGCCCAGCGCGACATCACGCCCGAGCAGGCTGCCGAGCGCCTGCGCGCCCTGCCCGCCGTGCACTATAAGGCAGCTTCAGCGCCGGCCAGGTAGGTTAGCCCTCGCCCTATTTTAAAAGCCCTGGCCGCGTTGCGCGGCCAGGGCTTTTAAAATAGGGCGAGGGCTAGCTGTTGCCGTGCAGCGAGTGCGGGGGCCGGGCCGGGCTTGGCGCCACTTCCTGCAGCAGGGCGGCGGGGCCCTGGTAGCTGCTGGCGGGCAGCACGTGCAGCAGCAAGTGCAGGCCGGTTTCGGCAAGCTGGGCGAGCACGGCCGGCGAGAAGCCGCACCAATACAGCGTGCACCCCGCCAGCTTGGCCTGCTGGTGGGCGTTGAAGATAACGCGCTGGGCATGCCAGCTCAGGAAGGCCAGGTACCGGCAATCGACCCAGATAAAGGGCAGCCCCGTAGTAACCAGCTCGGTAATGGCCTGCTCGAGTTGCCGGGCAGTGGCGGCGCTGCTGCAGTAGCCGCGCAGGCTGAGGCCAGCCTTGTTGTGCTGGCTGCTCAAGCGCACCGTGAAGGGCGTGGTGGTTCCCATAGCTCAGGAAAAATTGGTTTAAAGCACGATTTTGTTAGACAAAGCTACGGGAAAGCTTCCACAAAACGACACCGAAAGACCTTATTTTTCCTACGTAATAACGCTGATTATCTGCTACGTACTTTACCCGGCGGCCCGGCTAGCCTTGCCCAACAGGCAGCTGCAGAAAAAAGCCCGTGCCCCGGCCGGCCCGCGAGTTGATGGTAAAAGTGCCCCCCAGCAGCCCCACCCGGGTGCGAATGCCGGCTAGCCCGATGCCGGTGCGGGCGGGGCTGTCGGCATCGAAGCCCACGCCATCGTCTTCCACGCTGATGTGCAGCTGGTCGTCTTCGCGCGATACCTGCACGAATACTTCCTGGGCCTGAGCGTGCTTCATAACGTTGTTAAGCAGCTCTTGCACAATACGGTACACGGCCGTGGCCAGCAGTGGGGGCAGCGGCTCGGCCAGGCCGTGCAGGTTGAGGTCGACGGGCAGGCTAACTGGAATGCGGCTCACCAACTCTTGCAGGGCGATGGGCAGGCCAAAGTCTTCGAGAATGCTGGGCGTGAGCTCGAACGAGATGGTGCGCGTGGCCTCAATAGCTTCTTTGAGCAGGTGCAGGCCGGCGCGCACCGGCTCGGAAGGGGGCAAGGTTTCGAGGTGCAGGCGGGTGGCGTAGAGCAACTGGCCTACCCCATTGTGCAGGGCCTCAGCAATGCGGCGGCGCTCTTCTTCCTGGGTGCTGAGAATGGCCGAGAGCAGCGCCTGCTGCTGGCGCAGCTTGAGGCGGGTGGTTTCCTCCTTGAGACGCTCCGACTCGGTAATGTCGATGGCGAAGATGACAACCTCCTGCTGCTCGTCGTCAAAAAACCCGAAGCAATGCAGCGATACCTGCTGGCCGTCGCGCTCCACCGTGGCTACGTAGTTATCGCGCTCGCCTCGCAGCAAGCGCTCGAAGTGGGCCGTGCTTTCGGGCCACACCTCGGCGGCTAGCCGGCCCACCAGCTCATTTTCGCGCAGGCCCAGGCGGCGCACGGTGCGGCCGATGTGCTCGCGGTAGCGGCCATCGGGGCCCAGGCGGGTAAGCAGCACGGGCAGGTTCTGGAGCATATTGCCGAGCAGGCGGTTTTTGTAGCCTAGCTCTTCTTCGGTGGTGCGGCGGGCCGTCACATCGCGCATCAGGCCGGTGAAGCGCTCGACCTGCCCGGTGTGCTCGTCGTAGCTGAAGCGGCCCATGGCGGCCACGTGGCGAACCTCGCCGGTGGGGCGTAGCAGGCGGTGCTCCAGGTCAAAGAGCGTGTGCTCTTGCTGGGCCACTGCTAGGGCCTGCTCCATGCGCGCCACGTCGGACGGGTGCAGGGCAGTATGCAGCAGTTGAAACGGCACAATGGGCACCTCCTCGGCGCCCGGCGTGAGGCCCATTATTTCCTGAGCGCGGGCATCCTGGTAGAGCAGGCCGGTGGCGGGCTCCCAGCCCCACACGCCGGTGCCGGCGGCGGCCAGCGCCATTTGCAGGCTGCTTTCGCTTTCGCTAAGCTGCTGCTCGCTGCGGCGGCGGGCGGTCATGTCGCGCCAGGCCACATGCAGCAGCGCCTGGCCGTTGATGAAAACGGGGTTGAACGACATCTCGTCCCAGGTTTCCTCGCCGGCCCCGTTGTAGTGCCGCCACTCGAGGCGGCACCAGCCGTGCGCCTGGGCCTGCTGCAAGCAGTCGGTAAGCACCGCCATTGAGCGGCGGCCATCGGGCTGAAACTCGGGCCAGAAGCTGGCCAGGTGGCGGCCCACTACATCTTTCTTGGTGCTAATGCCCAGCATTCTAAGGGCAGCGTGGTTGAGGTCTGTCACATGGTGGTCTTGCAGCAGCAGCATGCCATCGCGGGCCTGCTCGAAGGTGGCCCGGAAGCGCGCTTCGCTGGTGGCCAGCGTGTCGAGGGCCTGGCGGCGGGCCGTCACATCGAGCAGCACCAGCCGGCAGCTGGTGGGCGGCTGGCTGTCGTCGTCACCTTCGGGGGTAGCCAGGCCTTCGAGTTGGGCATAGAACACCTCGTCGTGGGGGCCACGCATGGCTAGCTCGCAGCTGTGGCGCTGGTCGGGCACGGCCCACACGCGGGCCAGAAACTCGTTGAACCGGGGGCGGTCGGCCGGCACCACAAACAGGGCTAGCCGCCGGCCCAGCAGTTGTTTGCGCGGCTGGGCCAGCAGCTGGCTGGTGCGCAGGTTTAGTTCCAGCAGGGTACCGTTGGCCGCCACCGTGCAATAGCCCACGGGCGCAAAGTCGTAGAGGTTGAGGTAGCGTAGGCGGCTGGCTTCGGCCTCGGCCTGGGCCAGCAGCAGTTCCTCGTACTGCATTTCGAGCTCTATCTGGTGCACCTGTAGCTCCTGCACCAGGCGCTGCACCTGGGGCGAGGCATCGGGGGGCAGGCTTTCCGATACCATCCGGCGGTACTCGGCCCGCTGGCGCAGGTTTTGCAGCGCGGCGTGGGGGTCTGGAGGCGAAGAGGACGACGGCAGGGCAGTATTCATCACTGAAAAAGGCAAGGTCTTGGCGTTCAACCGCCCGGCCGCAGTCAGCCGCTACGGACCTAACGCGAATGTCGGGCCCCGGGATATCTGGGCCCGGCATCCGCGTTAAGTCCGTAGCGGCTAGGGGCCGCCAAAATAAAAACACTCGCCGCCAAATCTGGCGGTGGTCTCCAAAGCCGTGTGGTGGCGGCGAGCGGCGGGCTAGCCGGCTGCTGGCTGGGCCCGCACGCCCAGCATCACCTGGCCGGTGGGCTGGCCCTCGTGCAGCAGGCGGCGGCCGTAGAGCAGCACCGGCTGGGCCGGCTGGCCGGGCAATACCAGGCGCAGGGCCAGGCCGTCGAACTCGGTGGCGGACGTGGCGGGGTCGAGCAGCACGCGCAGCTGCTGCAGCAGCGGGGGGTGCTGCCAGGCCCCGCCGCCCAGGCTCAGGAGCGAGTGGCCCACCAGGTCGGCCACCGGCTGGTGCAGCAGCTCGGCAAAAGCCTGGTTGACGCTGAGCACCAGCAGGTCGCCCGTGAGGGCCACCTGGGGCTCGCGCACGGTGGCCTGCATGCTGTCGGTAAAGCGGGCGTGGTCTTGCAGGCGGGTTTCGAGCAGCTTGAGGGCCGTGATGTCGGTGAAGGTGATGACGGCCCCGTTGATGTAGTTATCGAGCGAGCGGTAGGGCAGAATGCGCATGGTGTACCACTCGCCGCGCGTGGTCTGAATGTTGACCTCGATGCTGGTGAGGCGGTCCAGCACCAGCTGCACATCGCGCAGCAGGTGCTCGTAGCGCAGGCTGGAGGTAAAGTGCCCCAGCGGGCGGCCCACGTCGCCGGGCACTAGGCTGATGATGCGGCCCACGGGCGGCGTAAACCGCTTTATCACCAGGTCATTATCGAGGAAGATAATGGCGATTTCGGTGGCGTCGAGCAGGTTCTTCATGTCGTTGGCGGCCTGGCTCAGCTCCTCGGTTTTGGCCAGGTACTGCATGTTGAGGGTCATCAGCTCCTCGTTGAGGCTCTGCATCTCCTCCTTGTTGGTCATGGCCTCCTCGTTGGTGCTTTGCAGCTCCTCGTTGGCGCTTTGCAGCTCCTCGTTGGTGCTTTTGAGCTCTTCGAGGCTGCTTTCCATTTCTTCCACGGTGGTTTGGAGGCGGTGCTTGGTGTATTGCAGCTCCTTGTCGAGGGCGGCCACCACGGCGTCGCGGTGCTGGGTTTCGTCCTGGGGGCTGCGTTTGGCCAGGCGCACCTTGCGCGGGGTAGGCTGGTCTTCAAACACAACTAGCAGCAGGCCGGCTAGGGCCTCGCTGCCGCCCAGGTGCTGCACCGAGAGGCGCAGCATCTGCTGGCCGGCCTCGGTGCGCACGCGCACACTGTCCACCACCACGTCTTCGCGGGTTTGGTTGGCGCGGTGCACGGCCCCGCTAATCTCAAAGTTGAGCTCCTCGCGGGCCATCTCAAAGATGTTCATGCCGCTGAGGCCCGGAGCGGGCTCGAGGTAGCGGCCAGTGCGGCCGTTCACGTACAAAATCTCCCCTTTGGCATCGATAACTACGGCGGGTGGAGCGTAGGTTTGGAGCAGTTTTTTTTGAATAATTGCCGCAAAAGTGGTGCTTTGGCGGTGGTTGGAGGCAGAAGCAGACATGTGGGCCGTAGTCGGAGGCGCCGCCGGATGCCGCGCCAGAGAGAAGGGAAACTTAATGAGGTGGGGCATGGATGCCGGCCGGCTGGTGCGGCGCGATATCTTCCACTTAACATCTAGGGGCTGAAATAAATCCTGGGCACCAGCCATGTTCTCACTAGGCCCCAAAAACAGCAACCCCTTAACATTGAGGGCGTAGTGAAAAACGGGCAGCAGGCTTTTTTGCAGCTCGCCGCTGAGGTAGATGAGCAGGTTGCGGCACACCAGCAGGTCGAGCTTGATGAAGGGCGCGTCCTTGTTGATGTTGTGCAGGGCAAACACCACCACGTCGCGCACTTCCTTGCGAATCTGGTAGTGGCCCTCGGTTTTCTGAAAAAACCGTTCCAGCCGCTGCGGATTCACGTCGGCCACGATGTTCTCGCTGTACTGCCCAATGCGGGCAAAGGCAATGCCCTCGGCCGAGATGTCGGTGGCAAAAATCTGAATTTTGAGGTGGCGGGTGGGCGCCACTTCGTCGAGGCACTCGAAGAGTAGCATGGCCAGCGAGTAGGCTTCTTCGCCGGTCGAGCAGCCGGGCGCCCACACCCGCACGGTTTCATCGACGGCCTTGGCCGCCAGCAGCGGCCCCAGGTACTCTTTGAGGCTAGCGAAGGCCTCCGCGTCGCGGAAGAACTTGGTGACGCCAATCAGCAGCTCCTGGAAAAGCTGCTCGACCTCGCGGGGGTTTTCCTGCAAGTAGCGCACGTAGTGCGTAAACTCCTTGATTTGGTGCGAGTTCATGCGCCGCTCGATGCGCCGAAACACCGTGTTGCGTTTGTAAAAGCTGAAGTCGTGCCCGGTTTGGGAGCGGATGAGCAGAAATATTTTCTGGAGCGCGTGGGCCGGCCGGCTGGGCGTTTCGGCCTCCAAATCGCGGGCGGGACGCACCTCCAGCGGGCGCTCCACATAGTCGAGCAGCTGGGCCGGCATAAGCTCGGGCGGCAACACAAAATCGACGAACTCGGTGGCCATCGCGGCGCGGGGCATGGCATCGAAGAGGGCGGTTTCGGGGTCTTGGGCCATCACCATGCCGAAGTTTTCCATTACCATCTTGAGGCCGATAATGCCGTCGGTGCCCAGCCCCGAGCAAATGATGCACACCGCCCGGTCGCCCACATCCTTAGCCAGGGTTTGCAAAAAGAAATCGATGGGCAGGCGGCGGCCCGGCGGCTGCGTGGGCTTGAGCAGAAACATGCTGCCGTGCAGCAAGCTCAGGTCGTAGTCGGCCGGAATGACATATACCTGGTTGGGGCGCACGCGCAGGCCATCGCGGGCCTCCAGCACGGGCAGGGGCGTAAAGCCCTGGAGCACCTGCGTAAGCTGCTGGCTTTGCTCGGGCTGGGCGGGGCGGTGCAGCACCACCACGAAGGCCATGCCGGGGCTGGCGGGCAGGCGGGCAAAAAATTTCTCAAACGCTTCGAGCGCGCCCGCCGAGCCGCAGAGTGCCACCACCGAAAACTTATCGCCGCTGAGCCCCCGGCCGTCGCGGGTGCGGAGACCCTTTGAGCTGCGCGTTGGCTTGGGCGTTACCGATTCGGAATCAATGGGTACGGCTACTTTATTTAGGCTAGCTTCACCAGCGGGCGCAGCAGGAGACTTCATACGAAACAAGCTAAACAGCAATAAAAAAAGGCTGGCTGCGCCTTAAAATTGCGTAGCTAATCAGCAAATTCCCGTTAAAATATATTTCCAAGGTACCGCCCGGGCCGCCTAATCTGTTCTTACCAAAGGGCCGTACCTTTTGTTTGGCGCCGTTGCGGCGCCGTCTTCGTGCTTTCCTGCCTTTTTCTCCGTGCCTACTCCCCGCTACCTCATCGTTATTGGTACCTCTGCCGGCGGCATGCCGGCGCTTACTCGCCTCGTGGCGCAGTTGCCGGCTGCGCTGCCGGCCGCCGTGCTGGTGGTACAGCACCTGGCACCCGACTCGACGGGCGAGCCCTTCGTAGCCCGCCTGGCTGCCAACTCTGGCCTGCGCTGCCAGCTAGCCACCCACGGCGCCCCCCTGGAAGCCGGCTGCCTCTACCTGGCCCCGCCCGACCGCCACTTGCTCGTGAAAAACCACCAGTTGCTCGTGACCAAGGGCCCGCGCGAGAACAACTACCGCCCGGCGGCCGACGCCCTGTTCCGCTCGGCGGCCGTCGAGTTCGACTCCTATACTATTGGGGTGGTGCTCACGGGCATGCTACACGATGGCACGGCGGGCCTCGATTTTATCAAGCGTTGCGGCGGGGTGGCCATCGTGCAAGACCCCGCCGACGCCGAGTTTCCGAGCATGCCCGAGAGCGCGCTGCGCAGCGTAGCAATCGATTACGTAGTTTCACTGGACGATATGGGCGGCTTGCTGAACAGGCTGGTGGCCGCCGACCCTCTTCCTAGCCCCGCCGGTATGGCTCCCCCTATTCCTGCTGATTTAAGGTTAGAAGCCGCCATCGCCGAGCGCGTGGTGGGCACCATCGAGCAAGTAGCGCAGCTAGGGCACCAGGTGCCCCTCACCTGCCCCGACTGCGGCGGCTCGCTCTGGGAACTAAACACTGGCAGCGTGCTGCGCTATCGCTGCCACACGGGCCACGCCTTCACGGCCGATGCCCTGGCCGAGAGCAGCCAGCAGGCCCTGGAAGAAACCCTGTGGGTAGCCCTGCGCATGATGGAAGAGCGCAAAAACCTGCTCGGTAGCATTGCCCGCCACGGCGAAGGCCACTGGAGCGCACGCCAGGCCGGGCGCGTAGAGGAAATAAAGGGCCACATCAACCGCCTGCGCGAGTTTTTGCTGAACGGCAGCGAGGGCAGCCAACCCAGTGCGCCCAACGGCGAAGCACCGCTACTCTAGCCAGGCGCGGCCAGGGTGGCAAAGATTGTTACTTCCTGCTTTTTACCTGAACTTTACACCCCAGCTACCGGCTGGCCAAAAGTGCGGGCGAACGCAACGGCCGGCCGCTACGTACCAGGGCCTTCTAGCTGTTTTGGAATGAAGCATATTGTATACATGAGCCGGGCAGTACACCCACTTTCCGACCAGGATTTGGAGCACCTGCTCAGGCAGTCGCGCCACGATAACAAGCGGCACGGTATCACGGGCATTTTGTTTTATAGCCACGGCAATATTGCCCAATTGTTTGAGGGCGAGCCCGCTATTGCCGACGACCTGTTTGCGCGCATCGCCCGCGACGGCCGCCATTCGCACGTGCAAAAGCTCATCGACCGGCCCATCGCCACCCGTAGCTTTACCGGCTGGTCCATGGCCTTTCATCCACTCGAGCCGGCGGGCTTCGCGGCCCTCGAAGGCTTTTTGCTGCCCCATAACATGCCCGCCCTGCCCGAATCGCTCAGTATTGCCGATGCCCTGCTGGTTGATTTGGTACGCCTGGCCGTGTTTGGGGCCGCCCCCACCGCGCCAGAGCCCGCCGCCACGCCAGTATAGCCCGGCCACCAGCGCCATCAGCGCGGAAGCACAACAGTTCGTACCTTTCTCTCAATTACTACTCTTTACGTGCTAGCGTGCTTTGGTGCTGCGCAGCCCATGCATGCCCAATATTCCTTTTTCACAGCTTTTGCGCCAGCTGCCGGCCGGGGTAGCCACGCTGGAAGGCCCCGAGCTTTGCTACGGCTTCGTGAATGAGGCTATGCGTGCGCTGGTAGGCAACGACACTGAGGGCAAGGCTATTATCGAGCACCCTGGCCTCTTGCCCACAGCCTTGCTCGACGTATTGCCGCGGGTGTACGCCACCGGCGAGCCCTACGTGGCCAAGGCCTGCCTGTGCACGCCGCAGCCCGCCGGCCCGGCCGACTGCCGCTACTTTGACCTGGCCCTGGAGCCCTACCGCGACGAGCAGGGCACGCTGGCCGGCCTGCTGCTGCTGGCCATTGACGTGAGCGAGCAGGAAGCCACTCGCCAGCAGGCCCACGAGCTTTCGCTGGTGACGCGGCACCTCGACGCCCGCCTGCGGGTGCTCACCGAAACGGCCCCGCTTATTACCTATTCGCTCGATGCGCAGGGGCGCTACACCTACGCCAGCCCGCAGTGGTACCGCTTTACGGGCCAGCCCCCCACGGCCGACCTCACGGCCATCTGGCCGCTGCTCATTCATCCCGATGACCGCCTGCGGGTGCTTTACCAGGCCGAAACTGCCCGCCGCGCCGGCACCGGCTGGAACTACGAGTACCGCCTGCGCCGCTTCGACGGGCAGTACCGCTGGGTTCTGAGCCGCGCCCTGCCCGAGGTGCACCCCCCCGACCCGCCCGTGCACTGGCACGGCGCCCTTACGGAGGTGCACGACCAGCGCGAACTGGCCGACGCCCTACGCCGCGGCGAGTCTGAGGTGCGCTTTTTGGCCGACAGCATTCCGGAACTCATTTGGACGGCCACTGCCGAGGGATTTATTGACTATTACAACCGCTACACCACCGAGTATTCGGGCCTGACCAAGGAGGAGCTGGGCCCCACTGGCTGGGTTAGCCTGCTGCACCCTAGCGAGCAGGCCGAGGCCGCCCGCCGCTGGGTGCAGTGCGTGGCCAACGGCGAGCCCTACGAAGGCGAGTACCGCATGCGCCGCCACGATGGCGCCTACCGCTGGCACATCATCCGGGCCCGGCAGCTGGCCGACGGGCTAGCCCTGCGCTGGTTTGGCGCCTGCACCGATGTGCACGACCAAAACTTGTTGCGCCAAGTGCTGCAAACCCAATACGACGAGCTGGCCCGCGCCCACCACGACCTCGACACCTTTGTGTACGCCGCCAGCCACGACCTGCGCCAGCCGGCCCTCAACCTGCGCGGACTCTTCGACGAGCTGCGCCGCACCGCCACCTTTGCCGACCCCGAGCAGGCCCTGCTGCTGGGCATGGTTGATGGCGCCCTCACGCAGTTCGATACCACCCTGCACGACCTGGCCGTGACCGTGCAAACCCAGCGCGCCCAGCAAGACCCCGTGGAAGTGCTCGACCTGGGCCTTATTCTGGAAGAAGTGCTGCTAGGCCTGCGCCCCCAAGCCCAGCAGCGTGAGGCCCAGCTCGATGTAGATGTAGCCGAGGCGCCCGGCCTCGTATACGGCCGCGCCAACCTGCGCTCGGTGGTGCACAACCTGGTGAGCAACGCCCTCAAGTTTGCCCACCCCGACCGCCCCCCCCACATTGTGCTGCGCAGCTATTATACCCCAGCCGGCGAGCCGGTGCTGGAAGTACGCGACAATGGCCTGGGCATGGCCCTGACCGACCCCAAGGCGCCCGTATTTCAGCTTTTTGTGCGCCAGCACACTCACATTGAGGGCACTGGCGTGGGGTTGTATCTGGTGCAGCGCATCGTGCACAGCCACGGCGGCCATGTGGAGGTAGCCAGCACACCCGGCACGGGCACCACTTTCACGATATACTGGACGCTGCCGGTCTAGCCGGCTGGCTCCCGGGCGCTGCGCCTCGTTACCCAAGGTGGCAAGAGGCCAGGTTTGGGATGAAGGAGAGCAAGAAAAAAGGCCGTTTTCCTGGAGGAAAACGGCCTTTTTTGAGGTAGCGGGGACTGGACTCGAACCAGTGACCTTTGGGTTATGAGCCCAACGAGCTACCAACTGCTCCACCCCGCACTGTTTGGTAATACAAAAGTACGAAAAAACCCTGAAAATGCAAGTGTTGGCTCCACAAAAGGTCGTCGGCCCGGTATTATAGCCTGATTGTCAGTCCTAAAAATTGCGCACTGCTGGCTAGCCCCGCGGGCGGCGAGCGGGCGCAAGGCCGTTTTGTCGCCAGCTTTGCTGTTTACTTGCTTTAGTTGCTATGTCGCCCAAACGCCCCGCCGCGCTGGCTTTCATCTTCGTTACCATCCTCATCGACGTTATTGGGCTAGGGGTCATTATCCCGGTGCTGCCCACCCTTATTGAGCAGCTCACGGGCGAAGGCGTGAGCCGCGCCTCGCAGTACGCGGGCTGGCTATCGTTTGCCTACGCGGCGGCTCAGTTTGCTTTTGCGCCGGTAATCGGCGGCTTATCGGACCGCTACGGGCGGCGGCCGGTGCTGCTGGCCTCGCTACTGGGGCTAGGGGTCGATTATATTTTTCTGGCCCTGGCCCCGAGCATTGCCTGGTTGTTTGTGGGGCGCATTATTGCGGGCATTACGGGAGCGAGCTTCACCACGGCCACGGCCTACATTGCCGACGTGAGCCCACCCGAAAAGCGCGCCCAGAACTTCGGGCTGGTGGGCGCGGCCTTCGGGCTGGGCTTCATTATCGGGCCGGTGCTAGGGGGGCTGTTTGCGCATTTTGGGCCGCGGGTGCCTTTTGTGGTAGCAGCCGCGCTGAGCTTGTGCAACTTCCTCTACGGCTTTTTTGTGGTGCCCGAGTCGCTGGCCGTCGAGCAGCGGCGCCCCTTCGAGTGGGCGCGGGCCAATGCCGTGGCCTCGCTGGTGCGGCTAGGGCAGTATCCCAAAATTCTGGGCCTGGTGGTGGCCCTAGTGCTGCTGTACTTGGCGGGCTCGGCCACGCAGTCGGTCTGGACGTTCTACACCATCCTCAAGTTTAAGTGGGATGAGGGCATGATAGGCTGGTCGCTGGGCGCGGTGGGGCTAGGGGCGCTCATTGTGCAGGGCGGGCTGGTGCGGGTGCTGCTGCCCAAGCTGGGTACGGCGCGGGCCACCCTGCTGGGCCTGGCGTTTTACATGGTTGGTTTCGTGCTGTTTGCCTTTGCTTCGCAGGGCTGGATGATGTTTGCCGTGACGGCCGTGTACGCGCTGGGCGGGCTGGCGGGGCCGGCGTTGCAGGGCAGCATCTCGGGCCAGGTGCCGCCCAATGAGCAGGGCGAATTGCAGGGCGCGCTTACCTCGCTCATCAGCGCCACTGGCGTGGTGGGCCCGCTCTTCATGACGAGCTTATTTGCCTATTTCACGCGGCCCCGGGCACCGCTCTACTTTCCGGGGATGCCGTTTTTGGTAGGAGCGGGGCTCACGGGGCTAGCCCTGCTGGTAGCCCTGGGGCCGCTACGGCGGCTGCCGGCCGCTGCGCCAGTGGTGCCAACGCCGGGCGCACATTAATTTTCTTGGCATAAAAAAGACCCTTAGCGCCCTCGCTAAGGGTCTTTTTTATGCCACCCGCGTCGTTAACCAAAAATAATTGGGCAGGTATTACGAAAATATCGTATCATTACGAAAAAATCGTAAACACCCCAGTATGGAACGCCTTACCCAACCCGAAGAAGACGCCCTGCGCGCCCTCTGGCACACCGGCCCGGCTTTTGTGAAAGACGTGCTGGCCCGGCTGCCCGCGCCCGCGCCGCCCTACACCACCCTGGCCAGCACCCTGCGCAACCTCGAACGCAAGCAGTACGTGCAAGCCGAAAAGCTCGGCAATTCTTTTCGCTACGCGCCGCTGGTGAGCGCGCAGGACTACCAGCGCCGCTCGCTAGGCGCACTGGTGAGCGAGCATTTCCGCGACTCGTACAAGGAGCTCGTTTCCTTTTTTGCCAAGGAGGAAAAAGTGAGCGCCGCTGATTTGCAGGAGATTATCCGCCTCATCGAACAGCAAAAGCCCGAGTAGCCATGAGCGCGCTCCTCGTGTATTTGCTGAAGGCCAACGTGGTGCTGGCTCTCTTTGCGCTGGCCTACTACGGGCTGCTGCGGCGGCTCACCTTCTTCGAACTTAACCGGGTTTATTTGGTGCTGGCGGTGGTGTTTGCGGCGGTGTACCCGGCATTGCCGGTACCGGCGCTGCTGCCGGCCGGGGCCGCCCTGCCTTTGCCGGCGGCCAGCAGCCTAGTGCTAGGGCCGCGCCTGGCTAGCCCCGGCCCGGTGGGCGCGGGCGTAGGCGGGCCGGAGCTGCTTGCCGCCGGCGTGTACGCACTGGGGGCCGCGCTGCTGCTGCTGCGCCTGCTGGGCCAGCTGCTGAGCTTGGCGCTGGTGCGGGCGCGGGCGCGCCCAGCCATGGTGCTGGGGCAGCTGGTGCGGGTGCTGCCGGGCATGGGCGGGCCGTTTTCATTCGGCCGCACCATCTACCTCAGCCAGGGCATCCTAGCTGATGAGGCAGGCCTGCGCGCCGCCCTGCACCACGAGCAAGCCCATGTGCGCCAGCACCATACCCTAGATGTGCTGCTGGCCCAGCTGGCCACTATTCTGGCCTGGCCCAACCCCGCGGCCTGGCTGCTGCGCCGCGCCGTGCTCGCCAACCTCGAATACCTGGCCGACCGCGCCGCCCTGCGCACCGGTCTTGAGCGCCGGGCTTACCAATACAGTCTGTTGCGCCAGCAGCCGGGGGGCGTGCCAGCGCCGGCGCTCGCCTTTCATTTTTCATTTTCCACCCTTAAAAACCGCATTACCATGCTCAACCAACCTGCTTCGACCACCCGCCAGCTAGGGCGCTATCTGCTTGCCGCCCCGCTCCTGATGGTGCTGACCCTCGGCTACTCGGGCGCGCGCGCCCAGATTCCATCCCTGCCGGCGCGCAGCCTTACTAGCCGCACAATCAAGGGAACGGGCACTACCGCAACAGCCGATTTCGTTTACATCGATGGGCAGCGCCGGAGCCTAGATGCATTTAAAAAGCTTAATTCAGATGATTTTGCTAGCTGGAACGTGGTAAAAGGTACTGATGCCCTGGCGTACGAACCGAGCTTTAGCGGCCCCGGCATTCTTTTTATTACGACCAAGCAAAATAAGAATCAGCCTGCTGTAGTAGCCCTTAATGCTAAGCAGCTTGCCAAGCCAGAGAACACCACCCTGGCCCAAAAAATAGCTGAGTTACCCGCTGATGCAGCTTATTTTCTTAATGGTCAACCTTCTACCCGCGAGGAAATTGCCGGGCTAGCTGCTACTGCCATTATCCGGATTAATGTTATACAAGGGAAGCAAGCCGCTGAAATGGCGCACGATGAAAAAGTAAAAATGGCTATCGCCGTCAAGACAAACTAATAGTCAGGCGGCGGCTATTGCAGCCTCTGCACCAACCTTTCTTATCTTCAGAAACCGCATTACCATGCTCAACCAACCCGCTTCTACTATGGGCCAGCTCGGCCGTTACCTGCTCGTCGCGCCCCTCGTGATGGCCTTGGCCCTAGGCTACTCATCGGCCCACGCCCAAGTAGTGCCCACCCCTGCCCCAGCCGAGAAGCTTGTGCCCATTCCCCAAAACATCGTGTACTACCTCGATGGGCAAAAAGCTGATAAAAGCATATTAGACAAAAACAAACTTGACCCAGAGCAAATTAGCTACGTCAACGTATTGAAGAGTGAACAGCAGCAGAAAATTTTTGGGACTAGTTCGGCCGATGGGGCAGTAGTCGTCACCACTAAGGCTAACGCCAACTCACCCGCCGTACTAGCGCTGGCCAAGCGCATCGAGGCCGTGGTGCCGATGGTAAAAGCCACGCCCGAGCAAACGGCTGGCATTGCGGCTGCCCAGGCCTATATAGCAAAAACTTACCCTACGGCTAAGCTGCAAATAGTTGGTCTAGTTAAGAATCAGCCCGACCGATACCACGCCATTTTTGTGCAGGATGGCAAGCGCCTGCAACTGTTTTTTGATGGCCAGGGCCAGCCCGTGCAGCCGTAAATAAACCAGCTTTCCTTTTTTGAGCTATAGACAATTAGCCGGCTTGTCAGCGTTGCGTAATCGGCAGCTGACAAGCCGGCTAGCCTCGTTTTGTAGCCTATGCTTTCTTCCCGACTTCTGCGCTGGCTGCTGGCCCTGCTTTGGCTTTGGCTAGGGGCCAGCCCCTGCGCCCAGGCGCAGGGCCGCCTCAACCTGGGCCTGGAACTGGATGCCAACCACCGCCAGCCGCTGGCGCTGTGGCTACCCTCGCTCGGGCCTGGTGGGCGCCTGGCGTTCGATAGCGCGACTTTTCGGCAGGGGCGCAGCAGCCTGCGGCTGGAGCTGCCACTGCGCGAAGATGAGCCAGGGCGCGCTTACCTGGGCACCAGCGTGGTACCGCTCGATTCGGTGCGGGGCCGCCTCGTGACGGTGAGCGCCTGGGTGCGCACCCGGGGCTGGCAGGGCCAGGTAGGGCTGGCTGCTACCGCCACCAACCTCACGGTGGCGGGCCTCAGCCCTGACCGCACGCGCGTGCTCGATTCGCTGCCCGCCAACCTCGACTGGCGGCGTATTGAGGTGCGGCTGCCGGTGAAAGCAACAGCATTTTCGTTCGAGCTCAGCGTGCAGGCCCTGGGCAGCGGCCGGCTATGGGTCGATAATATTGAGCTGCGAGTGGGCGGCCGGGTGCTGCCCGAAGGCCCGGTGCCCGCCACCGAGGCCCTGCTGCTGCCCCCGGCCCTGGCCCTAGCGGCCAACTGGGATTTTGAGCGGCCGCTACCCCGCGCCGCCCAGCCCGACCCTGCTGGCGGGGCCGCGGCTGCGCTCGATAGTGCCAGCCCGCAGCACGGCCGCCGCTACCTGCGCGTGGTGCGCCGCAGTGCCCTGGGCCAGCCCACGCCCACTGCCTACCTCGGCACCCTGCGCCTGGCCCGCCAGGAGGGCGGCAAAATGCTGCGCGTGCTAGGCTACTGGCGCCAGCCCGACGCCCGGCCCGGCAGCCCCGGCGCCCGGCCCGCCTTCGTGAGCCGCCTGCTGGCTACGCGGCTGCCCGCCGGCGGCGCGTGGCACCCCGACACGCTGGGCGCCGCGCCGCCGCTGCCCGCGCCGGGGCCGCAGTGGGCGGCCTTCAGCTTTGAAGTGCCCTTGCAGCTCAAGCTTTTCAACGCCAGCCCCGACGAATGGACGGCCCTCACCCTGGGCCTGGCGCTGCCCGCGCCGGGTGTGGTAGAACTTGACAACCTGCTGTTTACCATCGACGGCAAGCCTTATGCCCCCACCGGCCCGCCGGTAGCCCCGCCGCCCACCGCGGCCGAAGTAGCCTGGCTGCGCACCGCCAGCCGGCCGCTGCGGCTAGCCACCCCCGCCACCGAAGGCCCCGACCTGGCGGCGCTGGCTGCCAGCCTGGGCGCGGCTAGGGTAGTGGGGCTGGGCGAGGTCACGCACGGCGCACACGAGGTGTATGCGCTACACGACAAGCTTACCCGTTACCTTATTGGCCAGAAAGGCTTTACGACCTTGGCGCTGGAGGCTAGCCCAGTAGCCTGCGCCGCCCTCACGGCCTACCTGCGCACCGGGCAGGGCGACCCGGCCCGCCTGCTGGCCGCCCTCGACGGCTGGCACACCGCCGAAATGCGCGACCTGCTGGCGTGGCTCCGCCGCTACCAACAGGCGCACCCGGCCACGCCCCTCACCCTGGCGGGCCTCGGTGGGCGGCAGCCCGAGGAAGCCGTGGCTAGCCTCCGCCAATTGCTGGAGCCCGGCGATGAGTTTGCCCAAAGCCGCCTGCGGCAGGTGGCGCAGCTGCTGGCCGCTTACCCCCACTCGGCCGCCGACGACCCCGACCTGCGCCACCCCGACCAGCCCCAGGACTCGCTGCTGGCCCCGCTGCACCGCCTGCTGGCCGAGTTGGCCGCCGGCCTCGACGCCCGCGCCAAGCTGCGCGCCCGCCCCGTAAGCCTCGCCGAGCTGGCCCGCCAGCGCCACTACCTGCGCCTGGTAGAGCAGGGCGCCACCTGGCGGCGGCTAGCGGGCGGCTTTGCCTTCAACTACTACCAGGCCTGCCTGGCCGAAAACGCGCAGTACCTGAGCCAGACCACTGGCCCGGGCGGGGCAGCCGCCAAGCTCATCATCTGGGCCAGCAACAGCGCGGTGGCCAAGGCCTTGACCCTGGAAGAGCGCCCAATGGGCGAATGGCTGCGCGCCACCCTGGGCCCCGGCTACGCAGCGCTGGGCCTGGTGCTGGGGCAGGGCAGCTTTGCGGCGCTCGGGCCAGCGGGCCAATGGGCCAGCGCGCCCCTGGCCCCGGCCCCCACGGGCACCTACGAGGCCTGGCTGCGCACCGCGCCCGGCCCGGCCAGCTGGCTGGCCCCGGGCCGGGCCGAGCTGACGGACGACAACACCTGGCTTTTTCAGCAGCAATTGCTGCGCGAGGTAGGCTACCGCGCCGCCCACAACGAGTTTATGCTGCATAGCCTGCGCACTGAATTTGATGTAGTGGTGTTTTGGCGCGAGTCGACACCGGCGCATTTTCTGCCGGCCAGCCACTGAAAAACATCCTGGCCAGTGCGGGCCACTGGCTGGCGGCTTTCTCCTAAAAAAAACTATATGGCAAGTAGGTGAGCGGTTGACTATTGAAGGAAGTGTTTCGTGGCGCCGGGCATTTTATGGGTGGCACCAGCGGGCGATTACTTGCCGCAACTCCTACATTGGCAGCACTTTCCCACCCTCAGCTGCCTGCCCGTGAGTACCTCGCCCGCACTCCTGCATCTTCACTTTAAAGTAGATGAGGACTTGCTTATTGGCCGCTGGGGCTACCAGCCCGCGCAGGCCGAGCTGGCCTCCGCCTACGAGCAGCTATCTGAGGCCGTGCTGGCGTACCAGGCCCGCCGCTGGCTCCTGGATATCCGGCAGCGCACCATGCCCGACCCCTACACCATGCAGTGGCTGTTCGATGAGTTTTATCCCGACCTGGCCCAGCAGCTAGGGAGCCTGCGGGTGGCTTACCTGGTGGGGCCTAGTCTGCGTGGGCTTATTGAGGCGGGGCCCGATTTTCAGCCCCTGGCCTGGTACGCGGGCAAGCCTTTTATTGTCAATTTTTTTGGCGATGAGGCCACGGCCCGCACTTGGTTATTCGACGACTGAGCCAGCGCGAACCAGACGCCCGCCCGGCGGCGTTGCCGATGCGGGTGTAACTTGTTGCGGCGCGGGCCCCGACAACGCTCGCCCTCCTTTAGCCTATGACGATGGTAGCGGACCGGCCGGCGGCAGCCGGGGTTTCTTCGACTGATTTTCCGGCCCTAGCCCAAGTGCGAGCTGAGCTGGATGCCTACAAGCGCAAGTTTTACCTGAGCCTGCTGGTGCGTGGCGGCCTGGTGGCAGCGGCGCTGCTGCTGAGCTTGTTCGTGGTATTCAACACGCTCGAATACTTCTTGTACCTGCCCACGGTGGTGCGGGCGGGGCTGCTATTCAGCTTTCTGGCCCTGGCTGTGTACGCGGTGGGCCGCTGGCTGTGGCAGCCGCTGGCCGCACTCGCCAACCTGCGCCGGCTGCTCAGCGATGAGCAGGCCGCCCGCCAGGTGGGCGAGTTGTTTCCGCAGGTGCAAGACCGCCTGCTGAATGCCTTGCAGCTGCAGGGCCAGGCCCGCGGCAACGAGCTGTTACTAGCTAGCCTCGAGCAGCGCGCCGCGCAGCTGCAAGGCGTGTCGTTTGCGCAGGGCATTGATATTCAGCAGCAAAGCCGGCCACTATGGAAATACGTGCTGCCGCCACTGGCCGTGGTACTGCTGGCGCTGGCCTTTTTTCCGAGCTTTATTACGCAGAGCACTAGCCGCATCTGGCACTACCAGCGCCACTACTCGCGGCCCGCACCGTTTGATTTTGTTATCAAGAACAAGGAGCTTAAAGTATTTAAGGGCGAGAGCTTTATCCTTAATGTAGCCGTGGCCGGCAAGGCGGTGCCCGCTAGCCTCAGCCTGCTCACTACCGAGGGCGCCGAGCGGCCCCTAGCCAAGGTACCCGGCCACCAGGATGAGTTTCGCTACACTTTCGAGCAGCCGGCCAGCGACGTTACGTTTCAGCTCAGCGGCGCGGGCTTTGTGTCGGATGAATACCACCTCACGGTGCTGGAGCGGCCCGATTTGCGCGACTTCACGGTGCGCGTGACGTACCCCGCCTACACCGGCCGGCCGGTCGAAACCATCCGCAACGGCGGTAACCTCACCGTGCCCGAGGGCAGCCAGCTGCGCTGGGAATTCAGCACCGCCGCCACCGAGGCGCTAGCCCTGCGCTTCGACAACCCCGCCGAAATGGTGCAGGCTAGCCAGCAGGGCGAAAGCTTCGTGGCCGAGCGCCGGGCGCTGCGCTCGCAGCCGTATTTGGTGCAGCTGCGCAACGCGGCCAGCGCCAATGCCAACCCCATTGCCTACCAACTCACGGTGGTGCCCGATGCGCCGCCTAGCCTCACGGTAGAGGCGTTTTCGGACACGACTTCGCTGCGCTACCTGGCCCTGGGCGGGTCGGCAACCGATGATTATGGCCTCACGGCGCTGCGCCTGCACTACCGGTTGCGTCGGGCCGGCGCGAGGCCCAACGCGGGTGGCAGCTTTGCCAGCCGGGCGCTAGCCCTGCCGGGCGGCGCGGGCGGCACTTACGCCTACACCTGGAACCTGGCGCCGCTAGGCCTGCAGCCCGGCGACCGCCTCGAATACTTTGTGGAAGCCGTGGACAACGACGGCGTGCACGGCCCCAAGAGCACGCGCTCGCGGCCGCTGGAGTTCCGGCTGCCCAGCCGCCGTGAGCTCGATAAGCAGTTGGCTTCGCAGGCCAACGCGGTGGCTAGCCAGTTGAGTTCGGCCGCCAAGCAGAGCAAGCAGCTCGAGCGCGAGCTGGCCCAAAGCCAAGACAAGCTCAAGACCAAGCGCGACCTCAGCCGCCAGGACCGTAAGCAACTGCAAGACATGCTGGAGCAAAAGCAGCAGCTCGACCAGCAGGTGCAAGCCATGCAGCAGCAATTTGAGCAATTGCAGAAGCAGCAAGACCAGCAAAGCCCCAAAAGCGAGGAGCTGGCCCAGAAGGCCGAGGAGCTGAAAAAGCTCATGAACGACCTGCTCGACCCCGAAACCAAGAAGCTCTACGACAAGCTGCAAAAGCTGCTGGACCAGCAAAAGCAGCCCGACGCCGAGATGCAAAAGCTGCTCGCCCAGCTCGAAAACAAGGAAAACACCTTGCAGAAAGAGCTGGACCGCGCCCTCGAAATGTTCAAGCAAATGCAGTTTGAGCAGAAGGCCGAGCAAACCGCCGACCGCCTCGACCAGCTAGCCAAAGAAGAGGAAAAGCTAGCTGAGAAAACGGCTGAGAATGACAAGAACAACCCCGACAACAAGCAGAGCGCCGAGCAGCAAAAGGCCCAAAACCAGCAGCTTCAACAGGAGCAGGCCCAGAAGCGGGAGGAGTTTGAGCAGTTGAAAAAGGACTTGGCCGACCTCAAGCAGCAGGACAAGGAAATGGGCGACCAGAACGACTTGGACGAGCAAAAGCCCGACCAGCAGCAAACCGACCAGGACATGCAGGACAGCGAGCAGGAGCTGAGTAAAAATCAGAACCAGAAGGCTAGCCAGAGCCAAAAAGCTGCTGCCCAGCGCATGAAGAAGATGGCCCAGAAGATGAAGGACCAGATGAGCGACGACGAGCAGCAGAAGGCCCAGCAGAACGTGGATGACCTGCGCGATATTCTCGACAACCTGGTCACGCTTAGCTTCGACCAAGAGCAGCTGATGAAGGATTTTCGGACGGTGGACCAGAGCGACCCGCGCTTTGTGCAACTGGGCCAAACGCAGCGCAAGTTGCGCGACGACGCCAAGATTATCCAGGACTCGCTGTATGCCCTAGCCAAGCGCGAGCCCAAAATTCAGAGCTTCGTGACCCGCGAAGTGGGTGAGATGAATGGCCGCATGGACGAGAGCCTCGGCCACATCCGGCAGCGCGACGTGGGCCGCGCCACCACTACCCAGCAGCAGGCCATGACCAGCATCAACAACCTGGCCCTCATGCTCTCCGACGCCCTCAAGCAGATGCAGCAAGACTTGCAGCAGATGAAAGGCCAGGGCCAGGGACCTCCCCAGCCCGGCAGCGGCAAGGGCAAGAAGAAGGGCAAAGGCAACTCGCCCGGCCCCGGCGGCCTGGGCAAGATGCAGCAGCAGCTCAACGACCAGATTCAGCAGCTGCAGCAGAGCGGCAAGACCGGCCGCGCCCTCTCGCAGGAGCTGGCTAGGCTAGCCGGCCAGCAGCAGATGCTGCGCCAGGCGATGCAGCAAATGGGCACCCTGCAACCCGGCGGCAAAGAGGGCGGCAAGCCGGGTAAAGATGGCAAGCCCGGCCAGGAAAAAGACGGCCAGGGCGGGGGCGGCAGTGCTGCCGAAATGAAGAAAATGATGGAGCAGACCGAGACCGACCTCGTCAACAAGCGCCTCACCGAAGAAACCATTCAGCGCCAGCGCCAGATACTGACGCGCTTGCTCGAAGCTGAGAAATCGGCTCGCGAGCGCGACCAAGACACCAAGCGCGAAGCACAGGCCGCGCAAAACCACCCGCCAGTGTTCCCACCGGCGTTTGACAAGTACAAAGCGGCGGCGCCGGACCGGCAAACTGAAATTTTGCGCCAGCAGCAACCAGCCTTAACGCCTTACTATCAGCAGAAAGTGAGCGAGTATTTCCAAAAGAATCGCTAGTGCGTGAGCAACTTGCTCAACAGCGTTACGTAGAGGCGGGTTGCTACTTCTAAAATTCAGGCTGTGCTAGGCCAAGTGGCCGAAAACCACGATGCTACGGCGCGGCCTGTTTTTTTGCCTATAGTTTTCTACTTTTGCCCTCCGTTTGCCGCGCTGCCCTTTCTATATCCTTCGCTACCCCTTATGAAGCAGGTTAAAATTCAGATTCCGTCGCTCGTGGAGAATATCCGCGTGGTGGAGAGCTTCATCGATAATTCCAAAGACACGTTCCAGATTGAGGACGACATCTACGGCAACATCATGGTGGCCGTCACGGAAGCTGTAAACAACGCTATTCGCCACGGTAATAAGTTTGACAAGGAAAAGAACGTCTATCTTTCGCTCTACGTCAACCCCAACCAGCTGAAGTTTGAGATTGAGGATGAGGGCACCGGCTTCGATTTCAACAATCTCGACGACCCAACGGCCCCCGAAAACCTCGAAAATCCTGGCGGGCGCGGCATTTTCCTTATTCGCCACCTAGCCGATGAGGTTGAGTTTAGCAAAGACGGCCGCCGCCTAGAGTTAACGTTTGCCCTGCACCCTGGTGCCCCCGCAATTGCCGAGCCTGCCGCTGCATGAGCCAGATTCCCGCCGCCGGCGTGCGCTACTTTGAAGCGCCCGGCATCGAATTCGTAGTCGAAGACGTGCCCGAGTTTGGCCTGCGCGATGCCGAAGACCTGGTGGCGTGGATTGAGCGCATTGCGGCAGTGCACGAGTACCGCATTGCGCAGCTCACGTTCATCTTCTGCACCGATAACTACCTGCATAAGCTGAACGTGGAGTACCTCGACCATGACACGCTCACCGACATCATCACCTTTGATAATGCCGACGATGCCGAGGTGCTGGAGGGCGATATCTTTATTTCGGTGGAGCGCGTGGCCGACAACGCCAAGGACCTGAACCTCAGCTTCCGCGACGAGCTGCACCGCGTCATGATTCACGGCGTGCTGCACCTGCTAGGGTACCACGACAAGGACCTGCTAAGCCAGACGGCCATGCGCCGCAAAGAGGACTACTGCCTCTCGCTACGCACCTTTTAGGGCTAGCCGCGTTCTGGGGGTATGAGTGTTGCGCTATCTCGCCTACCCGGCGATTTTTTGGATTACTACCTTGCCCAGGGCTACTACCGCATGGGGCAAAACCTGTTTACTTGCCAGTTTCTGCCCCTCGAAACCGGCCTCTACACCACCCACTGGCTGCGCCTGGCGGTGGCTAGGGCCGGCTACGGCCCCAAGCAGCGGCAACTGTTGCGGCTCAACAGGCAGTTTGAAGTGGCCGTGCGGCCTTTTCGGCTCACGCCCGAATACGAGACGCTGTATGCGCTTTACTATCAGTCGATTACTTTTGACGCCAACCCCTCACTAGGAGACCTGTTGCTGGAAGACAGCCCGCACAACATCTTCGACAGCCACGTGTTGGAAGTACGCGACGGCGGGCACCTCATTGCGGCCGGCGTTTTCGACCGCGGCACCGACAGCCTCGCGGGCATCGTCAACTTTTACGACCCCGCCTACCGCAAGCACAGCCTGGGCAAGTACCTGATGTTGTTGAAATTGGAGCACGCCCACCGGCACGGGCTAGCTTACTATTACCCCGGTTACCTGGTGCACAACTACCCCAAGTTCGACTACAAGCTGTGGGCCTGCGCGGCGGCCACCGAGGTGTTCAACGCCCGTACCCACCAGTGGCGGCCCTTTAGCTGGGACGAAGTAAACCGCGAGGCCGCCCGCCTGCTGGCCGTCCGCGAGGCGAGCGACTTGGCCGAGGAGGCGGAGTAGGCTGGCGGCCCGGCTAGGGGCAACCTGATTTTTAGCGCGAACTTTGTAGCCTGGTTTTGTTGTCCTGCTGAACGCTGGTTCCAGCCAGTCAATCTTTAGTGCTACCGTCTATGTCTATGTTCTCCGATACCGAATACGACCTCATTGTGGTGGGCGCGGGCCACGCCGGCTGCGAGGCTGCTGCCGCCGCCGCCAACCTCGGCTCGAAGGTGCTGCTGGTGACGATGAACATGAACACCATCGCCCAGATGTCGTGCAACCCCGCCATGGGCGGCGTGGCCAAGGGCCAGATAGTGCGCGAGATAGACGCGCTAGGCGGCCAGTCGGGCCTCATCACCGACCGCACCATGATTCAGTTTCGGATGCTGAACCGCTCGAAGGGCCCCGCCATGTGGAGCCCGCGCGCGCAGAGCGACCGCATGCGCTTTGCCGAGGAGTGGCGCCTGACGCTGGAGCGCATTCCGAACGTGGATTTCTGGCAGGAGGCCGTGACCGGTTTGTTGGTGGAAAACGATACTTGCGTGGGCATCACGACCGCGCTGGGCATCGAGTTTCGCAGCAAAACGGTGGTGTTGACCAACGGCACGTTTCTCAACGGCCTGATTCACATTGGCGAAAAAAACTTCGGCGGTGGCCGGGCCGCCGAGAAGAACAGCCGCGGCCTCACCGAGCAGCTGGTGGAGCTGGGCTTTGAGGCTGGCCGCATGAAAACCGGCACGCCGCCCCGCGTGGATGGCCGCTCGCTCGACTACTCGAAGATGGAGGTGCAGGACGGCGACGCTAGCCCTAGCCGCTTCTCGTACCTCGACACGCCGCGCCTCACCGGGCAGCGTCCGTGCTACATCACGTACACCAACGAGCGGGTGCACGAAATTTTGAAGGAAGGCTTCGAGAAGTCGCCCATGTTTCAGGGGCGTATTAAAGGCCTGGGGCCGCGCTACTGCCCTAGCGTGGAGGATAAAATCAACCGCTTTGCTGACAAGGACCGCCACCAGATTTTTGTGGAGCCCGAAGGCTGGAGCACCGTGGAGTGCTACATCAACGGCTTCAGCAGCTCGCTGCCCGAGGATGTGCAGTACCGCGCCCTGCGCGAAATCGCGGGCTTCGAAAAGGCTAAGATGTTCCGGCCCGGCTATGCCATTGAGTACGACTTTTTCCCGCCCACGCAGCTCACCAACACGCTCGAAACCAAGCCGGTGCGCAACCTTTGGTTGGCCGGCCAGATAAACGGCACCACCGGCTACGAGGAAGCCGCCTGCCAGGGCCTAATGGCTGGCATTAACGCCCACCAGCGCGCCGCTGGCAAAGAGCCCTTCACGCTGCGGCGCGACGAGGCCTACATCGGCGTGCTTATCGACGACCTCATCAACAAGGGTACCGACGAGCCCTACCGCATGTTTACGAGCCGCGCCGAGCACCGCATCTTGCTGCGCCAAGACAATGCCGACCTGCGCCTCACGCCCCTGGGCCACGCCCTGGGCCTGGCCAGCGACGAGCGCCTAGCGCGCGTGCGCCAGAAGGAGGCTGACACCGCCGCCGCGCTGGCCGTGCTGGAGAAATTCGGTATCGAGCCGGCCACGATAAATGGCTTTCTGGTCGAAAAAAACTCGGCCGAGATTCACGAGAAAACCCGCGCGCTCAACCTGCTGCGCCGGCCCAATATCGAGCTGCCCGAGCTGGCCGCCTTTTTGCCCGAACTGGCTGAGAAGCTAGCTGCGTTCAGCGAAGAAGCGCAGGAACAGGCGATTATCCAGACCAAGTACGAGACGTATTTGCAGAAGGAGCAGCAGCAGGCCCAGCGGATGCGCGAGCTGGAAGACTTCCACATTCGGGGCCGCCTCAACTACGGCGCCATGCCGGCGCTCAGCCACGAGGCGCGGGAGAAACTCCTTAAAATTCAGCCCGAAACACTGGGGCAGGCTAGCCGCATCAGCGGCGTGAGCCCGGCCGACGTGTCGGTGCTGATGGTGTACCTGGGGCGGTAGATGAAGGCGCCAGCAAGCCCATCCCGGCGGCCGTGGTCCAGGCCGCTGGGATGGGTAGCTTTTGCTGCGTTGCTGCTGGCAGTCTGGTTTTGGGGCTCGGCCTGGCTGTGGCACACGCACGAGCATTTTTACTATAGTGGCTACTGGCTTTTATGGATGCCCCTTTCGTGGCTATTGCTGGTAGGGCTGGCAATAGTGGCGCTGGGGCTAGCTGTTAAGAACCTACTGCAAGGGCGGGGCTGGCGGACGTTCGGATGGTTTTTAATGGTGAGCTTTGCGGCAGCCAACTGTCTGGTTGGACTTCTGCCGCTAGCTGTTTCGCTTGGGTTAGGCACTACCACCGAAGTACCGAAAGAAGACTAGCGTACCAGCGTTATGCTGCCCCACGCCCGCCGCACGTATCTACTTTCTTACCCAACTTTGCCAGCCTTTTACCGAGTCTGAGTTATTTCCGCCTGTGCCTACCGAATTACTAGCCAACTGCCCAGTGTGCGGCAGCCCTGACCTTCACGATAAGCTGCGCGTGCAGGATAAGTCGGTGAGCCAGGAAACGTTTACCATTCAGCAGTGCGCGGCCTGCGGCTTTCAGTTTACCAACCCGCGGCCCGCCGCGGCCAGCATTGGTAGGTATTATGAGTCAGACGCTTACGTATCGCACAACTCGGCGGCGCAGGGCTTAGTAAACCGCGTATACAAGGTGACGCGCTACTTCACGGTGCGCCGCAAAGTGGCGCTGATAACCAAGCTAAACGGGGGGCGCCCGGGCCAACTGCTCGACTACGGCTGCGGCACCGGCCACTTTCTGGCCCGGGCCAAGCAGGCTGGCTGGCGGGTAACCGGCCTCGAGCCCAACGACCGAGCTCGCCACGATGCCGCGGCCCGCGTGGGCCAGCCCATACTGGATGCCGCGGACCTGACGGGGCTAGCCCCCGCTAGCTTCGACCTCATCAGCCTCTGGCACGTGCTCGAACACGTGCACGCGCTCGAAGCTACGCTTAGTGAGCTCATTACCAAGCTTAAGCCGGGTGGGCGGCTGCTCGTGGCCGTGCCCAATGCCGAGAGCCTCGACGCCCAGCACTACCGCCAAAACTGGGCGTCCTACGATGTGCCGCGCCACCTCTACCACTTCGTGCCGGCCACCATGCAGCGCCTGCTGGCCCGCCACGGCCTGCGCGTGGTGCAAACGCTGCCGCTGGTGCTCGATGCCTACTACATCAGTATGCTGAGCGAGCGCCACCTGGCGCCCGAGCGGGCGGGCGGGCCGCTGGCCGTGCTGAAGGCGGGCTACAAATCGAACCAGTACGCGGCGCAGCACGGGGGGCAATATTCGAGCGTGCTGTACGTAGCCGAGCGGGCCGCGCCCGGCCGCTAGCCCTGTGCCCGGCCGGCGGGGTACTTTTGCACTGGTTTTTCCGCCGTTTTTTACTGATGGGTGTTCGCGCTGCTTTTCGTTTCGTATTGAGGTTCAATAGTAAAACCGAGGCTAGCCGGGGGGCCGGAGCGGGCCTGGCTTTGGCGGGGCTGCTGGCGCTGGGTAGCTGCGCGGCCATCAGCTCGCCGCAGGGCGGGCCGCGCGACAAAACGCCGCCGCGCCTCGTGGCCACCTCGCCCGACAGCGCGGCCCGCAACGTGAAGCAGCAGTTTATTCGGCTCAAGTTTTCGGAGCCGATTCAGCTCAAGGACTTGTCGAAAAACCTGCTTATTACCCCGCAGCTGCCAGCCGACAACTCGTACTCGGTGCTGGCCGACCGCGATTTTATTACCCTCACGTTCAAGCGGCCGCTGGAGGCGAACACCACTTATTCGTTTAACTTCCGCAACGCCGTAGTGGATGCCAACGAGAGCCTGCCCGCCAAGTACCAGGCCCTGAGCTTCAGCACCGGCGCCACGCTCGACTCGGGCCAGGTGCGCGGCACGGTGCTCGATTTCTTCACCACCCGCCCCGCCGCCGATGTAGTGGTGGGCCTCTACCGCACGGCCGACACCCTGACGGTGCGCCGGGGCCAGCCCTACTACCTGGCGCGCACCGACCCCAAGGGCCAGTTTCAGCTCAATTTTATTCGGGTGGCCAGCTACAGTCTGTACGCCTGGGCCGATAAGAACAACAACAACCGCTTCGACGACGGCGAGAAAATTGGCTACTTGCCCGCGCCCATTGCCGTGACCGACACCACGGGGCCGCGCACGCTGCTGCTGGTGCGGCCCGACCGCCTGCCCCCGCGCCGCACTGGCATTGAGGCCACCCCTAGCCAGGTGCGCGTTACCTTCAACGAAGGTCTGACAACCGCCGCGCTAGCCCCGGTGCCGGCCGCCGATGCGGCGGCCCAGGCCGCCGTGCAAAGCGCTACCGAGCTCACCGACCAGAGCCGTAGCGTTCTGATTTACAAGACTCCGGCCGTGGGCGACGGCCGCTACCTGCTGGCCGTGACCGACAGTGTGGGCAACGAGCGCCGCGACACGCTTAATGTGCGCTTTCCGGTGCCCAACGCGGCCGGTAAAAAGGCGCTGGCGCCGGTGGGCACGGCCGTGGTGGGCAATCCGCGCAGCGTGTATCGCCAGGGGCAGGTAAAATTCCGGTTTCCGGTGCCGGTGCAGCTGGTGGCCGGCAAAAGCCCCGGCACGCTCACCGAAGACTCGCTGAAAACCCGCGCCCTGCGCGTGCCGGCCGAGGCTAGCCTCAGTGCCAATCGCACGGAGCTCACGGTGAACCTGGACACCAAGGCGCTGAAAAACGTGGAGATTCGCCTCGACAGCACGGCCCTGCTCGCCGTTACGGGGCAGTCGCTGTACTTGCGGCGACCACTGCGCCTGGCGGTGGTAGACCAGGACCCGAGCGGCCAGATTACGGGCACCATCAAAACGACGTACAAGTCGTTCGACTTGCAACTGCTCGACGAGAAGTACCAGGTGCTAGCCCAGCTGCGCAACCCGCGCGGCAGCTACCGCTTCGACTATCTGGCGCCCGGCAAGTACCGCTTGCGCGTGCTTATCGATGAGAATGGCGACGGCCGCTGGCGCGGCGCCGACCCCGACCTGCGCCGGGCTCCCGAGCCGGTGTACCTCTACCCCAAGCTGTTGGAAGTGCGCGCCGGCTTCGAATTTGCGGAGCCTCTGAGCTTTTAGGCTGTTCACCGCGGCTAGCCCGCTTTTCCGCTTCCCCAGGCGCCGATTGTGCATAAGCGGCCGTCAACTCTAGTTGACGGCCGCTTTTTCGTGGGCATTGTGTATAACTAAGCTGCGTTTCCAGTTACTGGGCGCAGCTTTTGGCGTTTATGCACTAGTTATCCACCGCGCTATCCACGGGCCGGGGCTAGCCGGGTGTTTTCTGTGGATAACCGTGGGGAAAGGTGTGGGCAACCCGTGGATAAATTGAGGACAAGTTTTTTTGGTGGGGCAGCCCGGCTAGCAGTTCGGTGGGCGTGTGGATAACGGTGGATAACTCCACCAGGCTACGAACACTATCCACACAGCCTCCACCCTGTGAATAGTGGATAAGTGGATAACCCCTGTGAATAGTGGATAACTAGGGTAAGTTCTTGATAAATACCTCCATGATATGCACATTGCCTGTGGATAGCCGGTGCATAAGCCCATAGTTACCCACCCGTTATCCACGCTGTGGACAACTTTCCAATCTTATCCACTTATCCACCGCTCTGATGGATGAGAATGAAAGAAGATTTTTTAAAAAAGAAATTAATTCACAATTTGAGTTTGTGGAAAACTCCGCTGCGTGGAAAACCCGCCGGGCAGGGCTAGCCGGCCAACCCTGGCCCGGCGCCGGCCGTTGTGCACAAAAGGCGGGCAAAGCCTGTGGATAAGTAATGCCCGTGCCCGCTAGCCATGCCTTTCGACTACACCCTGGATTTTGCGACCGTCGATTTTCGCCAGCACCCCGAGCTCTACCGTGTAGGCAAGGGCGAGCAGGGCGTGCTGCTGGTGCAGCCCTACAAGGGCGAAATTCTGCCCCACTGGCGCTTCAAGGATGCGGCTACGGCCCGCGAGTCGTCGGTGGCCATCTGGGGCCTGCTGGAGGCTTATTTGGCAGCCGGCGACTTTGTGGGGGCCGACATGGCCCGCAAGTTTTTGCAGATGGGCTACACCCGCGCCCGGCGCTACGCCAACCACGCGGGCGGCAAGAAATACGCTGGCCCCGTGCCCGCCGACAAAAAAGGCCAGAGCGGCGCCCACGGCCGCGCCGAATTGCCCCGTAATCCACACCCCGATGTGGATAAAGTAGAAGCCGCCGCCATTTTCAAGCAGAAGTGGGACGAGGCCCGCGCCCTGCCCGAGTACCAGGCGCAAAAAGCGGCCTTTGAGGCGCGCTATGGTAAGTAGCCCGGCACTTATGCACCGTAGTAATCCACAGCCTGTGGAAAACTTTGGGGCCTAGCGAGCCGGGTGGCTGGCGGCACCGGGCGCCTCATTGGTTGCTCACCCGGCTACCTTTGTTATCAACTCCCATAATCCCCTTTCCCCATGAGCACCCCCGCCACCACCCCTAGCAGCATCGAGGAAAACGAAATCATCCTGGGCACCGGCATGGGCCCGCTGCGCTTCGGCACCACCATGGACGAGGTGCGCACCCTAGTGGGCGAGCCCGAAGAAATCGACGAGTCGGAAGACGAGGACGAGTTTGAGCACCAGGCCTGGAACTACTACGAGGAAGACCACCTGCTCTCGCTGTACTTCGACCGCGAGGATGACTTTCGCCTCAGCTGCATCGAAACCGACAACCCCAACCTGCGTCTCTTCGGCGAGGTTATCCACGGCCAGCCGCTCGACCAGATTAAAGCCCTTATGCAGCGCCACGGCCAGGCCGCACCCGAAATCGAGACGATGGAGGGCGGCGAAGTACGCCTGAGCTACGAAAAGTCGATGATTGACATGTATTTCGAGGAAGGCCAGCTACAGTTTGTCAACTTCGGGGTCTTTATCAACGACGACCTGGAAGTGCAGTGGCCCAAGTAAGCCTGAGCAGTTGACAACCTGAAAGTTCCCCGATTAACCCGGGGTTTGGCCCTGGCCAGAAAAAGTTATCCACAAAAAGGCCGTTTTTTAGTGTTGATAAGTGGATAACTCAGTGAAGCTGGGATTATTCCCAGGTTATCGGCTTCCAACTTGGCCAACTACCCTAGCAAAAAAGCCAACCCTAACTGGGTTGGCTTTTTTGTTGTGGCGTGGACTCTGCGAGTCCGCGCATGGATGGGGTAGCCGGCTATTCACCCGCGCGAACTCACAGAGTCCGCGCTACACTGGCTAGCCAGTGATGGCGCGGAAAAGCAGGAACAAGCCGCCGGCCAGCACCATGGTCACGGGCAGCGTAAGCACCCAGGCCAGCACAATGCTGCGCACCATCTGGGGGTTCAGGTTCTTGATGCCGCGGTTGGCTACCATGCTGCCCGCAATGCTGGAGGTCAGCACGTGGGTAGTGGAGGTGGGCAGGCCTAGCCAGGTGTTGCTGCCAATCATGGCGGCGGCTACCAGCTCCGAGCTAGCCCCCTGGGCGTAGGTGAGGTGCTCTTTGCCGATGCGCTCGCCAATGGTTTTTACGATGCGCTGCCAGCCAATGGTGGTGCCCAGGGCCAGCGAGAGCGACACCATCAGCAGCACCTGCCAGGGGGCGTAGTCGGTGAAGGTTTTCATGGTATCCACGGCCTTGGTGTAGCTCTCGCGGTCGGCGGTGCTGAGGCTAACGTGCTCAGAGTTGACCAGCTTTTTGCCCCGGTTGGCGAGCAGCAAAATGTCGCGCCGAATCTCGAAGCGGGCTTCCTTGGGCAGGTCTTCGACCTTGGTTTTGCCCGTAAATACGCGGTCGAGGTCGCTGGTTTGGGCGCGTACCTCGGTGAGCAGCTTCTGGTCGGCGGTGCTCAGCTCGGCCGGGTTGAGGCGGTTGATAACGTATTCGACCTTGGTGAGCGACTCGCGCAAATCGAGCGGATTCTTGCTGCTATCGAGAGCAAAATGAATGGGCACGATGCCAATCAGAATCAGCATAATGAGACCCACGCCCTTCTGGCCATCATTGGAGCCGTGAAAGAAGCTCACCAGCGTGCAGGTAGTAATGAGCGTGAGGCGAATGAAAAGGGGCGGGGGGCGGCGCTTGCGGGGCTCTTTAAAGATGGCCTTGCTGGGAGAGAAGCGCTTGAGCAAGAACATCATGATGATGGTGAGGGTGAAGCCCAGGATGGGGCTCAGCAGCAGGGCTAGCCCACTTTCGCCGGCCTTGCTCCAGTTCACGGCCGCGCCCTTGCCGCCGGGCAGCAGCG
>CAYLNN010000014.1:0-87943 GCA_964385095.1 uncultured Hymenobacter sp.
GATTGATGGCCCGCTCGATGAAGCCGGCAAGCAGCAGGCGCTGGGGAAGCTGGGGTAACTTTTATTATGAAGTTTACTAATTAATCCTCGTGAAAATATGGACAACGGGTATTATTGAGGCCGAAGTAAACTCAGCATTTTTCACTGCTAGGAATACTTTACAGCCACAACTGGATGAAATCGCTTCAGCCAATTACTTTGGTGATAGTGTGGAGAAAATTCTAGTTGTGTTTGCAGTTAGCAGAGATAATATAACAGTAATAAGGAGGTTTACCAAGAAGGACAAAACAATTTCTGCCAGGTTAATTATCGATTACAATGAGTTTTTAGAATGCAGTAATTATCAACGTGTCAGCATGTTCGTCAACGCATTAAAAGTAATGTTAGATAACATCAAAAACTTCAACTCTTCTCAATTCAACAAGGAGTTGCTAATTGAAAAGCTGAATAGCATTAATTAAAAACAGTTCTTACTGACGTCTCCCTTATTGAGTAAGTTATGTCCCTACCCCTTTCTCGGCAGGCGTATGCTGCTATGTATGGCCCGACCGTGGGCGACCGGGTGCGCCTCGGTGATACCGAATTGCTGATTGAGGTCGAGCGCGACTACTGCGTGTACGGCGAAGAATGCAAGTTTGGCGGCGGCAAAACCCTGCGCGATGGCATGGGGCAGGCGGCCGGCATCGGGCAGGCCGACGCGCTCGACCTGCTGATTACCAACGCGCTGGTGCTCGACTACACCGGCGTGTACAAGGCCGATGTTGGCATCAAGGGCGGGCGCATCGTGGGCATTGGCAAGGCCGGCAACCCGCACATCATGCCCGGCGTGGACCCGCGCCTGGTGGTGGGCGTGACCACCGAAGTGGTGGCCGGCGAGGGGCACATCCTCACGGCGGGCGGCATCGACTGCCACATCCACTTCATTTGCCCGCAGCAGATAACCGAGGCGCTGGCCTCGGGCGTGACCACGATGGTGGGCGGCGGCACCGGTCCGGCCGCGGGCACCACGGCCACCACCTGCACGCCGGGCGCGTTTTACATCGAAATGATGCTCAAGGCCACCGACGCCTTCCCCATGAATTTCGGCTTCCTAGGTAAGGGCAACTCCTCGAAGCCCGAGGGGCTAGCCGAGCAGGTAGAGGCCGGGGCGCTGGGCTTTAAGCTGCACGAGGACTGGGGCACTACCCCCGCCACGATTGATAACTGCCTGACTATCGCCGACAAGTACGACGTGCAGGTGTGCATCCACACCGATACGCTCAACGAGAGCGGCTTCGTCGAAAACTCGGTGGCGGCCTTCAAGGGACGCACCATCCACTCGTACCACACGGAGGGCGCGGGCGGCGGGCACGCGCCCGACATCATCAAGATTTGCGGCGAGCCCAACGTCATTCCGTCGAGCACTAACCCCACGCGGCCGTTTACGGTGAACACCATCGACGAGCACCTCGACATGCTGCTCGTGTGCCACCACCTCGACAAGAACATCCCCGAGGACGTGGCCTTTACCGAGAGCCGCATTCGCCCCGAAACCATTGCCGCCGAAGACATACTGCACGACCTAGGCGCGCTGAGCACCCTCAGCAGCGACTCGCAGGCGATGGGCCGGGTGGGCGAGGTCATCACGCGCACCTGGCAAACGGCCCATAAGATGCGCCAGCAGCGCGGCCCCCTACCCCAGGATGCTAACGCCCAGCGCCCCAACGACAACTTCCGCGCCCGTCGCTACGTGGCCAAGTACACCATCAACCCTGCCCGCGCCCACGGCATGGCCGACGAAATTGGCTCGGTCGAAATCGGCAAGCTAGCCGATTTAGTGCTCTGGAAACCCGCCCTGTTCGGCTCGCGGCCCGAGATGATGCTCAAAGGCGGCGTCATCGTACAGGCCCAGATGGGCGACCCGAATGCCTCCATCCCCGCGCCGCAGCCGTCGTTTTCGCGGCCCATGTTTGGGACGTATGGCAAGGCTACGGGGCCTCACTCGGTGGCCTTCGTGTCGGGTGCTTCGGTGGAGAAGGTTTCTTCCGAATATGGCCTGAGCAATCGCGTGCTACCAGTGAAGGGCCGCCGCACGGTAGACAAGAAAGACATGGCCTTGAACGACTACCTACCCAATATTTCGGTAGACCCAGAAACGTACCGCGTGATGGTCGATGGCGTGCACCTCACGTGCGAGCCGGCCCAGACGCTGCCGCTGGCGCAGCTGTATAATCTGTTTTAACAAATATCAAATCATAAAAAAGGCCGTCATGCTGAGCTTGTCGAAGCATCTCTACCACACCGCTAGGGTATCGTTCGGTAGAGATGCTTCGACAAGCTCAGCATGACGGCCTTTTTTATAATATAGGTGGCTACTTCGGCGCTAAGTCCGAGTTAGCCGGGCCGGCTAGCAGGTGGCCAAAGGCATCGAAGCGCGAGCCGTGGCACGGGCAGTCCCAACTGGTTTCCAGGTCGTTCCAGTGCACTACGCAGCCCAGGTGCGGGCAAATGGCCGAGCACTCGTGCACCTGGCCCTGGGGGTCTTTATAGGTGGCTACCTTGGTGAGGCCGTGGCGCAGCACCGCGCCGGTGCCAGGCTTTATTTCATTGACTGAAGCCACGTCGCCACCCGTCAGCAATTCAGTATAATCGGCGACCACCAGAGCATTCTCGCGGGCAAATTCCTTGAGCGATTCCGGTTTCAGCGTTACGCGGCCGGGGTCGTAGAGGTCGGCCCAGGGGTTCGATTGGCCCTGAATGAGGTCGCAGAGTATCATGCCGCCTAGCGTGCCATGGGTCATGCCGTGGCCCGAGTCGCCGGTGATGATGTACACATTCTCCGCATCCAGCGGATTGCGGCCGATGTAGGCCAGGCCGTCGCTAGGCTCCAGCACCTGGCCCGACCAGCGGAACTCGATACCCGTGAGTTGGGGGAAGTGCGTGCGCGTCCAGTCTTCCAGGCAGGCTAGCCGCTCCTCGGGGTCGTCGTGGCCCACCTTGTGGTCTTCGCCGCCCACGATGAGCAAGTCATAATCGGCATCTTCTACCGTTTGCAGCCGGATATAATGGTAGGGGTCGGCCGTATCCCAGTACAGCGCCGTGGCCACCGAGCCTTTGGGCACCCGCGCAGTTACTACGTAGGTACGGTAAGGGCCCTGCTTGGTGTGCATCACTACCCGGTCGTTGAAGGGTGAATTGGTGGCAATGACTACGGCCTGGGCCTGCACCGCGAAACCCTCGGTGGTAGTCACGCTCGCCTCCTTGCCGCTGCTTACTTCCGTAGCGTGCGTGTTGGTGAAAATGCGGCCACCCTGCGCCGTAATAGCCTTCGCTAGGCCATTAAGGTACTTGATAATGTGAAACTGCCCCTGGTTGGGAAAGCGCAGGCACTCACCGGTTTCAAAGCCGGCCGTGCCAGACTTGGCCAGCCACTCTACGCCCGTGAGGCCGGCGCGGTGGGCAGCTTCGAGTTCGTCTTGCAGTTCTTGGTGGGTGCCATTTTTGGGCAGGAATAGGTAGCCATCGAGGCGGGTGAAATCGCAGGCAATCTGCTCGTCTTTCGCAATCTGTTCAATCTGGTCGATGGCAGCGCCGTGGCTTTCGGCGGCTAGCCGGGCGCCATCTTCCCCAAAAAGCTGGGCTAGGGTCGTGTAGCGGTCGTCGAGGGCATTGGAGAGGTGGGCGGTGGTGCGGCCGCTTTCGCCGCTGGCTATTTCGCCGTCTTCCAGCACCACTACTTTTTTACCCGCCTTGCCCAGCAAATACGCCGTGGTAAGGCCCGCAATGCCGGCGCCCACTACCACTACATCGGCCGTCGTGTTTTCGGTGAGGGGGGCAAACGTGGGCCGGGCGGGGGCCGTCGGAAACCAACTAGACTCGGTAGCGCCGGAGGTGCGGGCAGGGTCAACAGAAACAGCCATTCGAAACGGGAATATTGATGAATACTTCCCGGCGTACGCCCGCCGCTGGCAAAGCGTTAAGGACGAGCTTATGCATGGGCTAGCCAGCCGCCTTGGGAGTAGCGCGGACTTTATAGCCCGCGTTTGGCACTAAAAAAGCACCCAGGCCGGCGCGCACGCGGACTCCCAAGGCCCACGCTACTTCTAGCTAGCGGAGTCAATACCATAGCTTTCAAGTTGAAGGCTGGCTGAAGCTGCTGACTATCTTTTACCCAGAAGTGGGGCTAGCCGAGCTGGGCCAAGAGCTGGCGCGGCAGCAGCTACCCGCGCATTTTGTACCGCTATTTAGCCTGAGCCTAGGCAAAGATGGCTTCGTCGTAGCTGATATTCAGGCTACTTACCCACCCCTGGCCCTGCACGGCCATTCGCCCGGGCTTTATTGAGCCGATGATAACTTAGCCACCATTATTGACCATATTCACACGGCCAGGGCAAATGCGCTGGCCGCCGTGCGCGCCGACCGCCGCTAGCCCCCTTGGCGAACTGAGCCTTAGCGCTGTATATTACCCGGCGATTGGTGCACCCACTGCCCAAATCGCCCCGGCAACGGCTGACTTTGTTGGCTTGCGCCTCTGCCCTCTCCCTGCCCTCCCCCACCCATCACGGATGCCGATTTTCGGCACTAGCCTCGCTGTTTTCAACAAACAGCTTGGGGCCAGCGCCGCGAAGCCGCGTCCGACCCGGAAGTAGCGCAGGCTTTTAGTCTGTGAGCAATACATGCACCGAGTCGCGGACTAAAAGTCCGCGCTACATACTACTCAACCATGACTACGCCCACCCTTTACCGACCCGAATTTGAGCACGATGCGTGCGGCACGGGCTTCATCACGTACATCGACGGGCGCAAAAGCCACCAGATTGTGGCCGATGCCCTCACCATGCTCGCCAACATGGAGCACCGCGGGGCCTGCGGCTGCGATTCTGACTCGGGCGATGGCGCGGGCGTGCTCATTCAGCTGCCGCACTGGTTTTTGCTGGAGGAAGGCGTGAAGCACGGCATTCGGCTGCCCGAGCCGGGCAACTACGGCGTGGGCATGGTCTTTTTTCCAAAAAAGGAGAAACTGCGCGAGGCTTGCCGCGACATCATTGCGGCCTCGGCCGCGCGCCTAGGTATTCAGGTGCTGGGTTACCGGCCGGTGCCGGTGCGCACGGAGGGCATCGGCGTCACGGCCTTGTCGGCCGAGCCAGCCATCGAGCAACTATTCCTGAGCCGGCCCACTGGGCTAGCCACCGAGGCTGATTTTGACCGCAAGCTATACGTACTGCGCCGGTTGATTATCAAGAACTTGAACGAGCAGCTGCCGGCCGCGCTCGATGCGTTTTACTTCGCTTCGCTCTCGTGCCGCACCATTGCCTACAAGGGCCAGCTGACCACGTTTCAGGTCGGCATGTACTACCCCGACCTCAGCGACGAGCGCGTGACCTCGGCTTTCGGATTGGTGCACTCGCGCTTTTCGACCAACACTATGCCGTCGTGGAAGCTAGCTCAGCCCTTCCGTTACCTGGCGCACAATGGCGAGATTAATACGCTGCGCGGCAACCTGAACTGGTTTTTTGCGGGCCTGCCCACCTACACCTCGCCCTATTTCTCAGCCGAGGAAATGGAGATGCTGCTGCCGGTGATTGACGCGGGCCAGTCGGACTCGGCGTGCCTCGACAACATCGTGGAGCTGCTGCTGCACTGCGGCCGCTCGCTGCCGCACGTGATGATGATGCTGGTGCCCGAGGCCTGGGACGGCAACGAGCAGATGGACCCGCTCAAGAAGGCGTTCTACGAGTTCCACGCCACCTTCATGGCGCCCTGGGACGGCCCGGCAGCGCTCAATTTCACCGATGGCAACCTCGTGGGGGCCATGCTCGACCGCAACGGCCTGCGGCCGCTGCGCTACGCCATCACCAACGACGGGCGCGTGCTGGTAGCCTCGGAAGCGGGCACGCTATCGCTGGCCCCGGAGAGCATCATCAATAAGGGCCGCTTGCAACCGGGCAAGATGTTCGTGGTGGACATGGCCGCCGGCCGCATCCTCACCGACCGCGAAATCAAAGCGCAAGCCGCTGGGCAGCAGCCCTATGGTACCTGGCTAGAAAACTACCAGATTCGGATGGAGGACCTGCCCGAGCCACGCCTCACGTTTACCGACCTAGGGGCCGAGGCCGTGATGAAGTACCAGCAGGCCTTCGGCTACACCCGCGAGGACCTCGAAACCATCATTGCCCCCATGGCGGTGGAAGCCAAGGAACCCATCGGCTCGATGGGCGTGGACGTGCCCCTGGCCGTACTCTCCGACCAGCCGCAGCACCTGAGCAGCTACTTCAAGCAGTTCTTCGCGCAGGTCACCAACCCGCCCATCGACCCCATCCGCGAGCGGCTGGTGATGAGCCTGGCCACCTTTATCGGCAACAACGGCAATATCCTGGATGAGGACCCTAGGCACTGCCACTGCGTGGCCGCCAAGCAACCCATCCTCAGCAACCGCGAGTTGGAGAAGCTGCGCAGCATTGACACCGGCTCGTTTCAGGCCAAGACCTTGCAGACCTACTTCAAGGCTGACGGCAAGCCGGGCGCGTTGCAGCGCGGCGTAGAGCGCCTGTGCCGCTACGCGCAAGACGCGGTAGATGACGGCTTTGAAGTACTGATTCTCTCCGACCGGGCCATGGACTCGGAGCACGCGCCTATTCCGTCGCTGCTGGCGGTGTCGGCGGTGCATCACCACTTGATTAAGAAGGGGATGCGCGGCTCGGTGGGCCTCGTGGTGGAAGCCGGCGATGTGTGGGAGGTGCATCACTTTGCCTGCCTACTCTCGTTTGGGGCCACGGCCATCAACCCGTATCTGGCACTGGCCACCATCCAGACGCGCCACGCGGCCGGGCTGCTGGGCGCCGATTTGCCCGCCGAAAAGCTGGCTTACAACTACATCAAGGCGGTGTGCGACGGGCTACTGAAGATTTTCTCGAAAATGGGAATCTCGACCCTGCAGAGCTACCACGGCGCGCAGGTATTTGAGATTCTGGGTTTGAACCAGAGCGTGGTAGACCAGTATTTCAACGGTGCCGTAACCCGGATTCAGGGCCTAGGGCTGGATGAAATTGCCAAGGAGACGCTTTACAAGCACTCGCACGGCTTCAAGCAGGAAAGCACCGTGGGTCCCGAACTGCTCGACACGGGCGGCGTGTACCAGTGGCGCCGTAAGGGCGAGGCACACATGTTTGACCCGGAGACGGTTCACCTGCTGCAACACGCTACGCGCACCGGCAAGTACGACACCTATAAGAAGTACGCCAAGCTGCTCAACGAGCACCCCAATCAGCTGTTCACCATCCGTGGCTTGCTGGGTTTTGCCAAGCACCGGCCGAGCATCGCGCTCGAAGAAGTGGAGCCCATCGAGGGCATCATGAAGCGCTTTGCGACGGGCGCCATGTCGTTCGGCTCGATTTCGCACGAGGCGCACAGCACGCTGGCCATCGCCATGAACCGCATCGGCGGCAAGAGCAACACCGGCGAGGGCGGCGAAGACCCGCTGCGCTACGAGCACATGGAAAACGGCGACTCGATGCGCTCGGCCATCAAGCAGATTGCCTCGGCCCGCTTCGGCGTGACGGCGCATTACCTGACCAATGCCGACGAGCTGCAAATCAAGATGGCCCAGGGTGCCAAGCCCGGCGAAGGCGGCCAACTACCCGGCCACAAGGTAGATGAATGGATTGCCAAGGTGCGCCACGCTACGCCCGGCGTGGGCCTGATTTCGCCGCCGCCGCACCACGATATCTACTCCATCGAGGACCTAGCGCAGCTGATTTTCGACCTCAAAAACGCCAACCGCGCCGCCCGCATCAACGTGAAGCTGGTGAGCAAGGCGGGCGTGGGCACCATCGCGGCCGGCGTAGCCAAGGCGCACGCCGACGTGATTCTCATCTCGGGCTACGACGGCGGCACGGGCGCCTCGCCGCTCAGCAGCATCCGCCACGCCGGCCTGCCCTGGGAGCTAGGCCTGGCCGAAGCGCACCAGACGCTGCTCCGCAACCAGCTTCGCAGCCGCGTAGTCCTGCAAGCCGATGGCCAGCTCAAAACCGGCCGCGACCTCGCCGTAGCCGCCCTCCTAGGTGCCGAAGAATTTGGCGTAGCCACGGCGGCGCTCATCGCGGGCGGCTGCATCATGATGCGCAAGTGCCACCTCAATACCTGCCCGGTGGGCGTGGCGACGCAAGACCCCGAGCTGCGTAAGCTGTTCAGCGGCAAGCCGGAGCACATCGTCAACCTCTTCCGCTTCTTGGCCGAGGAGTTGCGCGAAATCATGGCCGAGCTAGGCTTCCGCACCCTCAACGAGATGGTGGGCCGCAGCGAATTTCTGAAGGTGAACCCCGAAGCGGGCCACTGGAAAGCCAAGCTCATCGACCTCGACGCGGTGCTGCACCCGGCCCCCAACATCTCGGGCGGCACGCTCTACAACAGCGAAAGCCAGGACCACGGCATCGACGAGGTGCTCGACTGGCAGCTACTCGCCTACGCCCAGCCCGCGCTGGAACGCAAGGAGGCCGTAACGGCCGAATTTGACGTGAAGAACACCGACCGCACCATCGGCACGCTGCTCTCCAACGAGATTGCCAAGCGCTACCACGCCGCCGGCCTGCCCGCCGATACCATTCGCTACAAGTTCACCGGCTCGGCCGGGCAGAGCTTCGGCGCGTTCTCGGCTAGCGGCCTCACCTTCAAGCTCGAAGGCGAAGCCAACGACTACGTAGGCAAGGGCCTGAGCGGTGCGCGACTGGCTATTTTCCCGCCCACGACCAGCACGTTTATCCCCGAGAATAACATCCTCATCGGCAACGTGGCCCTCTACGGCGCGACTTCGGGCGAGCTGTACGTGCGGGGCAAGGCCGGCGAGCGCTTCGCGGTGCGCAACTCGGGCGCGACGGCGGTAGTCGAGGGCGTGGGCGACCACGGCTGCGAGTACATGACCGGCGGCCGGGTGCTAGTCCTAGGTCGCACGGGCCGCAATTTCGCCGCTGGTATGAGCGGCGGCCTGGCCTGGGTCTACGACCCCGAAGGCCAATTCCCCGTGAACTGCAATCCCGACATGGTAGCCCTCGAAGGTCTCACCGAAACCGACGAAGCCGAGATTCAAACGCTACTCAAGCAGCACCACGAGCTGACGGGCAGCCACTTGGCTAACTTCCTACTGGGCAACTGGGAAGAGGAAGCCGACCGCTTTGTGAAGGTGTTCCCGCTGGAGTACAAGCGGGTGCTGGAGAAGGCGGTGAGGGTAGGGTAGGGTTGTTTTGCTGCCCTGGCGTGGCGCCTCACCCCCCGGCCCCCTCTCCGAAAAGGAGAGGGGGAGCCGGACGATTTTTTTACGAAAGAATACGTCTGATTCCGGTCGGCTCCCCCTCTCCTTTTTCGGAGAGGGGGCCGGGGGGTGAGGCGCCCACGTTTGAACGGCTATTCCAATCCACTGAACATATGAACCCCACCGAGCCCTACCTACCGCAAGACAAAATATTCACCGCTGACAAAAAGCAGTACGGTAAGCTTGAGTTGAAAGCGCGGGCCAGAAGAATGCGCCACGAGCCCACCCCCGCCGAAGCTAAGCTGTGGCAACATCTACGCAACAATCAGCTAGGAGTAAAATTTCGCCGACAGCACAGCATTGACCGCTACATCACTGACTTCATTTGCCTCTCGCATAAACTCATTATAGAACTAGACGGAGCCGGCCACCTGGAGCCCGACCAAGCCGACTACGACCACGGGCGCTCGGCCTTGCTGGCTGAGCTAGGCTACCGAGTGCTACGCTTTTCAAACGAGCAAGCCCTTAACCAAACCGAAGCAACCTTAGCAAGCATCAAGGTCAACCTATAAAACCTAAAACGCCCAACTCCCCAAGTCGCCAGGCTCCCCCGAAAAATGCTTGAAGCGCATTTCCTTTTCGGAGAGGGGGCCGGGGGTGAGGCGCCCCGCTCGTAAAAACCACAACCAACATGGGTCACATCACCGGTTTCAAAGAATTCCCCCGCACTACGCCGCCCAAGGCGGACCCGACCGCGCGCGTGGCGCACTACCAGGAGTTTATCGGCCTCTACCCGGAGCCGGAGCTGCACAAGCAGTCGGCCCGCTGTATGAACTGCGGAGTACCGTTTTGCCACTCGGGCTGTCCGCTGGGCAACATCATCCCCGAGTTTAACGAGGCGGTATACCGGCAGGACTGGCGCGAGGCCTACGATATCTTGTCGGCTACCAACAACTTCCCCGAGTTTACGGGCCGCATCTGCCCCGCGCCGTGCGAGTCGGCGTGCGTGCTGAGCATCCACAGCGCCCCGGTGGCGATTGAGGAAATCGAGAAGCACATCATCGAAATCGCCTTCCAAAAAGGCTACGTGCAGCCGACCGCACCGGTGCTGAAAACCGGCAAGCAGATAGCCGTGGTAGGCTCGGGCCCGGCCGGCATGGCCGTGGCCGCGCAGCTCACCGAGGCGGGCCACACCGTCACGGTGTTCGAGCGCGACCCGCACGCGGGCGGCCTCATGCGCTACGGTGTGCCCGATTTCAAGCTGGAGAAATGGGTGATTGAGCGCCGCATCAAGCTGCTCGAAGACGCTGGCGTCACGTTCCGCTACAACGTGGAAATCGGGCGCGATATCTCGGCCGACGAGCTACGCCAAGCTTTCGACGCGGTAGTGCTAGCGGGCGGTGCATCGGCCCCGCGCGAGCTCAACCTGCCCGGCCGCGAACTGAGCGGCATTCACTACGCCATGGAGTACCTGACGCAGCAAAACCGCCGCGTGAGCGACACGCCCATCGATAGCGAACACATCCTGGCCGATGGCCTCGACGTGGTAGTAATCGGCAGCGGCGACACGGGCTCCGACTGCGTGGGCACCGCCAACCGCCAGCAAGCCAAGTCGGTAGCGCAGTTTGCCATGATGCACCAGCCCGGCGAAGAGCGCCCAGCCCACACGCCCTGGCCGCTCTACCCCACCGTATTCCGCACCAGCAGCTCGCACGAAGAGGGCTGCCAGCGCTACTGGGGCGTGAATACCAAGGCCTACCTAGGCGACGAAAATGGCGACGTGCGCGCCCTGCTCGTGAGCGACGTAACCTGGGAAACCGACGACATGGGCCGCCGCGTCCGCTTCGAGGAAGTGCCTGGCTCCGACCGCGAAATCCCGTGCCAGCTGGTACTGCTGGCCCTAGGCTTTACCGGCCCGGCCAACGGCGGCCTACTCGGCCAGCTAGGCGTCAACCTGGATGAGCGCGGCAACGTGCACGCCTCCGAAACGACCTACCACACCAATCTCCCCGGCGTATTCGTGGCCGGCGACATGCGCCGCGGGCAGTCGCTCATCGTGTGGGCCATCTCGGAAGGCCGCGAAGCCGCCCGCCAGGTCGATATGTACTTGATGGGTAAGACAAGTTTGCCGAGCAAGAACGCAGTGGGGATGTTTGCGTGAGAGGTTTGAGATTGAGGTAAAAGAAGAAGCCCCGGAAGCTGTTGCTTCTCGGGGCTTCTTCTTTTACAGATTCCTCTCTGCTAATAGTCTGCTTAGCTCCTCATTTCCTATCCAGCCTTCGCTTTCGCGCATCGCAATTAGAAGGTATTTCTCTAGCTCGGCAAGTGACTGCACACTACCCTGTACTTGTGCGTTGCTCCACGGTTGCTTATCAACTGGCAACAGATATTCGATGTGATAATATTCACTGCCAAAACTACTCAATGTCACATACCAACCCGAAGCCGAATCATCAGCATTTTGTAAAATTAGCCTGGCATGCGAAGTGAGACCCCAGATATGAGCTTGCTTGAACCTCTAATGAACATCTTGATTGTTCGGAACAACGCGTGATTGGCATCTTTGTAATCAACTAGTGAATAAGATTAGTTGCCTGACAGGCTATGCTGCTACAGCTGCTTGCTCAGCAGCAGCCCGCTGTACGAATACCCGTTCACGTTCACGCCTTGCAGCGGCGACATGGAGATGCCCCGGCGGCTAGCCAATTTGTGCAACTGTGGCACCACTACGCCCATCGTGGCGCCTACGGCGTAGCCCACAATATTATCGGAAAGGAAGTGTTTGCCGGCCTGAATGCGGAAATAGGCCACGGCGGCGGGCACGGCCGCCGCCGCGCCCCACACGTAGGGCTGGGCCGGCGAGTCGGAGTTGTAGTCATGGAAGACCTTGGCGGCGAAGAAGGTAGCGGCGGCCGTGTGGGCCGTGTGGCCCGCAAAAAACGAATTGGTTTGGATGTGGCCGTTGCGCAGGTCGCCGCCCTCGGGGCCGTAGAGGAAGGGGCGGTAGCGCGGAATATTGCCGATGGAAGTAGTAAACAGCGCGTCGGCTGCCAGCACCGTTTGCACGTAGAGGGCCAGCGTTTGGCCGTAGTGGCTGCGGATGGCTGGGCTCAGGGCCAGCAGGCCGGGCGCGATGACCAGCGTGGGGTAGCAGAGCAGGTCGCTGGCCGTCTGGGCGCTTTCGCTGTAGTAGCCAGCCGAGAAGCGGTCGAACCGGGGCACGTCTTCTTTGCGCAAGGCAGCCAGCTGCGTGTCGTTGAGGCCATCGCGCTGCATCGAGCGGTAGAGACCGAAGCCACTGATGGCTAGCTCGCCGGCGATGATGGGCGCATCGACGGCGAAACGCGTGCGGTAGGGCGACCGGGCCGTTTGGGCAGTGGCGGGACTACTGGCTAGCCCCAGGGCGCTGGCAATTACGAGAGCGGAAAGTTGCTTCATTCGGTTAAAAATGAGCTAAAACGCAGGGCCTACGGCTAGGGTTTTCGGGGCGGCTCCACTCGTTACGGGCAAAAGCAGCGCCTGATAGTAGGCCCCAAACTCGCGCACCAGTGAATACAGGTCGCGCCACTCGAAGTAGGCAGGGCTAGCCCCGCTCACTACCGGAAAGCCCGCCTGCCGAAACAGCATTTTGGTGCGGCTGATATGATAAAACTGCGACACTACCAGCACGCTGCGTAGGTGCAGCCGGGCACGCAGTCGCACCGTATTGCGCACGGTTTGCTGGGTGTTGTTGCCGGCGTTATCCACGATAATCGCGGCTTCGGGCACGCCGTGGGCGCGCAGGTAGTCGTGCATTTTGGTACCTTCGTAGAAGCCTTCTTTGCCCAGCCCACCGCTAACCAGCAGGCGGGGCACGCGCCCGCTGCGATAGAGCGCCAGCCCGCACGCCAAGCGCTGAACCAGCCGCGCCGACAGCGTGCCATCCTCATTGACCTTGTTGCCCAGCACCACGGCTATATCGGCCCGCTGCCGGCCATTGCGCAGGCCACCCCAGGTGATGAGCAGCGTGTGCACCAGCCCCCAGGCTCCCAACGCGACTAGGGCGAACTTGCTTTTTCTAAGCCAGCAAAACGGCTGTAACATGGGCATAACAGGTAGCGAGCGCAATTTCGCCGGCGGGGCGGAGCCCGGCAAGGGGCGCGAGCTTGGGGCGGCAAGCAGCGCCCCGCTCAGTACTTGCGCCGTAGCGCATCAAATCCCAACAGTTCCTTTCCCGATAGCGCCGCCGCTACGGCCTGGTACACAGGCTCCAGGGCAAGGCGCGACAAGCCCAACGCCCGCACCAGCAGCACGTTTTCGCGGGCCTGGGTTGTGGCCACCACGTAGGGGCGGCCAGCCAGGCTGGCGTGCAACTCCGTCTGGCCGGGCGGCGGCAGCTGGCGCAGGGCGGCGGCCAACTGCTGAAACTGCGCGCCGGCGGGCGGCCCCACCAAGTATAGCGACAGCGCCGAGCAGTAGGGCCCAAACGTGGCCTGCGAGGTGGCCAGGTGCTCATCGGGCCGCAGGGCAAAGCGGTCGAGCAGGGCTAGCCAGCCGGCCACACTCACGCGCAGCTCGGTGGCGAAGGAGGTAAAGGCAAACTGTTCGCCCACATCGGTGCGGCCGGCGTGGTACCAGTCGGCCAGCAGCAGGGTGGCCGTGGGGGCCAGGTGCCAGTGCTGGGCCTGCTGGTAGCGGCTGGCGGCCTGGGGCACCAGCGGGTCGGGCAGCACCACGGCCAGGGCGTGGTCGGCCACGTGGCCCTCGGTGAGCTGCTCGGCCTGCTGGCCATCTATTGACTTGAAAATGCGCGTATTGGCCTGGGTGCTGAGCAGCAGCCAGCTCCCTGCTTCGCAGCGCACGCGCAGCCGCATGCAGCCGCCGGCTACCAGGCCACCGCCGTAGCTAGCCAGCACGGCGTGACAGGCCGCGCCGGCTGGCACGGCGGGGTTGGTAATTTTCAGGGGCTGGAGGCTGCGGCTGGCCACCAGGCGCGACTGCTGCCGCACCTGCGCCACCGTGAGTTGGCTCCAGCCTGCGGCGTCATCGTTGTGGTCGGGCACGGGGCAAAGTAACGCCGCGCACGCACCACTGCGCCGGCTATTCGGCCTTGCGCAGTTCGTCGGGCGCGAACAGGCGGGCCAGCTTGCGCTTGCGCTCTACCAACTGAAACGTAGCGCGGTCCTGGCTTTCGCTCCAAAAAATATCGGAGATGAGGCCCCGGTGCGCGGGCTGGCCGGGCGTGGGCTGCACTTCTTCTACTAGGTCGCCAAAGCCGAAGGGCGGCTTATTGTAGATTTCCTTAAACAGCTCGCCGCGCACCAGAAACTGCTGCTCGTCGTAGCGCAGCGTTATCCACTCGCTGTCGTCATCGAGGTCGCTTACTTTCTCAAAGACCTTGCCCACGGGCTCCAGTATCTCAAACGAGCGGCGGTTGGCGGGGTGCAGGTAACGATAGCCGTAGTCGGGCGACCAGGCATACAAACCAAAAACAATGGGACGGGGACGAGGCATAAACGAACGCAAAGCTAGCGAAACTGCCCTCATAACAGCCGCGCGGGCACCCAAGTTGCCCCCCCGTTGCGCAGTGCAGCGGCCCCTCCTCTAGGTATCTGGCCCCGCTAAAGCCTTTAAGCCAACAGCAGCTTCCTCATTTATTTTACTAAGAATTTCTATTTTTAACTCCCTACCCTATAGATTTGTGAATTATATTTTTTCTTTTTATGAAAACATTCTTACATAATTTTTACACTTCGCTTTTGTTGGCGGCTGGCCTGGCAATTCCACTGGCTAGCCGTGCCCAATACACGCCCGGCAACCTGGTCGTGCTACGCATAGGCGACGGCGGAGCTACGCTAACCAACGCCTCGGCGCCGACCTCTCTGGATGAGTATACCCCGGCCGGCGTTCTCGTAAACTCGATAACATTCAATAATGCGCCGGGCACAGCTAATAAGCTTACCAACACTGGCAATAGCACGTCGGAGGGCATCCTCACGCTTTCGGCCGATGGCCGGTATTTGCTGGCCACCGGCTACAACTCGGAAGTCGGCGTGGCGAGCATCAGCGGTACTACTGCCGCCGCGGTGGCGCGCACTGTGGCGCGCATTGATGCCAACCGGACGGTCGATATTTCGACGGCCCTTACCAATGCCTATCCGAGCGGCAACATTCGCGGGGCCGCCAGCACCGATGGTGGCAGCTTTTTTCTGTCGGGCAGCAACGGTGGCGTGCGCTACGCCACGCTGGGCACGGCTACGTCGAGCGGCATCAGCACTACCATCGCCAGCACGCGGGCCGTGCGCGTTTACAGCGGCCGGGTATATTTTTCAACGGGCTCGGGCACTTCGCCGGGCATCTACCTTGTCGACCTAGCCTCCAACACGGCTAGCGGGCAAACGGCCACCCCGTTTTTGCCTACTGGCAGCGGCACCAATTCGGCTAGCCCCTACGGGTTCGTGCTCTTCGACCGCGACCCCAACGTGCCGGGCTTCGATGCGGCCTACGTGGCCGACGACGGCATTGGCACCCCCACGCCCGGCATCCAAAAATGGTCGTTCGATGGCAGCACCTGGACTTTGCAGGGCGTTATCGGCTCAGCTTACCGGGGCCTCACCGGCACCACCAACCCCGATGGCAGCATCACGCTCTACGCCACTACCAATACCTCGGCCGGGGGCAACCAGCTGGTGACCGTCACGGATGTGAACGCCTACAACGCCACGCCCAGCACTACGGCGGTAGTGGTGCGCGTCACGGCCGCACCGCGCGCGGCCCTGCGGGGCGTAGACTTTGCGCCCGGCACGGCCGTGGTGCTGCCCGTGGTGCTCACCGGCTTTGGGGCCGCGCGCACGGCCGCGGGCGTGCAGCTGCGCTGGACCACCGCCTCTGAAATCAACAGCGCCCGCTTCGAGATTGAGCGCAGCGCCGATGGGGTGGCCTTTCGCTCGGCGGGTGCGGTGCCGGCGGCGGGCTCGTCGGCGCTACCCCGCGCCTACTCCTTCCTTGATGCCCCAGCTACCAGCAGCCTCTACTACCGCCTGCGGCAGGTAGACCTCGATGGCACGGCCCACTACTCGCCAGTAGCTACTGTGGAGGGCGCCGGTACGGGTACCGCGCTGGTTGCCTACCCCAACCCCACCACCGGCCTGCTCACGGTGCCGGGCCTCGTGGCTGGCCAGCTGGTGCGGGTGCTCGACGCGCAAGGCCGCGAGGTGCGCCAGTTGCTGCTCGACACTGCCGGCCACCTTGACCTGAGCGAACTGCCGGCAGGTTTTTACTTGCTTCGGGTGGCGGGCCGGCCAAACCAGCGCGTGGTGAAACACTAAGGCAACAGTAGCACGCAAGAAAGCCCCGGCTGCGCTGGTAGTCGGGGCTTTTTGTGCTCATAGGAAAGGTAAACGGCAGCGTGGAGCCTGACAGCGTTCTCCGGCAGCCTGATAGGATTTGGCATCACCCAAAGCGTAGCCTCGCCTTGCTAAGCTTACAACCTGAGCGGCCCCAACCTAACTAGGGAAGTTAACAGCGCCTAGTTTGAAGTTGAGCACTCAGCCGATGACCGCGCCTACACTCGCGTGGCTAGCGTAGCCGCCTAGGGCAGCACGTTCGGCCCCCGCTACGCACCCTCGGCGCGGCTGCCCCGGCCGGCCCGCTCTACTACGGCCTGCGGCAGGTAGATTTCGATGGTACGGCTCGCTACTCGCCCACCGTGGCCGGGCCGCCGGCCGAGCTTATCCTGGCCCACAACCTTACCCGCGCCAGCCTCGGCTTTTTCACGGAAGCGGCCACGGCCTACGCCGTGCGCAACTCGCTGGGCCAAGTGGTACGCACTGGCAGCACCCTAGCCGGCCCCCGCACCCTGGCCGTGGAGGCCCTACCGGCCGGTGTTTATTTTCTGAAGCTGCGCATGGGCACCGGCCGCGCGGCACAGCGCTTTGTAAAAAAGCTAAGCTAGCCTAAGCCACTTCCCGCAAAGGCGCCCAAATGCTTATTCGAGAGCCTTTGCGATAACCTGCACGGTGGCGCTGGCCGAGGCGCGGCTTCGGCGGCTGGGGCGGGGCAGACGCCGCTGGTTAATAGTCGAGCATATCCTAATTGGGCGAGCACCGTAAAAGGCTCCCTAGCTGCCTGCCGCGCCAGTGAGGCTCCTCTATTTCCGGAGGGCCCGCGCGGGGGGCTTTTTTTTATGCCTACTCCTACCCTTGCTTCGCCCAAGTCGAAGCCGGCCACTCTGGCTGCTTCGCCCGCTACTACGAAAACCGCAGTTACCGCTGCTGCTAAATCTACTGCTACCAAGCCCGCCGTGAGCGCACCCGTGCGCGACGGTTTCGGGGCCTTGCCCCACGCCCAGGGCACCACGTTTCGGGTGTGGGCCCCATCCGCTAGCGCCGTTTCAGTGGTCGGCACGTTTAATGACTGGGATAAAACGGCCAGCCCGCTGAAAGCCGAAGGCGATGGCAACTGGGCCGCCGACCTGCCCGGCGTAAAAGCCGGCGACGGCTACAAGTTTGCCCTCACCACGCCCGCCGGCGAGCTGACTCGCAACGACCCCTACGCCCGCGCCGTCACCAACTCGGCTGGCTATTCGCTGGTGTTCGACACCCAGGATTTTGATTGGGAAGGTGATAATTTCCAGATGCCTGCCTGGAACGACCTCATTATCTACGAGCTGCACATCGGCACGTTCAATGCCAAAGAAGCCGGCCACCCCGGCACCTTCCGCGACGTGATTGAGCGGCTAGGGTACCTGCAAAGCCTGGGCATCAACTGCATCGAGGTTATGCCGGCCACCGAGTTTCCGGGGGCCTACTCCTGGGGATATAACCCCTCCAATCCGTTTGCGCTTGAAAGTGATTACGGCGGAGCCGAGGCGTTCCGCGAGCTAGTGAAAGCCGCCCACCAGCACGGTATTGCCATCATTCTGGACGTGGTGTACAACCACTTCGGTCCCGGCGACCTCGATTTGTGGCAGTTTGACGGCTGGCAGGAAAACGACGGCGGCGGCATCTATTTCTACAACGACTGGCGCGCCGAAACGCCCTGGGGCCACAACCGCCCCGACTACGGCCGCCCCGAGGTGCGCCGCTACATCCGCGACAATGCCCTGATGTGGCTGCAAGACTACCACTGCGACGGCCTGCGCATGGATGCTATTGCCTTTATTCGCAACGTGAAGGGTGAGGAAGACCCCGGCGCCGACCTGCCCGACGGCTGGAGCCTTATGCGCTGGGTGAACGAGGAAATCCGGGCTAGCCAGCCCTGGAAAATCACGATTGCTGAAGACCTGCGCGGTAACCCCGCCATCACCGCCCCGACCGAAGCCGGCGGCGAGGGCTTCTCGGCCCAGTGGTCGTCGTCGTTTATCTACCCGGTGCACGAAGCACTCACGGCCTTTGCCGATGCCGACCGCGATATGCACGCCGTGAGCCGCGCCATTTGCACGGCCTACAATGGCGATGCATTTCAGCGCGTTATCTACACCGAAAGCCACGACGAGGTAGCCAACGGCAAGAGCCGCCTGCCCGAGGAGATTGCACCCGGCAACGTTGAAAACTACTTCGCCAAGAAGCGTATGGTGCTCGGCGCTAGCCTCGTGCTCACGGCACCCGGCATCCCAATGCTGTTTCAAGGTCAGGAATTTCTGGCTCCCGGTTCCTTCAACGACACCGAGCCGCTGGAGTGGAAATGGGCAGAGGCGCACGCGGGCCTCACGCAGCTTTACCGCGACCTTATCGCCCTACGGCGCGATTTGCGCGGCGTGACGCCCGGCCTGCGCGGCCAGGGCTGCCACGTGTTCCACGCCAACAACGACGACAAAATACTTGCCTTTGCCCGCTGGGACGGCAATCCCGAGGATGCTACCATCGTCATCGCCAACTTTGCCAACCAGGCGCACGAAGGCTACACTATTGGCCTGCCCGCGGCCGGCGAATGGACGGTACGCTTTAACTCGGACTGGGCCGGCTACGACGCTGACTTTCAGAATTTTCCTTGCTTCGGCAGCCACGCTGAGGATGGCGAGTACGACGGCTACCCGCAACACGGCAACATCGCGCTAGGCCCCTACGCGGTAGTGGTACTGTCGCGCAGCTAAGCGCAAGGATTCGTGACGTAAAAAGCGGTGGCGCAAGGTCCGGTTCGGATACCTTGCGCCACCGCTTTTTGCGTCACGTACTGTCTTGCTTTGTTTAAACTGGCGCTTGGTCGTAGCGCTCACCGGCCACAGTGGGCCAGCCGCCTTCAAACATGATTTCGCCCAACGGCTTGCGGGTGCGGGGAGCTATTTCGCGCTCTTTTAGTGGGTCGGGCAGGCTATCGGGGCCGCCGGGGTAGCCGATGGTGAACACCGACACCAAGTCATAGTCGGCCGGAATCTGGAAGGCAGTCCGGGCCGCTTCCTGTGAGAAGCCCGCCATTTGGTGAATCTGCACCCCTAGCTCCACACCCTGAATGGCTAGCGTGGCCACGGCCTGGCCCACGTCGTGCTTGGCCCAGGCGTTGGGGTTGCTATCGTGCGAGAACGTGGTTTTAGCCACCGCCAGGGCCAGGGCTGAGGCATTTTTGGCCCAGGCCTGGTTGAACTCGGCCAGCGTACCCAGAATCTTCTCGTAGGCTTCGGGGCTGGTGACTTTGCTGCCCACAATGAAGCGCCAGGGCTGCTCGCCGAAGCACGACGCGGCCGAGCCGGCAGCCGTAAAGAGCTGCTGGAGCACCTCCGTAGCTACGGGTTGGTCGGCGTAGGCGCGGGGGCTGCGGCGCTGGGTAAGCTGGGGCAAAATGGCGTGCTCGGGCTGGAGCACATTGGTGAGGTCGGACATAAGAAAGATGGTTTTAACGGCTTCAAAGCTACTGGCTAGCCTTTATGTTTTGACTGAGCCACCACTGCCAGCAGGTTTTTCGCGTAGGAAATAGCGAGCGGCCCGGCTTACCTTGCCGCCCGCTATTTCCCGCCCCTTTCACTCTTGCTATGCAGCCGCAGCCCCACGCACCCGAAGCCCTGTTTCCCGATTCGTTGTTAATAGAAGTTGCCTGGGAAGTGTGCAACCAGGTGGGCGGCATCTACACCGTAATCCGCTCGAAGGTGCCGGCTACTATGCCGGCTTGGGGCAGCCGCTACTGCCTGCTAGGCCCCTACTTTCCGCAGCAAGCCCAAGGTGAGTTTGAGGCCTACGACGACGACCAGCTATTGGGTATGAACGACCCCTACGCGGCGGCCGTGCGCACGCTGCGCGCTCAGGGCATGGATATCTGCCTGGGAGTGTGGCTCATTACGGGCCGCCCGCGCGCGGTGCTCATCAACCCGTTTCAGAAGTACAATGAGCTAGCCACGCTGAAAAGCGACCTCTGGCGCGACCACCAGATACCGGCGCCCGACAACGACGACCTACTGCACCAGGTCATTGCTTTCGGCCACTTGGCCACGCAGTTTATCGAAGCGGTGGCCCGCCAAACGGTCAATCAGTGGCAGGTGATTGCCCATTTTCACGAGTGGATGACGGGCGTGGCCATCCCCGAATTGCGCCGCCGCCAGGTGCCGGTGCACCTGCTCTTTACCACGCACGCCACGCTGCTGGGCCGCTACCTGGCCATGAACGACCCCAATTTCTACGACCACCTCATGCTCGTGGATTGGCGCTCGCAGGCGCGGCATTTCAACATCGAGCCCGCCGTGAGCATGGAGCGCGCCGCCGCCCACGGCAGCCATGTCTTCACCACAGTAAGCGAGCTGACGGTGCGCGAGTGCATTTACCTGCTCGATAGAATACCCGATGCGGTGCTGCCCAACGGCCTCAACATCGAGCGCTTCGTGGCCTTGCACGAGTTTCAAAACCTGCACAAGCTCTACAAGGATAAAATCCATGAGTTTGTGATGGCGCACTTCTTTCAGTCATATTCCTTCGACCTCGACCAGACGCTGTACCTCTTCACGTCGGGCCGCTACGAGTATCACAACAAGGGCTTCGACCTCACGCTGGAGGCCCTGGCTAGGCTCAACCACCGCTTGCAGCAAAGCGGGCTGGAAGGCCAGGTGGTCATGTTTTTCATCACGAAGCGGCCCTACACCAGCATCAACCCCCTGGTGCTGCAAAGCCGCGCCCAGCTCGAAGAAGTGCGTCAGACCTGCCGCGCTATTGAGGAGCAGGTGGGCGAACGCCTGTTCTACGCCGCCGCGGCTAGCCAGGACCACCGCCTGCCCGACCTCGACAGCATGGTGGACGACTACTGGAAGCTGCGCTACCGCCGCGGCCTGCAAAGCTGGAAAACTTCGGCGCTGCCCTCCGTCATCACCCACAACCTGGTGAATGACCAGGACGATGATATTCTGAACTTCGTGCGCCGCGCCAACCTGGTGAACAACCAGCACGACCGCGTAAAGATTGTGTACCATCCTGATTTCGTGAGCACTACTTCACCACTATTCGGCATGGATTACGGGCAGTTTGTGCGCGGCTGCCACCTGGGCGTGTTTCCGAGCTACTACGAGCCCTGGGGCTACACCCCGCTCGAATGCGCGGCCCGGGGCGTGCCGGCCATCACGAGCGACCTCTCGGGCTTTGGCGACTACGTGCAAAAAAACGTGCCCGAGCACGAAGACAAAGGCATTTTTGTAGTGCGCCGCCAGGAGCGCAGCTTCGACCAAGCGGCCGAGGAGCTCACCGACATGCTCTGGAATTTCGTGTTGCTCAACCGCCGCGACCGCATCAGTCAGCGCAACCGGGTAGAGAGTTCAGCCGATATTTTCGACTGGAAAAACCTGCGCGTGTACTACGACCGGGCCTATGCCCTAGCCCTGGAGCGGCAGTAAAATCCTGCTAGCATTTTACGCGGAATTGGGAAGAAGAAAGGAGTTTTGCGGAGTAAGGTCACTCTGTAAGACTCCTTTCTTCTTCCCTAATTCCGTGCAAAAATTCCTTATGCGCCGCATTCTGCCGCTCCTTTTTCTTGCCACTGCCACCCTAGCCCACGAGTTTTGGCTCGCCCCGGCAAGCTACCGGGTGGCCGTGGGTAGCGCCGTGCCGCTTCAGTTGGTAGTAGGCCAAAATTTTGTGGGCCAACCCTGGCCCCGGCCCACGCGCCGGGTGCGCCGCTTTGTGCGCTATGGCCCGGCTAGCCTCGCCGATTCTACCGACCTGCGGCCCGCGCTGCTCGCCGACTCGCTAGCCCCCGCCCTGCGCTGTGCCGCTCCCGGCACCCACCAGCTAGCCCTCACCAGCCAGCTGGCCTACCTTGAGTTGCCCGCCCCCGAGTTTACGGCTTACCTACGAGAGGAAGGACTCGGTGAAGCTCTGCGCCAGCGCCAGGAAGCCGGCGAGGCCACCACAAAGCCCGGCCGCGAGGCCTACCGCCGCTGCGCCAAGGCGCTGGTGCTAGCCACCCGGGGGCCGCACCTGCCACCCGCCGCGGCCGACACTGCTTTTCGCCGCGTGCTCGGGCTGCCGCTGGAGCTGGTGCCCGAGCAAAACCCCTATCGCCTGCGGCCCGGCGCGGCTCTCACGGTGCGGGTGCTGCGGCAAGGGCAGCCCGTGCCGGGGGCACTGGTGCAGGTGTGGCAGGCTAGCCCGGCCGGTACCAAACCAACCGCAGTCCCGGCGGTTACTCACTTTGCTACGCACGCCAATGCCCAAGGCCGGGTGCTGCTGCGGGTGCCGGGGCCCGGTCCCTACCTGCTCGCTACTGTGCGCATCGAAAAGGTGCCGCCGGCCCTGGCGGCACGGGCCGATTGGCTTAGCACCTGGGCCTCGCTCACGTTTGGTGGGCCCGCCGCTCCTACCAAAGCTTATTAGCTACTTATTACCAAAGAGCTTAGCCTTGGCCATTCGTGCCGACTCCGTTTCGCATTTTCTTTTTTCTTCCTACCTTCGCTTCTCTGCACACAAATCTCATCCTCCCGCCGCGGTTTTATGAAGTACTCCATTGATAAGAAAGAGAGCTACACCGTCATCACTATTGATGAAAAAAAGCTCGATACTACCGTTGCCCCTGACCTAAAATCGGAGTTCGTAAAGCTCAACGCGGAAGGCAGTAACAACCTGATACTCGACCTCCAAAACGTAAAATACACAGATTCTTCGGGCCTTAGCAGCATCCTCATTGCGAACCGCCTCTGCAACTCGACCGGTGGCCTGCTAGTGCTTACCGGCCTGCAAGACCACGTGCTGAAGCTTATCACCATCAGCAAGCTGGAGTCGGTGCTGCACATTCTGCCCACCGTGGAAGAAGGCATCGACCGCATTTTTCTGCACACCATCGAGCGCGACCTGACGGACAAGGAGTAGATTTTTTTAGCGGCTGCCTTAATCCGGCACGTAGCCGCTAGCCCCCGGCGTACGCTGCTTGTATCTGCATACGAGCGCCCGCGCCCCGGCTAGCGGCTACGGCTTTTTACCCGGTCTGCCAATTCTTCGGCCGCTGGCCAGGCAGGCTACCGGCTGAGTGCTAACAGCTTGTCATGCAATTTGAGCTTCAGATACTAGGGAGCGGCTCGGCCACCCCAATGGTGGGCCGCCACCCCACCGCCCAGCTACTGGCCGTGGGCGAGGGCCGCTACCTCATCGATTGCGGCGAGGGCACGCAGCTACGGCTGCTTGAGCAACGCCGCCGCCTCAGCTCGCTCCGGGTTATTTTTATCTCGCACCTGCACGGCGACCACTATTTTGGGCTGTTTGGGCTGCTGAGCACGCTGCACCTGCAAGGCCGCCAGGAGCCCCTCACGGTAGTGGGCCCGCCCGGCCTCGAACTAGTGCTCACTACGCAGGCCCTGCACTCGCAAATGCAGCCGGGCTACAACATCACCTTCGTGCCCGTCGATACCGAGGCGCACGCCGTGGTGTATGAAGACGCGTTGGTAAAAGTTTGGTCGCTGCCCATGCGCCACCGCATTCCGTGCGCCGGCTACCTGTTTGAGGAGCAGCCGCGCCGCGCCAAGCTGGTGAAGGAGCGCCTACCCGCCGGCCTCACCCCTAGTGAGCTTAGCCAGCTAGCCAGTGGCCAGGACCTGCCCGCCGACGAAGCCACCGGCCGCCCTGCCCTGGCGCACGCCGAGGTATCGGTGCCCGCCGCACCGCCACGCCGCTACGCCTTTTGCTCCGACACGCGCTACCAGCCCGAGCTGGCTGAATTGGTGCAGGGTGTGGATTTGCTTTATCACGAAGCTACTTTTCTGGAAGAGCTGCGCGAGCGGGCTGCTACCACTTACCACAGCACCGCCAAGCAGGCGGCTACTACGGCCCGCGACGCCGACGCGCATCGGCTCCTCATCGGCCACTTTTCCTCGCGCTACAAGGAGCTGGCTTGGCACCTGAAAGAGGCGCAGACTGTATTTGCCTGGACCGAGCTGGCCACCGAGGGGCTGGTAATAAGCGTGTAGGGCCAGCTTTAGCTTGCCCCGACCCTGCACATCGTTTACTTGATATCGGCGAGCTAGCGCTTACTCCACATGGCTACCTACGCGCACAAAAAGCAGCAGCTGTACCTCGTGCTCAGCGGTATTTTTCTGGTAAATGCTCTGCTGGCCGAAATTATCGGCGTCAAGATATTCTCGGTGGAGAAGACTTTTGGGCTTAGCGGCAACCTCACGGCGGGGGTGCTGGTGTGGCCGGTGGTTTTTATCTCCACCGACGTTATCAACGAGTATTTTGGGCGCAAGGGGGTGCTGCGTATCACGTTCCTCACGGTAGGACTGATTCTGTACGCCTTTCTGGTTATTCTGGGCACTACGCGGCTGGCGCCGGCCGATTTCTGGCTAGCCCTCAATAAAACCGACGCGCTGGGCCAGCCGTTCGATATTGAATTTGCCTACCAGCGCATTTTTCGGCAGGGGCTGGGCATCATTATCGGCTCGCTCACGGCGTTTGTTATCGGCCAGGTGCTCGATGCCAGCGTGTTTCAGCTGTTTCGGCGCGTCACGGGCAGCAAGTATATCTGGCTGCGGGCTACCGGCTCCACGCTCGTTTCGCAATTGGTCGACAGTTTTGTGGTGCTCTACGTGGCGTTCTATTTATTCGGCAACTGGTCGATGACGCAGGTGCTGGAGGTGGCCCGCTTTAATTATTGGTATAAGTTTGCGGCGGCCATCGTGCTCACGCCGGTGCTCTACCTGGCCCATTACGCCATCGACCGCTACCTCGGCCCCGCCGAAACGGCGGAATTGCAAGCCGAAGCAGCAGTCAATAAATCTGTATGAAGCAGCTTCGATTTCTTCTCGCCAATTTTCTGCTGGTTGGGTTTTGCCAGTCTGCCCCAGTGGCGGCGCAGCGCCTGGCCAATCGCTACGCTATCGAATTTTTGCGCGGTTCCGGCACCTACACCCTAGCCGATGGCACCACTGGCCAGGGCGATTTGCAATTCAAAACCCGCAATGAGTCAGTGCTTTACATTGACCATAAGCGCCAGGTTCCGGCTACCGAAGTAGCATCTTTCACCATCAACGGCCACACCTTATGGCCCCACGGCACATTTCCGTTCAGCTTTGGGGTACATAGCTACGAGGCTAAAAACGCCTTTATTGAGTACGCCGATACCACCGGCGGCGTGCAGGTAGCCGCCTACTATACCGCCGAGCCAACCGGTGGCATGACTACCTACTACACAACTTTTCTGTTGCGGCGGCGGGGCACCAGGCAGTTTGTGGTTGGCCCCGGCAACAACCGTAAATGGCGCCGGGCAGAACGGGAGCGAATAGCGCCCTTTTTTGCGCAATGGCCCGCCGTGCAACAAGATATCTTAGCTGGCAACGTGATTTTTGAGAATTTTTTAGAATACGTGCGTCGTACCAACTAGCTGTGCCCCTTATGTTCCGTATTCCTCCTAGCATTCCGCGCCCCGGCCGGCCGCGCTTAAGCACGCTACTCGGCGTGCTTTTGCCCGCTAGCCTGTTGCTACCACAGCTGGCTAGTGGACAGGTATTTAAGAACGTGGAGCTAGGTAGCTACGTGCTGCGCACTAGCCCACAGGTGCGCCAGCAGGGCGGCTTGTACCAGCAAAGCAGCGAAAAGCTGCTAGTGCGCGACCTCACCGGCCGCACTGTCGCGTTCACTCCTCAGCAGGTAAGCTCGTTTCGGATTCACAACCGACAGTTTGTGTCTACGGGCGGGTTTCAGCTGCGCGGGGGCTTTGGCAACACCTACGTAACGGAGGCTTTTGCCGAGCAGCTCGATAGCGGCCAGGTGGTGCTGCTGCGCTACCAGCCCCTGCCCACGGGGGCCGCCGGCCGGGGCAATATGGGCTATCCCGCTAAGATTGGCGCCGAAGTATACCTGCTGCGCTTTGCTAATACCCTCGCCGTGACGCCGGTGCAGACCGATTATTCGGGCTCGGCTTTTCGGGCGGCGCTCCGCCCCTACCTGGCCGCCCGCCCCGACTTGCAGCAGCTGCTGGATGCCAAGCATCTGCAAGCCAAAAACCTGCCGCTCGTTGTATACGCGCTCAACCACAACCAGCCCTACAACCCGGCTGCTACCAAGTAATTACTTCCGAACCTTCGTCCTAATGTCCCGCATCCTTACCGGCATCCAGAGCACCGGCCGCCCGCACCTGGGCAACCTGCTCGGCGCCATTCTTCCGGCCATCGAGCTGTCGAAAAACCCGGCCAACGAGTCGCTCTATTTTATTGCTGATTTGCACTCGCTCACCACCGTGCGCGACCCTAGCGTGCTGCGCGCCAACACCTACGCCGTAGCCGCCGCTTGGCTCGCCTGCGGCTTCGACACCGAGAAAAACCTGTTTTACCGGCAGTCCGACGTGCCGCAGGTAACCGAGCTGACGTGGTATTTGTCGTGCTTTACGCCGTACCCAATGCTAGCCAACGCGCACAGCTTCAAGGACAAGAGCGATAAGCTTTCGGACGTGAACGCTGGCCTTTTCACCTACCCCGTGCTGATGGCGGCGGACATTCTACTCTACGACGCCGAGGTGGTGCCCGTGGGCAAAGACCAGATTCAGCACCTCGAAATAGCCCGCGACATCGCCAAGGCTTTCAACAATCGCTACGGCGATACCCTGGTGGAGCCCCAGGCCCGCGTGGAAGCCGAGCTGATGACCATTCCCGGCCTCGACGGCCAAAAGATGAGCAAGAGCTACGGCAACATCATCGACGTATTTGCGCCCGAAAAGGAGCTGCTCAAAACCGTGCGCAGCATTATCTCGGATAGCACGCCGCTCGAAGCGCCCAAAAACCCCGACACCGATACCACTTTCAAGCTCTACTCGCTGCTGGCTAGCCCCGCCGAAACCGCCGACCTGCGCCAACGCTACGAAGCCGGCGGCTACGGCTACGGGCACGCCAAGCAAGCCCTCTATGAGCTGATAATGAGCCGCTTCGCCACCGAGCGCGAGCGCTTCAACTTCTACCTGAATAACCTGCCCGAAGTTGACGCCCAGTTAGCCACCGGCGCCCAACGCGCCCAGGAATACGGCGCAGCCGTGCTGGCCAAAGTGCGCAAAAAAGTCGGCTACGGACCGCAGATTTAACTGATTTAACGGCTTGCGAGGATACGCCCGCTGCCGCGGGCTGGCTAGCCTAGCAACCCTCCTGGAGGCACGCGCAGCCCACTAAGCAATCAAGGATTTTAAGAGCTTTGCCCCATAAGAAAGGCCACCCTAGCGGATGGCCTTTCTTATTTATTGGAACTAACGAAACTACCGTTCCATAGTCAGCCCGCGCAGCGGGCGTATCTGTGTAATCCGTTAAATCAGTTAAATCTGCGGTCTTGGTTGGTGAAGTTGAAGCCCACTTTGCTGCCGCGGCTTACTTGCTGATTTTCCAGCTTTTGTTTTACGCTGATGCGTTGAATTTCGGGCAGTGGCTGGGCGATGAGGTCGTTGTTGACAGCCGCAATCATGGCGCTTTCCACAAACAGGCGCAGCGACTCGGCCGTGACGGGGCTGCGGCTCATATCGGGGTCGGGCAGCTCAAGCTGCTGCACGCCTTCGAGAAAATAATGGCTGTCGATGTTGACGAGCAAGCGGCCCAGCAGGTAGCCAGGGTCGTTGAGACGCTGGTAGCGAATGCTGTCGGCCATAAAATTGTAGGCCATAATATGGCCAAAGAAGCGCCGCCGAAAATCGGCCGCCACGTAGGGCGTATTCAGCGGCTCAAAATCGTCGGGAAACGTGACGATGTTGGAGTGCATGACGAATACCAGCAAATCGCCCGAAAAGCGAATGTGAAATTCCATCTCGTTGATGGGCAGGCACTCGATTTTCACGCTGGCGTCGGCGTCGGTCGTCACCTTCTGGGTCAGCTCCAGGCACAGCTGCTGCGAGGTTTGGCGCAGCAGCGTAAACGCGGCCTGGGTAGCCCGAAAAATGGCCTGCTTGGCGCTCGACTTTTCGCGCAGGCCCTCGGCAATGAGGTGCAGGCGGTCGGCGGGCAGGCTAGCCGGCACCGCGGCAGGCTCGACGAGCGGCGCGGCGGGCACTTTTTTGGGACGAACCGTTTTTTTACGGGCAGCGGGCGGGGCAGCCGGGGCCGCAGCAGATTTAGCCATACGTGAGCTGAATAGAAGAAAAAGTCGCGGCAGAGCCGCAAGCTACATGACTAAGCAGGTACGTAAGCGGGCCCCAACCGAGTTTTGCCAGGGCCAAAACTCGGCTGCTTAAAAAACTCAGGCTGCCAGGCCGCCTTTCGGGGCTAGCCGCGTCTTTCGCCCCCTAGCGGTGGCAACCACCCACACAAAAAAAGCGCCGCCGTAATTTCAGCTTTTCAACCCTTGATTTTTCCGAACATGATACAGCACATCCGCCCGGCGGGCGTGGCGCTGGCCTTGCTGCTAGCCAGCACTACCGCTACGTGGGCGCAGTTTGGCCCCGGCACGCAGTGGACCAAAGACGGCTACGGCTACCTCAAAACTGAAAAGGACGCCATTGTGCAGCTCGATGCCCGCAAGCCGGGCCAGGCCAGCACCGTCTTGAGCGCGCAGCAGTTGACGCCCCAGGGCGCCATAGCCCCGCTGAAAGTGCGGCGCTTTGCGCTTTCCGAAAATGGCCAGCAGGTACTGCTCAATACCAATACCAAGAAGGTGTGGCGCTACGACACGCGCGGCGACTACTGGGTATATGACCTGAGCACCAAGCAATTGATGCAGCTCGGCAAGGGCCGACCCGAGTCATCGCTGATGTTTGCCAAGTTCTCGCCCGATGGCAAAAAGGTGGCCTACGTGAGCGAGCACAACCTGTTTGTAGAAACCCTGGCTGACCACCGCATCACGCAGCTCACCCAGGATGGCACCGACCGGCTCATCAACGGCACCTTCGACTGGGTGTATGAGGAGGAGCTGGACTGCCGCGATGGCTTCCGCTGGGCGCCCGATGGCCAAAGCCTCGCCTACTGGCAGCTCGATGCCACCAAAACGCGCAACTACCTGATGATGAACACGACGGATGCGTTGTATCCGTACACCATTCCGGTGGAGTACCCCGTAGTGGGCCAGGACCCTAGCCGCGCCCGCATTGGCGTGGTGCCGGTGGCCGGCGGCGCCACCAAGTGGATGGATATTCCCGGCGATGCCGTGCAGCACTACCTGCCGCGCATGGAGTGGGCCGGCCCCGGCGAGCTGATTGTGCAGCAGCTAAACCGCCGCCAGAACGAGAGCAATATTATCCTGGTGAATGCGGCTAGCGGCGCGGCCAAGCCCATTTTCAAGGATACCGACAAGGCGTGGGTCGATGCCAAGGACGGCGCCGTGGGCTGGAACTGGATTGAGGGCGGCAAGCGCTTTGTGTGGGCTAGCGAAAAAGACGGCTGGCGCCACCTCTACGCCATCGACCGCAGTGGCAAGGAGCAGCTCCTGACGCCCGGCAACTACGACGTTATCAGCCTCGAAACCATCAGCGAGCCCACAGGTACGATTTATTTCATGGCCTCGCCCGCCAACGCCACCCAAACCTACCTCTACAAGGTAGCGCTGAAGGGCGGCAAGGCCGAGCGCGTAACGCCCGCTAGCCTCACGGGCTCGAACAGCTACGACATCTCGCCCAACGGCAAAATTGCGCTGCATAATTTCTCCAACACCGCCACCTACCCCGTGGCCGATGTGGTGAGCCTGCCCGCCCACCAGCGCCTGAGCGGCGGCGAGGTGCCCGCGCAGGTCAAGGCCATGAAACTGCCCAAAACGGAGTTCTTTCAGGTGAAAACCGCCGATGGCGTGACGCTCGACGGCTGGATGGTGAAGCCCACCAATTTTGACCCTAGCAAGAAGTACCCCATCGTGTTCTACGTGTATGGCGAGCCCGCCAGCCAGACCGTAACCGACCGCTTTGGCACGGGCGCTAACCGCCTCTACCACGGCAGCATGGCGGACGATGGCTACATCTACGCCTCGCTCGAAAACCGGGGTGCCCCCGCCCCGCGCGGCCGCGAGTTTCGCAAGGCCATTTACCACAACATCGGCGCGCTCAACATCCGCGACCAGGCGATGGGTGCCAGCGAGGTGCTCAAGAACAAGTGGGTTGATACCAGCCGCGTGGCCGTGTGGGGCTGGAGCGGCGGCGGCAGCAGCACGCTTAGCCTGCTGATGCAGTACCCGAAAATCTATAAAACGGGCATCAGCATCGCGGCAGTTGATAACCAGCTCAACTACGATAACATCTACCAGGAGCGCTACATGGGCCTGCTGCCCGAAGACAAGCACTACTTTGTGGACAACTCGCCCCTGGCCCACGCCAAAAACCTGCGCGGCAACCTGCTACTCATCCACGGCACCGGCGACGACAACGTGCACTACAACAATGCCGAGCAGATGATAAACGAGTTAATTAAGTACAACAAGACTTTCCAGCTCATGAGCTACCCCAACCGCACCCATGGCATTTCGGAAGGCGAAGGCACCAGCCGCCACCTGGCGAGTACCTACACCAAGTTTTTGCAGGAAAACTGCCCCCCCGGCGGCCGCTAGCCCCGGCCAGCACTACCATAAAAGCCCCATCTCCTGGCCGGAGATGGGGCTTTTTGTAGCCTACGCATGGGCCCTAGCCCCGCCGCTTGCGCCCCCGAAGGATGCTGCGGGTAGGCTGCGCCCCGGTTTGAGCTTGGTTGGCCCGGGGCTGGTCGTTGCGCCCGGTGCCGTTGTCGATATCACGCCTGGGCACACCATTTGGAAATGTGCCACTAGTGGTACCGCCCACGTGCTTATCGGTGTAGCCGCGGGGATAGGCAGGCACAGCGGCGGGCGGCAGCGTATTACCGGGCTTACCTACGTCGGAAACACTGCCCGATACTGGCACATCGGGCGTGGCGGCTGTGGTAGCACGCGGTACCTGCGCCAGGGCAGGGCTAGCGGCCGCTATAATCAGGATGGGGATAAGCAGGAAGAAGTTGCGCATAACAAGAAGCTGAGCCGCGATGGGGCGCCCAACGTCAGCCTTGTACGGCAAAACCAACGAAATAGTCCTCGTCCCCCACGGCCGGCGCGGCGCGTAAGCCGCTGTTGCCGCACGCTTACGCAAGTACTTCGGGGCTAGCGGCTACTGACTAGCCGGCCGGCGCGGGCATGAAAAAGCCCGCCGGGGCTACCAGCGGGCTACTGCCAAAATAGTTAGCAGAGAAGGAGGGATTCGAACCCCCGGACCTGTTACAGTCAGCGGTTTTCAAGACCGCCGCAATCGACCACTCTGCCACTTCTCTAAAAAATGAAATGGTAAAATGGCAACTTGGCGAAGAGTGGAAGCCACTTCACCAAACTACTATCTCACCATTTCGCAGAGAGGGGGGGATTCGAACCCCCGATACCCTTGCAGGTATAACGGATTTCGAATCCGTCGCATTCGACCACTCTGCCACCTCTCTAGGGTCCCAAACGAGTGGTTGGGGTTGCAAAAGTAGGTTGAAATCGGGGATTTGAAAGAATGAGGCGGGAAATTTTTGCAAAATTTCTGCTAGTGCTCTCACTATCAATTCCTCATTTTTTTATCGACCTCCTTCGGCAGCACCGCTAGCCGGCCGGTTACGGCGTCGATGCTCACGTTGACCTCGAAACCGATGATGAGCGTCATGCACACAAACTCCAGCCACACCATGAAGCCGACCAGCGCCCCAATGGAGCCGTAGAAGGTATTATAGGAGTTGAATATGCGCACGTAGAGCGTGAACAGAAACGACACCAGAAAGATAAGTAGCGTGGCCACGATGGCGCCGTAGGAGATGAACGGCCACTTGTCGTGCACCGGTGGCACAAAGTAATAAATGACGCAAGTGGTAGTGAGAAACAGCCCAATGAGCGAGCCGTAGCGCAGAGCCAGAATCATGAATTCGGAGGAGCTCTCGGGCACAATTTCGTAGAACACCAGCCCGTCGATGATGAAGGTGCCGAAGAAAATACCCGCGATGGCCACTACCAGAATGAGGGCTAGTGCGAAGGTAAGGCCAGTGGCTATCACGCGCTTGTGCAGGTAGCCACGGTGCTTAAACCAGGGATATTTTTTCTCAAAGGCATCGAGCAGGGCCATGATACCATTGCTGGAGAGCACCAAGGCCGTCACAAAGCCGAACGAGAGCAGGCCACCGTGCGGAATCCGCACGATGTCCTCAATGGTGCCCGCCGTGGCCGAGTACAGCTCGTGAGGCATAATGTCGGCCAGAAACTGCAGAATATCCACATCCAGGTTAGGCACCGGAATGTACGGGATAAGCGTGAACAGGAAAATGATGGTCGGAAACAGGGCCAGCGTGAGGTTGAAGGCCATGTAGGCGGCGCGCTTTTCGAGCGAGTCGAGGCGCAGCTCGTGCAATACCCGCTCGCCCACGTCGTACACCGAAATGCGGCCGCCGCGCATCCGCTGGCGCTTGCCCCACGCGAGTAGCGTGCGGTAGGCGCGATGGCGGCGCACATCGGGCAGCATGGCGCGGCGGCGAGCGGGGGGAGCGTGCATAGTTACTGCTGTAAAAGTGTGTTGAATGTAGAAATGTGTAAAATGAATAGAAAATTCTAGCGGACTTGCTCTTTTTCACATTTCCACATTCAACACACTTTCACCTTAAACCCTCATTTACCGAAAGCGGCCGGGGCTGGGGCATCACCGGGCGTGGCGCGGCCGGGGCCTAGCGGACTATCGCCCTCCCCTTCGGTGAAATACGGGGCTAGCTTTTCGCGCACGCTATCGGGAATGGGGACGGGGCGGCCGTTCGACGTGCTCACGAAAACCATCAGGGTGTAGCCTTCGGTGAGCAGCTCGCTAGCTTCGTTGCGAATTTCGTATTCGAATTTCACCCGCGAACCTTCGGCTAATTCGCGCAGCATTACCCTGATGGTCAGCAGGTCATCGTAGCGGGCGGGGCGGCGAAAGCGGGTGTGCAGCTCACCCACCGGCATACCCACCCCCTGCGCTTCCAGGTCTTTATACCGAATGCCCAGCTCCCGAAACGACTCGGTGCGGGCCACCTCGAAGTACGCCGCGTAGTTGCCGTGGTAGACGTAGCCCATTTGGTCGGTTTCGGCGTAGCGCACGCGGATTTGGATGTCGGACTGGTACATGGTTTAGTCAGTTTCCTCAGCTAGGCCGTAAAGCTCAACCAGATTTAGCAGGTGGTAGCCGTGAATTTTCACTTGTTTCACGTCAATAACAATAACAAAAAATACGTTTTTATCTTCCGTGGCAATCAAAACGTGCTCATAGCGCCCATTTGGGTTCAGGTAAACGTACGCTACATCGGCAAGCTCAAACCCCTCTGTATCAGCCTGCGGAATGGCATCGACGTAGGGCCAGATATCCAGTATTTGCTCAGCCGTCGTCGTAACGTCTTGCATAGGAGCCTGAAACGTATCGTTGAACGCTTCGGCAGATAGCCGGTGGGTATCCATAGCCTAGCCAGCGCTACCGAATCCCCGCCCGCGTAAGCGCCGCCTGGTAGCGGCGGGCATTGGCCAGGTGCTGCTGCTCGTTGGTGGCAAAGGCGTGGTAGCCGCTGAAATCCTCCTTGGCACAGAAGTAGAGGTAATCGTTGTCTTCGGGGTGCAGCACGGCGTCGAGGCTGGCGATGCTGGGCAGGTTGATGGGGCCGGGCGGCAGGCCACCGTACATATAGGTGTTGTAGGGCGAATCTTTGCGCAGGTGCACGTTGAGCACGCGCTTGATACCGAAGTCGTGGTTGGCGTATACCACGGTGGGGTCGGCCTGCAGCTTCATGCCGCGCTTGAGGCGATTGAGGTACACGCCCGCAATGCGGGGGCGCTCGTCGGCGTGCTGCTGCTGCTCGGCTTCCACGATGCTGGCTAGGGTGCTCACCTGCACCCTAGTGAGCCCCAGCTTCTGGCGGGCTTCGTCGCGGGCAGGCTTCCAGAATTTCTCGTATTCCGTTTTCATGCGCTGCATGAGGTTTTGAGCCGAGGTATTCCAGTACAGTTCGTAGGTGTTGGGGATGAACATCGAGAGCACCGTGGTGGTGTCGAAGCCCAGGCTTTTGGTGTAGCTGGGGCTGCTGAGCAGCGAGTCAATCTGGCGGGGCTTGGCATCGATTTGCTTGCTGAGCTTGGTGGCGAGCTCCCGGCGCAGACGCACGTTGGTGAACGTGAGCTTGAGCGGCGTTTGGCGGCCCGACTTCAGCAGGTTGATTACCTGGCGGTTGGTCATGCCAGTCCGCAGCTCGTAGCGGCCGGGTTTCACGGCGCCGGGCTTGTTGTAGCCCATCAGCTTGCCCACGAAGTGCAGCGACAGCGGGTCGATAACCACTTTTTCGCCCTCGGCCCGCACGGCCTCCACGGCCACTAGGGCCTTCTGCCAATTGTCACCCTTGTGGATGTAGGCGTACGCGGGCTTGTCGCGGGTGTCAATATTGGTGGTGTAAAAAATCTGGAAGAAATAGTACGAGAAGCACACCAGAATAAGGCCCGTAATCACGCTTACGGTGGCAAAGCGGTTGCGGCGCTTGATGGAATCGGCCCGGTACTCGACAGCGGACTTTTTGACAGGTTCAGACATGGAGCAGGGAATAAGAGCTTCAAAATTAACTCCGCCCCGCCCTACCGACGTCGCTACTTTAAACAACTGGCGGCAGTTTTGCTTATAACCCCCAATTAGACGCGGGTGGGCTAGGCAAAAGCGCCCGCCGTAGTACCTTTCGCGCCATTTACGGGCCGCCCCGGCTGGCCCCCTCCGTTTCATTAGCTGTTTTTCTGCCCTATGGCCGCCACCCTGCTCCGCATCCATCCCGATAACCCGCCCCAAAACCGCATTCTGCAAGTAGTGGAAGTGCTGCGCAAAGGCGGACTTATTATTTACCCCACCGATACGGTTTATGGCATTGGCTGCGACATCAACAACGCGAAAGCTGTTGAAAAGCTCTGCCGTATCAAAGGCCTGAAGCCTGAGAAAGCCAACCTTAGCTTTATCTGCCACGATTTATCGCACATCAGCGACTACGCGCACGGCATCACCACGCCGGTGTTTAAGGTAATTAAAAAAGCCCTGCCTGGCCCGTTTACGTTCATCTTTGAGGCTAGCCCCAACGCCCCGCGCTACGGCGGCGTGAAGCGCAGCACGGTGGGCATCCGGGTGCCCGACAACCAGATTGTGCGTCAGATTGTCAAAGAATTCGGCACGCCCATCGTGAGCACGTCGGTACGCGAAAGCGAGGAAACCCTGGAGGAATACGTGACTGACCCCGACCTGATTTTTGAAAAATACCGCTCGCTCGTAGACCTCGTTATTGACGGTGGCTTCGGTGGCAACGTGCCCAGCACCATCATCGACTGCACCAAGGACGACTTCGACCTCGTGCGCGAAGGCTTGGGCGACATCGAGCAGTTTCTGTAGGGCTAGCGCCTGGTATCCGCTACGCATACAAAAAAAGGCCGTCCTGCGAAATGCAGGGCGGCCTTTTTAGTCGGTAACTGGCCGCTTGTGCTTCCAGCGGCGGTGCGTCCAGAGGTATTGCTCGGGCGTAGCCCGAATGTCGGCTTCCAACTGCCGAATAAACGCCTCCGTGGCCGGAAAGCGCTGAGTCTCATCGGTCGAGTTGGCGCCGGCTGCCACGGCCCGGCCATCGGGTAGCTCGGTGAATTTTACCTCGTAGTAGCCGCGTCGCACGCGCCGGATGCCCACGTAGAGCACCGCGCAGTCGAGCTGCTGGGCCAGCCGGTCGGCGCTGGTGTAGAAGCCGGCGGCCTGGTGCAAGAAGCTGGTCCAGTAGGGGCGGTCGTCGGGGCCGGCGGCCTGGTCGGTGAGCAGGCTGAGCGTGCGGCCCTCGCCGCGGTGCTGCACCAGGTAGCGCAGGGTGCCGAGCATGGGCACGGCATCGGCCCCTAGCCGGGTGCGCAGCCGCCGCATAAAATACTCGAAGAATCTATTGGTGAGTGGTTTATACACCCCCGCCGCCCGGCTCGGAAACTCCAGCGCGGCGCCCGAGAGTATCCACTCCCAGTTGCCCCGGTGCGACCCTAGCGAGAGCACCGTGCGGTTTTCGGCGAAATGCCGCGTCATCAATTCCGGGTTGACGAAGCGCAGCCGGCGCTGCAACTCCTGCGGCGAGATGGCCGCCAGCTTAAGAATCTCCACCACTACCTGCGCAAAATGCCAGTAAAACTGGTACCCAATACGCTCGACTTCGGCCGCGCTTTTTTCGGGAAAAGAATTCCGCAGATTTTCCTGCACCACGCCCCAGCGATAGCGCACCACGTAGCGCAGCAGCAGATAAATAAAGCCCGCTAGCCCATGTAGCACGGCCAGTGGCAAGTGCGCCAGCGCCAGCAGCGGCCAGGCGAGCGGGCGGTAGTACCACGGCACGGCCAAACGAATGCTCATCGGGGCACGCCGGCCCCGGCGGGGGCGTATTCGGTGAGGCTGCGCTCGCCCGTCTGGCGCTGGGTGGCCAGCACTTTCTTGGTGGCTGCGTCGCGGGCTTCGATGGTGAGCGTGAAGGGGCCGGCCAGAATGGGGCCGAGCGGCAGCTGGCCTACTACGGCCGTGGGCCGGCCGCCCTGCGTGGTTACCAGCGGCGCGTCGGCATCGGCGGCGGTGCCGTCTTCGGCAGCCAGGTGGTAGTGCAGGCTTATTTTACGGCCCTCAGGCACAGCGTTCAACTCGGTGTAGAAGAACACGTTGTCGGTGCCGCGGCCGTAGTAGCCGCCGCCCGCCCGCGTGAGCAGGTAGCCGCCGCGGTTGAAGACGCTTTCACCGCTGGCCTTGGCGGCGGGCCTAGCCAGAAACACAAGGTCGCTGAAGGCGGGCGCGGTGGGCGCGGCCACTACTAGCTGCTGCTCCACGGTGGTTTCACCGTTGGCGCTCCTGTACTGGTCGCGGATGCGGCCGCGCAGTGTGTAAGTGCCATCGGGCACAGTCACGCGCTTGAGAAAGCTCAGCGGGTTTTTGATGGCAATGGTGGTGTCGCTGAGCACGGGTGGCTTCAGCGTCACCGTTTCGTGCCAGGCCGACGTACCATCGGCTTTTAGCAAATCCAAATCGACCACCGCCGACGACTGAAACGACTTGGGCGCTCGCTGCCGGTAGGTGAGCGGCTGGGTGGGCACCACCACGGAAATTTCCACTTCGCCGCCCTTCTGCACTTGGTCGAGGTTGCGAAATTTCGCTACTTGCAAAATGAGCTGCGGCGGGCCGGCCTGAGCACTGAGCGTAGCCGCCAGGGCCAGCGAGAGGGAGATGGGAAGGACGCGCATAAAGACAAAAATAAGCGGTAGGCTAGCGCCAAGGCCATTACCGTGCCGGGCGGCTACCTTGCGGCCATGTCCGTTGTCTTGTCCGAGCTGCATTACCTGCCCTCAATTCCCTATTTCCAGCAATTACTAACTGCCGACCAGCTGCTGCTCGACGCCCACGAGCACTACCACAAGCAGACGTATCGCAACCGCGCCCTTATCCTCACAGCGCAGGGGCCGCAGCCCCTCACGGTGCCAGTAGTAGATGGTGCGCGCTCCGAAAAAATTCGCACCAGTGAGATTGAAATCGACTACCGCCAGAATTGGATGCACCGCCATTTTCGCACGCTGCAAACTGCCTACGGCGCCTCGCCGTACTTTGGATACTACGCTGATTACTTGCAGGATATTTACGCCCAGAAACCAGCGCGGCTTTGGGAATTGAATTCCGCTTTTTTGCAGTTATTACTACGGTGCCTGCGCTGGCCGCTGGCCCTTGAACGCACGAGCGAGTATATAGAGCCAGCTAGCCTAGCCTCTACCCTACTCGACCGGCGCGACTTCCTGACACCCAAAAGCACCCTAGCGGAGGCCGAGCCTGACAGTCCGTCGCAACGACCCTACCCGCAGGTATTTGGTACCGCATTTGTACCGGGTTTAAGCGTGCTGGATTTGTTGTTTATGCAAGGGCCAGCCGCCGGACAGTTTTTGTAGGACGAGCGCTTAGCCAATTTCAATTTGTCCGAACCTTCGTTCGCAGGCGCTTGTTTTTCTTATAATCCGCTTTACTTTACGTATTGGTGTAGCGCAACTATTCGGGCCGTTTTCGGTACAGCTACTATCTGCGTCTTTATTTTATCTTGCTTGCATGGAAGCTAAATTTTCAAACCGCGTCAAGGAGGTTATTTCCTTGAGCCGGGAGGAGGCCATCCGGCTGGGCCACGACTATATCGGTACCGAGCACTTGCTGCTGGGGATGATTCGTGAGGGCGAGGGTACGGCACTGGGCCTACTCAAAAAGCTCGGCGTGGCTACTGATGAGCTGAAGTTTGCCCTCGAGCAAGCCACGCGCAACACGGCCTCCACTCAGGGCACCAGCATTACTGGCTCGATTCCGCTAACTAAGCAGACCGAGAAGGTGCTGAAAATCACGTACCTCGAAGCCAAGATTTTCAAATCGGAAATCATCGGCACCGAGCACTTGCTCCTCTCCATTTTGCGGGATGAGGACAACATTTCTTCTCAAATTCTTTCCAAATTCAACGTGAACTACGAAACCGTGCGCGACTCGCTCGACTACCACGGCGCCGCTCCGAACACTAGCCCCAAAGCTGGTCCGGAGGCTGACGACGATGATGACCGCCTCTTTGGCCAAGGCCAAGGCGGTGCTGGCCGCGGCCAGGGTGCCCAAGGTGGTGCTGCTGGCGCTGGTGCTAAGCGGGCCGGCGAGAAATCGCGCACTCCGGTGCTCGATAACTTCGGCCGCGACCTTACCAAGCTAGCCGAAGAAGACAAGCTCGACCCCATTGTGGGCCGTGAAAAAGAGATTGAGCGCGTGGCCCAGGTACTGAGCCGCCGCAAAAAGAACAACCCGATTCTCATCGGTGAGCCGGGCGTTGGTAAAACGGCTATTGCTGAAGGCCTAGCCCTGCGTATCATCCAGAAGAAGGTAAGCCGCGTGCTGTTCAACAAGCGCGTAGTGACCCTCGACCTGGCGTCGCTGGTGGCTGGCACCAAGTACCGGGGCCAGTTTGAAGAGCGCATGAAGGCCGTGATGAACGAGCTGGAAAAGTCGCCCGACGTGATTCTGTTCATTGACGAGCTGCACACGATTGTGGGCGCTGGCGGGGCTAGTGGCTCGCTGGATGCCAGCAACATGTTCAAGCCGGCTTTGGCTCGCGGCGAGATTCAATGCATCGGCGCCACCACGCTGGACGAGTATCGCCAGTACATTGAGAAAGATGGCGCGCTAGCCCGTCGTTTCCAGATGGTAATGGTGGACCCCACCACGCCCGAGGAAACCATCGAGATTCTGCACAACATCAAGGACAAGTATCAGGACCACCACCACGTGGTGTACACCGATAAGGCCATTGAGCAGTGCGTGAAGCTGAGCGACCGCTACATGAGCGACCGCTTCCTGCCGGACAAAGCCATCGACATTTTGGACGAGGCCGGTGCCCGCGTGCACATCAACAACATCGTGGTGCCGGAGGATATTCTCAAGCTCGAAGAGCAGATTGAGAATATCAAGACGGAGAAAAACCGTGTGGTGAAATCACAGAAGTACGAGGAAGCTGCTAAGCTCCGCGATACTGAGAAAAAGCTTTTGGAGCAGCTCGAAACGGCCAAAAAGTCGTGGGAAGATGAGACCAAGAAAAAGCGCTACACGGTGAAAGAGGAAAACGTGGCTGAGGTAATCGCCATGATGACCGGCATTCCTGTGAACCGCGTGGCCCAGAACGAAAGCCAGAAGTTACTCAACATGGGTGAGGAGCTGCAAGGCAAAGTAATCGGCCAGGAAAAAGCCATCAAGCAGTTGGTGAAAGCTATCCAGCGTACCCGCGTAGGCTTGAAAGACCCGAAGAAACCAATTGGCTCGTTCGTGTTTCTCGGTCCAACGGGGGTAGGTAAGACGGAGCTTGCCAAAGTACTGGCTACCTACCTCTTCGACAAGGATGATTCGCTGGTGCGCGTCGATATGTCGGAGTATATGGAGAAGTTTAGCGTATCGCGCCTGGTTGGCGCGCCTCCCGGCTACGTGGGTTACGAAGAGGGCGGCCAGCTGACGGAGAAAATCCGCCGCAAGCCGTACTCGGTTATCCTGCTCGACGAGATTGAGAAGGCGCACCCGGACGTATACAACCTGCTGTTGCAAGTGCTGGACGACGGTATCCTGACCGACGGCCTGGGCCGTAAGGTGGACTTCCGGAACACCATCATCATCATGACCTCGAACATCGGGGCACGTGACTTGGCCGACTTCGGCGCTGGCATCGGCTTCGGCACGAAGGCCCGCAACGAGAACATGGACGAGATTACGAAGGGCACGATTACCAACGCCCTGAAGAAAACGTTCTCGCCCGAATTCCTCAACCGTTTGGACGATGTGGTGGTCTTCAACTCGCTGGAGAAAAAGGATATTCATAAGATTATCGATATCAGCCTCAGCAAGCTGCTCGGCCGTATTCTCACGCTGGGCTACCGCGTGGAGCTGACCGAGAAAGCCAAGGATTTTGTGGCTGACAAAGGCTACGACCCCAAGTACGGCGCACGTCCGCTGAACCGGGCCATTCAGAAGTACATCGAAGACCCGATTGCCGAGGAAATCCTGAAAGCCCAGTTGTTGCACGGCGACATCATCACCGCCGACTACGAGGACGGCAAGGATGAGCTGTTCTTCACCATCGCCAAGAGCGACGAAGCACCTAACCTGGCCAGCGACGAGCGGCCGGCGGAGAAGCCTTCGGAGCCTGAGAACGGCGAAACGAAGTAATAAGTAGCAGATTAGAAAAGGCCGGTTCCGCAGTGCGGAACCGGCCTTTTTGCGTTGTCGGCTGGCTCGCCAATGCCCGGCTAGGGCAAGGGCCGCAGCACCACGCGGCGATTGCGGGGGCGCTCGGCGGGCAAGTTGTTATCAGCTACGGGTTGGGTACCGCCGAGGCCTAGCGGGTTCAGGCGGGTGAGCGCTACGCCCCTGGTACTCAGATACTGACACACAGCCTCGGCGCGCCGCATAGAAAGCTGCTGGTTGACCGTGGGGTCGCCTTGGTTATCGGTGTGGCCCTGCACTTCCAGGCGTAGCGCGGGGTAGCGCGTGAGCACCTGGGCCAGCGTATCGAGGCTAGCCCGCACAGCGGGCAGCAACAGTACCTGGCCCTGCTCGAAGTAGAGCGCCCGCGCAGTAATAGCCTGGCCGCGCAGCAGTTGCGCAGCTATTACTTCCGCACGCGGGGTAGCCGGCGGGCTTTTAGGCTTTTTGTTGACCCTAGTGAGTGGGCGAGAAACCGGCAGCTTGGCTTTGGCAGCTACCCGCCGCTCGGTGGGCGGTGGGCCGCTGGCGGCCGGGGGTGCGGCAGTGAGCAGCATCGGCCGGCCACTCACAACCAGTACAGGGCTCAGGTCTACGGACAGCTTGGGCGGCACTGGCGGGCGGCTAAATAGATACCGGGTCGGAATAACCTCCTGGAAGCGGCTGGCAAAGGTGGGTATCTGCTCCGTCATACCCCAGAGGTTGTGCCACGAGGAGGTGAGTAACGGCTCCGTTTTCTTGGGCCGCTCCCAGAAGAGGCGGGCCGTGGCATCAAGCGAATATTGGCAGTAGTCGAGGCGCAGGCGGTAGGGCCGGCCGGCCTGCAAATCCAGGGGCACGTCGTAGTAGCCCAGTGGCTGGCCGCGCCATTCATCCAGCAGCTGCTTGCCGTCGAGCCACAGCCGGGCCCCATCGTCTACGGCCAGGTGCAGCACGTAATGGCCCGTCACGGGCGGCACCAGCCAGCCCGTCCAGCGCACGGTAAACTGCTCGGCGGGCACTCCGCTGAGGGGTTTTTCGCCGCGCCAGAAAAAGTCGATGAGCGCGTCGCGCCGCGTGCCGATAAGATGCTCGAAGTTGAGGCCGTCGTAGTAATCGCCGCGCAGGCCATCGCCCACGGCGGCTTGGGCGCTAGCCTCGGCCGGCGCGCCGAGGGTTAGGCTAGCCAGCGAAAAAGCAAAAAGCAATGTTTTCATAGCGGCGCGGCTTAGGATTTAGGGTGCAATCTGGGTGGCCTCACCCCTGCCTTGTCAGGCAAATGGCAGCTAGCCTCAGCACCAGGGCAAAAGTATGCCAGCCGCCTACGGCCCACGCTTCAAGTTAGCTAATTGGGCCGTCTTGGGTTATAGTTTGGGCCGGGCCAGCTCGCGGGGCACCTGGCCGGTAAGCTTCTTGAACACGCGGTTAAACGTTGATTTCGAATTGACTCTGCTTTCCAGCGCCACGCCCAGCAGCGAGTAGTGCGCAAAGCGTGGGTCGGCGAGCTTGCGCTACTCGGTAGCCATTCACAAAGTCGCTGAAGCTTTGGCCGCAGCCCAGATTGATGAGCCGGGAAAGCTGGGCAGGGTGCAGGCGCAGGCGCTGGGCCAGCTCGGCCAGCGTAAGCTCGGGGGCTAGCCAGGGGCGCTCGTCGGCCATGAGGGCGCGCAACCGGGCGCGCCAGGGCAGCAACTCGGCAGGCAGCGCGGCCGGCTGGGGCGCGGCGGCTAGGGGCGTCGCGCTTAGCTGGGCCGTGGTGGGGCTGCAAGCCCAAGTACCAGCCCGCAGCGCACCCCAAACGCATACCGCAGCTCAGAATAAGCGAACGGCCCGAACCACGCATCGAGCGCCACGAAGCTCAGGCCCTGGCCGAAGCTTAGCAGCACCACCAGTAGCGGGCGCCGTGGCCCAGCGCGGCGCGGGCGGCTGGCCGCCCCACTGGCCCAGTGGTGGCGGCGGTGGTCATCCAGGGCTTTGAGGCCTTAGAGCAGCAGCAGCACGTAGCAAACCAACGCTAGCGGGGCCAGCACCCGGCGCAACACCTCGGCCACCGGGCCGGGCGGCCCAAACTGTGCGGCGGCCACGCCGTGCCGGTAGCCCAGGTCGAGCAGGGCCACGCCCGCAAACAGCCCGATGTGGCCCAGCCCCAGCAGCAGCGTCTGCCAAGCCAGCCGCCGGCGCCCCGGCTGCCCCGTGAGCACCCGCAGGTAGAGGTAGCACACCGGCGCCAGCAGCAGCACCGCTGCCCGAAACATATACTGAAGAATCATAGCGGCCCGCAGGGTTCGGCGCAAAGAAAGCAGAAAGGCCGCAGTTGGCCCGCCCGGGCACTAAAAAGACCGGCTCCGCAAGGCGAGGCCGGTCTTTCTGCTTTCATAGCTCGAGGATTCTTCATCCTCTTTCTCTTGCCTAAGAGTGGGATAACCCGGCTTATGGTTGCACGGCGCCCGCTAAAAAGTTGGCGCGGCGCGGGCCGCCAGGCCCGGCGGGCAGCTTAGGCGCAGGCAGGGCCCTAGCCGCCCTGCTTGCTGCCGCCGCCCTTGGTATCGTCGTTCTGGATGGCCTTGCGCTGCTTGGTCTGGCCGGCCTGGCCGAACCGGTAGCTGAAGCTGAGCCGGAACGAGCGCTGGTAGGCCCGATATTCGCTGCGCTCGGTAAAGAGCGCCGTGGTGGTGGTGTTGCGGTAGGGCCAGTAGCGGTTGAAGGGGCTGCCGAAGTTAAGGGTCAGGTCGGCCTTCTCACCCAGCAGCGTTTTCTTGGCCCCTAGCTGATAGTAGAGGTTGGCCGGGCCGGTGCCCTGGATGTCGGGCATGGGCGTGCTGGCAAAGGCGAAGCCCTGCACCGTGAAGCCCTTGTTGAGCTTGTATGAGGTATTGACGTTGATGCCCGCCGCGAAGCCGCGCCGCTCGATGCCCAGCGCCGGCGAGCTGCGCACCACGTACTGCACATCGGGCCCGGCGCTGAGGTCCCACTTGGGCGTGGGCTTGGCCGAGAGAAAGACGTTGAACTGATAGAAGGTGTTGGCCGCCACGTTGGCGAAGGTTTGGGCCGTCACGCTGGCGTCGGGCGTCACGCTGGCGGGTAGCGGCACGGGGGGCGTGGGGTTGGTGGTGAGGTAGCGAATCGACTCGATGGCGTTGCCGGTGTGGCGCACCGAGAGGGCCGCGTTCAGCGTCGTGGTCTTGAGGGTGGTGCTGTAAGCCAGCTCGTACGAGTCAGTGAACTCGGGGCTCAGCAGCGGGTTGCCGAAGGAAATATTCTTAGCATCGGAGCGGTCCACGAAGGGGTTAAGGTAGTCGATAAACGGCCGCGTGATGCGCCGGCTATAGGCAAAGCGCAGGCTGGTGGCGTCGGTAAAGGCGTAGCGGGCGCTGCCGTTGGGCAGCAGCGAGAGGTAGCTGGGCAACGATACTTCGGGGCTGCCGGGGCCGAAGCGAGCCTGCACATCGGTGCGCTCGAGGCGGGTGCCGAGGCTAGCCGTTAGCTTTTTACCCGCGCTGAAGGAGTAGATGGCGTAGGCCGCCTGCACGTTTTGGGCGTAGCTAAAGTCCGTCACGCGGCGGCCGTCGGGCGCCAGGCTAGGGCCGTAGAGCGTGCGCAAGGTGTCCACGGTAGCCTCCGAGCCTGTGCGCCGGAAAATGGCTTTCAACCCCAGCTCCAGGGTGCGCTTGTCGCCGAAGGGCTGCGTAAAATCGGTCTGGAACGTGACCTCGTGGCCCGGCGTGCGGCCCCGGCTGCGCTCGCGGTAGCTGGCCTGGCTCTGCTCCAGGGCCGTGTAGGAGTTGTTGTACTGGTCAAAGTCGTAGCCGAAGGTGCCGTTGTTGAGCGCGTACTGCCCTAGCACGCTCCACTCCTTGCGGGCCGTGGCAAAGGTGCGGGTGTAGGTGCCGGTGCCCTCCACGTTCAGCCCGCTGTACAGGCTTTTGGTGGCGCGGGTAAAGAGCTGGTTGGCCGCCGGGTTCACGTTGGTATAGCGGTTTATCAGGTCCTGGGTCGAGTTGCCGCCGTAGCCGTTCAGCGAGCCGGCCAGCGAGATGCTGTGGTGCTCGGCGGGGTCGTAGTCGAGGCCCACCGTGCCGTAGTACCAGCCGCCGAGGTTGTGGTTGTCTGAGTTTTGGCGCAGCGTGTCGGGCACGGCCCCCGCGTAGCCGATGCGCTCGCGGCTCGACTGCCCGGGGCTATACCAGGCCCCGGCGCTGGCCGACGAGGTGAAGCCCACTTTGCCTTTCTTGAAGTTCAGGGCCGAGTTGAAGTTGCTATTGCGGTTGCCGCTCGCCACACTCAGGCGGCCGTTTACGCCCTGGTCCACGCCCTTCTTCAGCACAATGTTGATGATGCCGGCCGTGCCCTCGCCATCATATTTGGCCGAGGGTGTGGTGATGATTTCGACGCTCTTAATCTGCTCGGCCGGAATGCTCTTGAGCGCCTCGGCCAGGTTGCGGGCCAGCGTGGGCGAAGGCTTGTTGTTCACCAGCACCTTAAAATTACTAGAGCCCCGCATCTTCACGTTGCCGTCGCCGTCCACGGCCAGCAGCGGGGCCTTGCGCAGCACGTCCTGGGCGGTGCCGCCGGCGTTGCTCACGTCCTGCTCGGCGTTGTAGATGAGGCGGTCGGCCTTCACCTCCACCACCGGCTTGGTGCCGATGATAACGGCCTCGCCTAGGGCCTGGGCGGCGGCGGGCAGCAGCAGCGCGCCCAGCGCCGTGGGGCCAGTGCCCACCGTTACGGTGCGGGTGCGCGCTCCGTAGCCCACGTAGGTGGCCCGCACCCGAAAAGTGCCCGCTGCCAGCTTGGTCAGCGCAAACTTGCCCTGGTCGTCGGCCGCCACGCCCGTGAGGGGCTTGTCGCCGGTGGCCGGCAGCAGCACCACCGTGGCGTAGGCTACCGGCTGGCGGCCCAGCGAGTCGAGCACCGTGCCGGTGAGCGAGCCGGTGGCCGCTGCGGCCGGCGCAGCAGCCGGCGCCTGAGCCAGTGTGGCTATCGGCACGGCCAATAGCCCTAGCAGCCAATAAGTAGTGTTTTTCATAGGTATTAAGGTAAAGGTGGCGTTGGTCGGCCTAGTGATGCGGGAAAACGAGCGGTGGTTGCTTGCTGGTCTGAAGAATTTCTGAAGCAGCGCCCCGGTTACCGGTCGGCGAGGCCCAACGTTACAGCGCCCCGCGGGGCGGGGCATTACCAGTTCGCGAAGCATGGCTCGGGCCGTGAAATGACTAGCCCAAAGGCCCCCTACCCCGCAGCACCCAGCGCGCCAAGTCATTATCCGGGACGTCCCAACTTATAATTTGGGGCGCGCCACCGCGCCAGGAGTGCCCGCGCAGCCTGAATTCCTAGCTGGTGAGGCTGCGAAAGTAGCGGTAGCAGGCCGGGCGGCAAGGGCCCGTAGAACAGGCCGGGGAGTGGCCATCGCGGCGGGCGCACCAACCCGCGAAGCTCGGCACCCACTGCCCGATACTGAGCGTGGGCATCGGTATGAGCAGCGCCAGCAGAGTAGCGGGCCCGGTGCCACGCCGCCACACCCGCGCCCCCAGCCACCCCGCCGCCGCGCCGGGCACCACACCCGGCAAAAGCAAGGCGCTGGGCAGACCGAACTAAAACAGCATGGGGCAAAAACAGGGCGCCGGGCCGCGCGGGCGCTCGCCGCTGCTGGTGTAGCTTTGGGCTACCTACCTATTACTATTTATGAACATCCTGCGCCACGTCGAGCTCACCCGCGTGTTCTTCGTTGACATCGAAACCGTGCCCGGCCACGCCACCCACGCCGAGCTGCCCGCCGCCCACCAGCCACTGTGGCAGAAATTCTGCGACAAGCGCCACGCCAAGGAGCTGGCCGCCGGCCAAACCCACGCCGAGCTCTTCGCCAACGGCGGCCTCTACGCCGAGTTTGGCAAGGTGGTGTGCATCTCGGTGGGCTACTTTAGAATGCTGAAGGACGATACGCTGGAGTTTCGCACCAAGTCCTTTGCCGACGACGACGAGTGCGCGGTGCTGCGCAGCTTCGGGCAGTTCTTGCAGCGCTACGCGCCCTACGGCCCCGCCCGCTACAACAAGCTCGAAACCGCCGGCCCCGACGGCAGCTTCCTCTGCGCCCACAACGGCCGCGAGTTCGACTACGGCTACCTGGGGCGGCGCATGCTCATCTGCGGGCAGGAGATTCCGCCCATGCTCGACGTGGCCGGCCACAAGCCCTGGGACCTGCCCCACCTGCTCGACACGATGGACCTCTGGAAGTTTGGCGACAACAAGGGCCATATTTCGCTGCCCCTGCTGGCGGGCGTATTCGGCATCCCGTCGCCCAAAGATGACATCGACGGCGCGCAGGTGGCGCAGGTGTACTGGCAGGACAAAGACCTGGCCCGCATCGTAACCTACTGCGAGAAGGATGTGGTGACCACGGCCCGCATTTTTCTGCACTACACCGGCAAGAAAGACCTCTGGCCCCTGGTGCAGCACACGCCCACGCCCTGGCCGCCCCAGGCCGCGGCTGGCTAGCCCGCCAGCCGGCCAGCCAGTTCCCAAGCCCAACCCTGAGCGGCTGTAGTCTGGCTGGCGCTGAATACCTTGCGGCGGGCGGCGCCACCGGGGCGCCTCGTCGGCTTTCCTGGTAATACTATATGAATCACGCTTTCTTTCGCTGGCTGCCGCTGCTGGGGTTGCTGCTGGTGGCGGGGCTAGCCGCGTGGCTGGTGCAGCCGCCGCGCCCGGTGCCGGCCACGGCCCCTGCCACCGAGTTTTCGGCCTACCGCGCCCGGCCCGATGTGGTGGCCCTGGCCAGCCAGCCTCACCCACTTGGCTCGGCTGCCCAGGCCCAGGTGCGCGACTACCTCCTCAGCCGCTGCCGCGACCTGGGCCTGGACCCCAGCGTGCAGGACATGAGCCTGGTCGTGAACGAGCAAGGCCCGCTGGTGGCGGCCAGGGTGCAAAATGTGGTGGCCCGCCTACCGGGCCGGCAGCCCGGCGGCCGGGCCGTGCTGGTGCTGGCCCATTACGACTCGCAGCCCCACGCCCCCGGCGCCGGCGACGACGGCGCGGGCGTGGCCGCCATGCTCGAAACCATTCGGGCCCTGCGCGCCGGCCCGGCGTTGCAAAACGACGTTATCTGGCTCTTCACCGATGGCGAGGAGGCCGGCCTGCTGGGCGTCCGCGCCTACGCCGCCGACACGGCCCGCCTGCGCCGCGAGGTGGGCGTGGCCCTCAACTTTGAGGGGCGCGGCAACGCCGGCCCTAGCCTCACTTTCGAAGTCAATTCGCAGAATGGCTGGGTGATGCGCGAGTACGCCCGCGCCGCGCCCTACCCCATCGCCTCGTCGCTATTTTACGAGGTGTACCGGTACCTGCCCAACAGCACCGATTTTACGCCGCTGCGCCAGGCGGGCATTGCCGGGCTAGGGTTTGCCTTTGCCGATGGCCACCCCTACTACCACAGCCCGGCCGACACACCCGCCCGCCTCGACCTGGGTTCGCTGCAACACCACGGCTCGTACATGCTGAGCTTGGTGCGGCACTTTGGTAACCTCCCGCTTACCCAGACCAAGGCCCCCGACGAAACGTTTTTCAACGTGCTCGGCACCTGGCTGGTGCACTACCCCGCCGCCTGGAACCTCTGGCTCACCCAACTCACCATCAGCCTGATAGGGCTGACTATCGTGCTGGCCTACCTGCGCGGGCAGTTGAGCGCGGGCAGCCTGCTGGGCGGGGCGCTGGGCTGGCTGGGCGCCGTGCTGCTGCTGGCCCTGGCCGGCTGGGGCCTGCTGATGCTGGTAGCCCGCCTTTACCCCGAGTACGGCGTTTTCTACGACCACGCTTCCTACAATGCCCTGGCTTACCAGGGCGCGCTGCTGGCGCTGGGGCTGGCTCTGTTTGCGGCCTACTACGGCTGGCTGAGTCACTTTCTGCGGCCGGGCTCGCTGCTGGGGGGGGTGCTGCTGGTGCTAGCCTTGTTGCTGGGCGTGCTGCAATGGCAGGTGCCTTCGGCGGCGTTTTTGCTGGCGTGGCCGCTGCTGGCTGCTACGCTGGCCTGGGGCCTGCGGCTACGCCGGGTGGCTAGCCCCATCCGCCAGCCCAGCGCCAACGTGGCCGAGTGGCTACTGGCGCTGCCCGCCGTGCTGCTGCTGGCGCCAATAATGTATTTGCTGCTGGTCATTTTTGGGCTGAGCGTACCGGCGCTGGGGGCGCTGCTGCTGCTGGCCGTGCTGCTAGGGTTAGCGCTGCCAGTGCTGCTGCCGGTGCTGCGTCCAGCGGCCGGGCTGCTGCGCCCACCCACTACGAGCTGGCTGCTACCCGGATTGGCGCTGGCCCAGGCGCTAATGTTGCTGCTGATGGGCCACCTCACGCGGCAGCCCACGGCTAGCCAGCCTCAGCAAACCCATCTGTATTATGCCCTCGATGCAGCGCATGGCCGGGCCTACTGGCTGTCGGCCCTGCCTAGCCCCGATGCCTGGACGCGCCAGGTCTTTACCCAACCGCAGCTGGCGCCCCTGCCCACGCTCTTTCCGCACTCGGCGGTGCCGGTGCTGCACCAGGCGGCACCCGCGCTACCGCTAGCGCCGGCCCGCATAGTGGTGCTGACCGACCGCGTGGTAAATGGCCACCGGCGCCTGCGCCTGCGCCTAAGACCGGGCCGGGCCGAGGTCAGCGGCTTTGTGCTGCGCATCAAACAGGCCAGCCGGCTGCTCTCGCTGCGCGTGGCCGACGAGCTGACGCCGGCCGCCGACCTGCACCCTAGCCAGGGGGAGGTGAGCCTGCAATTTCTGGCGCCCCGCGCCGCTGGCGAGGAACTGACCCTGGAGCTGGCTAGCCCCGGCCCGCTGCTGATAGTCGTGACGACCCGCACGCTGGGGCTACCCCCTAGCCTGACGCCCGCACTGCCCGCCACCGTGGTGCCAGCGCCGGGCTACACCAGCTTCACCACGCAAGTGCGGCAGGAGTTTACGCTGTAAACTGTCTAGTCGAGCTTGTGTGCGCGGCCGGGCTGCCAGTACCTTAGCTTCGTTTGTCAACTTAAAGCTATGCCACAGCCCATTACTCTTTTTTCTGCCGCACTATTGGGGCTGGCTGCCAGCAGCCTCGCGGGCTGCAACCTGCGCCCGTGCGCCTCTGCCAATGCCGGCCCGCCGCTCCTAGGCTTGGTGTTTAGTACCGACACGCTCGGCACCGGGCCGGGCTTTCGCAAGGCAGAGGCTCTTTCGGCTTACCTGGTGCGCTACCGGGGCGCTGATTTCAGCCTGCCGCTCGACACGCTGCGCGCCAGCGACCGGTACAGGTCGCCCACGGCTTTTTACTACGTTGACCGCACGCTTTTTTGCAACTTTCCGGCCACTGCGGGCCCATCCGACCCGCGCAGCTACCGCCTCGAAGTGCCCGCCGCCAAAAAGCGCTACGACCTGAGCGATATCGTGTTCGAATACGGCGGCGTCGATAACTGCACGCGCACCGTCGCCCGCCTCGATATGCTCGTCAACGGGCAGCGCGTGGATGCCCGCCGGGGCTACACTCTCACCAAGCTAAACTAACGGTTATCCAAAACAAAAGAGGCCGCAGCTAACAAGCTGCGGCCTCTTTTTGGGTGACCCTAAGCGCTGGCGCTTAGTTTAGCGACGCCACGTCAATCACGAAGCGGTACTTTACGTCGCCTTTCAGCATGCGCTCGTAGGCTTCGTTGATGTGCTGAATATCAATCACCTCGATATCCGACATGATGTTGTGCTCGGCGCAGAAGTCGAGCATCTCCTGCGTTTCGGCGATGCCGCCGATGAGCGAGCCGGCCACGCGCCGGCGCTTGCTGATGAGGTTGAAGGCGTGCAGGTGCGGTGCCTCGGAGGGCACCCCCAGCAGAATCATGGTGCCGTCGAGGCGCAGCAGGTTCACGTAGGCGCCGAGGTCAATCTGGGCCGAGATGGTGTTGATAATGAAGTCGAAGTAGTTGCCTACTGACTTGAACTGGTCTTTGTCGCTGGTTACCACAAACTTGTGGGCGCCCAGGGCTTTGGCATCGGCTTCTTTACCGGCTGAGGTGCTGAGCACCGTTACTTCGGCACCCAGGGCCACGGCAAATTTTACGGCCATGTGGCCCAGGCCGCCCAGGCCCATCACGGCTACGCGGTGGCCGGGGCCCACTTTCCACTGGCGCAGGGGCGAGTAGGTGGTGATGCCGGCGCACAGCAGCGGGGCCACGCGGGCCAGGTCGAGCTTCTCGCTCACCTTGAGGGTGTACTTCTCATCCACCACGATGCTTTGCGAGTAGCCGCCGTAGGTGGGCTGGCCGGTCTTGATTTCGCGGCCGTTGTAGGTGCCCACCATGCCAGTGGTTTCGCAGTATTGCTCCAAGCCTTCTTTGCAGGAGGTGCACTCGCGGCACGAGTCTACCATGCAGCCCACGCCGGCGAGGTCACCGACTTTGAAGTTCTTGACGTGGTCGCCCACGGCCGACACGCGGCCCACAATTTCGTGGCCCGGCACCATCGGGAAAATAGAGCCGCCCCACTCGTCGCGAATCTGGTGCAAATCGGAGTGGCACACGCCGCAGAAGAGGATATCAATCTGCACGTCGTGGGCGCTGGGCGCCCGGCGCTCCAGCTGAAATGGTTCGAGGGGGATGTTGGCGGCGGGGGCCGCGTAAGCTTTGGTAGCCGACATTATGGGAGCGGTTTGGTAAAGAGTAAGGCCCGCAAAAACGCCGCGGCGGCCCAGGGGGCAGCAGCGGCGCTTGCGTGGAGTGGGGCATTAACCCGGTCGGGCCGGCATTGTTTAAGAACGGGCAAGCTCTTCGGCCACCAGCCGGCGCATGCGGGCCAGCGACTGGTGGGCAAAGCGCCGCTGCAACGTGCGCCCAAACAGTTTGAACCCTAGCCAGTAGAACGGATTGCGAATGTGCCCCGGCTGCGACATGGCCTGAATGCGAAACTGCACCGTGCCGCTAGCCAGGTTCTTGTGCAGCGAAAAATTAATCTGGCCCTTCTCGAAGTGGCCTTCAAGGGTGCGGTAGCCGTAGCCCCACACCCGCTCGGGGCCGTCGGGGCCAGCCAGCGCGGCCTCGTCCACGACATCGACCACACGCACGCCGAAGTAGAAATTGAACACCAGAAAGCGCGCCCGCAGCAGCATCACGCGCTCGCCGAGCGGCTGGCTAGGGTCGAAGTAGCCGGTGATGAGGTTGGGCGGCGGAAAGGCGTAGCGGCGCATAACCTCCTGCGCCGCCGCAAATGCGCCGCGCGCCGCGGGCGGGCCGGGCGCCTCGGCGGGCAGGTCAATCTGGTACTTATCGATGCGCCAGCCAGTGGCCGACGAGTACTCGTGCACCCGCTCGTAGTCATAATTGACCCTGGCGTGAGCATAAGCGTCGAGCCGAGCGCGGTACTGCTCCCAGGCGGGTGGGGTGCCGCCGGGGGCGGAGGGCTTATTCATGCGTAAGCTCTTGCTTGGTAGTGCCGTTTTCGGCGTGGCGAATGGTTTCGACCGTGACGGGGCCTAGCGGCTGGCCCCCGCTGGCCGCGGCCACGCGCTTGCAGAACTCGACCCAGGTAGCCTTTTGCATCAGCTTGCCGCCGCCCATGGTGTCGTAGGCGAAAGCCACCAGCCCATCGCGCGAGCGGGCGGCCGAATAAATCTCGAAGCGCAGCGCATCGGCGCGGCCATCGAGCGGCTGCACCTGAAAGCGGATGCGCCCGGCCTCGGGATGGCCTTCGAGGGTCAGCAGCTCAAAAAAAGTAGGGCCCACGGCCGTTACGCGCACGCTGCCGTTCCAGGGCCCTAGTATTTTGATGTGAAACTCATCCTCAACGGCCAGGCTGCCGGCCGTGCCGCGGGTGCGCTCAAAATTGGCCAGCAGGCCCGGCGAAAAGCTGGGCACATCGGCCTGCACCGCGGCCATAAGCTGCGCCGGGGCCAGGCGGGGTCGCTCAATATCAATAAAGTAGCGGCGCTCTAGCAAGGGGCCGCTCCCCTGGGCGGCGGGCTGGGCAGTGTGGGCCATTTGGGAATGGGTACGAAGTAATGGGTAATGAGCAATGGACGGCGCGTTGAGAGGCGAGCATTGCCTTTTTCGGCTTTCTTACGTAGCGCAGTCGGCGCCGTAAGGTTGCCTGGTGGCCTCGTGGCCAATTACTCATTACTTAGCACCTACTACAAAAATGGCCTACTTCCGCCCGCCCGGCCCCGCGCCCGACCCCGCGCTGGTGCGCAGCCTCACCGAGCAGCAGCGCGAGCTGGCGCAGCGCGTGCGAGCCGAGCCGCTGGCCCACGAGCCGCGCCTGATTGCGGGCTGCGACTCGTCGTTTCCGACACCCGACACTATTCTGTCGGTGTTCGTGGTGCTGGAGTTTCCATCGCTGAAGCTGGTGGAAAAAGTGTATAGCTACGGGCCCGTGACGATGCCCTACGTGCCGGGCTTCTTGTCGTTTCGAGAAGCGCCCAACGTCATCCAGGCCTTTGCCAAGCTCCAGCACAAGCCCGACGTGATAATGGTGGATGGCCACGGCATTGCCCACCCGCGCCGGGTGGGCATCGGGGCGCACCTGGGCGTGCTGCTCGACATGCCCACTTTCGGCGTGGCCAAGCAAAAGCTCACCGGCACCTTTCAGGAGCCCGCACTTGAGAAAGGCAGCATCACGCCCCTGCTCGATGCCAAAACGGGCGAGCTCATCGGCGAAGTTGTGCGCAGCAAAGACAAAGTGCTGCCGCTATTCGTGAGCCCCGGCCACCGCTGCGACCAGGCCACGGCCACGCGCCTGGCGCTAGCCTGCCTGCGCGGCTATAAGCTGCCCGAGCCCACCCGGCTCGCCGATTATTGGGCCGAGGAATTCAAGCAGGAAGTGCGCTGAGCCGGGCGCAACGCCGGCGGCGAGCAGGCTGAAGTTCTTTTAGTTGGCCGGCGTGCGGGGTTCAGAAGGCTGAGCTTTATCTTTGATTGCTTTGCTCGTCGGCAAAGAATTATCGCGGGGTTCTTCGGTATAATGCGAAGCTCGGCCTACCCTTTTTCTTTGATTCCGCGCCCGGCGCCATGGCTAGATTTTATTCGTTCGTCTTTTATTTTCTGCTAGCCTGCACGCTGGGCCCGGTTCCGGCCCTGGCCCAGACCACGCCCGGAACCGGGCCGCGCATTTGCGGCACCACCCAGGCCAATGCCGGGCAGCAGGCGGCCCTCAAGCGGCAGCTGCCCGGCTACAATGCGGCCAAGCAGGCTAGCCCGGCGGCTGGGGCGCTGCGCACGGCGGCCACCACGTACACGCTGCCGGTGGTGGTGCACATCATTCACAACGGCGAGGCGGTGGGCACGGGCTCCAACATCAGCCAGGCGCAGGTGCAGTCGCAGCTTGACGTGCTGAACGAGGACTACCGCAACCTGAATGCCGACGGGGCGCTGGTGCCCAGCGTGTTTCAGCCGCTGCGGGCCGATGCCCAGTTTCAGTTTGTGCCGGCCATCCGCGACCCCAGCGGCGCCGCCCTGGCCGAGCCGGGTATCGACCGCGTGAGCCGGTCGGCCCGGGGCTTCACGGCCCCGCCCTACTCCCTGTCCTACACCGAAGCGACTATCAAGGCGGCTACCAGTTGGAATCCCGACCAGTACCTCAACATCTGGGTTTTAGACCTGGGCGGCGGAGTACTGGGCTACGCGCAGTTTCCGGACAACAACGCTGGCCTGGCCGGCCTGAGCCCGTTGGGCGGCCTGCCCGAAACCGATGGTGTGGCCATTTTGTACTCGGCCTTTGGGCGGGTGGGCACGCTAGGCCCCAAGTACAACAAGGGCCGCACGCTCACCCACGAACTGGGCCACTGGCTAGGGTTGATTCACGTGTGGGGTGATACCGACTGCGGCAATGACTACTGCGCCGACACGCCCACCCAGCAAACCGGCAACTATAATTGCCCCGCTTTCCCACACGTAACGTGCACCAACGGCCCCAGCGGCGACATGTTCATGAACTACATGGACTACGTGGACGACGCCTGCATGCAGCTGTTTTCGGGCAATCAAAAGGACCGAATGCAGGCCGTGTTTGCCACCGCCACCCCGCGGCGCGGGGTGTTGCTGACCTCGCCCGCCCTGTGCAATAGCTTCCTGACCGCCACCGCCACCAACAGCGGCCCTGCCTGCCCCGGCGGCAGCGTGCGCCTGCAAGCCACCGGCCCAGCCGGCGCCCGCTACGCCTGGCAAGGCCCCAACGGCTACACCAGCCCCGAGCAAAACCCCACGCTGCCCGGCGCCAGCCTAGCCACGGCGGGCGTGTACACCGTCACGGTATCGGATGACAGCGGCGCTTGCCCAGGCACGGCCCGCACTACCGTAGTGGTGCGGCCGGCGCCGCCCCGGCCGCAGCTAGCCCGCCCGACCACGGCGGCGTGCCCAGGCACGGCGGTGGCGCTCGCGGCCAGTGTTGCGGCGGCGGGCAGCCTGCCCAATGAGAACTTCAACGGGGCGGCGGCGGGCTGGACTATAGCCAGCACGGGCCTCGCCAGCACCGCCTGGCAGTACCGGATGCCACCCTTCAACTACTCCAGCGCGTATGTCGAGCTCAACCTTTACTCGCTCAATGGCAGCCGCTTTGCCTTTGCCAACTCCGATGCCGGCGGGCCCAATTCGCTTACTAATACTACCCTGACTTCGCCCACCTTCAGCACAGTGGGCTACAGCACGTTGCAGGTTGCCTTTCAGCAATATTACCGCCACGACCCCGCTGACCTGGCCACGGTTGAAATCTCGACCAACGGCGGCACCACCTGGGCGCCGGTAGCCACCTACACCGAAGGCCAGGGCACCTCGCTGCAACCCGCAGTTTCTACCATTAACCTCGATGCCTACGTGAGCCAGCCCAGCGTGCAGCTGCGCTGGCGCTACGTGGCTAGCTGGGGCTATTTCTGGGCCATTGATAACGTGGCCGTGACGGGCACCCCAACGACTTTCACCTACGCCTGGAGCCTGGTGAGCGGCGACGGCCTGCCGGCCACCTCCACCGGGCCGACCGTAGTGGTGAGCCCTACCCAAAACTCCGTTTACCGCGTCACGGTGAGCAGCGCCGGCTTTGCCTGCACCACCAGCGACACGATTGGCGTGCGGCTGGCGGCCCCCGTGTGGAGCGGCGCGGCCGGTAACGGCAGTTGGTTTGACGCCGCCAACTGGCGCGGCGGCTGCGTGCCCACGCGCGCCACCGATGCCGTTGTTCCGGCTGGCCTCGGCACGCCCTACCCCACCCTGGCGGGCGGCACCGCCGAAGTCCGCACCCTTACCCAGCAGGGCAGCCTGACGCTAACGGCGGGCGAGCTGGCCCTCTACGGCGACTACGCGGGCCCCGGCGCCCTTACCCAAACCGGTGGCACCGTAGCCACCCGCGGCAACGCCGCCCAAACCCTGCGCGCGGGCAGCTACCAGACGCTGCTCGTGGCCGGCACCGGTGCCAAGACGATTGGGGCGGCCACCATTGGGGCCAGCCTCACGCTGGCGGGCCCCGTGCTTAGCACGGGCCCCGCTACCCTCACGCTAGCCCCCGCCGCTACCATTACCGAAACCGACGCCAGCTACGTGCTGGGTAATGTGCAAACCACGCGCACGCTGGGCACCGCGCCCGAGAGCTTCGGCGGGCTGGGCCTGACGGTGACCGCGGCCCGCGCCCCCGGCGCTACCACGGTAGTGCGCACCACCGGCCAGCCGCAGGGCGTGGGCGGAGCCAGCAGCATCAGCCGCTATTTTGCTATCACGGCGGCCAACGGGCGCAGCCTGCCGGGCGCCACGCTCAGCCAGCAGTATGCTCCGCACGAGCTTAATAGCTTGCTGGAAAACCAGCTAACGATGTTCCGCTCGGCCGATGCGGGCGCTACCTGGACCAATGAGGGCGCCACCCAGCGCGATATCGCCACCCGCACCGTGCGCCGCACCTTCGTTGCGGACCTCAACGGCCGCTGGACCCTCGCCAACGCCAGCAGCCCCCCCACGCCGGCCGCCAGCACCTACGCCATCAATGCGTTTCCGGTGCCTTTTGGCGCCGAGGGCATCTCGATACAGGTGACGACGGCCACGGCCGGCCCGCTCCGCGCCCGGCTCTACGATATGCTGGGCCGCCTGCTCTATGACCAGGCGCTGGCCTCGGTTGAGGTCGGCACCAGCACCCTGGCGCTGCCCGGCGCGGGCCTGCTAGCCCCCGCCAAGTACGTGCTCGTGGTGCAGCAAGGCGACCAGACCGCCCGCCTGACGGTGGTGCGGCAGTAAGGCTAGCCCGCATCGCATAAAAAAGGCCCGCTCTGCCCAAGAGGCGGGCCTTTTTTATGGAGAACTTAACGTTAGCCAAAAGCCGCTCGCAGGCTGGCCAGCGACTCGCCCGCCGCCGTGGGCAGGCTCAGCAGCTGCGCCACGGCGGCGTACACCACGCCCGGCCCAACCGCAGCCAGGATGCCTTGGTCGCCAGCCGCCTGGGTGGTTTTACTCAGCTTGTGGCCCGCTGCATCGGCAAGCAGGCCGTGGTGGTAAAACCGGAGGCGCGTGGGGGTAAAGCCCCTGGTTTCGGGTAGCTGCGCAGCCAGCCACAACTGCGCCGCCGTGCTGGGCAGCAGGTCCAGGCCCCGCACAATGAGCGTGGTACCCAGCCGCAAGTCATCGGCCACCGAGGCTAGCTGATAGGCCGCCACGCCGTCTTTTTTGCGTATCACAAAGTCGGGCATCTCCCTGGCCAGCGGCACGGCTACTGGGCCCTGCCCGCCATCGGCCCAGGCCACGGCGGTGCCCGCTGGCACCCGCACCCGCCACGCCGCGCCGGGGGTACCGAGCGGCACCGTGACCGCGGGCGCACTGCCCGAGCGCGAGCGCGGACTGCCATAAAGTAGGCCCGGCCGCTGCGCCAGCCGCCGCAGCAGCTGGTTGTATTCGGGCAGGTGCAGCAGCTGCGAGTGGTGCCGCAGAAAATCGTCGGGGCTAGCTGGCCCGTGGTCGTAATCAAGGCCTAGCCAGTCGATTACCCGAAAAATATTTTCCAGGTACCCGCGCCGCAAACGGGCGCGGTCGAGGTCGTCGATGCGCAGGTGCAGCGTGCCGCCCACCCGGCGCACCAGCAGCCAGGTGAGCACAAAGTTGACGGCATTGCCGAGATGCAGGTAGCCGCTGGGCGTAGGGGCTAGCCGGCCGATTGTTGGTTGTTCGTTGTTCGTTATCAGTTGTTCAGCATCCGATAGTGGTCCGACAGTCATACGCTCATCCGAACAACGAGCAACGAATAACGAGCTTATTCCAGCACTATCCACGGCTCGCCTTCGGTGTGCGGCCGCAGCTCGCCAAAGCTTTCTAGGGCTAGCCCGTGCCGGGCAAATACGGCCTGGGCGGCGGCTTCGGCCGCGCCGGGCTCCACGCAGACGAGCAAGCCGCCCGAAGTTTGGGGGTCGCAGAGATAGAATTTCTGCTCCTCCGTGAGGGAGCCGATTTTGTGGCCGTAGCTGGCAAAGTTGCGCACCGTGCCGCCGGGCACCGCACCTTGCAGCAGGTAGCGCTCGGCCTGGGCCAGGCGCGGCACGTGAAAATAATTGATAACTGCCTGCACCTCACTACCTTCGCACACCTCCGAGAGGTGACCTAGCAGGCCAAAGCCAGTGATGTCGGTCATGGCCTTAATACCGGCGATTTCGCCCAGCTCGGCCCCAATCTTATTGAGCTGGCGCATCTGGGCCGGAGCCACGTCGGCATCTTCGGGGCGCAGAATCTCGCGCTTCTGGGCCGTAGTGAGAATACCCACCCCTAGCGGCTTGGTGAGATAGAGCCGGCAGCCGGCGGTAGCTGTGTCGTTGCGCTTGAGATTGGCTTCGCTCACAAGGCCCGTTACGGCCAGCCCAAAAATCGGCTCGGGCGAGTCGATGCTGTGGCCGCCCGCCAGCGGAATACCCGCCTCGGCGCAGATGGCGCGGGCGCCCTCCGTGACGCGGGCGGCCACCTCGGGCGCCAGCTTGTCGATGGGCCAGCCCAGCACCGCAATGGCTAGCAGCGGCTTGCCGCCCATCGCGTAAACATCGGAAATGGCGTTGGCCGAGGCAATGCGCCCGAAGTCGAAGGCGTCATCGACGATGGGCATAAAAAAATCGGTGGTGCTGATAACGCATTGCCCGGCCTGCTCGGGCAGGCGGTACACGGCCGCGTCGTCGCGGCTGCCATTGCCCACGAGTAGGTTGTCGTAGTTGGGCTGCGGCAGGCTGCTGTGCAGGATTTTGTCGAGCACGCTAGGGGCAATTTTGCAGCCGCAGCCCGCGCCGTGGCTGTATTGGGTAAGGCGGATTTGGTCGAGGTCGGTGGGAGTCATATCTATCGGAGAGCTAGCGCTCGTTAAAAATTCCAGGCGGCGTGTTGCAGCACCACTCGGTAACCGTCGGGGTCAGCAAAGGTGAGACCCTGGCGGTCCCAATAAGCGTTGTAGGCTGGCACCGGCGCATAGCCGTGCCTTTGCATTCGCGCTACGGCAGCTTCCCACTGGGCACGCTCGGCTAGGTAAAAAACGAGTAGGTTTTCGGCGGTGGGCGCGGGCGGCACCCTATGGGCCGCCTGCTGGGTGAACTCGAAATGATAGGGGGCGTCTGGGTGCCCAAGCATCAGGCCATCGAAACCGTCGTGCCCGGCGAACGCGTAGAGCTCAGCCAAGCCCAGGCCTTCCACATAGAAATGGCGTACCGCCGTCAAGTCGTTAGTGGGCCGGGCTACTCGCAGCTTCGGAATCATAGCTGGTTGGCTTTAGTGGGGTAGCTATAGTTTTCGCCGCCGCCAGCACCAGCGCCGCATTGGTCGCCGCGTCGGTGCCCTCGGCGGGCACGACGGTCGCCGGCCGGCCTTCCAGCCCATAGCCGTAGCTCTTGTCGTAATACGCCAGTACCAACTCGACCATGCGGGCCATGTCACCGTCGGCGATGGCGCCGAGTGCTTCCTTGGTAACGAGGCCGCCTAGGCGCTTGCGCAGCCGCAGCACGGCCGCGGCTAGCCCGGCGGCATCGTGGCGGCCGTAGTCGGCGGCCAGGTACTGCACGCGGGCCGCGCTGGGCACGTCGAGCACCACCAGCGGCGCGGCGCGCATCTGCTCAAAAAACGCGGCCGGGATGCCCAGCCCGCCAATGGTGCGGCTCTCGTCCTCAACCCAAATGGGGCGGTCGTTGGGCAGCTTGGCGAGCGCGGCAGCGAGGTCGTTCTCAAATTGTTCCTGCGTAGGCTGCGGCGGCTGGCCCAGGCTGCCAAACGACGAGCCCAGGTGGTTGGCTAGCCCCTCCAGGTCGAGTACTGGCTCGCCGCGCCGCGCCAGTTCGTGTAGCACGGCGGTTTTGCCGCTGCCAGTGTAGCCGCCCAGCACGCGCAACTGGCGCGGGCGGGCAAACTCGGCCAGCGCCCAGCCGCGGTAGTCCTTGTAGCCTTTGTCGAGCAGGTTGACGTGGAAGCCGCCCAGCTCAAGCAGCCACAATACGGCGCCGCTGCGCATGCCGCCGCGCCAGCAGTGCAGGCGCACTTCCTGGCCGGGCGCCAGCTTTTTGGCTTGCTCCACCATCGCCCGCATTTTGGGCCCGAAGAAATCGAGGCCCAGCAGCACGGCCTTGTCGGGGCTCACCTGCTTGTAGGTGGTGCCGATGCGCGCGCGCTCCTCATCACTGAAAAGCGGCAGGCTCAGCGCGCCCGGAATATGGCCCTGGGCGTACTCGGCCGGGGCGCGCACGTCGAGGATGGGACCAGCGGCGGTATCAAGAAAATCGGTTATTGGGTGGCGGGGCATGGCGGGGGATAATAAGTCAAACTTACGCGTTCCGGCGCTGGGCGGGTGCGCGCCGGGCGCCAGCTAGCCCGGTAACACCTGGGCTAGCCAGCGCTTTTTAGCGCAACTCCTTGCCCACCTTCCGCACGCGGGCAGTAAGTTTGCAGCTAATTCGCGGTAAACTCACCGGGCTTCCGGCCGGTTTGCCGTGCGCTTTCGCTAATGCTGACAGCTTTTCTCGTCTTTTTCCCGCTGGCCGCCGCCCTGCTCCTTCACTTTGCCAAAGGCGCCGCGGCCCGTGCCCTGGCCCTGGGGGCATCCTTTCTCGAATTGGCCGTGGCCGTGTTTGCGGCCATCACTTACGCCCGCAACGGGCCAAGCGGCTTCGACCTCAACCTAAACTGGATACCGTCGGCGGGCATCAATTTTCACCTCGGCATTGACGGCCTGAGCTTGTGCCTAGTGCTGCTCACGGCCACGCTGATGCCCATCATTCTGGCCACGGCCTTCCGCCACGAGGAGTACGAGAACCCCGGCGCTTTCTACGCGCTGGTGCTGTTCATGCAAACCGGCCTGCTAGGGGTTTTCACCTCGCTCGACGCGTTTGTGTTCTACTTCTTCTGGGAAGTGGCCCTGATTCCGATTTATTTCCTGGCCGGCGCCTGGAGCCGCGCCGAGCGCCGCATCCAGATTACGTTTAAGTTCTTCCTGTATACCATCATCGGCTCGCTGTTTATGCTGGCCGGCTTCGTGTATCTGTACCTGCAAACCGGCCCGGGCGCCGGCGCGCTGGCCGCCCACTCGTCTGACATTCAAGCCTTTTACACGGCCGGCAAGCAGCTAGGAGCTTCGGAGCAAGCGTGGGTATTCTGGCTCATCTTCGCCGCCTTCGCGGTGAAAATGCCGATTTTCCCTTTCCACACCTGGCAGCCCGATACCTACACCGAGTCGCCGGCCCCGGCTACCATGCTGCTCTCGGGCATCATGCTGAAAATGGGCATCTACGGCTGTCTGCGCTGGCTTTTGCCGGTAGTACCACTAGGGGTTAGCCAGTGGCAGCAGCTCGTGATGGTGCTCGCCATTATCGGCATCATTTACGGCGCCATTATCGCCATTCGGCAGCGCGATATGAAGCGGCTCATCGCCTATTCGTCGCTTTCGCACGTGGGTTTGATGATTGCCGGCGTGTTCTCGCTCAAGGCCATCGGCCTGCAAGGCGCGGTGGTGCAGATGCTGGCCCACGGTGTGAACGTGGTGGGCATGTTCCTGGTGGCCGACGCCATCGAGCGCCGCACCGGCACCCGCGATTTGGCCGACCTCGGTGGCCTCACCCGCCGCACGCCACTCTTGAGCGTGTGCTTTCTGGTGATGCTGCTGAGTACGGTGGCCCTGCCCCTCACGGGTGGCTTTGTGGGCGAGTTTTTGCTGCTGGCGGGCGTATACGAGTTCAACATGTGGGCCGGCGCCGTGGCGGGCCTCACCATTATTTTCTCGGCCGTGTACCTGCTGCGCATGTACCAGCGCGCCATGCTCGGGCCCGATTCGGCTTATTCTGACACCATTACTGACCTCACCGGCTCGGAGCTGTTTATGTTCGTGCCGCTCATCGCGCTGGTGTTCTGGCTAGGGCTATTTCCGGGCACGTTCCTGCACTTGTCGGAGCCGGCCATCAGTCAGATTCTGACCGTCGTCGGCCGCTAGCCCAGCGGTTAGCTGGTAGCTGCTAGCTGTTAGCTTTCCTGCTTTTGAGAATCCGGCAAAACTGCCTTTTTGCCCTTGTAATATCTTGCTGATAATAGCATAAGCTAACGGCTAGCAGCTAATAGCTAACAGCTTATAATACTATGCTCCCCATCGTTCTCCTCTCCGTCTTCGGCATCGTCAACCTGTTCTTAGGCTTTTTGCGCTCCAATAGGGTGCTGATGCCCTTCGCGTTGGCTGTGCTGGCCCTTGTGTTTGGCTTGAACCTGCTTGACTGGAATCACGATGGTGTGACGGGCATGTTTGATGTGCCCTACGTGGCCCAGATGCTGACCGTGAACAACTACTCGGTGGCCTTCAGCGGTATTGTGCTGCTCACGGCGCTGGTGCTGCTGCCCTTTTCGCGCTCCTACGTGGCGGCCGGCGAGCCCAACCTGGCCGAGTACTACTCGCTGCTGCTGTTCTCGTTGGTGGGCGCCATCATGATGGTGAGCTACAACCACCTCATTATGCTCTTCGTGGGCATTGAGATTCTGAGCATCAGCATGTACTGCCTGGCTGGCTCCGACAAGCGCAACGTGCGCTCAAACGAAGCCGCGCTTAAGTACTTCCTGCAGGGTGCCTTTGCCACCGGCATTCTGCTCTTCGGCATCGCCTTGGTTTACGGCGCCACCGGCTCGTTTCAGCTCGATGGCCTGGCTGCCGGCATCGCCGCCCCGGCCAACGCTAGCCTCCAGCCCATGCTCTACGTGGGCGTGCTGATGATGGTAATCGGCATCGGCTTCAAGGTGTCGGCCGCACCCTTTCACTTCTGGACGCCCGACGTGTACGAGGGTACGCCGACCTTCTTCACCGCCTTCATGAGCACGGTGGTGAAAACCGCCGGCTTCGCCGCTTTCCTGAAGCTGCTGGTGGTGGCCCTGCCCGGCACCAGCGCCGTGTGGCTGCCCACCATCGTGGCCATGTGCGTGCTCACGCTGCTGCTCGGCAACGTGGGCGCTGCGGTGCAAACCAGCGCCAAGCGGATGCTGGCCTACTCCAGCGTGAGCCATGCCGGCTACCTGCTACTGGGCCTCGTGGCTGGCCACGGCCAGCTGAGCGGCCCCGCCGCGCAGGGTATTTTCTTCTACAGCCTTGCCTACTCTATTGCCACGGTAGCGGCCTTTGGCGTGCTCAAACTGGTAGCCGACCAGCGCCAGCGCGAAGACTATGCCGGCCTCGCTGGCCTAGCCCGCACCAACCCGCTGCTGGCCTTCGTGATGACGGTGGCCATGCTCTCGCTGGGTGGTATCCCGCTCACGGGTGGCTTCTTCGGCAAGTTCTTCATCTTCACGGCGGTGGCTAGTCAGGGCTACATTTGGCTGGTGGTGTTCGCGGTGCTGATGAGCATGGTGGGTATTTACTACTACCTGCGGCCCGTTATTGCCATGTACATGCGCCCCGCTGAGCCGGGCAGCAACACCCCGATTGTGGTCGATGGCTTCCAGGCGGCCACGCTGGTGCTGCTAGTGGTGCTCACGTTAGTGCTGGGTATTCTGCCCGGTTTCCTGAGCGGACTGCTCTAAGCGCTTTGTCTTTGATTACATAAAAAAAGCCACCTTAACGGGTGGCTTTTTTTATGCGTGTAGGTTAGCGACTACGATTGCTGCACCGCCGAAGGCGTCGGATTATATTCCAATGTCGCGGCGGCGTGCTCGGCGGCTTTCTTACCGGTCGAGTCTTTCACGTCGCGCCGGTTGAAGGGCCGGATAATCAGCCGCAGGGCCTGCCCCGAGCTGAAATAGCTGAACGCCCAGGTTACCAGCGCCACAATGCGGTTGCGGAAGCCCACCAGCAAAATCAGGTGGATAAACAGCCACGCCAGCCACCCCAGAAAGCCCTTGAAGTGCCAGCCGTTGGGCATATCCACCACGGCGCGGTTACGACTCACGATGGCCATTACGCCCTTGTCGAAGTACTTGAACGGCTCGGGCTGCTCGCCCTTTAAGAGGCGCTGAATGTTCTTGGCCAGTAAATCGGCCTGCTGCTGGGCCACGGGGGCTAGCATGGGCAGGCCCTTGGGCGACTCCTCAGTTGCCAGATTGGCCACGTCGCCGATGGCGAAAATGTTCGGCTGGCCCTCCACCTGGTTCCACGGGTTCACGGTGAGGCGCTTGTTGCGGGTCACGGCTGCCTCGGGCATGCCGGGCAAGGCCGTGCCGTTGACCCCAGCGGCCCAAATCATGTTTTCGGTCGGAATGTATTCGGTATCCGAGTAATATGCCCGGCCGTTTTCGAGGCCTTTTATCGACGTATTCGTCAGCACTTTCACTCCTAGCTCGGTCAGGTAATTTGCCGCATCATCCTGCGAGGCCTTCGACATGGGGCCTAGCAGTGCCGGGCCGGCCTCAACCAAGTAAATCTGCATCTTGCCTAGGTCCAGCTCAGGGTAGTCGCCGGGCAGCACGCGCTTGCGCATCTCGGCCAGCGAGCCGCTGATTTCGACGCCCGTGGGGCCACCGCCCACCACCACAATATTGAGGAGTGCCTGCCGCTTCTCGGGGTCGTTTTCGAGCAGCGCCTGCTCGAAATTCTGGAAGATGAAGCTGCGCAAATTCAGCGCATTCGGGATGCTCTTTATTTGCATCGCGTTTTTCTCGATGCTCTCGATGCCAAAAAAATTGGTGAGCGAGCCCGTGGCCAGCACCAGGTAGTCGTAGCTGATATCGCCGAGGTTGGTTTCGATAACTTTATCGGCCGGGCGCACGCCGCGCACATCGGCCAGGCGGAAAAAGAAGTTTGGCTGGCCCGCAAAAATCTTGCGTAGCGGGTAGGCGATGCTATCGGCCTCCAGCGCACCAGTGGCCACCTGGTAGAGCAGGGGCTGAAAATTGTGGTAGTTGTTGCGGTCTACCATCACCACTTGCACGGGGGCATCGGCCAGCTCCTGGGCTAGCCGCAGGCCGCCAAAGCCGCCGCCCACTATTACCACGCGCGGCTGCGCGGACACCGGAAGGTTTGTATCCATAAAAAAAGCAAAAGGTGGCAATTGACTGCCACCTTCACTTTACCCTAAAAACCGGCCCGGGGTTGTAGCACCAAGCTGGCTAGCCCCTAGTAATCAACGCCTTCTTTTTTCTTAAACTCGCCGCTCTTCACCTGCTTTATCAGTTGCAGCCAGCTGAATGGGTTCAGCAGCGGGTTATTGCTTTGCGGGTTGGGGGCAGTGCCCATGCGCCGGTCAAAGTCCAGCTGCTGCATCGACATTGTCTGTTTGAAGTTGGCCGTGGGGCCCATGGGCTGCGAGTTGAAAATCTTGCGCATCAGGTCCTCGTTGAGGTTGTCGGCCGCGGCCGAGCCACGCTCGCTGGGCAGACGCAGGGCCAGAAAAGCCTTCTTAAACTCCTTTTCGGTGGCGTAGGGAAACACGCGCACTTCGGGCAGGATGGCGGGGTCTTCGAGCAGCGAGATGATAACCGAAAAGCTCTGGCGCTGATAATTGGCCGGGATAACGATGGTTTGGTTGCGGTAGCCCAGCGAGCGAAACACGATGCTGTCGCCGGCCAGCACGGGCATCGAGAAGTAGCCGTAGGCGTTGGTAGTGGTGCCGCGGCCGGCCTTGGGCACGTACACCGAGGCGCCGGGCACGCCCAGCAGGCTGTCGCCGCTCGCCACAATGCCCGTGAACTGCACTACTTGGCGCTTGCCCTGGGCCCAGGTTTTGGGGCTAGCCAGCAGGCCGGTTAGCACACCCAGGCTCAGCAGCAGAAGAAAACGGCGAATATTCACGAACGAATTGGGCAAAAGGGTACTGTAGCAAATATACGAACCTGCCCGCCGCGCCGGCCGTACTTTTGGGGCTAGCCGGAGCCGGCTCAGCTATTTCCAAACGGTAGATGCGCGTAAAACATTTCCCGGTTGCATTCGGGCAGCAGCTTTTTAAGGCCCTCGGCGACGAGAGCCGCGTGCGCATCCTGCATTTGCTGTGGCGCAACCACGAGCTGGTGGTCGGTGACCTGGAGCAAGTGCTTGACTTCACGCAAACCAAAACTTCGCGCCAGCTAGCCTACCTCAAAAACGCCGGCCTAGTGGGTGTGCGCCGCCTCGACAACTGGATGTTCTACTTCCTGCGCGATGAAACGGCCGAGCTGCTTCAGCAGCTGCTGGGCCTGATGGAGCGCGACCCCCAGCTGGTGCGCGACCAGCAGGTGTACCAGACCCTGTGGAACAACCGCGAGCTGGCGGCCTACAAAATTCAGAACCGCCGCTGGCAGCCCACTGCGTAAGGGCTGGGCTGGTGGCATGGCGTTTTCACCTGGCTATTCCGCGCCAAATGCGTAAGACGTTTTTAACGCCCGCTTCTAACTCATAACCCAACCAATAATGTCCGACCGCCGCATATTCGTTTGCACCAATCAGAAATCTGGCGTGGGCGATGACCTTGCCAAAGCCCTCAAGAAAGAGCTGAAAGCCCAGGACCTCAAATCGGTGGTGCTGAACGGCGAGAAAGTGCGCACCCAGGTGCAAACCTGCAACTGCCTCGACCGGTGCAAGCAGTGCAAAAAAGGCCCCGGCGCCGCCGTAGTGCTCTACCCCGACGATGTGTACTTCAACAATGTGCAGCCCAAAGATGCCCCGCACCTGGTGCAGGAGCTAGCCGCCCGCCTGGGGCTCTAAGCGCCCCCCTACCCTAGCCCCGTATGAAAACTTACCGCCACCTGTTTTTCGACCTCGACCATACCCTGTGGGACTTCGAAACCAATGCCCACGAAACGCTGGAGCAGCTTTTTACCGACTACGACCTGACGCGCCACGGCTTATTCTCGTTCGCCCAGTTCAGCCAGCGGTATAGCGAAGTCAACCACGCGCTCTGGCGTCTCTACCAGAGCAACAAGGTGACGCAGAAGCAATTGCGCGAGGTGCGCTTCGTGCGTACCCTCACCCGGCTAGGGGTGGCCGAGGCCGATGTGCCCGCCGACATTTCGGCGCGCTTTACCGATATTCTGCCCCAGAAAGCGGCCGTGTTTCCACACACCCACGAGGTGCTGGGGTACCTGCAAGCCAAGGGCTATCGCCTACACCTGATTACCAATGGCTTTGAGGATGTGCAGCTTATCAAGCTGGCTTCGTCCAAGCTCACCGACTTCTTCGAGACAGTCATCACCTCCGAGCACAGCGGCTACCTCAAGCCCGACCCGCGCATGTTTGCCCACGCCCTGGCCCGCACCGGCGCCCTGGCCGCCGAAAGCCTGATGGTGGGCGACAACCTGGAGTGCGATGTGCTAGGGGCCTACAACGCGGGCATCGACCAGGTGTACTTCAACCCCGGCCGCCGCCGGCACTTTGCCCAAACCACCTACGAAATTGCCAGCCTCGACGAGCTGCGCGGGTTTCTCTAAGCCAAAAATGGCAAACATTCTTATTCGAACACTGCTATTTATCATCGGGATGCTGCTAGTTGTGGGCAGTTTATTCGATGTTTTTCGGGCTTATGCTGCAAGCAAAGGCCTGCTGGCTACCGGAATTATTTTGTCAAAAACAGACGAGGTTCCCAATAAGGCAATTGTCCGCATCCATAAGTTCCAGCTTGCTTTTCGAACCCGCAACAACCAGCCTATAACGGCTAACATTGAAGTAGATGGTGATAGCTATGATTTGCTAAACCCACGTGATAGCGTGCAGCTCCGCTATGCCGCGCGCAACCCCACGAACGTAATTTTGGCATCGGGCGGTTGGTTTCCCTGGCGGCTGTTGGGCATTGCCCCCCTTGGCATCATACTACTTATTACTGCTATTACTTCGGGCACTAAACGCCCGACTTGAGTGCGCTACTTATTTCTCCTTTATTTTTTAACACCCCTCTTCCCTACCTATGTCCAACGCCTTTTTTCGCGTCCCCACCCCCATCAACGAGCCCGTGAAGGGCTACGCGCCCGGCTCGCCCGAGCGCCTCGAACTAGTTAAAGAACTGAAACGCATCAAGCAGGTCGAGCGCGACATTCCGATGCACATCGGTGGCCAGGAAGTGCGCACCGGCCGCAAGCTGCCCCTTGCCCCGCCCCACGACCACCAGCACGTGCTGGGTTACTTCCACGAGGGCGATGCCGGCCACGTAAACCAGGCCATCGACGCGGCCCTGGCCGCCCGCACCGCCTGGGCAGGCCTGCCTTGGGAAGAGCGCGCCGCCATTTTCCTCAAAGCCGCCGAGCTGCTGGCCGGCCCCTACCGCGCCCGCCTCAACGCGGCCACCATGCTGGGCCAGAGCAAAAACGCTTTCCAGGCCGAGATTGACGCCGCCTGCGAACTCATCGACTTCCTGCGCTTCAACGTGCACTTTGCCCAGGAAATCTACCGCCAGCAGCCCGAGTCGGCCCCCGGCATGTGGAACCGCCTGGAGCACCGCCCCCTCGAAGGCTTCGTGTTCGCCCTCACGCCGTTCAACTTCACGTCCATCGCCGCCAACCTGCCCGTGTCGGCCGCCCTCATGGGCAACGTGACGGTGTGGAAGCCCGCCTACCCGCAAATCTATTCGGCCCAGGTGCTGATGGAATTGTTCATCGAAGCCGGCGTGCCGGCCGGCGTCATCAACCTCATTTACGTGGATGGCCCGGTGGCCGGCGACGTGATTTTCAAGCACCGCGACTTCGCGGGCATTCACTTCACGGGCTCGACCAAGGTGTTTCAGACCATCTGGGGCGAGATTGGGCAGAATATCCATCGCTACAAGTCATACCCGCGCATTGTGGGCGAAACCGGCGGCAAGGACTTCATCCTGGCCCACCCCTCGGCCCACGCCAAGGCGGTGGCCACCGGTATCTCGCGCGGCGCGTTCGAGTATCAGGGTCAGAAGTGCTCGGCCGCCTCGCGCGTGTACCTGCCTTCCAACCTGGCCGACGAGATTCTAGGCTACGTGAAGCAGGACGTGGAGTCGATGAAAATGGGTGATGTCGAAGACTTTACCAACTTCATCAACGCCGTGATTACCGAAGCCAGCTTCGACAAGCTCGCCAAGTACATCGACGAAGCCAAGGCTAGCCCCGACGCCGAAATCGTAGTGGGCGGCCACCACGATAAGTCGAAAGGCTACTTTGTGCAGCCCACCGTTATCCGGGCCAAAGACCCCAAGTACACCACCATGTGCGAGGAGCTGTTCGGCCCCGTCGTGACGGTGTATGTGTACGACGCCAACGAGTTTGAGCAGACCCTGGAGTTGGTGGACTCGACCTCGCCCTACGCCCTCACGGGCGCCATCTTCTCGCAGGACCGCTACGCCATCGACCTGGCCACCAAGAAGCTGGTAAATGCGGCCGGCAACTTCTACATCAACGACAAGCCCACCGGCGCCGTGGTAGGCCAGCAGCCCTTCGGCGGCGCCCGCGCCTCGGGCACCAACGACAAGGCTGGCTCGCTGCTCAACTTGCAGCGCTGGGTGTCGCCCCGCGCCATCAAGGAAACATTTAACCCGCCCGTGGAGTACCCGTATCCTTTTATGGGCGCCGAACCCAAGGAGGATTTGAACCTCGATAAAGGTGGTTTTTAACGCCTACGCTACCTCGCAAAGTGGCTAGCCAAAAGCAACGGGCGGCTCCCTCCACGGGGCCGCCCGTTGCTTTTGGCAGCCTGTCCGTTTTACACCAAGGTGGAGGGGGCTCCGCGTGCCGCCCCGCCCCGCGCCGCCCATCGCCGAACTTACGTTTCGATTTAGCTACCTGCGCCCTGCTACCCTATGCTTTTGCCCCCTGCGCTTCCACCAGGCTTCGATGAGGCTACTATTCAGCGGCTTACGGCGGGCCTCACGCCCTCGCAGCTGCTTTGGCTGAGTGGCTACTGTTATGCCCTAGCCACAGCCGGCGCAACCAGTGCACCGGGCGCCGCCGCTAGCCGCGCCGCGCCGCCCGAGAAGCTTACCGTGCTCTACGGCTCGCATACGGGCAATGGCCAGCGCATTGCCGAGCAGGCCGCCGCCGCCGCCAGCGCCCACGGCTTCACGCCCGCAGTACACGATATGCGCGATTATCCCGGCCACCAGCTAGCGCAGGAGCAAAACCTGCTGCTCATCGTGAGTACCCACGGCGAAGGCGAGCCGCCCGCCGCGGCCGCGGCGCTTCACGAGTTTCTGGCCGGGCCGCACGCGCCCCAGCTGCCCCATTTAAAATTTTCGGTGCTGGCCCTGGGCGATACGAGCTACCAGCACTTCTGCCAGACGGGCAAGGATTTTGACGAGCGGCTGGCCGCGCTAGGGGCCACTCGCCTGCTCGGCCGCATCAATGCCGACGTAGCCTACAAGGCCGCCGCTGCCCACTGGATAGCCGCCACCCTAGCCGCTGTAACGGCAAGCCGGGCGCCGGCCACTGCTGCCACCCTAGCCACCGTTTCAGGCGTAGCAGCTGACTCAAAGCCTGTTGCGCAATTTTTGGAGGCAAGCCCCTGGCCAGCTAGCGTCCTTAAAACCGTTCGACTAAGTGGCCCAGGGTCGGCCCAGGAAATTCACCACCTCGAACTAGACCTCACTGACTCGGGCCTGACTTACGCTCCGGGCGATGCCTTGGCCGTGCACCCGCGCAACCACCCGGCGCTGGTGGAAGACGTGCTGCGCGCCGCCCACCTCGCCGCCACCGCGCCGGTGCTGCTAGAAGCGGCAAGCCTGCCGCTGGCCGCTGCCCTGGCCAGCCACCGCGAGCTTACCGTGCTCACCCGCGAGGTGCTGGCGCGCTATGCCACGCTGGCTCCCCACGCCGAATTACGGGCCCTGCTGGCCGACCCGGCCCGGCTGCAACCCTACCTCTACGGCCGCGATGTGGCCGATTTGCTGCTCGACTTTCCCAGCAACCAGCTTACGCCCCAGGCCCTAGCCGATACGCTGCGGCCGCTGCCGCCGCGCGCGTATTCCATCGCCAGCAGCCCGTTGGCCCACCCCAACCAGGCGCACCTTACGGTGGGCGCCGTGCGTTACGAGGCCCACGGCCGCCATAGGCAAGGCGTGTGCTCCTCACTGCTGGCGGGCCGCGTGGCGGTGGGCGACGAAGTAGCGGTATTTGTGCAGCCCAACGCGGACTTCAAGCTCCCCGCAGCGGCTAGCACAGACATTATTATGGTGAGCGCGGGCACGGGTATCGCCCCGTTTCGGGCTTTTGTGCAGGAGCGCGTGGCGCTGGGGGCCAGCGGCCGCAACTGGCTACTGTTTGGCAACCCACACGCGGCCACCGATTTTCTGTACCAGGCCGAGTGGCAGCAGCACCTGCGGCGCGGTGGGCTGGCTAGGCTCGACGTGGCGTTTTCGCGCGACCAGCTGGCAAAAATATACGTGCAGGACCGCCTGCTCGAACACAGCCGCGCCGTCTTCGACTGGCTCGAAAGCGGCGCCTTCTTCTACGTGTGCGGCGATAAAGACCGCCTCGGCCGCGCGGTGCAAGCTGCCTTGGTGCAGGTAGTAGCGCGCGAAGCCAGCTTCGCCCCTAGCGAGGCTGCCGCCTACGTGCAAAACCTCCGGCAGCAGCGCCGCTACCTCGAAGACGTGTACTAAGGCTGGCCCTGGCCCAGCGGCCCTCCCATGCTACCCGGCCGCTAGCCTGGCTAGGGTTTACTGACCTGGCCGGCACCTTAAAGCGGCAGGGAGGGGGCGGGTTTATCTTGCCTAAGCCTTATTTTACCCCCGATTATGGCAATTGACCTTCTCCCAAATGCGCCGCCTGACGCGGGGCCAGCTAGCCGGCCCGGGCCGCTGGCCGGTCCCGCGCTGCCCGTATTTCTGGACCTGGAGCAGCGCCGGGTCCTGCTGGTGGGCGGTGGCGAAGAGGCTCTGGCCCAACTCGCGGCCGTGCTGCACGCCCACCCACAAGCGGCCATTACGGTAGTGGCCCCGCACTTGCTGCCCGCGCTTGCCACCCTGGCTGCCCGGCACCCGCAGGTGCAGCTACGGCGCTGCGCCTTTAACCCCGACGACCTGACCGGGCACGACTTGGTGCTCGTCGCCACCCACGATGCCGACCTGCACGGCCAGGTGCAGGCCGCCTCATCGGCCCGGCGCCTGCACGCCGTGGCCGCGCTGGGCCCCACCGATGAGGCGGCGGCCGTTGACTACTGGCGGCGCGTGGCCACCGGCACGCTGGGCGTGTTCGCGCTGTTTCTGGTGCTCAATATTCTGTCGTACTACTTCACCTGGCAGCAGGCGTGGCAGGTGCTGAGCAACTCCGCCACGTTTTACACCTTTGTGGGCGTCGGCTTTGTGGCCCAGCTTATTGATGGGATGCTGGGCATGGGCTACGGCGTGGTATCGGCCATCAGCCTGATGTCGCTAGGCCTCAGCCCAGCTTCGGTGAGCGCCAGCATTCACACGGCCGAGATGTTTGCCAGCGGCGCATCGGGCTACAATCACTACCGCTTTGGCAACGTCAACAAGCGCTTATTCAAGGTGTTGCTGGTGCCCGGCATCCTCGGCTCGGTGAGCGGCGCGCTCTTGCTAGCCCACTTCGGCGAGCAGTACGCCAACATCGTCAAGCCGGTGCTGGCAGTGTACCTACTGCTACTAGGGCTGCGCATCATCAGCAAAGCCGTGCGCAAGCAGGCCCAGCAGCGCCGCAAAGTGAAGAATGCTGGCTGGCTGGCGGGCGCGGGCGGCTTTCTCGATTCCTTCGGCGGCGGCGGCTGGGGGCCGCTGGTTACGAGTACGCTCATTGCCAATGGCCGCGCACCCAGCTACGTTATCGGCACCGTGAGCTTGGTCGAATTTTTCGTCACCTTCTCCAGTGCGCTCACATTTTTCTCCATTCTGGGCTTCAAGCACTGGGAAATTGTGCTGGGGCTGATTGTGGGTGGCGTCACGGCCGCGCCCCTCGCCGCCCGGCTAGCCGGCCGCCTGCCCACCCGCTGGATGTTTATCGGCGTTGGCACAATGGTAGTGGTGTGGAGCCTCTGGGCGCTTCACAAGGTCGATTTTTCCGCCAGCTGGCATTACGTAAAAACCCACTTATTTACAGCTTTTTAGCTCAAATAAAGTCACCTTGAAGGCTAGCAAAACACGCCTATAAAGGCCTGGGGCCAGCCGCGTTCAGTAAGCAGAACGCGGCTGGCCCCAGGCCTTTTTTTCAAACTACTTCAACTAAATTACTTGTCCCAGCCCAAACAGCAGCGTGAATACGAGCGTGCTGAGAGCCATTTGCTTGAGCAGCGGGTCGAGCTGCATCGACTCCTGGCGGTGCCATACCTGCCGGCCATTAAAAAGAAAGAGCGGCAAGCTCAATACGAACAGCCACTGCCAGGGCGAGCGGTAGGTAAGCGCCACGTACAGCACCGCGCAGCCCACGCCCAGCAGCAGCAGCAGCCAGTGGTAGCGGCGGGCATGCTGCGGCCCCAGCCGCACGGGCACCGTGATTTTACCGGCCAGCTTATCCGACACAATATCGCGGATGTTATTGACATTCAGCACTGCCGTAGCAAAGCAGCCCAGCGCAGCAGCGGGCAGCAGCACCGTCAGCGGCAGGGCCTGGGCTAGGGTAGGCGCGTGCGAGTAAGCCTGCAAAAAGTAGGTGCCGCACACGCCCACAATCCCAAAAAAGAGAAATACCGACACGTCGCCCAGCCCTGCGTAGCCGTACGGGTTGCTGCCCGCCGTGTAGTTTACCGCCGCCCAAATAGCGGCCAGCCCCAGCCCAAAGAAGGCTAGCAGCACCCACGCCCCCGCTAGCCCCAGCGCCAGCAGCAGCAGAGAAATGCCGCTCAGCAAAGCCGCCGCGCTAAAGCCCCACATAGCCCGCTTCATCTGGGCGGGGCTGATGGCCCCGCTTTGCACGGCGCGCAGTGGGCCCTGGCGGTGCACGCTGTCGGCGCCGTTTTGCGAGTCGCCGTAGTCGTTGGCCAGGTTGCTCAAAATCTGGAGCAGGATGGTAGTAAGGGCCGCCAGCGCTACCACCGGGCCATTGAAATGCCCGGTAGCCTTGGCCAAAAAGCCGCCCGTGAGAATGCTGGCCAGGGCGAGCGGCAGCGTGCGCGGGCGAAACGCGGAAATCCAGGGAGACATGCTTGCGGGCATTAATAAACAGGTACTGGAGCGTAATTAACAAAAAGAAACGTCCGTCATGCGGAGCTTATCGCAGCCTTTTGGTCGGTTCCGCACGGGGCAATGCCCTAGCGGTGCGACCAGGAGGCTGCAATAGGCTCCGCATGACGGACATCCTTAGCGGCTAACCTACTTCGTGATGTCGGCCACCAGCTCCTCGCTCAGCGGCTTCACCTTGGAAGGGTAGAATTTCACCACGTGGCCCTTTTCATCGACCAGATATTTGCAGAAATTCCAGCTTGGGGCGTCGCTCACGGCACCGTTCTTATCCTTGTCGGCCAAGAACTTGTAGAGCGGCGTGGCGTCGTCGCCCTTCACGGCTACGGTCGAAAACAGCGGGAATGTCACACCGTAATTCTTTTCGCAAAACGACGAAACCTCCTCGTTCGAGGCCAGCTCCTGGTTGAAGCTGTTGCTGGGAAAGCCCAGCACGGTCACTTTGTTGCCGTATTTTTTGGAAAGCTCCTCCAGTTCCTTGTACTGCGGGGTGAAGCCGCACTTGGAGGCGGTGTTCACGATGAGGATTTTCTTACCCTTGTACTTGCTCAGCTTCACGTCTTTACCGTCGATGGTCTGCACGGTGTAGTCGTACACCGTGCCGGGCTTGGCCGCAGTTTCGGTGGGGTGCATGGGCGCGGGGCGGTGGGTGGTGAATGCCAGGCCGAGCGAGGCAGCGGCCAGGGCGAGAACGGGAAATTTCATAAAAGTTGACGTGTAAATGGCGGGAAAGCTGCTGATAACCAAGAACCGGGCCGGAGGTTTTGCCCTTGCTAGGGGCGCGGGGCGGGCGCCGGGGCCGGGGCGGGGCCGGCGGCGGGCGCGGGGGCCGGCTGGGCGCCGGTATTAAGCAGGTCGACGAGGTTGAGCGGGGCTAGCTCGGCGGTATCGCCGGGCTGCACGGTGCGCACCGTGTCGCGCACGGCCCGGACAATATATTTGCTGGCCGGCCCCTTCAAACTAACCGAATAGTTGAGGTTATTACGCTGGTTGGGCGTTATCAGGCCCTTGTCCTGCATGATGTCGGCGATGAAGCGGAAAAACCAGCGCGTGGTGCCCCGCAGTTCGCCGTACACGTTGAACGACTCGCGGTAGTACTTGGGCTTCGGAATGATGCTGGCCAGGTACAGGCACTCGCCCAAGTTGAGCTCGCTGGGTTGCTTGGCGTAGTAGAACAGCGCCGCCTCGCCAATGCCGTACACGCCACGCTTGCCGCTGGGCCAGCGGTAGGCGGTGGGCCCCCACTCCACAATGTTGAGGTAAATCTCAAACATGCGCTGCTTGGTGAGCGTGTGCGTGCGGTCGACGAGCCAGTTTTCAATCAGCCACACCATCAGCATTTCCTCGGCCTTGCGGCCAATAGTTTTTTCGCGGCTCAAAAACACGTTTTTCACCAGCTGCATGCTCAGCGTGCTGCCGCCGCGGGCAAAGCGCTTTTCCTTGATATCGGCAATGGCGGCGTTCACGAACGCCTTTTCCATAAAGCCTTTATGGCGAAAGAATTGCGGGTCTTCGGTAGTTTGGATGGCGGCCGGCATAAAGGGCGACACCTGGTTGAATGGCGTAAAATCGGGGTTGCTGGGCCCCACCATAAAGGTGCGCAGCGAGTCGCCCTTGTCGTTGTAGGCCGTAAACGGAAACTCGCGCTCCAGCATGCTGAGGTCTTCGGCACCGAAGTGCGTGATGCTAAAATCTTTGCTAGGCGTCAGCGAAGAATTTAGGTGCAAGCTGTCGACCCTAGCCAGGTCGACATCGGCCTTGAGGTGGTAGGCCAGCGTGCCGGTGCCGGCCGTGCCAGCCACCACGTCGAACATGCCCGCGGGCAGCGAGTTGAAAAAGGCATTGGTCGCCGTCGGGTCCGAATCGACCTTGAGGCTGACGGCCAGCTTCGGCTTGAGGCGCACCGCGATTTCGGGGTGAAAGACGAGCTGGTTGAGGACGGCGCGGGTGCCGGGGTCGAGCGACACCGTGCCGCGGCCCAGCGTGGCCACGAAGTCGAGCTGGCCGCGCTGCACCACAATGTCTTCCGAAGAAAGGCGCTTGTGGAAGAAGCTGAAATTGCGGGCCGCCACCGAGCCGCGCACCGTGAGCCGGCCACCCGTCTGGTCGTCGGCCACAAAATCCTTGCCCGTCAGCTGCACCCGAATGGTATCGAACGACACCAGTGCCCCAAACTTACGCGCCACGTAAGGCACTTGTACCGAGCCCTTTGCCCCAAACAAACGCAGGTTTAGCGCGTCGTCGCCAGGCTCGATAGTGCCGCTCACCCCTAGCTCGTTCACCACCGAGTCGATAGTAGCCGTGAGGCGGCCCTGCACCTCGCCCTCGTCGATGCGCAGGCTGGGCATGACGAGCTGCGCGCGGTGGTGGGGGCTAGCGTAGCTCACCACAAACTGCCGGAAATCGGCCGCGCCGGGCACGTTGTCGAAGGCCGCGTCGAGCACTTGGTTCAGCAGCAGGCCGTAGTTGCGGCCGCGGGCCGTGTCGCGCGCCACCGGGGCGGGCGTTTTTTTCTTCAGTAGAAAAGAAAAGTTATTATTTCCGCTGGCATCCTTGCGCGCCGTGAGGTGGGCCTGGTCAATCTGCACTTCGCTGAACACCGGCCGGCCGGCAAACAGCGAGCGCAAACTCAGGCCGGCTTGCAGGCGGCGGGCCGTGAGCAGGGTATCGCCGGCGGCGGCCGGGCCGGCCGCCGCGGTAGGCACCAGGCTCAGGCCGCCTATCTCCACGGTCTTCAGGCCCGTAAAGCGGGCGGGACCCAGCGTAAGCGTCACCGGATACTTGGCTTCTACCTTGGTTTTCACCTGTACCAGCGCATAGTTGAGCAGCTGCTGGCGCTTCCACAAGAACATAACCAGAGCTAGCAGCAGCACCGCTAGCAGGCCGCCCAGGGCGTAAATAAGTCGTTTTTTGGCAGGGGCGGATACGCGCATACCCGCAAAGTTACCCGGTCGGCGGGTTCTGGTTCTGGCTTTTTACTTCCTAGCGCCGGGTTTTTAGCGCAGTGGCGAGGTTTAATTCGGCACTGGCCAGGCGGCAGAGGCCTAGCCACGGCTGGTTGCCCGCTAGTTTTGCGGGTGCAAACCACTGCGCTTCGCTTTATGCTTACTGCCCTTTCACCCCTCGATGGCCGCTACCAGCGCCAAACCGCCCCGCTAGGGCCCTATTTTTCGGAGCTAGCCCTCATGCGCTACCGGGTGCGGGTCGAGGTCGAGTACTTTATCGCTCTCTGCCAGCTGCCACTGCCGCAGCTGGCGAGCGTGCCGGCCACCGTTTTTTCGGCGCTGCGCGGGCTGTATGAGCAGTTCGGCGAAGCCGAAGCGCAGGCCGTCAAGGCCCACGAAGCCGTAACCAACCACGACGTAAAAGCCGTGGAGTACTACCTGCGCGATGCGTTCACCAAGCTCAAGCTGGCTGATTACCTGGAGTTTATTCACTTCGGCCTGACTTCGCAGGATGTCAACAACACGGCCATTCCGCTCAGCCTGAAAGACGCGATGGCTGCCGTGCTGCTGCCGCGCTTCGCGGCCTTGCAGCAGCAGCTAGCCACCCTAGCCAGCGGCTGGGCCACTGTGCCCATGCTGGCCCGTACCCACGGCCAGCCCGCCTCCCCCACCCGCCTGGGCAAAGAGCTGGACGTGTTTGTGGCGCGCCTGGCCGGGCAGCTGGCGCTGCTGCAGCAAGTGCCCTACGCGGCCAAGTTTGGCGGGGCCACGGGCGGCTTCAATGCACACTTCGTGGCGTATCCGACTACGGACTGGCACGGCTTTGCCGACCGCTTTGTAAACGACACGCTGGGGCTGGCCCGCACCTTCCCCACCACCCAAATCGAGCCCTACGACAACCTGGCGGCCTTCTGCGACGGGTGGAAGCGGCTCAATACCATCCTGCTCGATTTGTGCCGCGACGTGTGGCAGTACATTTCGCTGGGCTATTTCAAGCAGACGCTCAAGGCCGGCGAGGTGGGCTCGTCGGCCATGCCGCACAAGGTGAACCCCATCGATTTTGAGAATGCCGAGGGCAACCTGGGCGTGGCCAACGCGCTGCTCGAACACTTTGCCGCCAAGCTGCCGATTTCGCGCTTGCAGCGCGACCTCACCGACTCAACGGTGCTGCGCAACCTGGGCGTGCCGCTCGGGCACATCCTCATCGCGCTGGGTGCCATCGGGCGCGGCCTGGGTAAGCTGGCGCTTGATGAAAGTGCGCTAGCCCGCGACCTCGACCAGAACTGGGCTGTGCTGGCCGAGCCCATTCAAACCATTCTGCGCCGCGAAAATTACCCCGACCCCTACAACGCTCTCAAGCAGCTCACGCGCACCGGTGAGGCTATTTCGGCGGCCACGCTCGCCCGCTTCGTGGACGAGCTCGACGTGCCCGAGCACGTGAAGGCCGAGCTGCGCGCCCTCACCCCTAGCAGCTACGTGGGCCGCTAGCCCCGGCGCGGGCTATTTTTGTCGCTTGCCTTTTTTGCTTTTCCAGTGTCTGAACTGCTCCACGATATCCCCGTTCGCCCCGACTGCCGCTTCTTCCGCGGCGATTTGCCCTGCCGCCCCAATAAGGAGCACGGCTATATGTGCGGCGACTGCCCGGTGTACGAGCCCGTTACGAAGCGCATCCTGCTCATCAAGCTCGGGGCCATTGGCGATGTCATCCGCACCACGCCGCTGCTGCGGCGGCTGCGGCAGGAGCATCCGGGGTGCTACATCACGTGGCTCACGCTTACGCCCGCCATCCTGCCGCAGGGTCAGATTGAGGAAATTCTCAAGTTTGATTACGCTAGCGCCTTGCAGTTGCAAGCCCGGCAATTCGACATTGCCATCAACTTAGATAAGGAGAAGGAAGCCTGCGCGCTACTGCTCAACGTGCAGGCTCCCAGCAAGTTTGGCTATACCCTGCGCCCCTACGATGGCGTGCCCTGGCCCATCAACGAGCTGGCCGACCATAAGTACCTCACCGGCGTGTTCGACCAGCTGAGCCTGGGCAATACCAAGCCCTACGTGCAGGAAATATTTGAGCTCTGCGGCTTCGACTTCCGGGGCGAGGAATACGTTTTCGACACCCACGACGACAAGGGCTACGATTGGCGCGCCCTGCCGCCCCTTGGCGCTGGCCCGCGCATCGGCCTCAACACTGGCTGCGGCGACCGCTGGACCACCCGCCTCTGGAGCACCGAAAAGTGGATAGCCTTGATTACCAAGCTGCAAGCCGCTGGCTACGCTCCCGTGCTGCTGGGCGGCGAGGCCGAGCACCCGCGCAACCTGGAGTTGCAAGCCGCCACCGGCGCCGCCTACCTGGGCACCTTCCCCCTACCCCAGTTCATCAACCTGATGAACCAGATGCAGGGCATTGTCACGCAGGTGACGATGGGCATGCACATCAGCATTGCGCTGCGCAAGCCCACTATTTTGATGAATAACATCTTCAATCCGCACGAATTTGACCTCTACGGCCGCGGCCAGCTCGTGGGGCCCAACAAGCAGTGCGTGTGCTTTTACCGGGGCAGCTGCCGCCTGGGCACCAGCTGCATGGAAGATTTGCCGGCCGAAAAAGTATTTCAAGCGGTTACGGAGAGCGTGTCGCTAGGGTAGCAGCAGCGTCCTACAAGCCTGCCGTTGCTGCCGCCAAATGAGGGCGGGATAGGGATTGCACAAACGTTTGCGCAGTCTCTGTCCCGCCCTCATTCCTGGCTAGCCCCTTATTTCAATTCCAGCACCACCACCGACTTGGGTGGTAGCGCCATGGCTAGCTTGTCGCCGCGCTTTTTGGCTCCGGCAAAAGCGGCCAGCTTGATGGTGTTGGGCTTGTCGAACGTGTTGTGGTCGCTCACATTGGCCGAGGTTAGAATGCGGCCGCTTACCGTTTTCCAACTCACGCCGGGCAGGGCAGTTTCGATAGTCAGGGCCTGCTTGGGGTCAAGGTTGACGAGCGAAATGTGCACCGCGCCATTCTTGTCGCGCGAGGCAGAGGCATTGAGCGCCGGGATTTTTTCGCCCCCAAACGAATAGTCGGGGCTAGCGAACTGCACGGGCAAAAACTCCGCGTCCTGGTGCACCTGGTAGAGGTCAAATAGGTGATAGGTGGGCGTGAGCAGCATCTTTTCCTTGTCCGTCAACACCAAGGCTTGCAGCACGTTAATGGCCTGGGCCAAGTTAGCGCCCTTCACCCGGTCGCAATGGTTATTGAAAATATTGAGCGTGGTGCCCGCTACCAGCGCATCGCGCAGCGTGTTCTGCTGATATAGAAAGCCGGGATTGGTACCGGGCTCCACGTCGGTCCACACGCCCCACTCGTCCACCAGCAGGGCTACCTTTTTGTCCTTATCATACTTGTCCATAATGGCGGCGTGCTTGGCCACTATCGCGTCCATTTTCAGGCAGTTGCGCACCGTGCTGAAGTACATATCCTCGCCAAAGCCAGTGGCTTTGCCCTTGCTGCCGCTCCAGCTGCCGGTGGGCAGCGTGTACTGGTGCAGGGTGAGGCCCCACATCTGGTTGAGCGGAATGTTTTTCATGCACGTTTCGGTCCAGTTGGCGTCGTCGCCATTAGCGCCGCTCACTATGCGCTTGAGCCGGGTGCCGGGGTAGTCGTGGGCGAAGGTGGCGTAGCGCTTGTACACGTTGGTGTAGTAGTCGGCCGTCATGTTGCCGCCGCAGCCCCAGCTCTCGTTGCCGATGCCCCACCAGCTCACCTTGTAGAGCTCGGGATGGCCGTTTTTACGGCGCTCCTGCACCATGGGCGTGTCCTCGTTCGAGTTGAGATACTCCATCCAGTTGCTCATCTCCTGCACCGTGCCGCTGCCCACGTTGGCCGCCAAGTAGGGCTCGGTGCCCAGCAGTTGGCACAGCTCCAGAAACTCGTGCGTACCAAAACTATTGTCTTCCAGCGTATTGCCCCACCATAGATTCAGCATTTTGGGGCGCTGGGCGGCGGGGCCCACGCCATCGTGCCAGTGGTAGGTATCGGCAAAGCAACCGCCGGGCCAGCGCAGGTTAGGCACGTGAATCTTCTTGAGCGCTTCCACAATATCGAGCCGGATGCGGCCCTGCTTAGCCACGGGCAGGCTAGGGTCTACCCAGAAGCCACCATAGATGCACCGCCCCAGGTGCTCGGCAAACTGCCCCTGAATATGCTTGCTAATGAGCAGCTTCGGGTCGCCGGGCTGCACGGTAAGCTGCACGGTTTGGGCGAAGCCTAGCAGCGGGGCCGCCACAGCCAGCGCCATAGCGAAAGAACGAAAAAAAGCCATTGGGTGGGTAAGTAAAAAGTGGCGCAGCGCCAACATTATCGATTGTGTTGAGGTGGCAAGTTCGCGCTTATGTTCGAAAAAACCTGCTATCCCACGATTTTTACGGTATCTGACCACTCAATTTGGTACCCGCTACGCTGGGCCCGATTCAGTGGGCGAGGCTAGTTAGGCTCATTTCCGACCAACGCACTAGTCTCGCCCAACTTGCCAAAGTGGCGGTAGAGTCGCTGCACGCATTCAGCTACTAAAGTAGAAGTCGCGCGGAAGTTCACTTTCCAGCGTGGCTGGGTGCTGACTGCGATTTCTCTTTCTTACCCCGGCTAGCCCAGCTCCAGCCGGGCTAGCCGGGCTCAGGCAGCCAGGCCGGCCACTTCCTTGAGGGCGGCTACCATCACTTCCCAGGAGAATTTTTTAGCTTCCTGCCGCACGCCGGCGGCTAGGGTTTCCTCACGGTCGTGCGCGTAGAAATCGACCAGCGCCCCGGCAATGGCGGCCGGCGTGGGCAGCACCACGTAGCCCACCACCCCGGCCGGTATCAGCTCGGCCAGCCCCCCTACATCGGTCACGAGCATGGGCCGCCCGAAGTGATACGCCACCTGCGACACCCCGCTCTGGGTAGCATTTTTGTAAGGCTGCACCACCAAATCGGCCGCGCTGAAATAGGCGGCTACGCGTTCATTGGGGATGAAATCGGTGGCGCGCACCAAGCGGTTTTCCAGGTCGTATTTTTTGATAAGCGCCTCGTAAGGCGCGGCATCTTCGTAAAACTCTCCCGCAATGAGCAGCTTTACCGGCAGGGCGGCCACCCGGGCATCGGCCAGCGCTTCGAGCAGAATATCCAGCCCTTTATACGCCCGAATAAACCCAAAAAACAAGATGTACCGATAAGCAGGGTCTAGTTGCAGGGTAGCTAGGGCCTTGGTCTTAGGCAGGGCCGGCCCGAAGTTATCGTAGAGCGGGTGCGGGCGGTAAAGTGCTGGTTGGCTCCCAAAACCCAGACGCTGCAAATCGGCCAGCACGGCGCGGCTCATGGTCACGAAGCCATCGCAGGCGCTCAGGAAATAGCGCGTGAGCGGGCCGTCCCCGGGCCGCTTTTCGTGCGGAATCACGTTGTCGGTAATGGCCACCACGCGGGTGTGGCCGTTGCCGCGCACCAGCCGCGCCACCGTGCCCAGCGCCGGCCCCATAAACGGCAGCCAGAACCTGAATATCACCAAATCGGGCCGCTCGTGGCGCAGCCGGCGCCCCACCGCCAGCCACGACAGGGGATTAACTGAATTCAGGCTGACTTCGATATCGAGGTCAGCCGGACCAGCCTCGGTGCTGAACTGGGTTTGCCCAGGAAACAGAAAATCAGGGTATTGCAACGAAAACGTAACGAGCCGCACCTCATCGCCGGCGTCCTGAAAAGCTCGGGCCAAGCGCTCGTTATACGTGGCTAGCCCGCCGCGCAGCGGGTAAGCCGGGCCGATGATAATAACTTTCATCGCAGGGTTTCACGCACCAGGTAATCGTTGCGGCGCGGGCCGTTCAACTGCACCATCTCGGCCAGAAAACCGGCCAGAAACAGCTGCACGCCGATAATAACGGCCACCAGCGACAGAAAAAACAGCGGCTGTTGCGTCACGCCCCGCGCCTTCATGTTGTGCAGCGACAGCCACCACTTTTCGCCCGTCAGCCACACCGTCAGCACCATGCCGATGAAGAATGACAGGCTACCCAGCGTGCCAAAAAAGTGCATGGGACGCCGCCGAAACCGGCTGACAAACGTGATGCTGGCCAGGTCCAGAAAACCGTACACGAAGCGCTCGAGCCCAAATTTGGTGATGCCGTATTTGCGCTCCTGGTGCTGCACGACCTTCTCCCCTATCTTCTTGAAACCGCTCCACTTGGCTATCACCGGGATGTAGCGGTGCATCTCGCCGTAGACCTCAATGGCTTTTACCACCCGCTGGTCGTAGGCCTTGAGGCCGCAGTTGAAATCGTGCAGCTGAATGCCCGAGATGGCCCGCGTGGCACCGTTGAAAAGCTTGGTTGGGATAGTCTTCGAGAGCGGGTCGTAGCGCTTTTGTTTCCAGCCACTTACCAAGTCGTAGTGGTCCTCGGCTATCATGCGGTAGAGCTCGGGCAGCTCCTCGGGCGAGTCTTGCAGGTCAGCATCCATGGTGCAGACCACTCGGCCGCGCGCCGCTTCAAAACCCACGTTGAGCGCCGCCGACTTACCATAGTTGCGGTTGAACCGAATGCCGCGCAGAGCCATATCCTGGCCCGCTAGGGCTTCAATCACCATCCACGAGTCGTCGGTCGAGCCGTCGTCTATCAAAATCACCTCGTACGAGAGCCCGCGCGCCGTGAGCACGCGCTGAATCCAGCGCGTGAGTTCGGGCAGCGATTCGGCCTCGTTAAGCAGAGGAATTACGATGGACATCTCCACCGGAAAGCTGGCAGTTGGCTTATTCAAACTCGGGCTTGGTATTTTTAACGAAAGCGGCGGCTATCAGACTAATAAGCAGGCCGATAAGAATAGAACCCAGAAAGGTAAAGAGTAGCATGATGGGTCCCGTCGTGAACTTAGCCGAAAAAGCCATTGCCTGGTCAATCTGCGCGTCCGGCATTCCTTTGGCTTCCATATCAGCTCGGGCCTTGTCCATCATCCGTGTCATCACTTCGGGGTCCATGAACGTGGTGTAGACATACGTGAAAATAGCGCTCAGCAATCCTACTACGCTGGCTACCGTGACGCCCACGCCCAAACCCTGCCCATAGCCCATGAAGCCTCCATTGCGCAACTTAAAATCGCGCATCGCTAGGATGACGCCTAGTATCAGTACCGCTATCGTCGCGAAGCGAACGACCGAATTTTGTTCTAGTTCCAGCGCGTAGATTCCGAACGAGACGATGACGCTCACCAAACCAGTGAGCAGCCCGTAGCGCCCGCCCACGGCGGTGGTAGAGGCAGAAGGGGTAGCCGTTTGCATAAGAAAGGAGAAAAAAGGTGAAAGCTTACTTGCGCAAAAATAGCCCGCTTGGCAGTGCCAGCATCAGCCCAAGCAGAACCGTCCAGGTAAAAGTACCCCTAGCCATATCGGCTGGCGAGAGGCTTGCCGCCTGGGCTAGCTCCTGTTTTTCGAATTGCGCATTGCGCTTTTCCTTCGGGCGCAGGTTTTGCTGCACCCGGGTTATCTCCAATAGCTCGCGGCGGTTTTGAGCTAGGGTAGATTCGCCCACTACCTGGGCCAGGCCCCACACACTGAGGGCAGCTAAAAAAGCCGCTAGTAGCACCGTAAGGCCTCCCACGGCCAATGTACGCCCCACGCCCGGCCGCACCGGGGCCATTTTACGTCGCAAAAGCCACTGGCTGCCCGCCGCGATAAAGGGGACCGTCAGCAGTCCCATTATTTGCTTAGGGCTAAAAGGGTTATTACCCGACCAGTATAGAAAAAGCAGCCAGGCCCCACACAGCAACCCGGCAGCAGCCCCAAAGCGCAGGGCTAGCTGCCCCACTAGCCCAGGTGCAACTCCGGCACCCTCTTGTCTATCTCTTAACTCTTGCGGTTGCATAAACTACGAATCGACTGGCAAGATACGGCGCCTTACCCGTGGGTTACCGCCATGCCGGCGCTAGGCAGGCACGGCACTTAGCCGTGGCCGCCCAAAGCGCAGCAGTAGGGCCTCGGCCAGCAAGCACGCCAGCACCACAAGCAGGCAATAGCGCCACAATGGCTGGCCGGCCTGCTCGGCGCGATAGCGCGCAAGGGCCTCGGGCGCCGCGCTGCCCTGCAGCACCTGCACATTGGGATGGTTGGGGCCTAGCAGCTGCCGCAGCTCCGCCGCCGAATACGCAGCTAGCTCCGATTCGCGTTTGCTAGCATTGAAAGCGAGGGTAGTCACCACCTTTCCCTGGCTCATAACTTGGTAGAAACCCGGCGTAGTCAGGTCCACCGGCACATCAAGCTGTAATTGGCTGCCCTGCTGCCGCTGCGCTGGGATATACGTGAGACTATCCTGCACCAGGCGATAACGGGCCTCATCGCTCGCCTGCTGGCTAGCCGGTGGCGTTGTCAGCGCTACGGTCGGTACAGTCAGTCGGTACGCTGGCCGCTGGTCGGTGCGGTAGCTAAGTATGGCGAGCCGATACAACACTGGCACAAACAGCGCATGGGTCGTAAAATCGGAATACTCTTTAGCAAACGGCGCTGCAAATACATAAGCGTGTCCCGTACCGTTCTCAAAATCAGTTAAAAAACTGTCGCCGTCCCGCAGCCGCAGCACTGGGGTACCCTGGTCTAACCGGAGTACTGGTGCCACCCGCGGCATTACTACGCGCCGCGGCTGCGCCGCAAATACATCTTTGAAAAAAGGGTCGCGAGCACTGGGCATTACCACTTCTTGCCGCAATTGCGCGTCTTTCACCGGCTCATTCCATTGCTCGCTACCTACGCCCAAAACTCGAAACAGCTCGCGGTACGAAGTCCGCCCTGTTGGGCTAGCCGGCGGCACTACCACCACACTGCCGCCGCGCCGCCGCACGCCGGCCAATGCTTCGCGCAGCCCTGCGTCTACTTGCGCTACCTCCTGTAGTATTACCAAATTAGCCCGCCGCAGCTCCCCATAATTTAGTACTTGAGGTTTAGTAAAATTGTAGGTAAATAACGGTTCGCGGGCGTATGCTTGTTGCGCCACAGGTTTCTCGCCTATTTCCAGCACCCGAATGGCTGCCGCCGGCTGCATGGTAAAGTAATATTTATTATCAAATACCACTGGCGCATCGCCGGTAACTATCTGCCCCAAGGCAAGCTTGTCGTCCGGCATTTGTAGCTGCACAATTATCTCCTTCGCCTGACCAGCCTCCACCGACACCCGTAATGAAGCTACCTGCTGCTTATTCAATAGCACCTTCACCGGGCAGTCAGTTACTAGCTCGTTTCCTCCGTTACGTAGCCGCATCCGCAGCCCAACAGTAGTACGCGCCCGCACAAATGCATCGTTGAGCCATACGCTGTCAACATAGATATTTCCCGTTGCCTTGGCTACCTGCGGCACCAGCACTATCTGACTCTTGCGACTCACGCGTTGCCAAAAATCGGGCAAAACCTCGCTTTTTTGAAAGTCACTAAAGATATATACCGTACTTTCCTGCTGCTCCTGCAAAGCAGCACGCACGCTAGTTCCTCCCCAACCGCTTTGGCTAGTACCTGCCTGTTGCAAAGCGAGCGCCTCCTCGTATGCGGTTAGGTTTTTACCAATACCCCGTTGCCCTAATAGCTTGTAATGGGTGCCAGCATCATAGCTTTTACCCAAGGCAACTGCTCCTGCCTCTGCCTCTTGCGCAAGCTGGGGCCGTGCTACCCCCGGCGCCTGCATACTGCCTGAATTATCTACCAATACCTGTATATCCCCCGTATGCTGCTGAGCAACTGAGTGGGTAGCCGGAAAAAATGGCTGGCAAAAGAGTAACACTAAAAACCCGATTGCCAGCACTCGCAACAGCAACACCAGCAATTCCTGTAGTTGACGCCGCCGCATAGTAGTCAGTTCTACCTCGCGAATAAACCCCGTGTTTGTAAAAAAAACTCGTTGTGGACGGCGTAGCTGCAATAAATGGATAGCAATCGGAATCCCAACTGCCAATAACCCCCACAAAAAACCTGGATACGCTAGCTGCATTATATTGTAAACTTGCTCAATTCAAACTATCAAGCCAGAACTACAAAACTACCCTTTTTATTCACTAAGCACGGGAAACTACTATCTATTTCTCATCCGTGAGTTAATGAGAAATATTTATATATGTTACTTTAAATAGTCAACTGCTTTATAAATAAACTTAAATCAAATATTTAATATATTAAATACTTTAGATAGTTATGTTTTTAAGCGATAGCTAATAATGCACTAAGGGCATAATGCAAAAACCCTACTTACGCGCTGGTGAAAGCGGAGTAAGCAGGGCTTCTTGATAAAGTTGGCGGCGACCGACT
>CAYLNN010000015.1:0-85828 GCA_964385095.1 uncultured Hymenobacter sp.
ATGCTGGCCAAAGCCACCGCGCTACACCTCTTTACAAGTCCATAACAGGGTCTAGGCGCTGTTAAACAAATAAGGTAAAATTTCCGACTCGGGCATAGGGCTACTCCATTTTCGTGGTTTAGACGCTAGCTACCACTACATCGCCCGGCATGTAGTTCAATTGCTAGGCGCTCGTTTACCAAGGGGCGGTCGCCCAGGCCCGTGCCTCTTCGATGGTGACGAAAAACTGGCTGCTCAACTGCGTCTCGGGAATGATGGTAGCTACCAAGGCGGTGATGCCCATGCGATTCATCGCGTCCAGCGATTCGACCGCCGCAAACCGGCGGCCACCCAGTTCGCTCAGGCCTTTGAATACCAGGTCGCCACTCCACTGCAAATCAGCCTGGCGCAGCGCACGTAGCAGCCGGTTATCGGCAATTAAGGCCTTGGCCTGATACTGACGGGCTAAGCGCATCAACTCTTGCAGCGAAGTGCGAAATTCGGCGCTCGGCACAAAATCCAGCCAGTGAAGCTCCAGCGTGGGGTGGGTGGTTTGATGCAGGTAAATATGCAGGTAGGGCGTGCTAAACAACGTTTGCATAGGCAACGACGAAAGGGAGCGCAAAGTCAGTGGTCTGACAGGAAGAAGGAAAACGAAAGTTAGGGGGGCGCAGTTAGGTAGCCAGTCCTGCGCTGAGAGCCGCGCAACGCTGGGCCACCTGTTGCTTGGCTTCTGCCAGCGACTCATAGTACACGGGGGTTAGGACGTACTGTTCAGGGGTAGCCACCGCTTTCTCGGCATACTGCTGCGTGGCCAGCCGGCCCAGGATGTTGGTTGAGGTCACGATGCTCACCTCGCGCAGGCCCGCTTGGTAGGCCTGCACGTTCCAGTCTTGGGCCAGCCACTGCTGCACCTCCTGCGGAATAGCACTCATCTGGCGTGTGTCGGCAATCCAGCCCCAACGCTGGGCAGGTCGGGTCTGTGCCTTATAGTGCGCTAAACCCACGTTCATCATTTCCTTGAATTGGTCACGATTAGCAAAGGCCCGTAGCTGCACAATGATGCAGGGTACAGTGGCATCGGCTCGCACTAGGGCGTAGGGCGTATCCAATAGTATTTGTTGGGACATAGCGGCGGTCTACGCAGCCGGTAAAGTGGGGGTTATCCCTTGTCGGCACTCTCAGGAGGGAAGCCACTCCATGCAGCGACAGCGCCGCGTTCTGGAGCAGGCCCCTACGCTACCCCTGCTTCTGGAAATGGCGGGGATGGGATGGGGGTAGGGTGCTGGCTAGGGAATGTTATAGTGAAACAATGTTATAGTGAAACAGGGGTGAAGATTGCTAGTGAGCCAGGAAGCCGCGCGGCGCGGGGAGCGTATTGCAAAATGGGTGGCACAAGCCAGCTAGGCAGCCCAAAACTCTGTTGCATTAGAATTGGCCGCACCCTGCCTAATAGTAGCGCCTATTAAGTAAACCTTATCACTCCAGCCGAAGTAGCGACCTATTTAGATTATCGCTCCCCAGCTGCAGCCCGGTCACTCTACTTCCTCAAGAGAACCTTCTATAAACTGGAAGGTGGCCGGGTAGAAATGGACACGGAGAAAGTAACTTTCCCTTGTCATGGAAGCAGCAAAACCAGCCGGTAAACGGCCACGAACCACGTATGATGCGGCCTTTCGGACCGAGGCAGTCCGCCGCGTGAACCAAGATGGGCAGATGGCGGCACGGGTCGCGCAGGCGTCAGGTATGAGCGAGGCCGTGTTAGGCAAGTGGGTGCGCGCGGCCCGCAGCCAAGCCGCTCGTCCAGCCGGCAGTGACGCGTTGGAGCGAGAAAACAAGCACCTTCGGGCCCACTTAGCCCGTGCGGAAATGGAGCGCGATATTTAAAAAAACGCTAACCATCTTTTTGCAACCGATGGGTCGATGAAACGCTTCGCTTTCATTGCCTTACACGCTCCCTGCTGGCCCGTGCGGCAGCAGTGCCGGCTGCTAGGCGTTAGTCTCAGTGGCTGCTACGCGTGGCAGAAGCGCGGCCCAGTGGCGGCGTTCGAACCAGCGCTTGCTGCCTGGCGAGTGGCGGCCCAGCGCGTCTTCATCACCCATGCCAGCCGCTATGGCCAACGCCGGTTGCGCGCCCAACTGCGGCGCGAAGGCCACGCCGTGGGCCGGCAGCGTTTGCGTGGCTGGCTCAGCGCTAGTGGCTTATCTGCTCTTTGCACACGCGCCAGTTCCCGGCCCCCGCGCACTACCCAAGGTGACCCGCAGGCCGTGGCCGCCGCCAACAAGCTCGCCAGCTGGCCCGTGGCCACCGCCCCCAACCATATTTGGGTAGGCGACATCACCTACTTGGCCCTAGCTACCGGGCACTGGGCTTACCTGGCCTGCTGGCGCGATGCTTTTTTCCGACGCGTGGTAGGCTGGCACGTGAGCGAGTCGCTGCACATGGACTTGATTCGGACCGCTTTTAACCGGGCCGTGGCCGTCTGCCAGCCCTCGCCCGGTCTGCTCGGGCATGCCGACCGCGGCAGCCAGTATACCAGCGACGCCTTTACCCAGCTGCTGAACCGCATCCAGGCCATTGCCAGCCTAAGCCGGCCCGGCACCTCCTACGATAACGCCCTAGCTGAGAGCGGCTGCACCCTCAAGACCGAGCTGCTGCCCCGCGGCGCCTGCTTTGCTGACTCGGAGGAGGCTCGGCTCGAACTGGCTAAGTACCTCCCATCACTACAACACCCAGCACCTGTACTCGGTCCTAGGCTACTGCACCCTGCTCGAAATCGAGCTCCACTACCTTTTCAACCTACCTTAGCTTAGCTGTCCATTTGCACCCGACCACCTCAACCCAAAACTCGACCCACCTCACACTGGGACTATACACACTATACATCTAGTGCGGTCGTCCTAAACATTAGCCCACATTTTGCAATTCCGGACCGGCAATTGGTTTGGTCAGGTGCTTTTTATACCAGTCCATTGCTGCTTTATGCCCTCTTTTCTCGACGAGTTCGTGCAGCAGGGCGGCGCCCAGTAAGTTGACAACTAGCATAACGGGAAGCACCAGTGCGTTGCCGTGCCGAATATACCCGCCGCCGAGCACGGCCTCCAGCACGAACAAGAGCGGAAGCTGCGCGATGTAAAAGCAATAGCTAATGGAACCCAAGTACTGCATGGGCCGGCTCTCCAACCAAGCAAAAAGCAAGTGCTGCTTGGGCTGGCTGAGCACAGAAAACAACACGGCCAGCATCGGCACCAGCATGAGGTGGTGAAGGAGGTTGCCGCCTTTGAAATGCGGGGCACCAAAAGCGAGGTAGATGGCTGTACCGAGCAGGGCAACCACAGCGGACCAGACGGGCATTTTCCACTGGTGTCTGGTGACCAGTACCCCAATCAAAAGGCCCGCGACAAATTCCCAAACCCGGCTGGGAGGAAAGGCGAGCATCCACATGTAATTCCATTCAGGGCGCAGATGGAAGACCAAGCCGAGCGTGCCGCCCACTAGTACCGCCCCGGCCAGCGCGGCTAATAAGGCGTTACGTGTGGGTAGGCGTAAGACCAAAGGCAGCAGCACAGGGAACAAGAGATAGAAAAAGATTTCGTTGGCCACGGACCAAGCGCCACTGTCGTACCAGCGCATGGCAATCGTAGGGAAGTAGGTCTGCACAAAGGTGGCGCTCATCAGCATAATTCCCCAGCCTGGCAAGCTGCCCGTGCGCAAGCTGATTAGAACGCAAGCCGCGAAGCCGGCCAGGAAGGCCGGGTAGATGCGCGCCAAGCGCTTGTACATGAACCGTGCAACATAGCCCAGCGCTTTGAATTCTGCAGTGGGAAAGTCCTTGAGGTGGCTATACGTCAATACAAATCCGCTCAACACGAAGAAGACGGTCACCCCAAGCTGGCCCTGCTCAATGACTGACTGAATAGGACTTGGCAACCAAGTGAGCGGAGCCCTCCAAGGCAGGTTGATATGAAAGATAAAAACATAAAATGCCGCCAGGAATCGTAATCCCGTTAGGGTTTTAATTGGTTTCATTAGCTAATATACTTTTGCTTGGGCAAAGGTACGGCGTTTTAAAACCTCTCTATAAATTAAAGAATACCTGGCCAGTGGAACGGTTTGGACGTTACCCTGTGCGTACGAAACGGGAAACGAATCCATAATCAAAAAAATACTTAGCGGGCAGGAAGTCTGCATATTGCCTCGTCCGTCATGAGGTCCACACCGAATCGCTGCCGCACGGCCTCTTGGCGAACAAAAATTGTATAATAGTCATTTTCGCCCCTGCGCAAGGCCAAGAAGGTTTGCTGCCCCAGCAGCCCGGCCAGAATGAAGAGCGAATCGCGCAGGGTGCCAGGAATGACGATGCCGTGAAAGCCCGTGAACTGGTCACTGGTAAAGTTGTAATAGGTCACCTCGCGTCAGGAGCCGAAGTATTTACGGTTCCAGCACGCATGCAGGGTGCACACAGGGCGTACAACTGCGTCACGGCCCACGTTGGTGAATTGAAAGTCTTATTGTGTGGTGGTCTGGCAGTGCCCAGCGAAATATTCTAGATGGCCATGGCGTAGAAGTGTGAGGTGGTCGAGTGAAGCAGGAGAGAATTGAGTGCTAATTTCCTACTCTCATGGAAAAAGCCTCTTCCTCCAAACGACCGCGCTATGATGCGGCCTTTCGGGCCGAAGCCTTGCGCCTGGCCAGCGAAAGCCGCTCGACGCTGGCGGCTGCCTGCGCGCTGAATATTAATGCCAAGCTGCTGTATCAGTGGCAGAAAGCAGCCTAATAGACCTTGCCTGCTGACCCGGCCGAGGCGGCTGAGGTGCGGGCCCTGCGACAAGCCAACAAACGGCTGGCCCAGGAGCTGGAGATTTTAAAAAAAGCCATCGCTATCTTCTCGACTGCCCCGACCCCGTGAGTCAGCGGCAGCTTATTGACCAGCAACGAGTTCACTATTCAGTGCAACTCCTCTGCCACGTACTAGCCGTCGTGCCCAGCCACTACTACGCCTGGTGCCAGCGTGCCAAAATCACCGCCAAGCCTGCCTGGGAAACGGCGATGGTCGACATGTTTGACGACCATAAGCGGCGCTACGGCACCCGCCGGCTGCAAGTCGAATTGCGCGAGTTGGGCCACCTCGTCGGTCGACAAGCCCTGCGCACGGCCCTGCGTTGCCACGGCCGCAAAGCCTTGCAGCCCAAGGCCCTTACGACCCGCACGACGGATTCGACCCACGGCAAGCGCTGCGCCCCAAACTTGCTGCTCGACCAACCGCGCCCGACTCAGGTTAATCGTGTGTGGGTCAGTAATATCACGTATCTGCCCCTGGCCAACGGCAACTGGGTCTACTGCTGCGCCCTTCAGGATGTGTGCACCAAGCAGGTCGTCGTCTGGCAGGTGCGCGCCGATATGCCCGAGGCGCTGTTTACCAGTGTCTTACAATGGGCGCTGCTCGCCCAGCAGCCCGCGCCCGGGCTGATTGCCCACTCCGACCGGGTCGGCTAGTACGTGACTTGCAGCGCTAGGAAGGTCGCCTTTAGATTGGTCTATTTTCGGGCCAGCATCGGGCAGTTTATTACCTTTGCATAACCCGGCCGTGCGTTCTGGCCGGGTTATTTTTTTACGACTATGCGTTTGAACCGTTCGGTACCCGCTAGCCTGTTGCTGCTGGCCTTGGCCACCGCCTGCCAGCGCGGCCCCCTGCAAGCCACGGCCCACCTGCCTGCCGCCACCAGCCAGCCCGTGGGCGCGGCCATCGTGCCCGATGCCGGCGCGGCCGCCTACATCAAGCCCTTCCACGAGCAGGTCGAGCAGCAGATGCAGGTGGTTATCGGCCAGGCGCCGGTGGCGCTGGGCAAGAACCCTGGTGAAAACCCCATCGTCAATTTCGTAGCTGATTTGCAGCGCACCGCCGCTAGCCGCTACTTCAAGGGCGAGGTGATTGAGCTAGGGGTGATGACCAACGGCGGGATGCGCAACGCGCTGCCCGCCGGGAACATCACCGTGGGCAATGCCTTCGAGCTCATGCCCTTCGAGAACGAGCTGGTGGTGCTCGACGCGCCCGGCCCGGTGGTGCAGCAGCTTTTCGACTACTCGGCGCCCATCGGCATGGCTGTGTCGGGCGCCACCTACGCCGTGAGCCCCGACAAAAAGCCCCAGCAGATTCTCATTGGCGGCCAGCCTTTCGACCCCGCCAAAACCTACCGCATTGCCTTGTCGGACTACCTGGCCGGCGGCGGCGACCACATGGAATTCCTCAAGGCCGCCAAGCTGCGCCACACCGGGCTGCTGCTGCGCACCGCTATCATCGACCACATCAAGGCACTCACCGCTGCCGGCCAGCCCGTCACGGCTAGGGTCGAGGGGCGGGTAAGACCGCAGATTTAACGGATTTAACGGATTGCGCAGATACGCTTGGCTGCGCCAAGCTGACTACGTGAGGTAGCTTTGACTTAGGGCAAAGGAAAGAGAATACTGAACCAAACTACTTTATCAGAATTGAAAGTGGATTTAACGGATTGCGTAGTCAGCCCGCGCAGCGGGCGTATCTGCATAATCCATTAAATTCGTTAAATCTGCGATTATGCAACGCCGCGACTTTCTCCAGAAATCTATTATCGGCACCGCCGGCCTGAGCTTGCTCGGCCCCAGCCTCGTTGCCAACGCCGCCGGCAGCTTGTCGCGGCTCGTTATTCTGCACACGAATGACATGCACTCGCGCATCGAGCCCTTTCCCGATAACGCCCCGCAGTGGGCCGGGCTAGGGGGCATGGCGCGCCGCGAGGCCCTCATCGACAGCATCCGCAAGCAGGAGCCCAACGTGCTGCTGCTCGACTCGGGCGACATCTGGCAGGGCACGCCGTACTTCAATTTCTTCCTGGGCGAGATTGAGTACAAGCTCATGAGCCGCATGAAATACGACGCCAGCACCTTCGGCAACCACGATTTTGACAACGGCCTCGAAGGCCTGCAAAAACAGTTGCCCAACGCCGGTTTCCCGTTTCTCGTTGCCAACTACGACTTTTCGGGCACGCCAGTAGCCGGCAAATTTGCCCCGTACAAAGTTTTTGAGAAAGGCGGCGCCCGCATCGGGGTTTTTGGCCTAGGCATCGAGTTGAAGGGGCTAGTGGCCGACAAAAACTTCGGCACCACCCAGTACCTCGACCCCGTGACCGTGGCCAAGGCCCAGGTGCAGCAGCTGCGCGAGCGCGAGCACTGCGACATGGTTATCTGCCTCTCGCACCTCGGCTACAAGTATGAGAGCGAGAAGCTTGACGACCGCAAGCTCGCCGCCCAGGTCGGCGGCATCGACCTCATTCTGGGGGGGCACACTCACACCTTTATGCCCGCACCGGAGCCCATTACCGGGCCAGCCGGCCACGTCACGCTCATCAACCAGGTGGGCTGGTCGGGCATCAACCTAGGCCGCATCGACTACGATTTGCGGCGCGGGGCCCAGCCCGTGCGCGCCACCGGCGCCTTGGTGCTGCCCGTGGGCGCTACCTGCTAGCCAGCCCATATAGACAAGCTTTTGGCGGCTTTTTTGTCTGCTGCTTTTTGCGCAAATTTGTCCCCCCCAAGTCGGGCCGGTTTTCGTATCGGCCCAACTTGGAGGGCTTTTTTTTCGTTGCGGGCCCTTCGCCCACGCTCGTTTTTCTCCCCTCCATGTCGCAGGATTTTCGCACCGTTTGGGCCAATTGCCTGCGTGTTATCCGCGCCGAGGTGGGCGAGCAAAGCTTCCGCACCTGGTTTGAGCCCATCTCGCCGGTCGAGCTACAGGGCAAAGTGCTCACCATTCAGGTGCCCAGCGTGTACTTCTACGAGTTTCTCGAAGAACACTACGTGGAGGAGCTCAAGCGCGCTATCTACCAGGAGCTAGGCCCCGAAGGCCGCCTCGAATACAGCGTGGTCGTGGACCAGGGCAACGCCCAAGCCTCGGCCAAAACCATGCACCTGCCGCCCACCCGCAAAGCCGCGCCCAACAACGCCGCCCCGCCCGAGCGGCCCCAGTACGGCACCGCGCCCGGCGGCGTGCAGCCCCCTAGCCGGCCCACGCCGGCGGCCCGCCACCTTGTGCCCGGCGGCAACACGGCTACGGCCGCCCAGGTGGCTGCCACCACGCTGCGCAACCCCTTCGACGCGGTAAAAACGATGGACCGCAACATCGTGCCCTCGCAGCTCAACACCACGTATACCTTTGATAACTACGTGGAAGGCGACTGCAACCGGCTGGCCCGCTCGGCCGGCCTCGCCGTGGCCAACAAGCCCGGCACCACCGCCTTCAACCCGCTGATGGTGTACGGCGGCGTGGGCCTCGGCAAAACGCACCTCGTGCAGGCCATCGGCAACCACATCAAGGCCACGAACATAGAGAAATTCGTGCTTTACGTGTCGGCCGAGAAGTTTACCAACCAGTTTATCGAAAGCCTGCAACGCAACGCCGTGCAGGACTTCGCCAATTTCTACCTGCTCGTCGACGTGCTTATCCTCGACGACGTGCAGTTTCTGGCCAACAAGGGCAAGACCCAGGAGATGTTCTTTCACATCTTCAATCACTTGCACCAGGGTGGGCGCCAGATTGTGATGACCAGCGACCGCCCCCCGCGCGAGCTGCAAGGCCTCGAAGACCGCCTGCTCTCGCGCTTCAAGTGGGGCCTCACCGCCGACGTGCAAAGCCCCGACTTCGAGACGCGCATCGCCATCATCCAGAACAAGGCCCAGCAGGACGGCATGGAAATCGCCCCGCAGGTGGTCGAGTACCTGGCCCACTCGGTGCCCACCAACGTGCGCGAGCTAGAAGGCGTGCTCACTACCCTGCTGGCCCAGAGCGTATTAACGCGCCGCGACATCGACCTGGAGATGGCCAAAGGTGCCCTGCGTCACATTATTGAGGAAGTTGAAGCCGAAGTCAACGTAGATTTTATCCAAAAAACGGTTGCCGATTATTTTGGCGTGCCGGTGGCCTTGCTGAAGGAAAAAACCCGTAAGAAAGAAGTAGTTACGGCCCGCCAGGTGGCTATGTACTTTACCAAGGAGCACACCAACCACTCGCTCAAAACCATCGGCTACCACTTCGGCGGCCGCGACCACGCCACGGTCATCCACTCGGTGCAAACGGTGTCAGATTTGATTGACTCCGACAAGAAGTTCAAAGAGCAAATTGCTGAGCTGCGCAAAAAATTCGTGCAGAAATAAGCAGCGTAGCGCGAAGCTTCTGCTTCGCGCGCGCAGCGAGCAATTTGCGCTAGGGCCGTTCAGCTCCGAATGCTCGCTGCGCGCGCGCACGAAGCCGGAGCTTCGCGCCACTGCTTACAAAATCTCCTTCGGGTAGCAGATGTAGTACTTCTGCACTTTCTGGCTCAGGGCCCGGATATTAGGTAAGTCCGACGCTTCTACCACGTTCACCACCTTGCCGAGCTTGGTGAGAATGTTGATGGTTTCGTGGCTGGCCGGGTCGTAGGCGGTATTGCTGAGGCGGCCGGTTATCATGAGCTGGCTAGCCTCCTCGGGCGGCAAGCCGAAGTGCTCGGCAATCAATTCCACGATACCGAGCTGAAAATCTTCATCGTAAGGCTCGGGGCTGATGACGATTTTGAACAACTGCCGATTAAGCAGACTCTTGGAGAGAAAGCTTAACACCTTGTCTTCGTGGCTGGTCCACTGCTTCATCGCCGCCCAGATGTCGATGTCGTCGAGCTGGGTGAAGTGGTTGAGAATGTGCGCGTCCTGCTCAAATTCGGCCAGGGTCACGGCGCGGCCCAGGAAGTAGGTGAGGCAGCTGCTGCCGGGCACCGGCACCCCGGCGCGGGCCAGGTCGCGGGCTCGCTGCATCACGCGTATCACCATCTGCTCGGCGCTCGTAACCGTCTTGTGCAGATATACTTGCCAGTACATGAGGCGGCGGCTCACCAGGAAATTCTCGACCGAGTACACGGCTTTTTCTTCCAGCACCAGGCGCTCATCCACCACTTGCAGCATCTTGATGAGGCGGTCGGCGCCGGGCTGACCCTCCTGCACGCCAGTGTAAAACGAGTCGCGGTTGAGGTAATCAAGCCGGTCCATATCCAGCTGGGAGCTAACCAATTGGTGAAAAAACTCGCGCCCGTAGCTGCCCTTAAACATCTCAATGGCTAGGGTCAGCTTGCCTGGAAACTGCTCGTTGAGCTGCTCCATCAAAAACAGCGACAGCTGCTCGTGCGGCACATCCTGAAAGATGCTGTTTTCCAAAGCGTGCGAGAGCGGGCCGTGGCCAATGTCGTGCAGCAAAATGGCAATCTGGGCGGCTTCGCCCTCGGCCGCTGATATCTTCACGCCCTTGTCCTTGAGCGTGCGCAGGGCCAGCTGCATGAGGTGCATGGCCCCTAGCGCGTGGTGAAAGCGCGTGTGCAACGCTCCGGGGTATACGAAGTTAGTGAGCCCTAGCTGCTGGATGCGTCGCAGGCGCTGGAAATAAGGGTGCTCGATGAGGTCGAACAGCAGCTCGGTAGGAACGGTGACAAACCCGTACACCGGGTCGTTGAAAATCTTCTTTTTATTCATCGCAGGCAAGGGCGCGGCCCGGGTGGTGGGCTAGGGGCGCTGGCCGGTAGTTACGGCCGGTTGGCCGACTAAGCTGCACATTTAAGAACCCAAACCCCGGTTTTGTGGTAAAGCTACGGACGGCCCGCCCACGCCCCAGTATACTAGGGGCGGGCTAGCTACCGTTAAGAACGCTACCGCTTACCCTATTCCCCGCCGCGCGCAGCCCGCCTCCGCGCCCCTGCTTATGCAACGATACTCCATTCTTTGGGCCGACGATGAAATTGACCTCCTTAAGCCGCACATCCTGTTTCTCAAGGAGAAAGGCTATGATGTGACGCCCGTAAACTCGGGGGCCGACGCGCTGGAAGAGGTGCAGGAAAACTCGTACGACCTGGTTTTTCTCGACGAAAACATGCCTGGCCTCACCGGCCTCGAAACGCTCACCGAAATTAAGGTCGTGCGCCCCACGGTGCCCGTGGTGATGATTACCAAGAGCGAAGAAGAGCACATTATGGAGGGCGCCATCGGCGCCAAAATCGCCGATTACCTCATCAAGCCCGTCAACCCGAACCAGATTCTGCTGTCGGTGAAGAAGGTGCTGGATAACAAGCGCTTAGTAACCGAGGCTACTAACTCGGGCTACCAGCGCGACTTCCGCCAGCTTGGCATGCAGCTCTCCGACCGCCTCTCGCCCTCGGAGTGGGTGGATGTATATAAAAAGCTGACTTACTGGGAGTTGGAAATCAACGAAACCGAGGGCAAGAGTATGGCCGAGGTCTTCAACATGCAAAAGGATGAGGCCAATACGTACTTCGGCCGTTTCATCATTGAGAACTACGAGGACTGGGTGAACGGCCGCGACAAAGACGCGCCGCTCATGTCGCACCAGCTGTTTAAGGAGAAAGTATTCCCGCTGATGAAGCAAACGGGCGACACGCCGGTGTATTTCGTGCTCATCGACAACCTGCGCTACGACCAGTGGAAGGTACTCGAACCCATTATTGCCGAGCTGTTTACGGTGGATTCGGAAGAGCTGTACTACAGCATTCTGCCCACTACCACGGCCTACGCTCGCAACTCGATTTTCGCGGGCATGATGCCCGGTGAGATTCAGAAAAAATACCCCAACCTGTGGGTGTGGGACGAGGACGAGGAAGGCAAGAACCTGCACGAAGCCGAGTTCCTGGAAATCAATTTCCAGCGCAACAACCAGAAGGCCAAGCACAGCTACCACAAGATAACTAACTTGCAGGCAGGCAAGGACTTGCTGGGCAAGATGAGCAACCTGCATAACAATTATAAGCTCAACGTTATCGTCTACAACTTCGTGGACATGCTCTCGCACGCCCGCACCGACATGGCGATGATACGGGAGCTAGCCGCCGACGAAAGCGCCTACCGTAGCCTCACGCGCTCGTGGTTCCTGCACTCGCCGCTCTATGAAATGCTGCAAACCATTTCGGAGAAAAAGGGCAAGCTCATTATCACTACCGACCACGGCACGATTCGCGTAAAGCGCCCGTACAAGATTGTGGGTGACCGCAATACGAACACCAACCTGCGCTACAAGCACGGCCGCAACCTGGGCTTCGATGAGAGCCGCGACATCTTTGTGGTGCGTAAGCCGGAGAGTATTTTCCTGCCCCGCGAAAACGTGAGCACCGCCTACGTTTTCACGCTCGGCGACTACTTCTTCGCCTACCCGAATAACTATAACTACTATGTGAATTACTACAAGGACACGTTCCAGCACGGCGGCGTGTCGCTGGAGGAGTGCATCATTCCGTACATTACGCTGACTGCGAAGGGGTAAGCATCAGTAAACGCAAAAGGTCCCGGGTTCTAATTAGAACCCGGGACCTTTTGCGTTTACGCAGGGCTAGCCAGCGGCTAGGTCTTTTGCTTCTTCTTTTTGGCCGCCGGAAACAGCACGTTGTTCAAAATCAGGCGGTAGCCGGGTGAGTTGGGGTGTAGCGAGAGGTCGGTGGGCTCTTCGCCTACCATGTGCTGGTAGTCTTCGGGGTCGTGGCCACCGTAGAACGTCCAGGTGCCTTTGCCCAGCGTGCCGTGCATGTAGCGCACCTCGCCGTCCTGCTTGGTCTCGCCCATCACGATAACGTCGGGTTTGATGAGGCTTTTGCGGAAGGCCGTGGTCTGGCCCATAAAACCGTGGATGGTTTTTTCGTGGTTCTGGGTCAGCATGGTCGGCACTGGGTCGTACTTGGCCGAGAAGGTAAAGAGCTGAAAATAATCGTTTTGCTCGTATAGTCCGCGCTCTTGGGGCTGCATGTCGATGTTGGAGTACTCATACTGCATCGGATTCATGTAGAGCTGAAAGTTCTGAAAGGCCAGCGTGCGGTTGAAGTTGAGCTTGCTCTGAGCGTTGGGGTCGGCTGGGTCGCCGTCGTACATGCTTTCCACCATATCGACCCCTAGCCCGGCCAGGGCAATGTCGTAGCTGTCGGTGGCCGAGCACATGGCAAATAGGAAGCCGCCGCCCGCAATAAACTCCTGCATCTTCACGGCTTCGGCGGCCTTCATCTCGCTCACTTTCTTGAAGTTGTTGCGCTTGGCGGCGGCCTCGGCGTCGCGCTGCTGCTGCTGGTACCAGGGCGCGTAGCGGTAGGTCTGGTAAAACTTGCCGTACTCGCCCGTAAAATCTTCGTGGTGCAGGTGCAGCCAGTCGTACTTAGGTAGCACCCCCGAGAGCACCTCGTCGTCATAAATCTTATCGTAGGGAATCTCAGCGTAGGTGAGCACCATTGTCACGGCATCGTCCCAGGGCTGCTTGCCCTTGGGCGTATACACCGCTATCTTGGGTACTTTCTCCAGTTTCATCACGTCCATGTTGGCGCTAGGGTCGGCTATCTGCTGCAAGATGCCGGTGTACTGCGCCTCCGAAATAACCTGGAAGGTGATGCCGCGCACAGTCAGCTCGTTTTCCAGGGCCGGTTGGGCCTCGCAGGCAAACGCGCCGCCCTTGTAATTGAGCAGCCAGTCGATTTCGATTTGCTTGCTCAACGCCCAGTAGCACAGGCCATACGCTTTCAAGCACTCCTTCTGGGTATTATCCATCGGGATAAAAATGTGGTTGGCGTGGGCCGCCAGGGTCGGGGCCAGCAGCGCCAGGGCCAGTAGCAAACGTTTGAGGAGCATAAGCTTCACAGGAATAAAAAGCCAGCCCGGTAACGCCGGCCAGCGCATTGCTGGTTCAAGGTACGGTAGTTTCGTGGCTAGCCCCTCGCCCTGGTGTTCCGCTGCCCCTAGCCCTTTCTCTTGCTTTCCCGTATGGCCGCCCCTGTTCTGGCTGCTTCTCCCTGGCTGGCGCTGCCCCTGGGGCTGCTGTGCTTGCTTAGCGCCATGGGCTTGCTCAAAAGCATCATTGCCCTGGGCGAGCTCTACAACCCCTCCGAAAATTTCTATGCCTTGTCGGCTTCCCAAACGGCCTTTCGCTTTCAGCTCACGCGGGCTGGGAGCTACGAGGTGGCCGGCGCCCGCCCCGGCCAGCTGAATGCCCGCGTGGTAGACCTGACCCGCCGTGCGCCTGTGCGTGCGCCAGCTGGCTACCGGCCACGAGCAGCACGTTGGTACGGGTAGCGGTGGCCCAGGTGGCGGGGTTGAAATAGCGCACCTCGCCGTCCTCAGCACGTTGGTACGGGTAGCGGTGGCCCCCGCTTTGCCAGCTACCTGGGTGGCGACCCAGCCGCCACCCTCGGCACTTTCGCCGCCCCGGCTCCCGGCGAGTACGAGCTGCTAAACCCGGACGCGGCCACCTTTCGCCCCACCGACCACCTCCGCATTTTGCCTGCTACGGGAGGGCGCAGTTTTTGGCTTATCCTGGCGATACTCTTCGCAGGCATTGGCCGGCTAGGCGGCTTCATCAGTGGGTTGACAGTGGGCCTGGGCCCCCGCGCCTGACGAGCGCGCCGGCCGCCGGGGGCGCTGCCCCGCCCGGCTCGTTACTTTGCGCCAGCGGGCCAACTGCTTCCGCGCCACGCCGCCCCACGTGGCTGGGCGCGCTAGCTCCGTATCTATGCAATCCGTTAAATCTGTTTGAATCTGCAATGAGTTTTCTAGAAAATATTCGTGAGGCGCTGCGTTCCATCTCCGGCAATCTGCTGCGCACTATTCTCACGGCGCTCATCGTGAGCATCGGGCTCATGGCCCTGGTGGGCATCCTCACGGCCATCGATGCCATGCGCAGCTCGCTGGGCGACACCTTCGCCAGCCTGGGCGCCAATGCGTTTGAAATCAAGGCCAAGGGCTACGGCAACCGCTTCCGGCGTGGCGGCGTGCAGGGCAAGCAGTACCCGCCGCTAAGCTACCTGCAAGCTACGCTCTATAAAAAGGAGCTGACCCGCCGCGAGCCGGGCACGGTGGTGGGCGTGTCGGCCTTCATTAGTGGGGCTACCGAAATAAAGGCGGGCGGCCAGAAAACCAACCCCAACATGCAGGTGGTGGCCGGCGATGAAAACTACCTGCGCATTCAGAGCTACGCCCTCACCCAAGGTCGCACCTTCTCGCCAGCCGAGCTGAACACCGGGGCCAACGTGGCCATCATCGGCCAGGAAATGAAGGACAAGCTCTTCCCGCAGGCTAGCCCCATGGGCAGGTACATCTACGCCCTGGGCAAGCGCTTTCAGGTGGTAGGGATGCTCGAAAAAAGCGGCAGTGCCATGGGCGGTGGGGGTGGGGCCGACCGCCTGCTATTGGTGCCACTCGAAACCGGCAACCAACTGCCCCGTAGTGGCGCCCTAACCTACGACGTGAAAACGGCCACGCCCACCGCCGCCTCGCTCGCCTTTCTGCAAAGCCAGGCCACCGGCGTGATGCGCGCCGTGCGCAACGACCGCCTGGGCCAGGAAGACTCGTTCGACATCGAAAGCCCCGACTCGCTGGCCGGCACCCTCGACTCGCTCACCGGCAAGATGCAGGTGGCGGGCGGCATCATCGCCTTTCTGGCCCTGCTGGGAGCTAGCATCGCGCTCATGAACATCATGCTGGTATCGGTAACCGAGCGCACCCGCGAAATTGGAATTCGCAAGGCGCTGGGCGCCACGGCGCAGCAGGTGCGGCTGCAATTTTTGCTCGAAGCCATCGTGATTTGCGTGCTCGGCGGCACGTTTGGCATCCTGCTAGGGGTGGGCGCTGGCAACGCCGTGGCCGTGCTGGCGGGCAGCAAATCTTTCCTGGTGCCCTGGGGCTGGGTAGGAGTGGGACTCACGATTTGCGTTTCGGTGGGTTTGCTGGCCGGCTCGTACCCGGCCGGCAAGGCCGCCGCGCTGGACCCCATCGACAGCCTGCGCTATGAGTAAAAACTATTGGGTCAAAGATTTTAGCTGGTGCTTGCTGGGCTTTGGGCTGCTGATGGAGCCTTTGGGTGCCTTGGCGCAGCAGGGGGTGGCAACCGGTCGGGCAATAGTGTACCAGGTGCCGGCGCGCGGCGAGGCAGCACGCTTTCAGGTGCCTCAAGTGCGGCTGGCGAATACGGCCGCCGCTCGGCGTATTAACCGGCTACTAATGCGCGTAACCCTGAACGACTGGGACGGAGTAGATTCTACCGCCAGCCCCCAACGGCAGCTCTACCAGGCGGCGCGGGCCTGCTGCTATGACCCTGAGACGCGGCAGTGGGCGGCTGCGGGCAGCGGCCTGACTGGCAGCGAGTACGCGGTGCTGCTCAATCAGGCAGAACTGCTTTCACTAAGCCTGACCAAGCAATACACCGGAGCGCACCACGTATATGGTACCGAGTTCTTCACCTTCGACCTGCGCACCGGCCGCCGGCTGGTGCTACGTGATGTGGTGACCGACCCGCCCGAGCAACTGACGCGCCGGCTGCGGGGGGCGGCTCGCCGTCGCTTTCAGGATATAATGGAGCAAGCCACCGCCGCGCTGCGAAGCGGTCAGGCCGATTCGGCGGGAGTAGCGTACGCTGCCGAGCGCCTAGGCTGGAACTACGCCACCCAACGCATAAACTTCGCCGACGACGCCCCGCTGCCAGCTGGTACCGAGCAGCCCATTGTCGACCTGCCGAGCCCAGGACTATACGGGGAAACAAATTTTGCCCTCACCCCGAAGACGCTGCTATTATTCTACAGCCCGGAGTTTCACCGGCTACGGCAAGATTACGCCCCGGCCGACACGTATCGGTTTGCCTACCGCACGCTGCACGTGCAACCCCTCCTGGCGTGGCCGCAACCGCCCACGCCCAAAAAGCTAGCCACCAAGCACGCCAACTAATAATTATCTTTTACATTTGCACAAAATACCATTTGTGAAAATGCCCGCATCTAGCTCTATCGGTCAGCGATTTACCCAATTGATACAACATTTGGGATTGAGTAAAAACGCTTTTGCGCAGTCTCTGGACAAGACCGCAACGGTTATTCAACATTTGGTGGATGAGCGCAATAAGCCCGGATATGACCTTTTGTGTAAGGTATTTGAGGTGTACCCAAATGTATCAAAAGACTGGCTGATGGAAGGCACTGGCCCCATGCTGAAAACAGAGGCCGCGCCTGCCCCAGCCGCGACCCCCGGGCCGGCCGCCGCGCCCGTTCAGCTGCCGATTACCGACTTGGTTGCGACACTCACGCCGCCTGTCGAAGTTGCGCTGCCGCCAGCCCCCGCCCCAGTGGCCTCGGCTCTCGAAGCAGCCCCGCCGGTCGCCCCGGCCCTGGCACCCGTGGCCGCCCCGCCGCTAACTCACCCAGCTCCTGGCCCGACCGCGCCACCCTTGGCGGCGCCGGTACCCGCTGCCCCGGCCCCCGACCCCGCCTACCTCACCGCGGCCCTGCACACGCAGTACCTCCAGCACCAGCTAGCCCTGGCCGAACAGCGCAACCAGCACCTGCTGGAGCAGCAGGCGCTTATGCAGCAGCTCGTGACTGTACTGCAGGGCCGCTAGGTTATCCCGCAGCAAACAGCCCGGCACTACCAATCTGGTAATGCCGGGCTGTTTGCTGCGGGATAACCTGATTCTAGCGGGCAAACAGCCCGACCTCCTCGGCCTCCATTAGCCCTAGCGACCCAACCTGCGTGAGGCGCAGGGGCCGGATTTCGCCCACCAGCAGCGGGTCGTACTTGGCCGCGACGCGGATATAGTTGGGCGTGTAGCCCTCTACGCGGCCATCGGTGATGTCGTCTTCGAAAAGCACCTCCGTTTCGAGGCCCGCGTGCTGCTCATAGAAAGCCCGCTTCTTCTTTTCAGAAAGGCTGCGCAGCTGGGTGGTGCGCTCGGTGCGCACGCGCTCGGGTACGCGGCCGGCTAGGGTCGGGGCCAGGGTATTGGCCCGCTCCGAATACGGGAACACGTGCAGGTAGCTGATGGGCAGCTCGTTGAGGAACTGGTAGGTTTCTAGAAAGTCCGCCTCTGTTTCGCCCGGAAAGCCCACAATCACATCGACCCCGATGCCGGCGTGCGGCATTAGCTCCTTAATGCGCGCCACGCGGTCGGCGTAGAGCGCCCGGCGGTAGCGGCGGCGCATGAGGCCCAGAATCTTGTCCGACCCGCTTTGCAGCGGCAAGTGAAAATGGGGCATAAAGCGCCGCGAGGCCGCCACGGTCTGGATAACCTCGTCGGTAAGCAGGTTGGGCTCGCACGAACTGATGCGGTAGCGGCGCATCGCTTCGACCTGGTCCAGGGCTTGCACCAATTGGGTAAAGTTTTCGCGGCGCTCGCGCGCAGGACCTTGCAGGCCAAAGTCGCCCAGGTTCACGCCCGTGAGCACTACTTCCTGCACGCCCTGGCTAGCCAGCTTCTCAACCCGCTCGACCACCGAGGCGACGCTGCCCGAGCGGCTAGCCCCCCGCGCCAGCGGAATGGTGCAAAATGAGCACGAATAGTCGCAGCCATCCTGCACCTTCAAAAACGTGCGCGTGCGCTCGCCCAGCGACTGCGCCGGGTGAAACTCGTGCGCTTCGCTGATGGGCGAGGCAAACACCCGGCCCGGCCCGGCCGCCGCGCCCGCCGCGGGTAGCTCCAACTCGCTCAAAATCTCGGCTAGCCGAAATTTCTCGGCCGCGCCCAGCACGGCGCCTACGCCGGGGATATTGGCGATTTCCGCGGGCTTAAGCTGCGCGTAGCAGCCCACAATGGCCACGAAGGCGTTGGGGTTGTGCTTACGGGCCTGCTGCACCACGCGCCGGCACTTGCGGTCGGCATGGTCGGTAACGGAGCAGGTGTTCACGACGTACACGTCGGCGCCCTGCTCAAACTCGACGCGGCGCACGCCGCGCTCCTCAAACTGCCGGCCCAGGGCCGACGATTCGGAGAAGTTGAGCTTGCAGCCCAGCGTATAAAAGGCAACGGTTTGGGGAGTCATAACCTTACAAAGATACGGCGGCCCCGGTACCGGCCTGCGCGCTAGCTGCCTAGGCCCAGCAGCCCGCGGGCCGCGGCTAGCACTTGCGCCGGCGCAATCTGTCTGATGTTGGAGTCGTGAGCCGGTGGACTAAAATCGCCCTGAGCAAAGCGTGTTTCCTGGCTGGGTGGAAACAGGCCCCGACACGGCGCCCGCAGCAGCGCCGGCGGATAAAGGAAAAACTTACCGCAATTCTCGCCCATCAGCAGCACCAAGCAGGGTGTGCCGGCCTGGGCCACTAGGTGGGCCGCCACGGTATCATTACTAAGAAGAAGGCTAGCCCCGGCCACCAGGGAGACCCGGCAGGTCGGTTTGCCCGCAGCGGTTGCTGAGCGGTACCGCCGCCCCGGCCGCTTGCGCAATCTGGCGGGCTATTTCGGCATCGGCCGGGCTGCCAGCCCGCACCAGCTGCTAGCGGCTGCCGGCCTCTTGGTGCAGAGCCTGGGCTGGCTGCGCAAAATGCCCGGTGGGCCAGCGCTTTTGCCGGGCGCTGGCCCCCGGGAAGAGTACTATAGAAGGAGTCGCGGGCGCGGCGGGCACAACCCCCGCTGGCAGGGCTAGCGGGGCGGCCACCGCTGGCAATGTTTTCGCCGCCGACTCTAACCAGTTTTCAAAAAACTCCTGGTTGCGGTCGTACTTAAACAGTACGGCGCGGGTGCTGGGCAGCAGCCGGGTGTAGCCCGCATCGAGCAGTGCAAACCATGGCCCGGTGCGGTGCTCGCCCTGGCTAGCTACCCGCACCGGCGCCTGCATAAAGCGAATGAAGTTTGCCACACCCGCTTCGCGCCCGTGCAGGGGAATAGATGACCTCGCCAAAGCCGCGGGCGCCCACCTGACGCAGCACGCAGGCTCGGTAGGCAAGGTCCGTCGTGAAGCGCGCCGCCCGGAACGCCCACAGTTCACTGGCCAGTAAGGTCAAGTGCTGGCCGCAGCGCTGCACCTCGATGCTCAGGCGGCGCAGCCAAGGCCAGTACAGCAGATAATCGCCGATAGAGTCGTTGCGCACCACCAGCACGCGGCGAGCATCAGGTGCGGTTTGGGTAGCTAGCGCCGTCGCAAGGGTAGTGGCTAGGTCCTGAGTACTTTAGGTTAGTCGGCAACAGCATTCCTCAAATTGGTTGTTAAGATAATATGACCCCTTTGCCGACTATTTTAGGACGTTTGGCCAGTAAATGCACTAAAATGAGGGGGTGTCTATCAGAAATTAATAACTGATTCGTATTTTTGCCTTGAAATCAGACACCCTCTCATTTATTTCATGGCTATTCTCCGCTTTAAAGCTCTTGAACTAGTTGACCAGCGCCAGGCGCTCACGGTAAAGCCAGTGGCTACCCGCCGTTCCGACTCGTTTGGGCAAAACGTATTCAACCTGGAAGCAATGCGGGCCAACATGCCTGGCGAATACTTCAAGAAGTTGCAAGCGGCCATCAAGCACGGCACGCCCGTTGAGCGCAACGTAGCCGACGCCGTGGCTTCGGCCATGAAAACCTGGGCCATGGCCAAGGGGGCTTCGCACTACACGCACTGGTTTCAGCCCCTCACCGGTGCCACTGCCGAGAAGCACGATTCGTTTTTCGACCTGAACTCGGACGGCCGCCCGATTGAGAATTTTAAAGGCTCGGCACTGGTGCAGCAGGAGCCCGATGCCTCGTCGTTCCCCAACGGCGGTATCCGCAACACCTTCGAGGCCCGCGGCTACACGGCCTGGGACCCCACCTCGCCCGCCTTCATTATTGAAACGGTAGGCGCCAAAACGCTGTGCATTCCCACGATTTTCGTGGCTTACACCGGCGAGGCGCTCGACTACAAAGCCCCGCTGCTCAAGTCGCTGGCCGTGCTCGAAAAAGCCGCCCTCGACGTGTGCCAGTACTTCGACAAAGATGTGCAGCGCGTGAACACCACGCTCGGCATTGAGCAGGAATACTTCTTGGTCGACAAGGCGTTGTACGACGCCCGCCCCGACCTCGTGATGACTGGCCGCACCCTTTTCGGCCACGCGCCGGCCAAGGGCCAGCAGCTCGAAGACCACTACTTCGGCTCGATTCCGCCCCGCGTGCATGCCTTCATGTTTGACTTCGAGGAAGAAGCCAACGCGCTGGGTATTCCGCTGCGCACCCGCCACAACGAGGTGGCGCCCAACCAGTACGAGTGCGCTCCCACCTTCGAAGATGCCAACCTGGCCATCGACCACAACCAGCTGCTGATGGATGTGATGGACCGCGTGGCCCTCAAGCACAACTTCAAGGTGCTGCTGCACGAGAAGCCCTACGCCGGCGTCAACGGCTCGGGTAAGCACAATAACTGGGCGATGAGCACCGACACCGGTGTCAACCTGCTCGCCCCCGGCCGCCGCCCCAAGGAGAACCTGCAATTCCTGGCCTTCTTCATTACCACCGTGAAGGCCGTGCACCGCTACGGCGACTTGCTGCGCGCCAGCATCGCCTCGGCCAGCAACGACCACCGCCTGGGTGCCAACGAAGCCCCGCCGGCCATTATGTCGGTGTTCCTGGGCTCGATGCTCGACGGCGTGCTCGACGAGCTGGAGCGCACCGCCAAGCTGCCGCTCGACAAGGGCGACAACATCTACCTCAAGCTGGGTATCGATAAGATTCCGGCCATTTTGCTCGATAACACCGACCGCAACCGCACCTCGCCATTCGCGTTCACCGGCAACAAATTTGAGTTGCGCGCCGTAGGCTCCAGCGCCAACTGCTCGTCGGCCATGACTACGCTCAACGCCATTGTGGCCGACCAGCTCATCGATTTCAAAGCGGAGGTAGACGAGTTGATTGCCCAGGGTAAGAAAAAGGAAGTTGCTATTGTGGATGTGCTGCGCAATTACGTTATCTCTTCGAAAGACATTCGCTTTGAAGGCAATGGCTACTCGGACGAGTGGAAGGAGGAGGCGGCCCGCCGGGGCCTGGCCAACGTGCCCACCACGCCGCTAGCCCTCGACGCAATGACGCGCACCGACGCTGCCGAGCTGTTTGCCCGCCACGGCATTTTGTCGCACACCGAACTGCACGCCCGCCACGAAATTTTGCTGGAGGACTACACCAAGAAAATCCAAATTGAGAGCCGCGTGCTCGGCGACTTGGCCGTTAACCACGTGATTCCGACCGCGCTAGCCTACCAGAATAAGCTGGTACAGAACGTGCGCGGCCTGCGCGACCTCGGCCTCGACGACGAGAACAGCCAGGTGACGGTGGAGATGATTAAAGCCATCTCGCGCCACGTGTCAACTATCAAAACGACGGTGGACGCGATGATAGCCGCCCGCAAGGTGGCCAACAAAATTGAAGATGCCCGCGCGCGTGCTATTGCGTACTGCGACGAGGTGAAGGAAAAATTCGCGGCCATTCGCCGCGCGGCCGACAAGCTGGAACTGCTTGTGGCCGATGAGGACTGGCCCCTGGTGAAGTACCGCGAACTTTTGTTCCGGCACTAGCCCTGGGTTGGAGCCACGGACCAGCGCTGGGTGGGAATTCTCGCTGCGTCCGGGTTTGGAAAGGGTCGTGCCGGGTGGCGCGGCCTTTTTTTGTGCCTATACTTTTCTGGCTGGGCTTATCGGCCTTCCTGCTGCCACTAGGGCACTTGTGTGCCGGTAACCCCGGCCAGCCCCGGCCCGGTCCAAAGCCAATCTGCCACCCTTTTTGCAGGTAGGCGGCGGGCGGTCTGCCGCTGGCTCTGGAGTAGTTCTTGCTCCACGCGTTTGAGCCCGGTGCGCAGGCGTGTATTGCTTGCGGGTTAGCGGCAAGCCGCTAGGAAGTGTTTTGTCGAACATGAGCAGGGGAAGATAAGAATTCACGTTGTTTATTTTACTCGACCACCTCAGTGCGCACCGATATCCAGGCGCTACGCCTGCCACCTGGGCCTCCTGCTGAGTCATAACCAGCGGTTAGCAGGTGCAGCAGCGCATGGCCGCGCAGTCTTCCCTGCTGGGGTACACTTGTTGGGCGTGAGCGGCGTAGCTTTAGCGTATGAAGAAGTTTCTGCTTAGCGTGAGTATTCTTCTGGCCTTCGCCAGTTGCTCTAAGAACGATTCCGACCCGACTCCAACACCGAACCCACCCCCCGCAACACCGAGTTACAGCCAGCTTATTCTGGGCCGGTGGATGATGAGCACGTCGACAACCGAGCTATCTACCAATGGTCAAACAACTGTTACGACTACTGCCTATACCTATGGCGATGCTTCAGAAACGTTTACGATTAAAAACGTAACAGCGTACTCCAAGAATGTACTCGTAAGTAATAGTCCCTATTCAGTAGCTGGCAGTAGCTATACAGTTCAAAATGGTGGTTCAGCCACAACCTTTGACATTATATCCCTCGGCGCCAGCTCTTTTGTGCGCAGAGTTACTACTACCACCGCTTCTTCCATCCTGGTAACTACCACTACTCTGGTGCGCTAATTAGGCTAAGCTAGCTAGTACTAGGGGCTACATCCGTTCAGGGGCAGGCTATGCCAGTCGAGGCGGCAGGTAGTCGAAAAAAAAGCTGCCTCGGCATGAAGCCCTGACCGCCGCGGGCTGACGACCAAGGTGCATTGCTGGTCGACGCGCTGGGCAACCCGCTACGCGTGGCACCCGGCCCCTAGCAAGTCGATTGCCAACGGGCAACTGATTCGCTAGGGGCCGCCAAGGATGCAGGCAACCTCTTGGCCGACAAAGACTACACCCGGCGGTAACTGGTTAGCCAAGTAGGGCCGACCTGCTAATAACTCAGGCCGTGCCAGTGCAGATGTAACCCAGGGTTCGTTCCGGCTGGCAGTAGGACCTCCGCGTACTTAGGTGCAGAGCAAGACTACTTTGCCCCGCGTTCCTCACCATCTTCACCCTTGCAGGCGGTGGTGCGTGCGCCCGTTTTGGCCGCCATTTTATTGCACGCCTCTTTTTTAAATCATTTTAAGCAGCTTTTCACTGCACCGGGTGGCGGGGCCTTTTCACAGCAGGGTATTAGCTAATGTGTTCAGCGCTTCTACGGAATCTGCTTTTTCTTGGTTTGGTGCTATTTTATAATAAATTACTGCTAGGGTCAGTAAAGTCACGCAAGGTATTTCGCGTTTGGTAGCAGGTTGATAGCCAATGATGAAGAATACTTTTTTAGTATTAATTTTGAGTAAAATAGTAACTGAGGTGATAAGTGCAACTTCGGTATTATAAGAAAAATTTAATTTCGTGAACACTGACTCCTCCGTTCTAAAGCGTCTAAATGTCAATGTATTAGGTGCAGGTAAGCCCCCGCTTATCTTTTGCAATGGGTTTAATTGCAACCAGCACATCTGGAGTTACCTCACGCCAGCCCTAGTCAAGTATTATCAGCTCATTTTTTTTGACCAGGTAGGAACGGGCGAATCGGACCTGGGTGCGTATGATGCCCAGCAGTATGCGACGCTGGACGGCTACGCGCAGGATGTAGTGGAAATTTGCCAGGCGCTTGACCTGCACGAGGCCGTCGTGGTGGGGCATTCAGTCGGGGCAATGATTGGGCTGCTGGCGGCCGTGCGGGCCCCACAGCATTTTTCGAAGGCCGTTTTAATTGCGGCCTCGCCCTGCTACGTCAATGAGCCCGGCTACTACGGCGGCTTTGAGCAGCAGGACCTACTCGATTTACTCGCCGAGATGGACCGCAACTACCAGAGCTGGGCCACCACCTTTGCCACGCTGCTCATCGGGACCGAGCAGCAGAGCTCGCTGGGCTATGAGCTAGCCGGCTATTTCTGCCAGGCTGACCCCACTATTGCCAAGAAATTTGCCCGCCTCGGCTTTCTGGCTGATACCCGCGCCGACTTGCCCCTTCTGCAACTGCCCACCCTGCTGCTCCAGTGCTCGGAGGACATTGCCGTGCCGGAAGAGGTGAGCGCTTACCTGCTCGCCCACTTACCCCAGGCCACGCTGGTTACCCTGGCAACTACCGGCCACTGCCCACATTTAAGCGCGCCCTTCGAAGTAGTCGCTGCCCTACGGGAATTTATCGGCTAACCAGCGCCAAAGGGCTGCTTCTACGCGGGAGGCGGGCCGGCGGGTGCTAAGTGGGCGGCACCCAGGCTAGGGCCTCACACCGCTTGCATAGGAACAAGCTGCTCATCAATTGTGAGTTGCGCGTACAGCGCAGTGCCCGGTGCGGGAAACTTTAATTTTATGCGGCTTTATGAATAATTAATTTATAATATATAGTATATAATTAAAATAATTAATGGCTACGCGCTCGCTATCTGGTACTCGCAAATAGCAATTATGAAGGGGCCGTGTTCGTGGAGCAAGTCGTTGGCTTCTTCCAGCGTGATATGCCCGCGCATGTAGCTGGCGAGCAATTGCATGTCTTGCTCGCTGGGCGTGAGGGCCCGCCGGTCGGCCAGGCTTTGCCGGGCAGTGCGGCTGCGCGCGTTTCTCGGATTCATAAAAATCAACTAGAAATAAGGTAGTGGTAAGAATAGGGCTGTGCCACCCAAGTGCCTGATGCGACGGCAAATTGCCTTAAAATACTCAGGGGCGGAAAACCCTTCGCCCAAGCCAGCCCAAGGCTGTTTAAACGGTTCTTTTTTGTCTCTTAAAAACTGGCGGCCCCCTGCCTGCAAGAAGTTTTGGAGCCCTAGCGCGGCTGGCCGAATGAGTTTTGGGAGAGCGAATTTTGGCTGGCTACTAGGGTGCCCTGGCGCCGGACAGGTGCGCCGGGGCTGGGAGAGTAATATAAATTTTTCGTGAGGCGGGTCGAGTCGCCGACTTAGGAGCCCGCGCACTTTCTTTTGCCCCAGCACTCTCCACGCCTTGCCTCGTAGAGGGCCCGGTTCTTGGGGGGCAGCTGGGCTAGCCCGCGCCAGGCGCACAGGCAGCAAACCAAGCAAATCCCGGCCCGACAAGCGCCGAATGTTGCTTGCCGAAAACTGCGCGCGGGCAGTTGGGGCTAGATGCCGGCGGTAGTAAACCCTAGCACGGACGCATCAGCAGCCTCCCCGAGGTAGAAGGCGGGCGTAGTGGCGGCCATTTCATACCGTAGCACCACGTCGGTTTCGAAGGCGATAAAATACTCGCACAGCAGGGCCAGCGCTTTGGCCGGCCACTCGTTTGTGAGGTAGGCTTCCAGCTCGGGTACCGTGAGGTCTTGCAGGCTGATTTCGAGGGCGGGCAGCGTTTCCTGGTAGTCGCCCCCTAGTACGAAGTCGCGGCCCAGCGCCAGGTGGCCCAGCGTGCCACTGGTGGGCAGGGCCGTGGCCGCCGGCGCCGGCAGCGGCAGCCGCTGGGGGGGCAGCACGCGCAGGTGCACGGCCTGACCCAGCACGCTCTCGAAGCAGTGGCGCGTGCGCTCCAAATCGCCTACTATGCTGTGGGCCAGCGGCAGCAGGTACAGCAGGTTGGTGAGCACGGTGGGCGGCAGGCCGGCCTCGGCCAGGCCCCAGAAGCGAGCCAGCAGCTCGTTGTACCAGTGCGTGGCGAGGCTGGTGAAGTAGCGCTGCTCTTCCTGCTCAATACCCACGCGAAAGCGGAAAAACTCCTGCTCGAAAGGCGCAAAAAACAGCCGGGTAGCTTTTTCTTTGCGTCGCTGCGCGCGGCTGTCTTCCACCATTGCCGCAATGCTGGCTGCCTGCCCCGCGCCGGTGCCCGGTTGGTGAAATACTTGTTGGGGCAGCGCATCGTAGAGGCCTTCGCGGTGCACTTCGAGTACAGTGCGCACTACGGGGCGGTGGCGGCGCTCGAAAGGCTCTTCGTAGACCTCACCCAGGTCGCGGCGGTAGCGGCGAGCAAACAGCCCCACGGGGCGTACTAAAAAGTCATCAAACTCGTAGCCTTGCGTAAGTAGCTCGGTCAGAATAACTTCCAGGCGCAGGTCGAAGGGCTGGCGGCGCAGCTGGGCGAGCAGCTGCCGCACGGAGGCAGGGGAGGAGGACATAGGCGAAGCAAGATAGCCCGGCGCGGCGGCCGGGCCCCGCGCTAGCCTACGCCCAGGGCCCGGCCGGGGTTGGCCAGCCCCGGCAGCAACCATAAATTGCCCTGAGCAGTAGATTTCCCGTACTTTGGCGGGGCAAGTCCCCCGCTCGCTCGTATCGCCGGTTCGAAAGTCTTTTTAGCTGCTTCATGCTTCCCAATCCTACGTCGCAGGCCCGCTCGGTTGCCAATAGTGCTTTTTCGAACGTGAGTTCGCAGGTGCAGCGCAGTAAAGTGTTCATTAGCGTGCTGTTGTATGTGCTGGGCACGGGCCTGGGCTTCGGGCTGCTGGGTTTGGGGGCAGTGCGCAGCCCCTGGCCGTATCCGCTCACGCTGGGGCTGCTGCAGCTGGCCGTGCTGCTACTGGGCTGGCTATACGCGGCGCAGCTGCCGCGCTGGCTGCCCTGGCTAGCCCCCGGCAGCCGCTGGCAGGCCGCCCTGGTGCTGGTGCTCACGGCGGGGCTGGGCGCGGGTGCCATTTGGGCGTTGCGCTGGCTGCCCTGGGCCCAGGGCCACCTACCGCCGGCCAGCTTCGTGATGGGCGTAACGACCTTTCCCTGGCCGTTTTTCTTCTGGCAGTCGTACCGGGCCTGGCAGGCCGTGCCGCCCCGCCGCTACAAACTCTGGCACTATAACCCGCTAGCCCCCAGCCCCGACCTCACGCGCATGGACCTCAACCACTTTATGGTGGTGCACTTCTGGATGACGCGCCGGGCCGGGGAGTCGCTCTACCACGATTTTTCGTCGAAAGCGCCCTACCAGATGCGTTTAAACGATTTATTTTCCATCTTTCTTACCGATTATAACAAGCTAAAGCCCGAGCAGGCCCTGCAGTATGTCGATGGCCAGGGGCAGGCCTTTGGCTGGCTGTTTTATGCCAAGCAGCCGTGGTGGCGCCGCCGCCACTACTATGACCCTGACCGCACGTTCCAGGATAACTTTTTGCGGCAGGGCAGCATCATTGTGGCGCAGCGGGTGCCCACTGCCGAGCTGCCGCAGGCCTAGCGCGCCGGGCTTTCTACCTACTAGTTTACTTTCTTGCTCTTGCGGCTATGCTTCCAGACCTTACGCACTACCCCGTGAACTGGGTAGACGGGATGAAAATCTCCCGCCGCCACTTCACCGAAACCGACCAATTCACCACCGACCACCTGCGCGATGCCACGGCCCTGCTGCTGCGCCCCGATTTTTTTGGGCTGTTGCCCGCTGCCGGCGAGCTAGGCGCCCCGGCGGCCTTCGAGCTGTTGCTGAGCGTGGATGCCCAGGGCGAGGTGCAGGCCCGCCTCACGCAGTGCCGGGCCATCACGGCCGGGGGCGCCCGCATTGAGGTAGTACGCAGCGCCGCCCCGCTTACGTTGCGAACCAGCTTGGCGCAGCTGCTGGCCGCCTACAGCCTCACGGCCACTGAGGGCCTGCGCTTTAGCGTGGTGCTCACCGTGAACCCCTTCGAGCGGGTGCCCACGGGCACGCCGGCCCCCGAGGAGGTGCCCCCCCGCCACCCCTACACCCGCCCGGCCTACGGCCTGAGCCTAGTGCCTACCGACCAGGTGGGTAGCGCCGCCAGCGCCACGTTTGCGCTGGTAGTGGGCGAGCTGCTGTACGCGGAAGGCGCGCTGCGGCCAGTAGCGCAGTACATTCCGCCCAGTATGGCCCTGGCTAGCCACCCGGCGCTGCTGCAAGCCCTGCACCAGCTTGAATTTCAGCTGGGGGAATTGGAGACGGATGCGTTTAAAATTATTCATAAGGTGAAAATGCGCCCCGACAAGCGCAGTCCGCTCGCCGACCTGGTGCGCGAGCTGGCCGAGCGCACTGCTTTTGCCCTGGCGCAGCAGCTAACCACACTGCGGCTGCTGGCGCCCGCCCAGCCCCCAAGCTACCTGCTCGATGCGCTGTTGCGGGTAGCCAAGCAGGTGAAAACCTCGCTCGATATCCTCACCGAAGCCGAGCGCGAGGAGTTGCTGCGCTACTTCGAGCAGTGGTCGGAAACGCTGCCCGCTACCCTGCTCGGGGCCTTGCAGGGAGCCGTTACGCTCACGTACGACCACCACCGGGTGCACGAGCATTTGCAGCAGCAGCAGCAGCTGTGGCAGTTGCTGGGGCTTATTTTCCGGCAGCTCAGCCAGCTCGAATACATCGGTAAAAACCGCGAGGGCTGGCAGACCTTCATCAACGAAAACCCAGTGGCCCACCGCCCCATTATCGCAACGGTGCCCGAGCCCACCACCAGTGGGGGTGGCCTGCGCTGGAACCCGTTTTAAGTTATCTTGCCGCCCGCTGCTGCTAGCTTTTCGCCCGCATGACTCCCCTCAACCAACCCGAACGCCGCACGCGCCTCTGGCAATTTGTGCTTTTGTATCTGCTTGCCCTGCTGGTGCCGCTGGGCGCGTCGTACTACTTATTTTCGAACAACAGCCTGGCCGATGAGAACGCGCGCCTCAAGAAAGAGCTTGATATCACCCACCAGGAGCAAAACCGGCTCGTAACGCAGTTTGATACCCTGAGCCGCTACCTGCAGCGCATTGATAAGGTAGACCAGCGCCTGCGCGAGGAGAAAAACGACCTGGTGCTGGGGCGCCTCACCACCAGCAACCAGGATTACCTGAACGATATTGCCGTGAGCCTGAGCCAGCTGCGTATCGACTCGGCCCGGCTGCAGGTGCAGGCGCACCGGCTGCTGGTGCGCGACGAATTGCGCGATTTCGATTTGTTTCGCTCCAACCGCAGCACCATCGATGCCCTGCGCCAGCAGCTGTCCAAGAGTGGCGACCAAACGCAGAGCAATGCCCGCCTGGCCGAGGAGCTGGTGCAGGCCAAGCAGCACATTATTATGCTGGAAGCCGCGCTGAACCGTGGGCCCGCGGTGGCACCCGTGGCCAGTAGCGGGGGGGGCAACCCGGTGCCCCCGCCCGCCAGCGCGGGCACCAAGCTGCAGATTGCCCTGCTGCAAGACCAGCTGGCCTTTGCCAATGCCGACTGCATCCGGCAGCGGGCCGACGGCAAATCGCGCAAGGAGCGCAAGCGCCTGCTGCAGGAGTCGCGCACGGCTTTCATCAAAATTCTGCAAGACCCCGCCACCGAAGACCTTAAGCAGAGCATCGAGAAAACCCTGGAACCTATCAATGTGGAGCTGGGCCGCCCGGCCCGCTTCTTTGGGCTGCTGTAGGACTAGCCTGGGCTAGGTCCGCGCGGCCGGCGAGTGGGCCGCCAACAAAGAAAGGCTAGCCATCAACTGATGGCTAGCCTTTCTTTATGCGTTGCCTCACCCAGGCATTACCAGGGTGGGAGGTAAGCGGGTAGCTACTTCGCAACAACCTCCAGCTCGCCGCCCGTGCTAAAGAGCTGGTGGGGCACGAAGTAACCAACGTGGGGGGCGCCATTCACGCGAATGGTGCTCAGGCTGCGGCTGGCGCCGGACTTCTTCACAAGCACTACTTTGCCGTTGGGCATAGTCCAGCGTACCTCGTCGAAGACGGGCAGCGTGACGATGTAGCGCGCATCGGCCGCTGACAAGGGGTAGAGGCCGGTGGCGCTGAAGACGTACCACGCCGACATCTCGCCCGCGTCGTCCATGCCCGAAAAGGCCAGGCCTTTTTCGCCGGTGTTGTAGAACTTGGCCATGATTTCATCGAGCCGCTGCTGCGATTTTTCGGGCTTGCCCACGAAGTAATAGGAAAACGGCGTTTCGTGGTCGGGCTGGTTGCCGTGGCAATACTGGCCGATGAAGCCCGATACGTTGCGGGCAATGTAGCGCGGGTTCCAGGGCACCGTGAACAGGGAGTCCAGCTTGACCTCAAAGGGCCGCGGGCCGCCGTAGAGCGCCACCAGGCCCGGCATGTCGTGGGGCGCAAAGAAGGAAACCTGCCAGGCGTTGGCCTCGCGGTACATGTACTCGTAGTACGGGTATTGTGGGTTGAAATTATTGACCCACTGGCCGTTGGCCTGCCGGCCGCGCATAAACTTGGTGCCGGGGTCGAACACGTTGCAGTAATTTTTGGAGCGCGCCATCAGCGTGCGGTACTGGGCCGTGTCGTGCAGGACCTGGGCTAGCTGGGCCACGGCGTAGTCGTCGAAGGCATACTCCAGCGTTTTTGATACGCCAGCGGTGCCGGGGGTTTCGACTACGGGCGCGGCTACTTCGGTAGTGGCGATGTAGCCTTTTTCGATGTACTCCTTGATGTGGGGGCGCGTGCCGCCCGCCACGTTGGCGTTGCGCAGCAGCAGCCGGTACACGTCCGGCAGGTCGAAGTTGGTGACGCCACGCTGGTAGGCCCCGGCCACAAACGAGGCCGCGTGGTCGCCGTGGAAAAAGGTCGGAATAAAGCCCGTTTTATGCCCGATGTCCTGCATTGACTTGATGATGTCGGCCGTGACGCCCGGCGCGAGCATGCTCATCAGCACGTCTTTGTTGCGGTAAGTATCCCAGAGCGAGGGCAGCGTATAATACTGAAAATCGGCCTTCACCGGGTTGCCCTTCACGTCGGTGTATTCGCCGTTGGCGTCGCTGCGCAGGGCGGGCCACAGAAAAGAGCGGTAGAGGCAGGTGTAGAACATGGTTTGCTGCTGGGCCGTGCCGCCCTTCACCGATACCCTGGTCAGCAGCTGGTTCCAGGTGGTGGTGGCCGCCCGCTGCACCTCCTCAAACGAGCGGCTGCCCAGTTCCTGCGCCAGGTTTTGCTGGGCATTGCGGATGCTCACAAACGAGAGGCCGAGGCGCAGCTCCACGGGCTTGCGGCTGCCGTTGGCCAGGCGCAGCACGGCTAGGCCCTGCTTAGTGCCCTTGCCCTGCAGGGCAATATCCTGGATTTCATCGCTGAGCTGGGCGTAGAAGTAGGCGGTTTGGTCACCGGTTTTCTGGAAGCCCTGCACAGCTCTAGGGCCTACTTTTTCGATGGTCCAGTCGTTCACGTTCTCGTTCGACCTCCCCAGCTTGAACACCAGACTGCGGCCATCCGGCTGGGCGTAATAGTACTGGTGCAGGCCACAGCGCAGGGTCGAAGTCAGCCGCACCCGCACGTTATAGTCTTTGAGCGTCACGCCGTAGTAGCCGGGGGCTGCTGTTTCAGTAGCGTGCGAAAAGCGCGAGGAATAGCCGCCGCTGGCATTGGCCGCGCCCACCACGGGCAGCACGGGCAGGTGGCACAGGTTCCAGTGCCCCTTGTTGGTATGAGCAAAGGCTTGAATAACAGAGTCTTCGTATTGGTAGCCCGAGCCGGTATTAAACTCCGTGATGGGGCTGAGCTGCACCATGGCGTTGGGTAGGGCACTGCCCGGAAACGCCAGCCCGGCCCATACGCCGTGCCAGTCGGGCGGCGCCACGTAGCCCACCAGCTTGGGGTCGGTGAAGGCGGCCGTGCCGATGAGCGGGTTCACGTATTGCCCGGGCCCGCTGGCCGGGCGGCCAAGCCCCGCCTGCGGCATTACCTTGGTGCAGGAAGCAGCGCCTAACGCGCTAAGGGCGAGCAAATAGGGCAGGCGCTGACTGGTAAGCTTCATCTGGACAGGTAACTGGGTTGACGGGTAGTAGTCGGGGGCCTAGTTGGCCTGCTTTATAAAGCGCTTGGCCACCCGCTGTGCCCCCTCTTGCCACGAAACGGTGTACACGCCGGGGGCCAGGGCCGACGCATCGAGAGTGCCGGCCGGGGCGCTGGTAGTCAGCACCGGTTGGCCCAAGGAATTAGTTACCAAAACGTTGCCCGCTACCGGCGTGCGGTTGGCGTGCAGGGTCAGGCGGCTGGTTACCGGGTTGGGAAACAGGTCGGCGGCTTTGGCGGCCGCGGAGGTGGTAGTGGCGAGCGGCGTGCCCGTGACCTGCGCCACGCGCAGGATGGCCGCCGCGGCGCAAGCCTGCCCCATCATCTGCACCCTAGCCGGGAAGAGGTAGCGGCGGTCGAGGTTCCAGGTACCATCGGCATCGCTGTAGGAGCCGGGGTAGTAGCCGAGCTGGTCGCGGCCATAGTCGATGAGGTAATCCACGATATTGCGCGCCGCGTCGAGCCACTTGGCGTTGCGGTCCACTTCGTAGAAATCAACCAGCATTTCGACCATGTCGCTGCCACCCCAAAACGAGATTTCGCGCACGCCTTGGCCGGGCGAGTACCACTGCTTGAGGCAGGCGTTGGCCATCAGGGTGGCGTCGTCGAGGTAGCGGCTGTCGCTGGTGCGCTGGTAAAGGCGCAGTGCCAGCTGAATATCGGGCGTGGTCTGGTAAGCGCGGTAGCCGCCGCCGTTTTCGCCGTGGCCAGCCAGGCTCCAGCTGCCGTTGTTGTTGAAGGAGAACTGGTTAAGCAGATTGGTACTGCTATTGCGCAGCAGCCGGCTAGGGTCGTTGATGAGCTCGTAGTAGCGCTTGGCAATGTCCAGGTACTTAGGGTCGGTACTGTTCTTGGCCAGCAGGGCGCAGTGCAGCGCGGGCAAAATAGTAGCCTGCGAGTAGAACTTGCCCCAGCCCAGCTCGGCCTCTTTTTGCGGCACGCCCCAGCTGGCGTCGCGCGCGTCGAGGCAGTAGTTGAGGCCGATGAGCGAGCGGTCGAACAGGCCGGTTTCGGTGGGCAGCACCTGCTGGTAAGCATCCAGCAGGGCTAGCCCCACAATGGCGTTGTCGTCGTAGAGCGGGTCGGCGCCGGGCACGATGTCGGAGGCATACTTGCCGTTTTGCCGGTACTGGTCAAGGGCGTAGGCGTAAGACTTGAGCCGCGCCGTGTACTTGGCGGGGTTGGCGAGGGCGCCGTAGCGCAGCGCCCGCAGCATGTGCGAGGCTGGCCACACGTAGCTCGCGCCGCCGCGTTCCACTATAATATCCTCATTGCCATCTACTTGCTCTACATAGAGCTGCTTGCTGGCGTTGTAGAACTTGGTGTTGAGCTTGTCGAGAATGGCTTCGCCGGCCACCTGGTATTTATTTTGGCCGAAGGCCGCCGGGGCCGTGAGCAGGCAGCCGGCCACCAGCAGAGCTAGCCGGGGTGGGCCGGCAAAAAGCGTAAAGAAGCGCATCATAACTCGCTGGGCTAAAGGGTGGGAAAAGAAAGCAGCAATAGGGGATGGCGTAGGCTAGCCAGCCTCGGCCAGGTGGTAGGAAACCAGGTCGTCGATGGGTGAGCGGATGATTTTGCCCACCTGCATGCCGTGCGCCGTGGCCGCCTGCGCGAGCGCCGCGCGAAAATTGTATCCCACCGAGCCCACGCAGTTGAAGGTATGGCCCTGATAAGCAGGATACTTCCTGATGATATTCCGAAAGAACAAGTCAAATGCCTCGGCCACCAGTGCTTGGCAATAGCTCGCCTGGTTGTGGTCGTTCGCAAACTTGGCGAAGCTGGCAATGAAGCGATTAGGGAAGGGTTGGTTGTAGAGCTTATCGAAAATGGCCTCCCGCTCCAGGCCGTAGGTGGCCCGAAAGGCCACCGCCAGTTCGGCGGGCATATCGCCGCGCAGGTAGTCGCGCAGCAACGCCTTGCCGATGAAGGCCCCGCTGCCCTCGTCGCCCAGAAAATACCCTAGCGAATCCACGTTGTGCGCGACGGCTTCGCCATCGTAGAGGCACGAATTGGTGCCGGTGCCCAAAATGGCCGCAAACCCCGGCTGCCGCCCCAGCAGCGCCCGCGCCGCCGCCAGCAGGTCGTGGCCCACAAACACGCGGGCCCGGCCGAATACGGCCGTCATGGCATCGGCCACGGTGGCTATTTGCAGCGGCGTTACCACGCTGGCCCCGTAGTAATATACCTCTGTGATGTCGGCCGGGGTCAGGGTAGGGGGCAGGCCCTGGCGCAGCGAGGAGATGATGCCCGCCGTGCCGATAAACTCCGGGTTGTAGCCTTCGGTGTGGAAAAGGGAGCGGGTAGAATGGGCATCAACCAAACACCAGGTGGTTTTGGTAGAGCCGCCATCGGCTATCAGAATCATGTAGGAAGGGGGAGAGAGGACCGGGTTTGGCGAGCTTGCGGCTAGGGTGCCGCGCTCAGCTGGCGTAAGCTCCTGGCAAAGTAAACGCATAATTCAGACAAAATAAAAATTATTTTGCGCGTTTTAGTATGAAACAAACATTTTTATTGTCAATATTTGCAACAGCTAGCAAGAAGTTGCGCTCTAACCATACCGCGGCCTCTAGCCGATACCAGCCCGTAGCGGCTGCCACACCCGCCGGTGCACCAGTCCCGGTTTAGCCCGCTGCCCGGCTCCGTGCTGTTCCTGCGCCCGGTGCGCTTGTCTTTTTATTCCCTTAGCTACCCGTTGCATGCGCTCTTCCAACTATGACAAGTTTCCCTTTGTGCCGGTGTCGGCGGAGGCCAACGCTTGCCAAACTGGGTGGGCGCCGATTGCGGGCGCGCTGCAAGCGGCACTGTTAGCCGCGCCGCCCGCGCCGGGCCAGCCGCAGGTGCTGGCGGTGGAGTGCTACCCCGGCACCGACCTGGGCCAGCTGCGGCGCGAGCTGACCCAGGCTTTGCGGCCGGCGCAGTGCCTGGTGGCCGACGACTTTTTCCGTCCTACCGCCGATATCGACGCCCTGGTAGCCGGTTTGCTTACCGACGACCCTGTTTTTGGCCGCCTCAATGGGCTGACCATCAATGACTTTTTTGACTTGCAGCAGCTGCGAACGGCGCAAGCAAGCCTGGCCGCCGCGGCGGGGCAGCTGGTGCTGGTGCTGGGCACCGGGGCCACGCTGGTCTGCCCTAGCCCCGCCGTGCTGGTGTATGCCGACCTGGCCCGCTGGGAAATCCAGCTGCGGCAGCGGCGCGGCGAAATTGCCAACCTAGGCAGCGAGAACTTCACCGAGAAAGCCAGCCTCAAGTACAAGCGCGCCTTTTTCGTAGATTGGCGGGCCGCCGACCGCCTCAAGAAGCAGGCGCTGCCCCGCGCCGATTTTTTGCTCGATACCAACGACCCGGCCGCGCCCAAGCTCATCCGCGGCAACGACCTGCGGGCGGGGCTAGCGGCCACCGTGCGGCAGCCGTTTCGGGTGGTGCCGTTTTTCGACCCCGGCGTGTGGGGCGGGCAGTGGCTGCGCGAAGTGTGCGACCTGCCCGACGGCCCGCCCAACTACGCCTGGGGCTTCGACTGCGTGCCCGAGGAGAACTCGCTGCTGCTGGGCTTCGGCGCGGCGCGGGTGGAGATTCCGAGCATCGACCTCGTGTTTCTGCACCCCCGCGAGCTGCTGGGCGAGGCCGTGCACGGGCGCTTCGGCACCGAGTTTCCCATCCGCTTCGATTTTCTCGACACCATGGGCGGCGGCAACTTGTCGCTGCAAGTGCATCCGCTCACCGAGTATGCGCAGGACAAATTTGGCCTGGCCTACACCCAGGATGAGAGCTACTATATGCTGGCCGCCGAGCCCGGCGCCGTAGTGTACCTGGGGCTGAAGGAAAACGTGGCGCTGCCCAACATGCTGGCTGATTTGCAGCACGCCCAGGACGACCCCGCGGCCCCTTTTCCGGCTGAAAAATACATCAACGAGTTTCCGGCCCGCCCGCACGACCACTTTCTGATTCCGGCCGGCACCGTGCATTGCTCGGGGGCGGGCAGCATGGTGCTGGAAATTTCGGCCACCCCCTACATCTTCACTTTCAAGCTCTGGGACTGGGACCGCCTGGGGCTCGATGGCCAGCCCCGGCCCATTCACCTTGCCCACGGCGCGGCCAATATTCAGCCCGACCGCACCACCGCCTGGGTCGCGCAAAACCTGGTCAACCAGCTACAAGATGTGGCCAGCGGCCCCGGCTGGCGCGAGGAGCGCACTGGCCTGCACGAGCGCGAATTCATCGAAACGCGCCGCCACTGGTTTGCCGACGTGGTGCCGCACCACACCCACGGCGGTGTGCAGGTGCTCAACTTGGTGCAGGGCACCCAGGCGCTGGTGGAAAGCCCCAGCGGGGCCTTCGAGCCCTTCGTGGTGCACTACGCCGAGACGTTTATCGTGCCCGCGGCAGTGGGGGCCTACACCATTCGGCCCCACGGCCCGGCCCTGGGCACCGAGTGCGCTACCCTGAAAGCCTACGTGCGCACCTAGCCTTGGGTCCGGCGCGGGGGCTAGCGGCTCGCCGGGCGGCCGCCACCTTTGTGGGGCAAATACTCTTAACAAAACTTCCGTGTCTGACATTTTAATTCCTGACAACGCCGCGGCGGTACGCGCCCAAACCATCGTCGAGAAGCTGCTGCACACCGGCACCGTGGCCGTGGATGAGCTGGCCACGCAATTCGGCGTGTCGGTGGCCACTGTGCGCCGCGACCTCATGGAGCTGGAGCAGCGCGGCCGGCTGCGGCGCACGCACGGCGGCGCCGTGCCCCGCGAGCCCCTGCTCTACGAGCCCTTCCGCTACGACTCCAGCTTTCACGAACAGATTGACCGCAACCTGGCCGAGAAGCGCCGCATTGGGCTAGCCGCGGCGGCCCTCATTCAGCCGGGCGAAATTATCTCCCTCACGGCCGGTACCACTACCACGCAAGTCACGCGCAGCCTGCGGCCGGGCGCCAACGTCACGGTCGTGACCAACACCGTGAACGTGGCCATGGAACTGAGCCACCGCCGCGACGTGCGCGTGTTCGTGACGGGCGGCTTCCTCACGGGCGGCTGGTTCTCCCTGGTGGGGCCGGCTACTGCGCAGGCGCTGGGTCAATTCTTTGTGGATAAGGTATTTATCGGCGTCAATGGCATTGATGCCCAGCGGGGCCTGACCTCGCTGCACCCCGACGAAGCCGCCATCATCCAGGTGATGGTGCGGCAGGCCAAGCAGCGCATTGTGGTGGCCGACCACACCAAGCTCGGCACCGTGGCCACCTCGCTCATCTGCCCCACTACCGAAATCCACCAGCTCATTACCGATACAGGGGCTACGGAGGAGCAAGTTGCTGCCTTCCGGGCGCTCGGCATCGAGGTGCTGCTGGTGTGAGTGAATGAGTTACTCCTCAAGCGGGGCGCCTCCCCCCCCGGCTCCCTCTCCGCAAAGGAGAGGGGGAGCCTGACGACTACTCAACGACACCCTACACCCGCCTACGGTCGGCTCCCCCTCTCCTTTGCGGGGAGGGGGCCGGGGGGAGAGGTGCCCCAGTCGCACAGCACACCTTGAAGTAGACGGTTCTTTTCCGAGTACTAACCTTTTCCCACCCTGCTATGCACGCTCCGACTGCCCCTAATGTCCCTTTGCGCAAAACGGCTGCCGGGCCTGCGCCCCCCGCCGGCAGCCCTGGCTACGTGTACCTTATTGCGGCCGTGGCGGCGCTGGGCGGGCTGCTGTTTGGGTTCGATACGGCCATTATTAATGGGGCCTTAATTTTTTTGAAAAAGGACTTCGGCCTGAGCGACTCGCAGACCGAGCTGGCGGCTAGCAGCATCCTGTTTGGGGCGGTGGCGGGCGCCGCTATTGCTGGCTGGCTCACCGACCGCTACGGGCGGCGGCGCCTGCTGTTTGGGGCGGCGCTGCTGTTTACCCTCTCGGCCGTGGCGGCGGCGCTGCCGCGCACGCTCACCGAGTTTGTGGTGGCGCGGCTGGCGGGCGGTATCGCCATTGGGGTAGCTTCGCTGCTGGTGCCGCTCTACATTGCTGAGATTGCGCCGGCCCGCATTCGCGGCAAGCTGGTGACGCTAAATCAACTAGCTATTGTGTCGGGCATTCTGCTGGCTTACGTGGCCAGCTACTACCTGGCGGGCCTGGGGCTAGCCTCGTGGCGCTGGATGTTCGCGGCCGCCGCCGTGCCTTCGCTGCTGTTTATGCTCACGCTGCTGCTGGTGCCCGAAAGCCCCCGCTGGCTGCTGGGCCGCGGCCGCGACGCCGAGGCGATGGGTACCCTCACGCGCCTCAACGGCCCCGCGGCAGCGGCCACCGAGGCCGCCGAAATCCAGGCGGCGCTGGCCGACGAGCAGGGCGAGGCCGCTAGCCTCAGCCAGCCGCGCCTGCGCCGGCCGCTGCGCATTGCGGTGGTGCTGGCCGTGTTGCAGCAAATCACGGGCATCAACACCATTCTCTACTACGGCTCCATTATTTTCACCGAGCACAGTGGGCAGAGCGCCTCGTCGGCCATTGGGGCCAATGCGCTCATCGGGGGCATCAACTTCGCGGGCACCGTGGTGGCGCTGTTCGTTATCGACCGCGTGGGGCGCAAGCCGCTGCTGCTGTTTGCCTCGGGCGGCATGGCGCTGGCGCTGAGCGCGCTGGTGGTAGGGTTGCAGCTGGGCGCGCCGGGGCCGTGGCTGCTGGGGCTCATCATGCTCTACGTGGCCTGCTTCGCGGTGGGGCTGGGGCCGGGCGTGTGGGTAGTCATCACCGAGATTTTTCCGAACGCCGTGCGCGGCCGGGCCGCCTCGCTGGCCACGGTGGCGCTGTGGGTAGCCTGCACGCTTATCTCGTTCACCTTCTTATCACTAGTGAAGACGGCGGGGCTAGCCGGAGCATTTGGGCTCTATGCCATACTTTCGGCGCTCACCTTTGGGTTTGTGTGGCGGGCCGTGCCCGAAACCAAGGGCCGCACCCTCGAAGAGATTGAGCAAGGCTGGCAGTAGCGGGGGAGAAGGCCAGCCAGTGGCTTGGCTGACAAATACGCTAATACGTTCGCGCACCGCGCAGCTTCCCCACCCATCGGCCCCGCTGCTTTCCCCTAACCTAACCCGTATATGACCTCGCCTGATGCCTCGCTGTGGAATGACTTTCTGGCGGGCAACAAGCAAGTGTTTGAGCGCATTTTTTTGGCGCACTACGACGACCTGTATCGCTACGGCATGCGCCTGACCGGCGATGAGGAGCTGGTAAAGGACTGCATTCAAAATCTGTTTCAGCGCCTCTGGCAGCGTCGTAAAGCGCTGGAGGCTATCGCCGAAATCAAGCCCTACCTGTTTGCGGCGTTGCGCCACCACATTACCGACGAGCTGCGGGCCCAAAAGCGCCGCTCGGCCCTGCAAAGCGACTACCCCGGCGAAGTGGAGCTAACCGTGCAGCACTCACCCGAGGATTTCTTAATCTCCCAGCAGCTTACCAGCGAGCAGCAGGCCCTGCTGCTCGGGGCCCTGCAGCAACTCAGCAACCGGCACCGCGAGGCATTGCACCTCAAATTTTTCGATGGCCTAGCCTACGACCGCATTGCCGAGATTATGGAGCTCAACCAGCAGTCGGTGCGCAACCTGGTGCACCAGGCCATTAAGCGGCTGCGCCAAGTGCTGCCCCACTCGCTACTGGTGCTGCTAAATGGCTTTTTGCTGAATTTTTTACTCTGATATTTATCTGAAAGTCAATATTTTAAGAAATAATTAATAAAAAATTCGCTCGGAATAGAGTACAAAACGCGGTTACGTACGTGGTCAGGAAAAGTTTAATTGTTTCCTGAATTATTCCTCTATGGTCTTTACGAACTACTCGGTTGATGATTTCGTAGCGGATGATTCGTTTCAGGCTTTTGTCGCCGACGCCGACTCGGAAGCGGGTCGTTTCTGGCAGGCGTGGCTAGCCGCGCACCCCGCTCAGAAAATCGCTGCCGACCAGGCCTACGCCCTGGTGCAGGGGCTGGGGCCTAGCCAGCTGTACCCGGTGCCGGCCAGCCTCAAGCAGCAGGAGTTGCTGCGCCTGCGGCAGTCGCTCCAGGCCGCCGGCCGGCAGCCCTGGCTACGCTGGCAGCGGCGCACCCGGCTGCTGGTGGGCACGTCGGTAGTGGCCGTGCTGGCGGCAGCGGGCTGGTGGCAATGGCCCACGGCCACCGGCCCTACCACGCACTACGCGGCCGGCCCCCACCAGCAGCGCACCCTCACGCTGCCCGACGGCTCGGTGGTGGTGCTTAATGGCCGCGCGACGCTAACCACCGCGGCCCGGTGGACTACCACCGCGCCCCGCGAGGTGTGGCTGACGGGGGAGGCCTACTTCCGGGTAGCGCACCTGGCGGCCCCGGCCGTGCGCGACATCGCCGCCGCCCCGGCCAGCGCCAAGTTTGTGGTGCACGCGGGCGGGCTTGATATCGCCGTGCTAGGCACCCAGTTTAATGTAAACAGCCAGCCGACCACCACCAAGGTCGTGCTCAACTCGGGCAAAGTAGCCGTGGACCGCCCCGGCTGGTTTACCACCGAAAACCTGCTGATGCAGCCCGGCGACCTCGTCGAAACTTCCGCCGCCGCACCGCACCTGGCCCGGCGGCGCGTGCAGCCGGCCCTGTACTCGGCCTGGACCCAGGGCGAGCTGCGCTTGCAGCAAACTTCGGTGCGCGCCATCGTGCAGCTGCTGCGCGACGCCTACGGCTGGCAGGTGGAAGCTACGGACTCCACCCTTCTGCACCAGACGCTCACGGGCGTCCTGCCTGCCAATACGCCTGACCTCCTGCTGCCCGCCCTGGCCAAGTCGCTAGGGGTGCAGGTAACGCGCACCGGCAACGTGGTGCGCTTCGAGCCGCTAGCCCGGTAAAGCTGGGCCTGGGCTTCTATTGTTTGCTTTCCCTTCTCTTTTCCCCACCCATCATATGGCAAACTTTACCCGCTACATGCGCTTGGCGCTGCTGCTGGGCGCCGTGCCCAGCGGCGCCAGCCGGGCCCAGGCAATTCTGGCCTTCGCTAGCCAGAGCCAGCATCCGTCGGTGGCTGCGGGCCGCGCCTCGGCGGCGGCCCAAGTATCGCTGGAAACCTTCATCCAGGAGCTGCAAACCACTTACAAGGTCAATTTTCTGTACCGCAACCAGCTCATCACGGGCCGGTACGTGGCCAAGGCCCACCCCGCCTTTAAGTCGCTGCCCGAAGCCTTGCGCTACGTGACGCAGCACAGCGGGCTGGAGTTTGAGCTGCTGCGCACGGGCCTCTACATCATTGTGCCCAAGCCCACGGCCAGCGCGGCCATACCGGCCATGCCCCTGGCCGGGGCGCCCGAGTCGGTGCCCAGCCTGCTGGCCTCAACCAGCAAGCAGCTGGTGCTGGCCGACGTGACCGTGACCGGCCGCGTAACCGATAGCAAAGGCGCCGGCCTGCCGGGCGTAACTATCGTGGTGAAAGGCACTTCGCAGGGCGCGACAACCAATGCCGAAGGCGGCTTCAGCCTGCAAGCGCCCGAGAACAGCGTGTTGGTATTCAGCTTTGTAGGCTATACCCGCAAGGAGGTGCCCATAACGGGCGCCACTACCAACCTGGCCGTAACGCTCGCCGATGAGGCCCAGGCCCTGACCGACGTGGTGGTGGTGGGCTACGGCACCCAGCAGCGCGCCAACGTAACGGGCGCCATTAACACCGTGAGCGGCGCTACCCTCGAAAACCGCCCGGTGGCCAACGTGGCGCAGGCCCTGCAAGGCTCGTCGCCCAACCTCACCATCCAGCAAAACAGCGCCGAGCCGGGCGCGGGCCTCAACATCAATATCCGGGGCGTGGGTACGCTGGGCAATGCGTCGCCGCTGATTATCGTGGACGGCATCGCGGGCTCGCTCAACGCCATTAACCCCAACGATATTGAGAGCGTGACCGTGCTCAAGGATGCCGCCTCGGCCGCCATCTACGGCTCGCGGGCGGCCAATGGTGTGCTGCTGGTAACCACCAAGCAGGGCGTGCTCAACCAGAAGCCGGTTATCAACTACAACACGGTGCTGGGCTACCAGGCGCCCAACTTCCAGCGCCGGCCCGTCACGGGCATCCAGTTTATGGAGCTCAAGAACGAGGCGCTTGTCAACTCGGGGCAGGCGCCGCAGTTTTCGCCCCAGCAGATGCGCGACTTTGCCGCCCAGGGCGACTACGAATGGCAGCTCAACGAGGTGCTCAAAAAGCAGGCATTTCAGCAAAACCACAGCTTGAGCGTGAGCGGCAGCTCGGGCAAAACCCGCTACTTGGTTTCGCTAGGATACGTGGACCAGAACAGCCTGTTCTTCGGGGATAACTTCGGCTTTAAGCGCCTCAACGGCCGCCTCAACCTCACCACGCAGGTCACGGACCGGCTCAAGCTGGGCGCCATTGTGTCGTATGCCCACGTGGGCACCCGCGAGCACGCCTTCGATTCGCAGTGGATTATCAGCGACGCGGCCCGTATTCCGGTTATCTACCCCATTCGGGATGCGCAGGGCAACTACGTGACGCCGGCCACGGCCAGCGACAACTCGGTGAACCGCCTGCTCAACGGCGGCCTGCGCACCAACTCCAACGATAACGTCTTCGGCAACCTCAACGCTGAGTTTGAGATTGTGAAAGGCCTGAAGCTGCGCGGCCTCGTGGGTGGCGACTTGTGGAGCTACCAGAACGACGAGTTTACGCGCAGCCTGATGTACGTGACGCTCGACGGCTCGCCCACGGCGGGCGGCGACGGCAACAACTCGGTGCAGAACCGCAACCAGCGCACGCTGCTCACCAACTACCAGGCGACGCTGAACTACGACCGCACCTTTGCCGACAAGCACAGCGTGCAGGCCGTGGTAGGCTACTCGACCGAGCATTACACCGACGACCGCCGGGGTATCCACGTTATCAACGTGCCGGGCAACGATTTTGGCGTCATCAACAACGGCACCACCTACGCCGGTGTTTTTGACCCTAGCGGCGGCTTCCACGCCAACGGCACCTACGGCAACCAGGAACAGTGGGCGCTGAACTCGGTATTTGGCCGCGTGAACTACGCCTTTGCCGGCAAGTACTTAGTAGAAGGTAGCTTCCGCTACGACGGCTCGTCGCGCTTTGCCGGCAACCAGCGCTGGGGCTTCTTCCCCTCGGGCTCGGTGGGCTGGCGCCCGCTGGAGGAGAATTTTCTGGATTTTCTGAAGCCTACCTTCAGCGACCTCAAAGTGCGGGCCTCGCTCGGGCAGCTCGGCAACCAGAACATCGGCCTCTACCGCTACCTCAGCACCGTGAGCCTGGCGCCGGGCACGTACTCGTTCGGCGGCGTGCCGGTATCGGGCTCGTACTTCAGCACCTCCAACGCCAACATTACCTGGGAAACGGCCACGATGGGCAACGTGGGCGCCGACTTCGGGTTCTTCCAGAACGCCTTGTCGTTCAGCGTGGACTACTTTGACAAGCGCACCAGCAACATTCTCATCGACCTGCCGGTGGCGGGCGTGTTCGGGGCCGGCGCGCCTACCCAGAACGCGGCCAAAGTGCGTAACCAAGGCTGGGAAGTGTCGGCCACGTACCGCCTGCGCACCGAGCGCGGCTTCAACCAGAGCCTGAGCCTGAACGCGGCCGACAGCCGCAACACGGTCATCGACACCAAGGGCGTTGAAACCATCCGGGGCGGCGACGCCACCAACATCATCCGCGAGGGCTGGCCCATCAACTCGTACTTCGGCTACCGCACGGCGGGCCTCTACCAAACGATGGAGGAAATAAACGCCGGCCCCGTGCCGTCGTTTGTGGCCCCCGGCACGGTGCGGCCCGGCGACATTCGCTACGTAGACCGCAACGGCGACGGCGTTATCAACCAGGACGACCGCTTTATTCTGGGCAACCCCTTCCCACGCTACACTTTCGGGGCCACCTACACGGCCGACTACAAAGGCTTTGACCTGCTGGTGTTTGTGCAGGGCGTGGGCAAGCGCAGCCTCTACATCCGGGGTGAGGGCGTGGAAGCTTTCCACAACAACTGGGAAAACGTGTACCAGCAGCACCTCGACCGCTGGACGCCTACCAACCCCGGCGCCAGCTACCCGCGCCTGACCATCGGCACGGCCTCGACTAACAACAACCAGGGCTCGGACTACTGGCTGCGCAACGGCGCCTACGCCCGCCTCAAAAACGTGCAGCTAGGGTACACCCTGCCCGCTACGCTCACCAAGCGGGCCTACATCCAGCGGCTGCGGATTTTTGCCTCGGGCCAGGACCTATTCACCATCAGCCACTTGAAGAACATTGGGTTTGACCCCGAACTCTCGGAGTTCAGCGAGAGCGTGGGCCAGGGCGGGGGCTCGGGCAGCAGCGGCCGCGTGTATCCGGCCGTGCGCGTGATGACCCTCGGCGTTGATATTACTCTCTAATCTCTATCCCACCCCCTCAGATGAACCGCAATCTTCGCCATACTTTACTGCTCGGGCTCGGGCTGGGTTTTGGCTTCTCGGCGTGCCAGAAGCTCGACCTGCCGCCCACCGACCGGCCCACCGATGCCACCTTCTGGCAGCAGCCCTCGGATGCGGCCAACGTGCTGACCACGGCCTACGAAAACCTCTACAACTCGGAGTATTTCTTCTTCAACGAAACGCTCTCCGACAATGCCTATAACAAGAGCGATGTCAACGGCTCCAACTCGCGCAACATTGCCGAGGGCGCCTACGGCACCAACCAGGCACGCGTCACCAACGAGTGGGGCTACCACTACAGCGGCATTCGCAAGTGCAACCAGCTGCTGGCTAACATCGACAAGATTAGCAGCCTCGACGCCGGCCTCAAGGCCCGCTACATTGCCGAGGCCCGCGCCCTGCGCGCCTACCAGTACTTTCAGCTGCTGACCTGGTACGGCGACGTGCCCCTGATAACCACTGAAATCAGCGTAACCGATGCGGCGGGCGTGGTGCGAGCCCCGCGCGCCGAGGTGCTCGACTTCGTGCTGAAAGAGCTGGACGCCGTCGCTGCCGCGCTGCCCCTCAACACGGCCTACGCCGCCACCGACCGCGGCCGCTTTACCAAGGGCGCGGCCCTGGCCGTGAAGGCCCGCGTGCTGCTCTACGAAGGTCGCTGGGCCGACGTAACCGCCGTAACCGAACAGCTGCTAGGGGGCCAGGCCGGCGCCTACAGCTTGTTTTCGAGCTACGCCGGCGTGTTTGCGCCCGGCAACGAGGGCAACAGCGAGGTGATACTCGATTTGCAGTACCTGTTTCCGTCGCGCACGCACTCCGAGCAGCGCTTCTTTATTCCGCGCACCGAGGGCAAGCTCATCTGCGCCATTGCCCCCACCCAGGAGTTGGTGAACGACTACGTGATGGCCAATGGCAAGGCTATTACCGAAAGCGGCTCGGGCTACACCGAGGCCACGCCCTACGTGGGCCGCGACCCGCGCTTTGCCGCCACCCTGGTGTATGATGGCTACCGCTGGCAGCGCCCCGATGGGTCGAGCATCCTCATCCGCACGGTGCCAGGCACCGGCGACAACTCCGTAGACCGGGCCGACGCCAGCCCCACCGGCTACTACTCGGCCAAGTACTTCGACCCCACCGCCGACGCCAACCTCAACTCGGGCCTGAACCTGATTCTGGTGCGCTACGCCGATGTGCTGCTCATGCACGCCGAGGCCAAGAACGAGCAAGGGATGCTGACCAGTGGCGAGTGGGACCGCACCATTGGGGCACTGCGCCGCCGGGCGGGCTTCACCGATGCCGCCGCGCTCACCTTTCCGGGAGGCGACAAGGCTAGCCTGCAAACCATAGTGCGCCGCGAGCGCCGCACCGAGCTGGCCATGGAAGGCCTGCGCATCTTCGACCTGCGCCGCTGGCGCACGGCCCAGGCCGCCCTCACGGGCTTTGCGCACGGCATTAAGGCCGGTGACCCCAGCGTGGACAACGGCTACCTGCGCGTGGACCAGCGCACGTTTGACCCCGCCAGGCACTACCTCTGGCCGGTGCCCCAGCGCGAGCGCGACATCAACCCCAACCTCACGCAAAACCCTGGCTGGTAGTCTTTTTCTCTCTTCTTTGCAATTCCCTTCGCCTCTAGCTCCATGAAAAAGTTTTCCCACCCCCTGCTGCTCCTCCTGCTGCTGGTTGGCCTGCTGGCCAGCTGCAAAAAAGACGATAAGGCGCTCGATGATACCATCACGCCGGTATCGAACTATATCTCGCCCGCCGACAACACGTTTTACAAGCTCGACCCGCCCTCTAACGCGGCCGTGACGTTTGAGTGGGGCCAGGCCCGCGCCGCCGATGGCACGCTGGTGCTCTACGAAGTGGTGTTTGACAAAGCTGATGGCGACTTTTCCAAGCCCGTGTACAGCACGGTGTCGGGTACCAACGGCCTCGATACCAAGCTGGTGCTTAGCCACAGCGACCTGAACAAAATAGCTAACCTGGCCGGCATTTCCTCGCAGAGCCAGGGCAAGCTGAAGTGGATGGTGAACGCCTCGAAGGGCCTGAACGTGATGCCCGCCGCCAGCGCCCGCACCATGACGGTGGAGCGCCCCGCCGGCTTCTCGGTTATTCCGGGCAACCTCTACCTCACTGGCTCGGGCACCGAGGGCGGCGCCACGCTAGCCCAGGCGCTGCCGTTCAAGCGCGTAGCGGCGGGTGTGTTTGAGCTGTACACCAAGCTCTCGCCCGGCGAGGTGAAAATTGTGGATGCTACCACCGGCACGCCCACCGCCTACTACATCGACGGCACCAAGCTGCTGCAAGGCGCCACGGCCACCAACCCCACCACGACCACGGGCGTGTACCGCATGACCCTCGACTTCAACGCCGGCTCGGCCGTGCTCACCGAGATTCAGTCGGTCGGCCTCTGGATTTCGGCCCAGAACAAGGTGACTGCCACGTTGCCCTACGTGGGCAAGGGGGTGTGGCAGATTGAGAATACTCCCATTGAGTTCTTCCAGTTCAGCTGGGGCCGCGACGAGCGCTACAAGTTCATCTTCACCGAGAAGGACATGGCCGGCACCGTAACGGCGCGCCAGTACGGCAGCCCCAACGTGGACAACTCGGCCCCCACGGCTACCACGGCGGCGGCCTACTACACCATTGTGCCGGTAGCCAACGACCAGTGGAACAACACCTTTAAGTTCATTGGCACCGCCGACCGCAAGAACGTGGACATCATGGTAATGATGCAGCCTGCCGCTTACACCCACCAGGTGAAGGTGCGTTAGGGAGTTGACTGCTTATTAATCAACTCATTAAGGTTGTAGCTATGACTTCTTTTCGCACCGGGGCCAGCATGTTGCTAGGCCTCACGTTTCTCTCCGCCTGCAACGAGAAGGTGGATGACGCCATTACCCCGCCGGCCCCGAAGCCGGTAGCGGTAGTGGCCAACTGGAGTGCCCGCGCCGACTCGGCCCAGACGGCACTTAATCGCTCGTTCTGGGCTAGCGATAATTACTACTTGCAGAATAGTGCTGGCAACCCCGGCTTTAACTACTGGTGGCAGGGCCACGGCCTTGATATTCTGCTCGATGGCTACCAGCGCACCCGGGTGCTGGACTACGTCACCAAGATGCAGCAGCTGCAGCAGGGCACCAAGAAGAAGAACGGTAACACGTACTACAATAACTTCTACGACGACATGGCTTGGCAGGCCCTGGCCAACCTGCGCGCCTTTCAACTCACGCAGGACCCCTCGTACAAAGCCACGGCCACGCTGCTCTGGGCTGACCTCAAAAACGGCTGGAACACCAACCAAGGCGGCGGCATAGCCTGGAAAAAAGACCAGCGCGACTACAAAAACACGCCGGCCAATGCGCCGGTGGCCATCCTGGGCGCCCGCCTCTACCAGCTCGATAAGAACCCCGACGACCTGGCCTGGGCCACCAGAATTTACGACTGGCAGAAAAAGACCCTCGTGGACCCCTCCACCGGCGCCGTGTGGGACGGCATCAACCGCCAGGGCAACGGTCAGGTTGACAAGGACTGGCGCTTTAGCTACAACCAGGGCGTGTTTTTGGGTGCCGGCCTAGAGCTGTACCGCGCCACCAAGCAGAGCACCTACCTCGACGATGCTACCCGCACGGCCGGCTACGTGCTCAACGACAGCCAGCTTTCGCCGGGCGGCGTGCTCAAGGACGAGGGCGCCGGCGACGGGGGCTTGTTCAAGGGCATCTTGGTGCGCTACCTGGCTCAGCTCGCTACCGAGCCCGCCGTGGCAGCCGCCACCCGCGCCCGGTACGTGTCGTTCCTCAAGTTCAACGGCGAAAGCCTCTACCAAAAGGGCGTGCGCAAGTCGGATTATCTCTTCAACACCAACTGGACAACCCAGCCGGGCGCCACTGTCGATGGCTCGACCCAGATGAGCGGCGTGATGATGTTTGAGGTAATGGCCGACTTGCAGGCCCGCAAGCTCCTCTAGGGTTTCCGACGGCAAAGAGGCCGGGCTGCGTGGTGGGCGCGCCTTGGTCCGCCCGCGTCTGGCCGCTAGGGCCGGGCGCGGGCATTTTGTTGGCGTCCATACTTCTTAAAATTCCTGTATGAAATTGACTTTCACGACCGGCACCTGGTCGCTAGCCTTGCTGCTGGCTGCGGGCGGGGCTAGCGCGCAAAGCGTGCTCAAGTACGTAAACCCCAATATTGGTACGGCGCACAGCCGGTGGTTTTTTTACACCCCGGCGGCCGTGCCCTACGGCATGGCCAAGCTGGCGCCCTCCACCAACGGCCACTATGGCAACGCTTCGGGCTGGGAAGCCGTGGGCTACGACACCCGCCAAAACTCCATTGAGGGGTTCGTGCACTTCCACGAGTGGCAGGTGGGCGGCGTCAGCTTTATGCCCACCACGGGCGAGCTGCGCACCCAGCCCGGCGACCTCGACAAGCCGGGCAGCGGCTACCGCTCGCAGTTCGACCGCAAAAACCAGGTGGCCGAGCCCGGCTATTACAAGGTATTGCTCGACGACTACGGCATCACGGCCGAGCTCACGGCCACCAAGCGGGTGGGTTTTCACCGCTACACCTTTCCTAAGAGCGACCAGGCGCACATCATCCTCGACATCGGCAACAAGCAGGGCGAGAGCGGCGAAGTAACCGACGCCAGCATCCGGATGGTGGACGCCACCCACGTGGAAGGCTTCGTGAGCACCTACCCCAAGTACGTGAAAACCTATGACCCTAGCGGCAAGGTCAACATGTATTTCTACGGTGAAATCAGCAAGGCGCCAGCCAGCGTGGGCGCCTTTTCGGCCGCCGGCCCGCAGCCCAATACCAAGTCGGCCACGGGCAAGGGCGCGGGCTTGGTGCTTGATTACAAAACCAGCGCCCAGGAAAAAGTTGAGCTGAAAATCGGCCTCTCGTATACTTCCATCGCCAACGCCAAGGCCAACCTGCTGGCCGAGGCCAAAAGCCTCACCTTCGACCAGGCGCGCACTGCTGCGCAAGCCACCTGGCAGCGCGAGCTGGGTAAAATCGCGGTCGAAGGCCCCGACGAGCAGAACAAGACCAAGTTTTACACCGGTCTGTTTCACGCTCTGCTGGGGCGCGGCATTGCCAGCGACGTGAGCGGCGCCTACCCCAAGCACGGCGGCCAGGTCGGCCAGCTGGTGGCCAGCGGCCCCGGCCCCAAGCCCGAGTTCCTGAACACCGATGCCATCTGGGGCGGCTACTGGAACCTTACCCAACTCTGGGCGCTCTCGTACCCCGAGTGGTACGGCAACTACGTGAACACCCAGCTACAGGTGTACCGCGACAAGGGTTGGTTTGGCGACGGCCTGGCTAATAGTGAGTACGTGTCGGGCGTGGGCACCAATTTTGTGGGGCTAGCCGTGGCCGGCGCCTACCAGGTAGGCATCCGTAACTACGACGTGAACCTGGCCTACCAGGCCGTGCGCGCCAACGAGCTAGGCTACCGCAATCGTGCTTTCGGCTCGGGCAAGATGGATGTGAAGGCCTTCACGCAGTACGGCTACGTGCCTTTCAAAGAGAATTACAAGGAGTACCAGGGCGAGTGGTACAAAACGGACTCCACGGGCTCATACTTCGCCAATTCGCACACGCTGGAATACGGCTACAGCGCCTTTGCCGCCGCCCAGATGGCAAAATCACTGGGCAAGAAATCTGATTACGAGCAGCTTATTAAGCTCTCCAACGGCTGGCAGAAGATTCTGAACCCGCAAAACAAGCTCATGCAGCCCAAGCTGGCCGATGGCACGTTCGTGAGCAACTTCAAGCCCTTTGAGCCCTGGCGGGGCTTCCAGGAGGGCAATGCGATGCAGTATACTTTCTACGTGCCGCAAAACCCCGCCGGCCTTGTGGCGGCGCTGGGCCGCGACAAGTTCAACAACCGCCTCGACAGTATCTTCACTGCCTCGGCCAAAACGGGATTTGGCGGCGGCAAGGAAATCGACGCCTTCGCCGGGGTCAATGCCATTTACAACCACGGCAACCAGCCCTGCCTGCACATCAGCTGGCTGTTCAATTTCTCGGGTCAGCCCTGGCTCACGCAGAAGTGGACCCGCCAGATTTGCGATGAGTTCTATGGTACCGAGCCCATCCACGGCTACGGCTACGGGCAAGATGAGGACCAAGGCCAGCTAGGGTCGTGGTACGTTATCACCGCGCTAGGGCTGTTCGATGTGAAAGGCTTCACCGATGGCCGGCCCATCATCGAGTTGGGTAGCCCGCTGTTCAGCAAGTCTACCATTCAGCTGGGCAACAAAAAGCAGCTGGTTATCGAGGCCAAAAACACCGCCAAGGCCAACGTGTACGTGCAGTCGGCTGCGCTCAATGGCAAGCCGCTGGCCAACTGCTGGCTCTACCGCGACGAGCTGATGCAGGGCGGCCGGCTGGTATTCACGATGGGCCCGCAGCCCAACAAAACCTGGGGTACCAAGACCCCGCCGCCCTCGGCGCAATAGGCGGAAGGCTTGACAATCAGCTAAATGAGAAGTGCCCCGCAACCAAGCCTGGCTTGGTTGCGGGGCACTTGCTGTTGCTAGTGAATGGCCCCGTGGCTGCCACGAGCTGCCGAGCAAGGCCAAACGGACTGTCCCTACTACTTCAGGGCTTCACCACCAGATGCTCCTGCACAATCTCGAAAGCCCGCTTGCTAATGGCCCACTCCAGCGGGGCTGCTTTCTGGGAATAGCGTACGTTTTCCAAGTACACCCACATGGTCCCCGCGCGGGCCAACACAACCACCCGCTCTTGAGCCAGCATATCGCCAGCGGCATTGGTTTGGGGCGTGCGGGCCGCAAGCACTTGTTGGAACGCCCCGAATGCGGGCTCGGCCTTGAATACGGCGGGAGCAAATTCCAACTGCTCGGTCTGGTAGGCCGTGCGGCTTTCTTCTTCAAGGCGGCGCAGGTCGGTTTCGGTCTGGTTGGCCGTTAGCATCAGGTTGATAAGGCCGATGCGGTGCCCATTGAGGTCTTTGGTCAGCTTGACCTGATAAAAGTGCTCATCGCTGAGTGGGTTCTCCTGCTGTTGCCACGAAAGCGGAAACACCGTAGAAATCTTGGCCGGTACCGCCCGCACCAATGTACGCAACTGCTCGGCGTAATGCCACTTTGTGGGATGAAGCAACCCAAAGTTGCCAATGGCCATTAGAAATACATTAGCCATCTCCGGCGAGTAGTTCGGAACAGGCGTGGAGGCTTGTACCATGAAGTGATGAGCCCCCCCGGTTTTAGCCCAGTCTTTGAGCACGGTCCAGCGGGAAATGCGTTCAACTCCTTTTTTTCCCCCTACCGTCAGCACGTCAGGTATTTCTCCGCCTTCCTGCGCAAAATAACGCTCATGAAGCACTCGCTCTCCCTGAGTTTGCAGGTACATGGCCAACCAGTCGCGGGGAGCTAATTCCTGCGTCACGTAAGCAATGTAAACCTTAATTTCAGCCTCCGGACCGGTCATCGTTTTGACGTGGCCCCGTAACTCAAAGGGGTGGCTGGGAGTAACCAAGTGCCGCGTACCGGGTACCTGCCCCCATTGCAACGGCATCAGAATACGAAAGTGCAGGGCAGAATCCGGGTCTTGCTCATAGTCCAAGGAGCCGAACAGTTTCGGAATGTCAGCCTTAGCGTAAGGCGGTACGGTTGGGAAAGGAGGCAATTCGGGACGGACGGACGGCGTTGACATGGTGGTTTTTGGCAAGGTGGTAGGTGCCGACTCACAACTGCATAATACAGTGGCAGCGAGGATGAAAAGCTGTTTCACCCCTAGCCTAATCAGTGAATGATTCATACAGGCAAATAGCTGATGAGGCGTTCCGCGTGCGGGCTGTCAATCCATAAGTCCACGCCGTCAACGTAGAACAGGCCGTAAACCGGAATGGAAAAAAATAGAAATTTTTTCATCCTCGGCCGTTCCGATAATTTAATCTTGGCGTAGGGAATGCAAACCGTCGCCGTGGTGCCTAATTGCTTCCGCTGCAAGTACATTCCCTGCGCAGTCAGTGCGAAGGACATGTTGTTGAAATTGTATGTTTGCGACCCAATGCGCATCGTGATAATACCGCCTGGTACCGGCAGGCTTTCAACGCGGTAGTGGGCTGCCAAATCGCCCCAGCCCTTGAATGAAATATTAAGCAGGGCATCCTTCCAGATGTACCGGTAAGAGAGGTAGACCACTAGCAGGGGCAAACCGTACCGAAAAGCAATGTTGAAGAATGGGTTCATTTCGGCGCGTCAACCAATAAGTACTGTGAACTTGCCAGAGAGAATGGTGCCGGGCAGGCCCCCAAGCCCCAGACCAGGAGTGTTCTGATAGCCTGCAAACGGGTTGGTTGGAGTAGCCGGTGGTGCGGGCTCGTCCTTCTTGAATTTTTTGCCCACCGACATCTCCATTTCGCCTTCTAAACCAAACAACAATCTAAGCTTGGCCATTATGCCCAAATAAAAACGATTTGTTTTCTTATCATGGTAGCCCCAGAAGCCTTCGGCGATGCCCGCTGGGCCGAGCGAAGCACCACCCTTCTGTCGGAACTGCACGCTATTGTCATCCCATAAAGGAATGTTAGCTACCTGAGAGGTTTCGAACCCCACAATCTGAGCGCCAACGTCAACTTTTTGGCTGAACCCTGACCTTGTGCCGTCATCGCCAGCCAGCAATTCGCCCGATGCTTTCGCCGCTGGCCCCTTTATTTCACCTCCTACTGCTAAAACAGGGTTGTAGCCTTTTTCACCGCCTATCGCTGCTACGCCCGACCAGCGCGCCGATATGGCCTCTGCGCTGCCGCCGAAGGTGACGTTCTTGGCGTGCAGCTTTTATTTCGCCCTGCTCGCCGGCCTTCAGCGTGGTGGCCGGGCTCAGTGCCTGCACTGGGTCCTAATTACCTAGGGTCATGCTGCCATCGCCTAAGTAGGGCCTGGCCTGTTCATAATTGTTTGTCGTCAAGTGGTACAAAGCCTACGGCTTGACTACGAAGTGCTCCTGCACAATCTCGAAGCCGCGCTTGCTGATGGCCCAGGCCTCGGGGTTGGCCTGCTGCGTAAAGCGCGTGTTTTCGAGCAGCACCCAGTACGTGCCGGCGCGGGCCAGCAGCACCTGCCGCTCCTGGGCGGGGGCGCCGGCGGGTACATCGGTTTGGAGAGTGAGGGCGGTGAAGACCTGGTCGAAGGTGCCAAACTTCGGGGCGGGCTCAAAGTGCGCGGGCGCGAAGGTGAGGTGGTCGGCCTGCTGGTAGCCCTGGCGGTTTTCATCTTCGAGCCGGCGCATCTCGGCTTCGCTCTGGCCGGCGGTGAGCATGAGGTTAACCTGGCCGATGCGGCGGCCGGCCAGGTCCTTCGTCAGCTTTACCTGGTAGAAATGCTCGTCGCTGCGCGGGTTTTCGCGCTGTTGCCACGAGAGCGGGAAAACCGTAGCGACCCTCGCCGGCACGGCCCGTACCAGCGTGCGCAATTGCTCGGCATAGTCCCAGTGCGTTGAGTGTAGAATATCGAAGTTGTTGACTGCTAACAGAAATACATCGGCAAGTTCGGCTGCGTAGTTGATAGCCAGGGTGCTGGCCTGTAACACAAAAAAGTGCGCCCCGCCCGTGGCTGGGGCTCCATCCTTGAGTACCACCCAGCGCGAGATGCGCTGCGGCCCCGGCGTGGTGGAAATGGTGAGCACGTCGGGCTGTCGGCCGCCAGCCTGCGGATACGACTGCGCTTGCAGCACCTTTTCGCCGCGCACTGCCAGTTGGTTGGCTAGCCAGTCGTCGGGCGACACTTCTTCCGGCACGTATACCAGGGTCACCTTTATTTCGGCCAGCGGCCCCTGCGTCGATTTAAGCAGGCACTGCTGCTGCACCGGGTGCTGCGGGCTGACCCTCTGCCGGGGCGGCAGCGTCACCTGGGCCCAGGTTTTGGGCATCATCACCTGGTAGTGCAGGGTGGGGTTGGGGTCGTTTCTGTCGTAAACGATGCCAAACAGCTGGCTAATCTGCGCGGGCGAGTAGGGCATTTTGGTAGGAAAAGGGTACGTTACGCGCTGGCGGGGGGGCGCCACCGGGGCCGCTGGCTGCTCGGCCGGGGCGGCCTGGCAACTGGCCAATCCTCCCAGCACGCTTAGCAGTAGATACTGTTGCCTCAGGTTGGCTACTATGCGAAAACTCATGCCGATTGTAGTTGCAATAACGCGTCGGCCTCGGGCTGCTCGACCCACACATCGACGCCCTCAACGGTGAAGATACAGTAGGCGTTGGCTAGCCAGGATGCTTTGTGGCGCGCCACCAGCGTGAGGCTAGTGGCGGGTAAAAAAAGGATGTCTTTGTTCAGCGCGAAGGAATCGCGTTGCAGGTAGAGGCCACCGAACTGCACAGCCACGTTCATGGTGTTCTTGTAGGTGACGGCGCCCACGCGCACCGAGCTGCTGTGCCAGCGCAGGCCCAGGGGCTCGCCGAGCATAGTGTGGCGGGCCGCCAGGTCGCCCCAGCCGCCGTTGTAAACGGATAGCCGCATCCGGCGAAAGTAGAAGCGCAGCCCGAAGAAGGTAAGCACCAGTAAGCCGATACTGCCAATAATGGCGGGAATGTCGGGCATAAGACGAATTGCTTGAATTAACCAATCAGGACGCGCATATTCCCCATTATGATGGTGCCGGGCAATCCGCCTTTTCCGAAGCCGGGCGTATTTACGTACGGGTCTGCCTTGGGTGCGGGCTGCGGGGCAGGTGCATCCTCGGGGGCATACTCCTGACCAATGGAGATTTCAAATGCTCCTTCCAAGCCTAAGCCGATTGCCAGGCCCACATCTAGTGAGGCATAGAGCCTTTTCTCTTTCTTGTGGTAATAAAGGCCAGCCCCGGCGGCGGCTCCAACCGATTCTACGGACCCTGATGCTTTGCCAGTAACCTGCATGTTGTAGCCGTTGACCGACATAGTTGTGCCGGTAGCTGCTACCTCGCCTTTCATTGTTTCGTAGCCGGCCCCTATTTCAGCCTTGGTGCCTGCCATCTCGTCATTGTTGCCGCTAAACGCATTGGCTTTCAATTCGGCGTGGGCTATCTGGATAGTGCTCGACACCTTCATGGCGGCATTCTTGCCATCGCCCGGCTTGCCATACGTATTGCTGGCGCTGGCCTTGAGGCCGGAAAACTCCATGCTGCTGTTGGAGCTAAAGGAATCGTTCGTCCAGGTGGTGCCGCTACTCTTGGCCGAGGCATAGAGCAAGTCATACTCTTGGTCCCCTGAAAGGGCCCGGCCACCGCTCTTATCAGTAGGTGGCTTGGTAACGCTCCTAACGCGCAGGGCGGCCGCCGAATAATCGTCCGTATCCAGCTTGCCATCATTGTTGCTGTCGGTACGCGAATGTTCGGCATAGGCTATCATCTGGCCGCCATCCTTATCAAAGTCTGCCACCGTTTGCTTGTCATCATCCACAAAGCTGTAGTGGTTGACAATAGGTTTTACGACGGCTGGCACGCTCACAGCTGCTAGCCCTATCGTCAGGCAGCCAGTAACATCCAGCATGCGCGCCGCCGCCATGCCATTGATAAACACGGTGGCCGAGCCACTCGCAATAACGCCCGGCCCATGCGTGGGGCACATAACCGTATCGCCCACCCGGGCGGCTGGCCGGTTGCCAATAAATACATTGGGCGAGCCAAGGGCAATAAACCCAAAGTGCGCGGCGGGGTCTCCGAGAGCGGCAGCAGGCTGGCTCATATATGACAATAGATTAATTAATATTAACGAGTGGCGCCTTCACATGGGTAGTAGTATCGCCCGACACCACTACCTGCCCACCGCTCAGCGTGGCCGTTATGCTCCCTTCCAAGCTCAGTAACTGCGTAGCGTACACTGCCATTTCTGAGGTATTAGCCTCGGTTTTGGTACCGCTGAGCAGCTTGAGGTTCTCGTCGGCGTCGATGGTGATATTCTTGGCGTGCAGGTTTATTTCGCCCTTGTCGCCGGCCTCCAGCGTAATGGCGGGGCTCAGCACCTGCACCGGACCCTGGCTTTTGATGGTGATACTGCCGTCGCCCTTGAAGCTCAGCTCCACAGCCGTTCCTTTCTTCCGGGAGTTGGAGATGCGGATAACCTGGGCTTCGGGTGCATCGTCGAGGATAAACTTATTGCCCCCCGCCGTCTGAAAGCCCTTGAGGTGGTTGTTGGGCGGGCTGTACTTGGCGCCCTGCTTGTTTTGGGGGTGAAAGACGTTGCCCACCACCACGGGCATGTCGGGTAGCCCATGCTCGTAGTTGACGAGCACCTGCGAGCCGACCTCGGGCGTGAACAGGTGGCCCTTGCCATCGCCCGAGTAGGGCGTCGTCACGCGCAGCCAGCCGCTTTCGGCCTGCTCTTTCTTGTCTACCAGCCACTGAAACCGCACCCGCACCCGGCCTAGGCGGCGCGGGTCGGCCAAGTCGATAACCTCGGCTATTTCGGGGTGGGCCGCCGGGGCGGCGTAAAACTCGTTGGCCGGGGGGCTAGCCAGCGCCCCCGACATGCCCTTGAAGCGGTTCTGGTAGTTGCCGTCGCCATCGAGCTCGTGCGAAACAGCCAGCACCCGAAACTGCCCGTAGTCGACGCCCGCCGCGTCGCGCACTTCGAGCAGGCTGCCCGGCGACAGCGTAATAATTTCGCCGTGGCCTTCGAGGCTCACCAGGCCGCTGGCCTGTTTGGCGGCCAGCACATCCATGGCGGTTTGCAGCTTGGTAGTGTCGGTGAGCACGCTGTCGGCCAGCAGCCGGTGCGGCTGCTTGAATACTTTTTTCGAGCGTTGCAGCGCAAACTCGCTGAAGGCGTCGGCCCCGGCCGGCGCGTTGGCCGTAGCTTGCAGGGGTTGGTGGGTGCGGTAATTGTAGAAGCTGCCCTTCAGCTGGCCGGGCTGCAAGTTCATCGAGAGCGTGAAGCCCTGCACGCCGCTGCTCTGAAACGCCACGGCCGGCTTCTCGGCCAGCCCGAGTTGCAGCTTGGTGCCATCGTAGTAAAACCACTCGCCCTGCTGAGCGGCCAGCCGGCTCAAAAAATTAAAATTGGTTTCGTCATACTGCGCCACGTAGGGCAGCACAGCTTGGCGGCGCGGCTTTAGCTGGCGCTCAAACACATTGTCCTCGTACTGGCCGAGCACCGCGGTGAAAATCTGCGCCACCGTTTGCTTCACAAACGAGCGGCTCTGGCTGCCGTCCTCCAGCACAAAGGTGGGGCTGGCCCCGCTGATGTGGTAGTAGTTGCTGAGGTCGGAATGGGTTTGAATACTGGTTTCCGTCACGATGCCCTTGAACTCGAACTGCCCGTCGGTGCTCAAGGGCAGGGCACTTACCCAACTGATGGTGACGAGCTCGCCGCTCAATAGTTCGTGGCCCTGCTTGAAAAGCAGGTCGGGGCTGATTTTCAGGGCCCGGGCCAGCGCCTCAAACGAGAAGTCGATGGCGAAGGTGTGGTGCGTGAATAGCTCCTGCATAACCGTGAGGCTGCGGAAGTCAGTCAGCATGTTATCACCTACTTGAACAGTAACTCGAACGGGATACGACATAAAGTAAGTAAACTAGTGGGCGCTAAGATGCACACAAACTACCTTCGGCGCCGGCCAAGCTACCGCACAAACCAAGCTAGCCGCTCTACGTTAAGGACCATTGTCACGTTTCTGCTTGTGCCATGCCGCCAGCTACTTCCCAAGCCAATCGCCACACCTTTGCTAGCGCGGGGCCGCCGCGGGCCCCGCGGCCGCAGGGTCCGGCGCCCCGCCTCACATCGCGCAGTCGCAACGATATAGCGGTGCAGGCGGGCCGGCCGCCGGTAGTGCAGCCCCGCACGGCGGCGGGCCCCACCATGCTGGTATTCCTTACCGACACTGGCCTGACGATAGCCCTGGCCTACGTGCAGTTCAGCCAAGGCGTAATGGATGGGTTGGGCGATTCGCTCAAGGGGACCTGGGACCTGCTCTCGCACGATATGTGGCAGCTAGCTACCTACCGCGAAATGGGCACTACGCTCACGGCGCTAAGCCTGCTCGACCCCTTTGATGTGCGCCGCAGCTTGGTAGCAGCTCAGGTATTTGATGCCCGCTGGGGCACCCACGTGGCCCAGCGGATGGCTGATATTATCGCGGCGGTAAAAAAATTGCTGCACGAGGCCCCGCACTGGACGCCCCGGCAGTGGGGCCGGGCAGTGGGCCGCGTTATCGGCGACCTGGTATTGGCCAAGGGTGCCGGGGCGGCCGGCAAAATGGCGTTGGAAGGTGCTTCGGCCCTCAACCGGGTAGCGGCGGTGCGCTATTTGGCCAGAACACCCAAGCTGGCCGAGGCTTTTGGAGAAGTGAAGGGTTTCAACATCGGGCTGGGGCAGCGCAGTCTCAAAGTGCAGGAAGCCTTGCAGTGGGCCAAGAAAGGCCGGTGGCTTTCCAACCAGAAAATGGCTACCAGCTCCGAAACCGTTTTAAAGATGGCCCTTGACTACCCCGGCTCGCGCAATATGGCTGGCATGCGCTGGTCGGCCCGCCGGTTTGGTATCTATGTTGAAGGCACAGTGGCCCCGCAGGCCAACCCGCTGGGCGGTGGCGGACATCAACTCTACCGGGTGGTGGGCAAAGAAATTCAGTATGTGGAAGTTCCTTACAAATAGTGCCCCTGCCGGCACCCCTGTCCCTAGCCCCGGGGGCCAGTACGTGGCCATGCTGGGCGCACCGCTAGAGGTATGGGGAAACTACCTGGCCGACTGGGCGCTGTGGGCGGTAGCTAGCCCCCCTCGGCTGCTGTACTACCGCGCGGGCTACTCGGCCCACGCCTTGGATAGGTACCAAACCGACCAGCCTACTTTTGTATACTGGAGCCAAGCGGGCGACTGGCTGACGTTCTACGAGTTTAAGCGGCAGCAAACGTATGAGGTGGTGTTTGTGCACCCCGCTACCGGCCGTCTCTACCGGGTGCCTGCCACAGAGGAACTGCTGGCACAATTGCCCGTCATCAGCCAAAGCGCTCCGCAAATAGAAGCATTCCTGCAAAAAGCGTCCCCTCAGGTGAGTGCACCAGTGCTGGGCGATGCGCCGTCAGCGCTGCTACCGCGCGCATCTACCTAAAACGGGTAAGGCTCACCAACTGCCGCTGGCCCTTGACTCTTTGATAGATTTGGATTGCGACCACCAGTTTGCCTGGGACTGGCTGCGAGGGTATCGCTACAATAAAAGTGGTGCCGGAACACTATTATTCCGAGCTGGAACAACCTGAGCCTATACACGGAAGGAACCATTCCGCGGGGCACGCAGCTACAAATCGGCATCGCGGGCAGCCAGGGTTGGGCCTACCCAGGGGGCTTATACCAGGTAGAAGTAGAGTCGCGCGCAGTGCTGGGCCAAGCCAGTAAAACCTTACCACCCAGGTCAAAATGATATTTTCTCCCTATCAGTTTGTCGGCAACTTCACGGCTCAGGGCGTGGAGGTGGCGTATGTCGAAACGCGTGAGTTGGGGCAGGGTGGTCCTGCCATTGGCTACCTGCGCCTCACTGATGGCTGGGTGCTGAACGAGGCCGGCCAGCGGGCCGAGTTTGGTGGGCCCTTGCTGGTGCAGGGGCCGCACCTGCTGGCGCCATTGCTACGGGGCGTTGACTTTCGGCTAGCCAGCATCGACTTAAAAACCTGGCGTATCCTGGCGAAATCGGCCGTGCGCGAAAAGCTGCTACTACCGGCCTCGGCCGAAGGCAACACGGTATTTTATTACAACGACTCTCAAAACAATGAGCTCAAACAATGCCCGCGCTGATGGTGCGGAAGACAACGAAGTAAAATGCAGGCCATGAACAGGCGCGCGCTACTTGGCAATCTGCTGATGAAAGTGGGCGATAGCCTGCCAGTACCGGCCCCACCGGTTTTTGCCGACCCGTTCAATTATACCCTGGCCAGCTTGCTGCGGGATAGCCGGCGGGCACCCGCCGCATTGCTGCCTGCTGTGCAAGAAAAGTTTCCGGAGGTAACGCCCGCTAGCTACGCCGCCATTTGCCAACAGATTGAGGCAGCCTATACCCTAGCCGCCGATTTGGCCAGCGCGGTAAACCAGCGGCACCTAAGTCAGGAGGAGGCTAGCGAACGCCTGAAACGGGCTTTTCCGCAGATGGAGCCGGCAAATGTGGGCCGCCTGCTGCTACAAAACCTCGTTGGCACCCGGTAACAGCGGGGCTAGGCAGTCCGGCACGGTCCTGCCTAGCCCGGGTGGGCAGTACGTGGCCGTGACAAGTGCGCCCTGGGAGGTGTGGGGAAATCGCCTGGCTGACCTTGCGCTTTGGGCGGTGGCTAGCCCACCCCGGCTGCTTTACCACCGCGCCGGCCACGTAGCCCACGCACTCGGGGAGTGCCAAACTGACCCGCCCACCTTTTTGTACTGGAGCAGCGCGGGCGACTGGCTGACCTTTTATGAGTTTAAGCGTCAGCATACTTACCAAGTAGTTTGCATACACGTGGCAGCCGGCCAGGTATACCGGGTTGCCGCCACCGATGAGCTAGTGCGGCAGCTGCCCTTACTTAGCCAGGCAGGCTCGCAGCTAGCGGCTTTCTTGCAGCAGGCAGTGCACTGCGTCGGCCCATTGGTGCACGATGCTGTTCCGGCCGAGCTATGCCTTCGCTAGGGCCTGCCGCTTTCCTGCGCGTGGGCTAGCCCACCGCCAGCGGTTCCACCAGTACCTCGTAGGGCAGGTTCAGGGCCGATTGCCCGGCCAGGTGCACTTGCAGCGCGTGGGCGGCCTGCTGCCACTCGGCCGGGCTGAGGCGGCTGCCCGCCGCCGGCACCAGCGCCACCCGAATGCAGCGCACAAAGCCCGCCGCCGCCGTGGGGCCGCTCTGGAAGCCTTTGGCCACCTGCACATCGGCCAGGTGCGCGCCCAGCTCGGCCCAGCAGGCGGCCGTGATGTCGGCCAGCGTCACGAGCCGCTGGCGCGTGAGCAGGTTGCGGCGCAGGGCGTGGGTGCGCTCGTCGGCGGTGGGGCGCTCACGGCCGCCGGTAGTGGTGGTGAGCAGGCGCACCTCATCGAGATACAGGCCATCGTGAATGCGCAGCCGGCTGCCCGCGGGCAGCCGGTTGGCCAGCGCCCCGTTGCTCGACCAGTATTCCAGGTACACGCTGTCCTGCACATCGCGCGGGCGCAGCAGCAGGTAGGGCACCGCCTGCTCGGCGCCGGGCTGGCGGTCGAGGCGCTCTTCGAGGCGGGTCAAGCTTTGGTTGAGTTCGCGCAGGATGGAACTGATAAAGTCGGTGCCCGCCGCCGTGAAGGCCCGGCTCTCATCGCGCAGCAGGTCCAACAGCTCGCGCAGGGCCTCGTGGCCGGTGCGGGTGTCGAAGCGCCCCACGCCCTGGGCGCGCAGCGTGTAGGTGTCGGTGGCCCCCGCGCTCAGGTCGTTGAGCGTAGTAGAGCGGTACACCACATTGCTGAGGCTATACACCTCGCGCATGGCCAGAAACGGCGCCTCGCTCACAAGCGGAAATAAGTTGAGCGCCGGCTGCAAGCGGTACAGCACTTTGTGCAGCTGGCGGTTGAGCACTGGAAAGCAGTTCAGCTCGCACCGCAGCTGGACGAAGGCCGCCGGGGGCAGGGCCGCCGAAAAGCGCACCTCCAACCAGGTTAGCGGCTGGGTGAGGACCGCTAGGTCGGTGGCGGGGTCCAGGCTTTCGGCCAGCTCGGCGGGGTAGGGGCGGGGGGCGTAGGCGGCCAGCGCCCCGGCCGGGCCCGCCACCCGCACAAAGGCCGGCCCGTAGAAGTCGCGCACCTGCTGCTCTACCCGTTGCAACACGTTGTAGGCCTCACCCAGACTAGCGGGATCTTCGGGCACCGGCAGGCCGGCGCGACCCATGAGCGGGGTGCTGCCCAGCAGCCACTGCTCGCCCGGCAAAAAAGCGGCGTATTCCGCCGCGTGCGGCTCGTTCAGCCACTCAAAATACAGGGTCAGGTCGGCTAGGTCCACGCCCGTGTCTGGCAGCTCCAGCCCTAGCCACAGACGGCGGTGGGCGGCGGGCGACGGGGTGGCATTGTGGGCCACCACGCGCTTCTGGCCGCTGGGCTCGAGCTGCCACACGGTAGCCTCGGTGGCCAGGCAGCGCACGGCCCCGCCCACGAGCCGAGTGGCCTGCAAGGGCGAAAAAAAGATTTCGGGCCCGGCTGCCTGCCGGCCCACCGCAGGGGGCTGAAACACGAACTGCGCCGTATCGGGCAGGGCCACGGTGGCTTCGCGGGCGCGGGCCTGCGCCACGGCGTGCGCGGGCTGCGCAATGTCCACCACGTCGGGGTTCAGCAAGGTAGCTAAGCGCTCAAGTAGGCGGTACTGCGTGTGCTGAAGCTCTTGGCCCATCTTTTCGAACTCAACGGCGCAGGCTTCGAGTAGCAGCTGCACGAGAGGGTCGAAGCCGTCGAGGTCGTTTTCGGCGTAGCCCCAGAACTCGGCGGCCTGCCGCGTAAGCCGGCTTTTAACACTAGCCTTGCTGAAATTGGGGGCGGCCGACGCGGGCGACGCAAAAGGGAGGGGAGGCAACATCGGAGAAAAGAGAAAAGGCAAACCCGCGGGCCAAGTTACTCCACCGACAGCGGGGCCACGAACAGGCTGGCCTGAAAAGCAAACGGCTCGTTGGTGTGGTGCAGGCTGGCGGTTACCCGCACATCGAGCCGCTTGCGAATGCGCTGGTTCACGTTTTTTAGCTCAAAATCGAGCACGGCCACCTGCGCCCGGGCACGCACCAGGCGCGGCTCGTAGGTGCGAATGGTGTGCTCGATAGACTGTTGCACGTTATCTTTCCACTGGATAGTGGTCATGGCCTCAAAGTCCTGCTCCCACACCAGGCAGCCAAAATCAGGCTCGTAGCGCGACTCGCCGAAGTGGGTTGTCAGCATCAGGTACAGGTGCTGGGCAATAGACTCTTGCACCGAGCAGCGCGGCAGCTGCTGGCGCTCGACGAGGCCCGCCAGGTCGAGGGGCAAGCGGTAGTAGGTATCGGGCATACAAGCAAAAAGGGAAGGCTAGCGAGTACCTTGCTACGCCCCAGGCCCGGGTTTCGTTGCTGGTCCGGGGCTAGCCCCATCCTTTTGGCCAGGGTGCCCGTACCTACCCTAGCCGCATCTGGCGAGGTTTCTTTTCAATAATATTCCTGTGTTATGGCTTTTAGTGCCAAGCTTTTTATCGACGACGGCGGCGACTACGTGGTGCGCAGCTTTAGCTGGAGCCTGCGCCAGCACACTGACCTGCTGGGCCGCCCCGATGCCCGCGTGCAGGGTGGCCAGTTGCTGGTGGAGATAGACTCTGTGCCCGATGAGGCAATGCATCGCTGGGCGCTCGAAGACAAAAAACAAATGAGCGGCCGGCTGGTAGTGGCCTCCGCTGATGACGCTTCGGTGGCCCGTAAAACCATCATCTTCACCGAGGCTTATTGCGTTGGCCTGCGCAAGCTTTTCGACGGCAGCGCCTCCGCGCAGTCCATGACCATGGCGCTCACCCTCTCGGCCAATAAAATCAAGAGCGGCGACGTGGAGCTCAACAACAAGTGGCCCTTGTTTTAACCAGCTAACGCCCCACAGAGCCTAGCGCTGCCCCTACGCAGCCCGACGGTCAGCCTGGGCAATGGGTACCGTGGCGAAATCTGATGCCGGGGCCGCAACCCGCCAGCCCACCGGCGAAAGCTGCTTGCGAGCGCCAGCGCAAGCCCATTGCTGGTGATGAGCAACTGGCACAGGCACCCGCTTGCCCGTCGCCGGCCACGAAGGTTTCCTGGTAGCTTACGCACTGCCCCGCGGCGAAGCTGGGGGTTTCGCGGGCCGTGCGGTGGTCATCTTCGAAGAAGGTGACGTGGCCAGCTAGGGTCTTGTGCACGGTGTTGGCCCAGTCGAGCAGCTGGTCATCATCGGGCACGTCCAGGGTCAGGTGCAGCAGGCCGTGGCGCACCTTGGCCGCGGCCCGGCCCCGCGGGTCGGTGGCCTGCGTGAACGCAAACTGGCACTGGCGCAGCCGGTAAAGCGACTGGCCGCCCACGGTTAGCTCCGCATAAAACGACGATATAGGGCAGGGGAATACGGAAAAAATAACCCAGGCGGGGCAAAGCTAAGCGCCCGCCGCCAGCGCTTCGGCCGCCGTGGCTAGGGGGGGCACCGGGGCCGCGGGCTCGTCGTGGCTGGTGGTCCACAGCAGTTCGTCGCTGCCCTCGGGCCGGGTGAGGGCCAGCGTAGTGCCCGGCTTCGCCGCGCCCGAGATGATGAGCCGCGAAATGGGCCGCCGCAGCTGCGCGCGGATAACGCCCGTGATGGGCCGCGCCCCGTACTTGGGCGTGAAGCCCGACAAGGCTAAGTGCTGCCGCGCCTCGGGGCTGAGCGTGAGCGTGATGCCCTGCCGCCGGAGCTGCTCCAGCAACGGCCGCAGGTGAATATCGAAGATGCGGCCCACGTTTTCCTCCGAGATGGGAGCAAAAGGCACGATTTCGGTGAGGCGAGCCAGAAACTCGGGCCGGAAGTGCCGGCTCATGGTTTCGAGCAGGTCGGCCGAGGCGGGGGTAGCGCCGGCCGCGAAGGTTTGGCTCACCTGCTCGGCCCCGATGTTGGAGGTGAACAGAATGACGGCGTTCGAGAAGTCGCCCTCGCGCCCTAGCCGGTCGTGCAGCTTGCCCTCGTCCAGAATTTGCAGAAAAATATCGAACACCGACGGGTGCGCCTTTTCAATCTCATCAAACAGCACCACCGAATAAGGCTTCTCGCGTATTTTATTGACCAGCAGGCCGCCCTCCTCGTAGCCCACGTAGCCAGGAGGCGCGCCGTAGAGCAGGGCCGCCGAGTGCTCCTCCTTGAACTCCGACATGTCGAAGCGAATCAAAAACGCCTCGTCGTTGAACAAAAAATCGGCCAGGGCCTTGGCCAGTTCGGTCTTGCCGGTGCCGGTGGGCCCTAGCAAAAAGAACGAGCCAATGGGCTGCCCGGCCTTTGTGAGGCCCGAGCGCGACTCCAGAATGGCGGCGCACAGGGCGCGCACGGCGCCGTCCTGGCCCACCACGCGCTGCTGCAAAACCTCGTCCATGCGCAGCAGCTTGTCACGCTCGTTGCTTTGCAGCTTGCCCAGCGGAATACCGGTTTTGCCCGATACGATGGCGGCGATATCCTGCTTTTCCACGCTTTCCTTCTTGGTGTCGGCTAGGGTCAGCACGGCGGCCAATAGCTCGCGCAGGTAGGTTTCGAGTTCGGCGCTGGTTTCGAGCTTGTCGGGCTGCTGCTCGTTTTCAAACTGATTGAGCCAGAGCTGGCTAACCTGGTTTTGCACCTGGTATGAGAACCACCGCAACTCGCGCAGGTAGTCGGCCTCGGGCAGCTCGGCGTGGCGGGCCGCAAGGGCGTCGAACTCGGTTTTCAGGGCGAGCAGGCCCGCCACGGCCTGCTCGTCGAGCATCCGGATGGCGGCCATCGTGCGGTCCACGAGGTCGATGGCCGAGTCGGGCAGCTGCCGGTCTTTGAGGTAGCGCTTGGCCAGGCGCACGGCCTCGCCCACGGTGCCCTCGCCCAGGGCAATGCCGTGGTGCGCCGCGTAGATGGGCAGCACGCGCTCCAGCATCCGCTCGGCCACCACCACCGAGGGCTCCTCCACGCGCACGATGTCGAAGCGGCGGTTAAACGCCTCATCCTTTTCGATATACTGGCGGTACTCGTCGTTGGTCGTGGCCCCGATTACGGTCAGTTCGCCCCTAGCCAGCTCGGGCTTGAGCAGCTGCGCAATGCCGCTGCCGGCGCTGCCCTTGGGGTCGAGCAGCACGTGCAGCTCATCAATAAACAAGATGGCGCGGGTGTATTGCTTGAGTTCAGTAAGTACCTTTTTGATGCGGTCCTCGACCTCGCCCTTGTACGATGCGCCGGCCACCAGCGTCCCCAAATCCAGCTCAAAGAGTGTTACCTCGCGCAAATGCACCGGCACCAGCCCTAGCGCAATTTGCTGGGCAAAGCCCTCGACCAAAGCTGACTTGCCTACGCCCGGCTCGCCGATGAGCAGCACGTTGGGCTTGGTGCGGCGGCCCAGAATTTCGGCCACCAGCCTGATTTCGCGGTCGCGCCCCACAATCGGGTCGAGCTGGCCGGCGCGGGCCTGGGCGGTTTTGTCGGTGCAGTAGGTGGCCAGCGCGCCGCCCTGCCGGGCGGGCGCGGGGCTAGCGGCAGCGTCCGCGCCGGCGGGCGCAGCTGCGGGCGCGGGCCGCTCGGCCTGAGCCGCATCCAGAATTTCTTTCTGGGTGAGCGGCAGCGATTTTAACTGCTCGGCCGAAAAAGCCAGGCCGGGGCGCAGCAAGGCGGCCAGGGCGCACAGGGCATCGGGCTGCTCGCGGGCCAGCTGCAAGGCCACCAGGTCGGCCAGCTCCAGGGCCTGCTGCACGGTGGCGTCGGGGGTGGGCTGCTCGGGCGGGCGGGCGGCCTTGGGCTCGTCTTCGAGACGCACCTCGGCCCACTCGCGTAGGTAGTGAATGTCCTTATCGAGCACCGCTACCAACCAGGACGCTAGCCCTACCTCATTATGCAGCAGAGCGGTGAGCAGGTGCGGGGCGCCGTACTGCGCCTGGCGGTATTCATGGGCCACGGCCTGGGCAATGTGCAGGCTGCGCTGAAGGGTGTCGGAGTAGGCCACGGGCAACGAGGAAAAGATGAGCAAAAACAGAAGCAACGCCGGAGCTACGTGCTACCCGGCCGCCAGGGTTGCTTGGGCTAAGGCATTAAGCTCGACAGTAGGCCGGCGGGCCGGCTTCTGCATCAAACTTAGGCGTTTAAACCTTTAGATTAGCAGCCCCGTAACCATTCTCAAGCCAGCCACCGACGCACACCGTGGCCCTAGCCGGCCATTTCACTTTCTACATTTTCCTCTATGTACTCCTACGGAATTGGTGGTCAGGAGCGTAAGCTCGACAATGCTTCCGAAGCGATTTCGGACATTCCCCTCAACCGCACCCTGCTGGTGCAAAAACTCACCACTAATACGCCCCTGCGGGCTCAGATTGTGGAGGGCCTGAAAACGCCCGAGGCGGTGTTTGCCCACTTCAAACCCGAGGTGGCCGTCGATTTTACCGATGCCGATGGGGCTGGCGTGGCTGAAAAGCTGCATTTTGCCTCGCTTGGTGATTTTGGTAAGAAAGGCATCATCAACCAAAGCGATTTTCTGCGCAGCCTCGCCGCCGAAACCGACGACCTGAGCAAATTGCTGCGCCAACTCAAATCGAATAAGATTTTAAAGACGGCTCTGGAAAATCCCGAAACCAAGAAGGCTTTTTTGCAAGCTATTCAGGCCATGATGGACGAGCTAGCGTAGGCTAGCCGCTCCTTCCGCTCCCTCTTCTTTTTCCGCATCTCCCTTTTTTCATGGCTCCCGAACAGCAAGATGCCGCCGCTGGCTACCGCGCCCGCGAAGCAACTCCTTCCCTCGAACAAAGCACGCAGGCCCTGCTCAAGGTGGGCGGTTTCGACCTGCTCGAAACAACCATTGACGGGGCTTCTAACCTCAATCCTGAAAAAAAAGCCCGCAAGAAGATATTCTTGTCGGAAGACAGTAAAAAGGCTGACCGCAAGCAGCTTAAAAAGCGACTAGCCCTGTGGCACAAGCTCTTGAGCGAAAGCGACTCGACCGCCGACGCAATCGAGAAAGGCCAGCAGCGCGTGGAGGCTACCGAGCAGCAGCTCACCGACAATCTGCGCACCGCCGTGGAGGCTACCCACGAGCTAGAGCAGGCCTACCGCTCGGTAGCGCTGTTTTTCAAGAACACTGACCTGGATGAGGTCAAGAACGTATCCATCCTGAACGCGGATAAAGACCAGCTACAGGACCTGGACAATACCACCTTTATCGACGCCGTGTCGGAGGAGCTGGAGCAGAATTACGACCGCCTCGACCTGCGCGATAACTATTCGCTGCTAGTGGTGCCGGGCTACCTGGGCTCAAACAAAGTAGTGGATAAGTGGGCTAAAATCGCCCATAAGAACAAGGTGATGATGGTCACCGATTTCGAGCACTACGACACGCCGGAAGACGTAATCGAGCTGTTTGAAGAAGCCAACCTAACCGGGGCCGACGCCCACAAATCCAACGTGGTGATGGCCGCCAACTGGCTGGTGGGCCGCGGCAAGCTGGAGGAAATCGGGGAAGAAGAAGACTTGTACGTGCCACCCTCCTCGGCGCTGGCGGGCCGCATCTATGCCACGCTAGCCTCGCAGGTGACGGCGGGCCGCAAGCACGGCACCCTCAATGAGGTGGACGGCGTGAAGTTTCCACTACGTAAGAGCGAGATTTCTAACCTCGAAAAAATCGGCCTCGTGCCGATGGTAAACGAGTACGGCCGGGTAATGGCTTTTTCGGCCAAGACGCTTTTCAACGGCGATAACATTGGTTTGCAGACCTATTCAGTAGTGCGCGTGTTCGACTACGTGACCAAGGTGCTGATTGACTTTTTGAACCGCCGCGCCTTCGAGAACTGGGACCACAACATGCGTATGGATATTCAGGAACAGATTGTGCGCTTCCTGGATAGCATCGCCGGACCAGGCAAGCTGATTGAGAAATTTTCTATTAAGAAGTTTGAGCGTGACCCTGACCAAAAGGACCGCATCAACCTCGATATTCACATGGTGCCCTACTTTCCGGCCAAAACCTTCATGGTTTCGCTCGACGGTACTAAGGGCGATGACCCCGACAATCCTGACCGTGACTGGAACGCGGAATATGCTCAACAGTAGGCTGAAGAGAAAGCGTGAGCTAAGTTATTTTCAGGTTACTAAATACTGATAGTCTTAACTTCAACCACCTACCTGCGTATAGCTAGGGTAGGGTATTTTTCCACCAATTCTTTTTTAACATGGCTTCTTTTAGTGCAGTTTTTGATGCTGCTGGCAGCGAGGAATGTGAAGTAGTAAGCTGCGGCTACTCCTTCAACCAAACCACGGACGATAAGGGGCGCCCTTCGTCGGTGGTGCAGGGGGGCACTATTAAGGTGACTATCGTTTCGACTGATAGCGTGAAGCTTATCAGCTGGATGCTGGACCCCTACAAGCGGGCCGATGGTAAGATTGTATTCAAGCGCGGCGACCAGGACTCTAAAATGAAGGAAATTGCCTTTAAAGAAGCCTACTGCGTGAGCTATGCCGAGAGCTTTGATGCACGGGGCGCCGAAACCCAGGCTTCTATGGTATTGAGCTTGGTTATCTCGGCCAACAAGATTGATGTCAATGGTGCTACCCTCGATAACAAGTGGGTATAACCTTGAATAGTAGCAAATAAAAAGGCTCCCTGAAAGTTCAGGGAGCCTTTTTATTTGAGGACAACGGCGTTGGCAAAGTCGACTGGAGGCTAGCCAGCTTGGTGCGGTTGCTATTAGTTGCTGCAAGTCAGGCGGCCTTCACAGCCAGGCAAAAGCGACTCTTGCAGCTGGTCATCAAGCAGGGCATATTGAGCCATGTCGAGCAGCTGTCGGGCGCGCTGGCGTTCGGGTGGGGTAGGCGGAGCACCAGCTAATAAGTATTCAAGCAATTCGGCTTCAGTGCGTTGTAATAGTATATCAGCTTCTTGAGCTAGGCTAGGCTTAGCGCCTAGCTCCAGGTAAAGGCGCACGCTGGCACGCAGTTGTTCTTGCCAGGAGGCAGCCTGCATACGCGCGAGCAGACCAGCGGATGAAGTAGCGAGTTTATCCATATTGAGACAAACGAAAAAAAAAGTTCCCTTGGATTTACATTAAGCTAAAAACAATGCCAAAGCTAAGACGGGCAGCAAAATTACTTTTAGCAGGTAAGACGGCCGACCTGGCAGCCAACCGGTGGCAGCCTAGCAGCTGCCCAGGCCTAGCTGCGCCTGCGGCAGCCCAAAGGCAGACAGCCGATGCCGGGAAATGTCTACTAAGGAGCGAGCACACCGTAGCTCGACAACCGTGGCCCTAGCGGCAGCCCCAAGGTTGAGCAGCTCGGTTCCGAAGCGCCTGCCAGCCAAGGCTTTACGCGCTGACAAATGGGGTAAAGTAAAAATAAAAGTTTCGGCTATCTCCCACAAAAGTACAAGCGCGTACCGAGGTAACCTGGCAGATAGTTTTTGGCTTACTGCTCTTATTAAAGGCAATAAATAGACTGCAAATGCGTTACGCTTGCTGGAGTTGCCTTTAAAATAATGCAGCCAACTGCCAGCAGGCAGGCTGGAGCAGGACTTATAGTTGAATTATTTAAAGATAAAATAATCTGCGTCGGGTTTCTGGTCAGGTTATTAGCCTGGCGCGTCGGCACCCGCTAGCTGCCCCGAGCAAGGCGATGCTGACGCAGGCAACCGGGTGGGCGGTGGTTGTCCGGCGTGCTATTCTTTCAAAATAACTGCGCAGTGGCAGGTGTCTTAGACAGGCTGGCTCCTCATATTCGGGCCCAGCCCTGCTGTCCGGCTGGCCCTCGTAAGAGCGAGTAGCCGGCGCTTTGGCCCAGCACTACTACCGCTGTGCGCAGCGGCCAGATGCCCACGGCCGGCGCATCGACCGCCGGCGCGAGCTGAATTTCGTGGGCCGCGGCCAGCGTAAGGCGCCGCAGGGGCTGCGCCGGGGCCACGGCGCGAGCAGCTACGTAGCGGCGCTCGCCGCCGGGCAAGGCCACGCGCAAATAGCCGGCGCGCTGGCCCTGCACCAGCAGGGGCAGGGTGGTGGGCAGCGTGCGGCTGGCCCGCGTGGGGCGCACCCACTCGCCCCGGCGGTCGGGGCCGGCCAGGGCAGTTGGTACCGGGTCTTCACGATGCAAGAAGGGCCAGGGGTCTACCGCCCCGCGCCCGGCGCGGTAGATGCCGAAGTGCAGGTGCGGGGCTGTGGTGCGGGCATTACCGGTGTTGCCCACCAGCCCCAGTGTGTCGCCGGCCCGCACGCGCTGGCCGGGCTGCACCAGCTGCTTGTCGAGGTGGGCGTAGTAGAGGTGCTGGCCCTGGGCATCGGCCAGCCACACCACGCGGCCGCCCAGCTTGCTTTCGCCGGTGCGGGTGATGTAGCCATCGGTAGCCGCCACGGCGGGCGTGCCGCGCGGGGCAAAAATGTCAACACCCTCGTGGCGCCGGGCGCCGCCATCGCGCGCGTTGCCCCAGAAGCTGCCGATGGCCTGGTCGGTGCGCCCTTTCACCGGAAATAACCCTAGCCCTGGCCCGCGCCACAGGCGCAGGGTGTAGCGGCCCGCCGCCAGCAGCTCGGGCTGCACGCGCAGCAGGTGCTGGCCATCGTCGGCCACTTGGTAGCTGTAGTCGTAGGTGCCGGCAGCAGTAGTGTCGGTGGCAGCCCACTTCAGCAGGTCGGGCGCCTGGCCGGGGGCTAGCGCAAAGGCATCGACAAACACGCGGGGGGCCAGCACGGGGCCGGGCGCCAGCGTGAGGCGCACGTGCACCAGTTCGCCGGCCCGCACGGCGTAGCGGTAGCCGGCCGCCGTGGGCTGCTCGGGGCGGAAATAGCCGGTTTCGAGCACGGGGAGGGTCACGGTGAGCGAGTCGCGTAGGGCTTGGGCGGCGGCCTGTTGCCACTGCCGGCCCAACGCGGCCTGCTGTAAGCCCGCGCGGTCGAGGGCCCGGCCGTAGTCATCGTGCGGCGTGGTTTTTTGAAATAAGGCCGCCAGGGTTTGCGGCTTGCTGCACGAGGCCAGCAGGGCTAGCAGCACCAGCAAAAAGCCTCCGGCCGTCCGCTTGCCAGAGGTCGAAAAAAACGAAAAAAGCATACCTGGCTAACGCCCTCGCCGCCGGGCAAGTTCGGCGCACCGTAGCCCGGACGCTGCGCGGCCGCGCGTAGATGGCTGCCCGCGGCCGCGCTACGGCGCTTTACCTTCGTGCCATGCCTACCCACCCCATCGTTCTCACCGAGTGCCCCCGCGATGCCATGCAGGGCCTGCATGACTTCATCCCCACCGCCACCAAAACCGCCTACCTCCAGCAGTTGCTGGCCGTGGGCTTCGATGTGCTCGACTTCGGCTCGTTTGTGTCGCCCAAAGCCATTCCGCAGCTGCGCGATACGGCCGAGGTGCTGGCTGGCCTGAATTTAAGCCAGACCAAAACCAGGTTGCTGGCCATCGTGGCCAACCTGCGCGGCGCCGAGCAGGCCGCCAGCCACCCCGAAATCAGCTACTTAGGCTTTCCGCTTTCCATCAGCGAAACTTTCCAGCGCCGCAACACCAACCAGACCATTACCGAGGCGCTGGCCGACGTGGCCGCCATGCACGCGCTGTGCGAGCGCGGGGGTAAAACGCTGATTGTGTACCTCTCCATGGGGTTCGGCAACCCCTACGGCGACCCGTATAGCCCGGCGGTGGTAGCTGATTTTACGCAGCAGCTCGCCGCGCTAGGGGTGCGCATCGTGGCCCTGTCCGACACCATCGGCGTGAGCACGCCCGCGCTTATTACGCCCTTGTTTGAGGAGTTAATTCCGGCCTTCCCGCAGATTGAGTTTGGCGCCCACCTGCACACCACGCCCACCACCTGGCGCGAAAAAGTGCAGGCTGCCTACCAGGCCGGCTGCCGCCGCTTCGACGGGGCTATCGGTGGCATCGGCGGCTGCCCCATGGCCACCGACGTGCTCACGGGCAACATGGCGACCGAGAACCTGGTGGCGTATCTGGCCGAACAGGGTGAGCGCCCAGGGCTGAATTTGGAGAGGTTTGCCGATGCGCGGCTGGCGGCTGCCCAGGTTTTTGCGATGCATTGCTAGGCGATGTTGAGCTGGTTATTCAAAAAGACTGAAGTAGCGAAAGTGCCAGAACCCATTATCGGCCTGGAGTTTCGCAACGTGGAGGCCACCAGGCTACTGCTTTGGATAGAGCCGTATTGCCTTGAGCTAGCGCTGGAGCCAGCCACTGAGTACCGGATAGAGTCTGACGTGACAGAATATCTGCTAGAGTTTAGCAGTGAGTGCGTTACACTTTATCTGAATAGCGGCGGGTCGGGGCCAAGGGTGCTGAAACGCCCGTGCTCGCCTGCTTTTAATAAAAAAGCTCCCTGGGAAGAGGAGTATAATTAGTATGACTTGTAACTATAATTTGTATACTATTCTACCGGCTGGGCAGCGAGCCGGTGGATAATTCCTGAGTCCATGCCTACTCCCCAAGTCGATATTTTTATCCCCTGCTTCGTCGACCAGCTTTACCCGCACACCGCCCTGAATATGGTGAAGGTGCTGGAAAAAGCCGGTTGCCAGGTGCACTACAACCCCGCCCAAACCTGCTGCGGTCAGCCCGCCTACAACGCGGGCTACAAGGCCGAAAGCCGTAACATCGCTGAGAAATTCCTCGCTGATTTCCCCCCGGGGGCGGCCGAAACGCGCTACGTGGTGAGCCCCTCCGCCTCGTGCGTGGGCATGGTGCGCAACGCCTACTCGCACTTATTTGGGGGGACGCCTAAAGCTCCGGTCTGCCAGGGCGTGCAGCGCCGCACCTACGAGCTCACCGAGTTTCTGACCGACGTACTGGGCCTCAGCACCATTGCGGGGGCTAGCCTGCCGGGCACCTATACCTACCACGACTCGTGCGCGGCCCTGCGCGAGTGCGGCATCCGGGAGGCGCCGCGCCGGCTGCTCGATGGCGTGGCGGGCCTGCGCCGCATCGAGATGGCCGAAACCACCACCTGCTGCGGCTTCGGCGGCACCTTCGCCGTCAAGTTTGAGGCGATTTCGGTGGCGATGGCTCAGCAGAAGGTCGAGCACGCCCTGGCCACCGGCGCCGACTACCTCGTGAGTACCGACGTGAGCTGCCTCATGCACCTGGAGGCGTATATCCGCCGTGAGAAGCTGGCAATCAAAGCAATGCACATTGCCGACGTGCTGGCCAGCGGCTGGTAAGCTCAGTGCATAATTACCAGTGAACCGTGTGCAAGTGCGCCCCTGGCCCGGCCGCCTCAATGAATATCAGATGAAAACTCGCCGGCTAAAATCAACGTTGAGGATTTCCAGCTGATAACTGCTCCCTGATACTTACGCACTGATAAAATGGCTGGTGGTTCTAAAATAGTCGTCTACGGGGCCATCGGGGCCAACCTGGCCATTGCGGTAGCCAAGTTTACGGCGGCGTTTTTTACGGGCAGCGCGGCCATGCTCTCCGAAGGCATTCACTCGCTGGTGGATAGCGGTAATGGCATGCTCATTCTGCTAGGGTTGTCGCAGGCCAGCAAGCCGGCCGATAATGAGCACCCCTTCGGCCACGGTAAAGAACTGTATTTCTGGACGATGATTGTGGCCGTGCTCATTTTTGCGGTGGGCGGCGGCATCTCGCTCTACGAGGGTTGGATTCACATTAAGGAGCCCGCCGCACTCGGCGACCCCACCTGGAACTACTGGGTACTAGGCCTGGCCGTGCTTTTCGAGGGTGTGGCCTGCTCGCTGGCCTTCCGCGAATTCAACAAAACGCGCGGCGACGCCGGCTTCTGGAAGGCCCTGCGCGCCAGCCGCGACCCGGCCGTGTACGCCATTCTGCTCGAAGACCTGGCCGCGCTCGTGGGACTGGTTATTGCGCTGGCCGGCGTGTATTTCGGGCAATTGCTTAACAATCCTTACCTCGACGGCAGTGCCTCGCTAGCCATTGGAGTACTGCTGATTGGTATGGCCGTGTTCATGCTCAAGGAAACGCGCGGCCTGCTGGTGGGCGAGGGCATCGACGCCGCCACCCGGGCTAGCCTGCAAGCCGTGGCCGAGGCCGACCCGGCCGTGCAAAGCATACGCCCGCCGCTGTCCATGTACCTCGGGCCCGCCGAAGCTTTTCTGGCGCTCGACGTGCGCTTTCAGCAGGAACTCACCGCCCAGCAGGTCGAAGACGCCGTGGGCCGCCTCGAAAAAGCCATCCGCGCCAAGCACCCCGAGTTCAAACGCATTTTCGTCGAAGCCGAGTCGTTTGCGCCCGAGCAGCGGGCTAGCGTCGGCTAGGCAATAGCCTTACTAGCGAACAGCCGCGCCACAACCCAGTTACTGGTTGCGGCGTGGCTGTTCGCTGTTATTTGCTACCCGTTAGATGGCAAGCAGGGCCTTTATCCGCGCCGTCAGCCCTTCGCTGGCGGGTACTAGCGGCAGGCGCACGGCGGGCTCGCACACATTTTGCAGGGCTAGCGCGGCCTTCACGCCCACGGGGTTGCCCTCCTCGTACATCAGTGGGTTGAGGGGCACCAGGCCGAATAGCAATTGCTGGGCGCGGGCAAAGTCGCCGGCCAGCGCAGCGCGGGTCATGTCGCTGAACTGCTGCGGAAATGCATTGGCCAGCACCGAGATAATACCCTGGCCACCGCAGGCAATAAGCGGCAGCGTAAGCATATCGTCGCCGCTCAGGAATAGAAAATCGGCCGGCTTCCTGGCCAGAATAACCAGGCACTGCTCCACGTTGCCGCTAGCCTCCTTGATGCCGATAATGTTCTCGTGCTCAGCGAGCCGCAGCGTGGTGTCGGCCGCCAGATTGGAGCCGGTGCGGCCGGGCACGTTGTAGAGAATGAGGGGCAGGGGCGAGGCCTCCGCCAAGTGCTGGTAGTGCGCGAGTATTCCCGCTTGGCTGGGCTTATTATACGCGGGGCTGGCCGACAAAATGGCTTCGATGCCGCTAGGGTCGAAGCTGCGCAGTTGCTGCACCACGGTGGCCGTGTCGTTGCCACCGATGCCGTACACGAGCGGCACGCGGCCGGCCACGTGCCGCCGGGCCACGTCGAGCAGCTCCGCTTTTTCGGCGGCTGTGGTGGTGGGCGATTCGCCCGTGGTGCCGTTAATGACGAGGTACTCGACGCCGCCCGCGAGATTGAAATCGAGCAGGCGCTCCCAGGCGGCCCAGTCGATGGTGCCGGAAGTAGTAAAAGGAGTCACCAGGGCCACGCCGGTGCCGTGTAGTTTGTTCATCCGCGATGGGGGTTGTTGCTTTGTGCAAAAGTACACTCTTCATCCGCCGTTGCGCCCCGCCGGCTTTCTTATTGCTTCCTTGAAAAATCTGTTTCCGGTAGCCGCCGCCCTGGCCGCCACGCTGAGCCTAGCCGCCTGCGACTCCAAAACTGCCACCACCGGCGAGGCCCGCACCACCCCCGACGCCGAAGCGATGGGCAAAGCCGACGCGGCCAAAATCGACGAAGCTGCCCCCACCACGGGCACCGCCGCCGTGGCCGCCGAAGAAGCCAACGCCAAGCCCGGCCCCGACCCCAGCACCATTCCGGCCGCCCGGGCCGGCGATGCGGCCGCCATCTACGCCCGCCCGCAGGTGCCGATTTTGTGCTACCACCAGATTCGCGACTGGACCGGCCGCGACTCGAAGGGCGCCAAGGACTATATCGTGCCCATCGCCAAGTTCAAGGAGCAGATTAAGATGCTGGCCGACAGTGGCTACCACACCATTCAGCCCGACCAGCTCTACGCTTACCTCACCACCGGCGCCAAGTTGCCCAGCAAGCCCGTGATGCTGACTTTCGACGATACCGACCTCGACCAGTTTACCATCGCTAGGCCCACGCTCAGCCAGTATGGCTTCAAGGGCGTGTATTTTGTGATGACCGTGAGCCTTGGCCGCCCGCACTACATGACCAAGGACATGGTGAAGCAGCTTTCCGACGAGGGCAACCAAATCGGCTCGCATACCTGGGACCACCACAACGTGAAGAAATACCAGGGCCAGGATTGGGTAACCCAAATCGACAAGCCCACCAAAACGCTGGAAGAAATTACGGGCAAGAAAATCAAGTATTTCGCCTATCCTTTCGGCCTTTGGAACACCCAGGCCTTCCCCGAACTCAAGCAGCGCGGCTTCGTGGCCGCCTTCAGCCTGGCCGAAAAGCGCGACCAAACGGACCCGCTCTTCACCATCCGCCGCATCATCGCCAGCGGCTACTGGACGCCCCGCACCCTGCACAACAACATGGTGCAGAGCTTTTAATACGAGCCTAGTTTAGGGATTGCCTAAAAAAACGTTTGTCCTGCTGCGCTTGCCGAAGCACCTCTGCCCCACGGCCCTAGCGGCACGGCAGAGATGCTTCGGCAAGCGCAGCAGGACAAACGTTTTTAGATTATAGATACTTTCAAACAGCGACTTTCGCCGCTACAGTGCGCCCTTTTAGCGACGACTGCCGCACTACCAACTCGCTGGTTACCACGCAAGTGCGGGGCTGAAAGTCTTCCTTCTGCGCCATTTGCTCCAAAAACAGGCTAGCCGCCTGCTGGCCGATGCGGAAGGGGTGCAAATCGACAGTCGTGAGGCCCGGCTCGATGAGGCTGGCCAGAAACTCGTCGCCAAAGCCTACGATGGCCATATCCTCGGGCACCCGCACGTGGCGCTCGCGCAGGGCCAGCATCAGGTCGAACGCGTTGGTATAGTTAATGGCAAAGATGGCGTCGGGCGGCTCGGGCAGGGCTAGCCAGACATCGAGCGCCGCTACGGCCGAAGCCGGCCGGAAGTCGATGTGCGCGCACAGCTCCTCAGTGGTTGGCAGGCCGTGCTTGCGCAGCGCGCTGAGGTAGCCCGCCTGCCGCTGCCGGCTGATGAGCAGGGTGGCCGGCCCCGCCAGAATGGCAATGCGCCGGCAACCCTGCTCAATGAGGTGCTCGGTGATGGTGTAGGCCCCTAGCCGGTCGTCGAGGATGACCTTGGCGCTGTTCACTTCGTTGCACACGCGGTCGAAATGCACCACCGGGATGCCGCGCCGCGCCGGGTCTTTCACGTGGTCGAAGTTCTCGGTTTCGCGCGAGTGGCAGATGAGCAAGCCATCTACCCGGCTGGCAATCAGGGCCTGCACGTTGCTGACCTCGGCCTCGTACGACTCTTTCGACTGGCAAATCATCACCCGGTAGCCCGCCTTGGTGGCCACCTGCTGAATGCCGCTGACGGCGGTGGCAAAAAACGGCCGCTCCAGGTCCGGAATAAGCACGCCGATGGTGTTGGTAGCCTGGCTTTTGAGGCTCTGGGCCAATAGGTTGGGCTGATAATCGAGCTGTTGAGCAGCCTCCAGAATAGCCTGCCGCGTAACGGGGCTGATGTCGGAGTGGCCATTGAGCGCCCGCGACACGGTGGAGGGCGCCACGCCCACCTGCCGGGCCACGTCGGCAATGGTGGCCTGGTGGCGCTTGCGGCTAGGGGCACCGGCCGGCTTCTCGGCTGTGAAGTGATACTCGCAGGACTTGCAGAAAAACCGCTGCCGGCCCCGCACAAAGCCCGCTTTCATCACGTCATCGGTAAGGCTGCACTTAACACATTTAACCATAACAGGAGGGTGGGAGGAAAGGTGGATAATGTGAAGGTGGGGTTGAAGCTACGAAATAGCTGGCTGAAAAGAATGCTCAAAAAAATATTTTGCAAATATCACCTATCGGCAACGGTTCCGGAAACGTTGCCGATAGTTTTATAAGCTATTTTCCCTGAATTTGAGCTTTTTAGGTTTTAGCAAGTGGTAACAGTACCGTTACATTTGAATCAGATTCCACCCAGGCCTCCGGCTAGCCTTGTTGCAACTAGCACCTAGCGCAACTCGGCGCAGGAGGCAAAAAATTGCACTTTTTTTATAAAACGCCATGCTGCACACTATGCGCTGGTTCGGGCCCAACGACCCGGTTTCGCTCTTCGATATTCGCCAGGCGGGCTGCGCCGGGGTGGTGTCGGCGCTGCACCATTTGCCAGTGGGCGCGCAGTGGCCGGTGGCCGAAATCCGGGCGCGCCAGCAGCTTATTGAGGCTGCCAACGCAACGCACTCGCCGTTGCATTGGGCTGTGGTTGAGAGCTTGCCAGTGCACGAAGACATCAAGAAGGGCCGCCCCAGCCGCGACGAGTACATTGCCAATTACCAGCAGAGCCTGCGCAATCTGGCGGCTTGCGGCATCCGCACGGTGTGCTACAATTTCATGCCCGTGCTCGACTGGTCGCGCACCGATTTGAACTATGAGATGCCCGATGGCAGCCGCGCGCTCCGCTTCGTGTGGCAGGATTTTGCCGTGTTTGATTTGTGCATTCTGAAGCGCCCCGGCGCCGAAGTCGATTACGAGCCCGCCGTGGCCGAGGCCGCCCGCCAGCAGTTTGCCAGCATGAGCCCCGAAGCCGTGGCCCAGCTCACCAACACGACCCTGCTCGGTCTGCCCGGCTCGGAAGAAGCCTTCGAGCTGAGCAGCTTTCAGAAGTATTTGAATGAATACCAGTGCATTGATGCTGCTGCGCTCACGGCCAATTTGCACTACTTCATCCGGCAGGTAGCACCGGTGGCCGAGGAAGTAGGCATCGGGCTCTGCATTCACCCCGACGACCCGCCCTTCCCGCTGCTGGGCCTGCCCCGCGTAGTAAGCACTGAGGCTGACCTGGCCGGCTTGCTGGCCGCCTGCGACGTGCCCGCTAATGGCCTGACCTTCTGCACGGGCTCGCTAGGGGTCCGCCCCGATAACGACCTCGCCGGCATGGTCGAGCGCTTTGGCCCGCGCATTCATTTTGTGCACCTGCGCACTACCAAGCGCGAAGAAAACCCGCGCAACTTCCACGAGGCCGACCACCTGGCCGGCGACGTGGACATGTACGCCGTGGTGCGTGCCCTGGTGCAGGAGGAGCTGCGCCGGGAAGTTGCCGGCGAAGAAAAGACAGCGCTACCCATGCGCCCCGACCACGGCCACCAAATGCTCGACGATTTGAGCACCAACAAACGCACTTACCCCGGCTACTCGGCCATTGGCCGCCTGCGCGGGCTAGCCGAGCTGCGCGGCCTCGAATACGGCGTGCGCCGCCTGCTGCTGTAAGGGCGAGGCGCTCCGCGTCTCTTTTTCTTATCTGCCTGGTTACCATACACTTTTACCGCCCGTCCGCCGTGTTGGTACGCAACGTACTTCTGCTCTTACTGTGCCTGGCCGCCGCGGCCCCCAGCCGCGCCGACGACGGCTACCGGCTGTGGCTGAAGTACGACCGCATCGCTAACGCAGCCGAACGCCAGCAGTTTGCGCGGGCGGCGCAGTTTGTGGCTAGCCCCGGTAGCACGCCGGTACTGCGCGCGGCCAGCGCCGAGTTGACGCGCGGGCTGGCGGGGCTGTTGGGCCAGGCTGTGCCGGTAGTAGCCAGCGCGGGCAGCCGCACGGGCGGCATCGTGCTGCGCGTAGATGCCGCGGCCAGCGCCACTGGCCAGCCGCTCAAGGCCGAGGGCTACCGCATTTTTTCGGAGAAGAACAACCTCGTTATCGCCGGCCGCACCGACCGGGCAGTGCTCTACGGGGCGTTTGCCCTGCTGCGGCAGGTGCAAACGCGCCAGCCCCTGGCGGGCCTCAACCTGAGCAGCAACCCGCGCATCGATTTCCGGATGCTCAACCACTGGGACAACCAGAACGGCACCGTGGAGCGCGGCTACGCCGGCGCCAGCATCTGGAAGTGGTACGAGCTGCCCGAGCGCCTCGACCCGCGCTACACCGACTACGCCCGGGCTAATGCCTCGATTGGGATTAATGGCGTGGTTATCAATAATGTGAATGCTAGCGCGCGCTACCTCTCGGCCGAGTATATCGGCAAGGTGGCGGCCGTGGCGGGCGTGCTGCGGCCTTATGGGCAGCGGGTGTACCTCTCGGTATTCTGGGCCGCGCCCAAGGTGCTGGGGGGGCTAGCCACCGCCGACCCGCTCGACCCGCAGGTGAAGCAGTGGTGGGCCGCCAAGAGCGACGAGCTATACCAGGCCATTCCCGATTTCGGCGGCTTTCTGGTAAAAGCCAACTCGGAGGGCGAGCCCGGCCCGCAGGACTACGGCCGCAACCACGCCGATGGCGCCAATATGCTGGCCCAGGCCCTGGGTCGCCACGACGGCGTGGTGATGTGGCGGGCCTTTGTGTATCAGGCTGGTAGCAAGGACCGCTTCAAGCAGGCGTACGAAGAGTTTCAGCCCCTGGACGGCAAGTTTGACCCCAAAGTACTGGTGCAGGTGAAGAACGGGCCGATTGACTTCATGGCCCGCGAGCCGTTTCACCCGCTGTTTGGGGCCATGCCCAAGACGCCGCTGGTGCTGGAAGTGCAGCTTACGCAGGAATACCTGGGCTTTGCCACCCACCTCGTGTACCTGGGGCCGCTCATCAAGGAAGTGCTAGAATCCGATACCTACGCCAAGGGCGCTGGCTCGACGGTGGCTAGGGTGGTGGACGGCTCGGTAGACCACCACGCGCTGAGCGCCATGGCGGGCGTGGCTAACATCGGCTCGGACCGCAACTGGACCGGCCACCCGGTGGGCCAGGCCAACTGGTACGCCTTCGGCCGCCTGGCCTGGGACCACACGCTGAGCCCGGCCGCCATTGCCCAGGAATGGACGCGCATGACGCTGACCACCGAGCCGGCCGCCGTGCGCACGATTACCGATTTGCTGGGGCAGTCGCGCAGCATCTACGTGCGCTACACCATGCCGCTGGGTTTGCACCACATCATGGGGGAGAGCATTCACTTCGGCCCCCAGCCCTGGCTGGCCAAGTCGGGCCGGCCCGACTGGACGGCCGTGTACTACCACAAGGCCGATTCGCTAGGCCTGGGTTTCGACCGCACCGCCACGGGCTCCAACGCGCTGGCCGAGTACAAGCCCGAAGTGCAGAAACACTGGGGCGATGCCCGCACCTGCCCGCTCGATTACCTGCTCTGGTTTCACCACGTGCCCTGGACGCAGCAGCTCAGCACCGGCCGCACCCTCTGGAACGAGCTGGCCACCCGCTACTACACCGGTGCCGACTCGGTGCTGTGGCTGCAAAAACAGTGGGCGGCCGCCCGCCCCGCCCTCGACCCGGCCTTGTATGCCGATGTGGCGGCCCGCCTCCAGACCCAGCGCAAGGAGGCCCTGTGGTGGCGCGATGCCTGCGTGCTCTACTTCCAGACCTACGCCAGGCAGCCCATTCCGGCACCCTTCGCGCCGCCCACCCGCTCGCTCGCCGAAGTAAAGGAGCTCGTGCGGCTCTACCAGCTCAAGTAATTCCTACCCCCTCAACCCCAGTTTTTCTGCGCTATGAACACGGTGCTCTCTTCTAACGGCAACGGCCACGCGGCCACTACTACGCCCGAAACAGCGCCGCAGGGCAACATTTTTTCGCTGGCGGGCCGGGTCGCGCTCATTACGGGGGGCGGCACGGGCATCGGCCTCGAAATAGCCCGCTGCATGCTAACGGCCGGCGCCACGGTTATCATCACCGGCCGCCGCGAAGCCGTGCTGCAAGCCTCGGCCGCCGAGCTAGGGGAGGGGGCGCACTTCGTGGTCAACGACATCTGCGACCTGGCTAGCCTTGAGGAGCTGGTGGAGCGGGTGGAAGCCGCCCACGGCCCGCTCGACATCCTGGTCAACAACGCCGGCATCAACATGAAGAAGCCTGCGCTGGAAGTAACCGATGAGGATTTCAGCCGCATCATCCACACCAACCTCAACGCCGTGTTTGCCCTCACCAGGGCCGCGGCCAAGCGCATGGTGGCCCGCCGCAGCGGCGTTATCCTCATGATTTCGTCGATGGCCGCCTACTACGGCATCGACCGCGTGGTGGCCTACGCGGCCTCCAAGTCGGCCGTGGAAGGCATGGTGAAGGTGCTGGCCTCGGAGTTTTCCAAGGACGGCGTGCGCATCAACGCCATTGCCCCCGGCTTTATCGAAACCGAAATGAGCCGCACGGCCATGAACTCGGACCCCGACCGCCGCGACCGCGCCATGCGCCGCACCCCGATGGGCAAGTTTGGCAAGCCCGCCGATATCGGCCATGCCGCCGTGTTCCTGGCCTCGGACGGCGCGCGCTACGTCACGGGTGTGTCGCTGCCCGTGGATGGTGGCAACTCGATAGGCTTCTAGTTTTTAAGATGTTAGCTGCTGGTCGGTGGCTAGTGAGGAGCCCCCTCAGGGGCATTTAACAAGCTAACAGCTCCTAGCTAACAGCTCAAAATAATTTCACTTTTCAAGTTTCCCACCCATGAACAAACACCTACCTTCGTCTCGCCCGCTGAAGGGCTTGAAATGGTCGCGGCTCGTGCCGATGCTCTTGCTGAGCGGCGGCCTGGCCCCGCTAGCCCCCCAGGTCGCCTACGCCCAGGTGGCCGGGGCCCGCCCCGTTACCGGCCGCGTTACCTCCGACAACGGCGAGGGTATTCCCGGTGTGACGGTGCTAGTAAAAGGCACCACCACCGGCGCCACCACCGACGCGGAAGGCAACTACACCGTGAACGTGCCGGGTGATAACAGCATCTTGGTATTCAGCTCGGTAGGCTACACCAAGCAGGAGCTGCCGGTGGGCAAGCGCGCCAACGTGAGCCCGAGCCTGGTGCCCGAAACCCAGGCCCTCAACGAGGTGCAGGTGGTGGGCTACGGCACCCAGAAGAAAAGCCAGGTAACGGGCGCCATTTCGAGCCTGAGCAGCGAGCAGCTGCGCGATGTGCCGGTGGCCAACGTGGGCCAGGCGTTGCAGGGCCGCGTGGCGGGCGTCAATATTTCGAGCACCAGCAACACGCCGGGCCAGGCGCCGGTTATCCGCATCCGGGGCAACCGCTCGTTTGCCGGCTCCAACGACCCGCTGCTGGTGGTGGATGGCGTGCCCTACGACGGCAGCCTCAACGACCTGAACCCCGACGACATTGTGGGCCTGGAAGTGCTGAAGGACGCCTCGTCCACGGCTATCTACGGGGCTAGGGGCGCCAACGGCGTTATCCTGATTTCGACCCGCCGCGGCAAGAGCGGCGCGCCGCGTGCCACCTACAGCGGCTACTACGGCGCCAAAACGCCCTACGGCCGCTTCGACTTGCAAAACGGCCAGCAGTACTACGACTACCGCGCCGAGGCCTTCCGGGCGGCCGGCCAGAACCCCAACACGGCCGCCGGCTTCCTCACGGCCGATGAGCAAAAGAACTACAACGAGGGCCGCAGCTTCGACTACCAGGATATGCTGTATCAGAACGGCCATATCCAGAACCACGCGCTGGGCGTGAGCGGCGGCACCGACCAGACGCAGTATTCGGCCTCGCTGGGCTACTACGACGAAACGGGCATCGTGCCGGTGCAGGGCATTCAGCGCTATTCGCTGCGCGGCACCTTGGACCAGCAGATTGGCAAGCGGGTGAAGGTGGGCTTCAACACCCTTAACACCTACACCAACCAGGATGACCCGAACCTGAGCATCCTCTACAATATCTTGACCAGCAGCCCGCTGGCCTCGCCCTACGATGCCAGCGGCAACCTCGTGCTGTTCCCGAACGCTGACCAGGCCCAGGCCAACCCGCTCACCTACTACACCCCCAACGCCCACCTGGAGCGCCGCCGCCGCCTGCGCACCTTCAACAGCCTCTACGGGCAGGTAAACATCCTCAAGGGCCTCGACTACCGCCTCAACCTGGGCCTCGACGGCCGCACCCAGAACGACGAGTCGTTCTTTGCCTCCAACACGCCCGCCCGGGCCGGGGGCCAGAACGCGGCCACCCGCGGCAACAGCATTGCTTTCAACCTGCTGGCCGAGAACATCCTGACCTACAACCGGGCTTTTGGCAAGCACGACGTCAACTTCACAGGCCTCTATAGCATTCAGGAGTTCCGCACCGACGGCTTTACCACGGGCGCCCAAAACCTGCCCACCAACTACCAGCTCGCCTCCAACCTGGGCGCGGGCACGCCCACGGCCGGCACCAGCAACGAAAGCCAGTGGGACATTCTCTCCTACATGGGCCGCGTCAACTACTCGTACGACAACCGCTACTCGGCCACCCTGACGGTGCGCGTGGACGGCTCGTCGCGGCTAGCCCCCGGCAATAAGTACAAGGGCTTCCCCTCGGCGGCCGTGGCCTGGAACATCGCCAACGAGTCGTTTTTGCAGGGCAAGGAGTGGCTCAGCAACCTGAAGCTGCGCGCCAGCTACGGCCGCACCGGCAGCACCGCCGTAAACCCCTACCAGACGCTGGGCTCGCTGCAGTCGAGCCTGGGCAACGGCTACTACAACTTTGGCGGCACGGGCGTGGCCGGCGCCGTGCCCAGCAGCATCCCGAACCCCAACCTGGGCTGGGAATACACGGCTACGACCAACTTCGGCCTGGATTTTGGCTTCTTCCAAAACCGCGTAACGGGCAGCGTGGAGCTCTACCAGCAGAACACCAGCGACCTGCTGCTGCCCGACGCCCTGCCCACCTCCACGGGCTACGGCTCGTTTTTGCGCAACATCGGCAAAACCCAGAACCGCGGCGTGGAAGTAACCCTGACCACGGTGAACGTGCGCACCAAGAGCGGCTTCGAGTGGATTTCGGACTGGAACT
>CAYLNN010000016.1:0-81630 GCA_964385095.1 uncultured Hymenobacter sp.
ACCAGTACGACACGGCGCTGCCCTTCTTTGCCGTGCCGCTGGGCGGCCCGCCGCGTTACAAGTACGATATCGACATGAAAGTGCACAAGTAGGCTAGCCAGCCCTAGCCAGAAAAAAAGGCGCGGCTCTCGCAGAGCCGCGCCTTTTTAGTGAAAATAACTCCGCACTGCGGAGTTTGGCCGAGGAGCTTACCGCGTTAGCTGAAGCGAAGAGGCATGCTTGCCAAGCGCCGCGGGGCAGGCAGCAGACCGGCCGGCTTACTTGGCTGGCTCGTCGCGGCCGGCGTTGCGGCGCGGGGCGGTGTCGTCGGCATCGGCAGGCTTGTCGCCGCCTTCGGGGCGGAAATCGGTCCGGTTTTCCTGGCCGTAGTTCTGGGCTTTGTCCTGCTGGGTGAAATTGTCATATTCCGGGCCGCGGGCGCCGGGGTTCTGGTCATCGTACGAGCCACCTTTCGAGCCGTGACCCTGGCTGGCATCGCCTTCCTTGGAGCCACCCGGGCCAAAGCCATTGCGCGAGTCGCCGGTATCGGGGTTGCCGGGTTGGGCCTGCTCGCTGCGCTCGTGGCCGTAGCCGTAGCCGGGCGTTTGGGGCGTGTTGGGCGCATCGACGGGGGCGGGCGCATTCTGGCCGGCAGGAGCGTTGCCGCCCGGCTGCTGGTCGTGGCTGCGGCCGCCCTGGCTGCCCTGGTTGTCGTAGCCACCGCGCGAAGAGCGCTCATCTTCCTGCTCGCTGTGGCCATTGGGGCCCATTTCGAGGTGGTTGTCGGTAGCCCCGGCCGGCAGGCCCACGCCCGAGGTGTGGCCGTAGTCGGCGGCGTAGGCGCTGCCAACGGTAGGCGAGCCGTTATCATTCTGAAAAGCAGCAATTTCGCCCGTTTTGCCGGGCAGGTTGCGATTGTCTTGCACGTTGCCGCGGCCGTCGGTTTGCTGGTCGGCCACGTTGGTGTCGAAATTCATGACGGGCGGCGCGGGCGTGTCGCGCACGGCGTGGCCCTGCTCCTCGGGGCGGCGGTCCTGGCCATCGTAGGTGCGGTAAGCGTTGTGCTGGTTGCCGGGGCGCGCGGCGCCTTCGCCATAATATTTCTCTTCGGCAGCCTCGGCGGCGGGGTGCTCGGCAGCCGGGTTGGTTTCGCGGTATTGGTTGCCGAAACCGCCGTGGGTGGCGCCCAGGCCGCCCTGCTCGCCAAACTCGCCCCGGTTGGCATCGGCGCGCTGGTTGCTGGCCCGGTTGGGGTCGTTGAAGCTACCCTGCACGTCGTTGCCGAAGTTGCCGCCGTACACGTTGGGCTGCGTCGAGCTACCGGCTACGCTGGCGGGGCTAGCCTCGCGGTTTTCCTGCTGGCCACCATCTTCCACGGCGCCGTGGCGCACGCTGGTTTCGCTATTGGCCAAGGATTTACTGGACGTGGTAGCCGGGCTTGGGCTATCGGGCTGGGCGGCGGGGCGGGCGGGCGCCGCCCCGGCTAGCTTGTTCAACGGCTGCTCGGTGCCGGCGGGCCGAGGCTGCACGTCGGCGGGGTTGGCTTCGCGGTTTTCTTGCTGGCCACCGTCTTCCACGGCGCCCTGGCCGGCTTCCATCTCGCTATCAACCAGCTCGGTGCTGGAGGGCGGGCGGGTAGCCTCGCCCGACTGCATGGCTGGGGTGGCGGGCTGCAAGGGACTGTTGGCGTTGGTATTATGCGCATCGGCGCCCATTTTGGTGGTGTCGGCGGCGGGTTGCGCGGGGCGGTTGCCGGCAATTTCGTTGGGCTGGTTGTTGAGGTTGGGCTCCTCTTGCGGGCTAGACATGGGCAAAGGCTGGAGGTGGGAAAATCATGGAAATAACTACCCGGCTATACGCCCCGGCGCGCCCGGTGTTCAGCTTGGCCAGCACCGGGCAAAAAATAGCGCCGGGCTAGCCTTGGCGGCCCTGCCGTGCGGCTTATTTTTGGCAGTTCACTAGCCCACTCATTCCGGTTGTTTCTTATGCAACGTCGTCAATTTCTTCAGCACGGTACCCAGGCCGCGCTCGCCTCGGCCCTGCTGCCGCTGGCTGCGGCGGCCACGCCGGCTACGCTACTGCCCGCCGCTAGCCCGGCATTGCCCGCCCCGGCCAGCGCCGCCAAGGTTGAGGTGACGGAGCGCACCATTACCGACCTGCAAAAGATGTTGCAGGATGGCCTTAGCAGCCGCCGCCTGTGCGAAGCCTACCTGGCGCGCATCGCCGAAATCGACCAGGCCGGCCCGCGCCTCAACGCAGTTATCGAGCTCAACCCCGACGCGCTCAAAATCGCCGACGACCTGGATAAAGAGCGCAAGGCCGGCAAGCTGCGCGGCCCGCTGCACGGCATTCCGGTGCTCATTAAGGACAATATTGACACCGGCGACCAACTGCAAACCACCGCCGGCGCGCTGGCAATGGCCGGCCACCGCGCCGCCCAGGATGCGCACGTGGCTAGCCAGCTGCGCAAGGCCGGCGCCATCATCCTGGGCAAAACCAACCTGAGCGAGTGGGCCAACTTTCGCTCTACGCACTCGGCCAGCGGCTGGAGCAGCCGCGGCGGCCAGACCCATAACCCCTACGTGCTCGACCGCACCCCTAGCGGCAGCAGCGCCGGCTCGGGCTCGGCCGCCTCGGCCAGCTTGTGCGCCGTGGCGGTGGGCACCGAAACCAACGGCTCCATCGTGTCGCCCAGCTCGGTCAATGGCCTCGTGGGCCTCAAGCCTACCGTGGGGCTGGTGAGCCGCGCGGGCATTATCCCCATCTCGGCCACCCAGGACACGGCCGGCCCGATGGCCCGCTGCGTGCGCGACGCGGCCATTTTGCTGGGGGCCCTGGCCGGCCCCGACCCGGCCGATACCGTTACGGTGTCGGCTAATAATCCCGCCAAGGCAGCTGACTATACCCGCCTGCTGCGCCCCGATGCGCTGCGCGGCCAAAAGCTGGGCGTGGAGAAAAGCCACCTGGCTAGCCCCACCGCCGGCGGCGAGCTACTGCGCAAAGCCGTGGCCGACCTCAAGGCCCAGGGCGCCACGGTGGTAGAAGTGGACGTGCGCACGCCCACCCAGCCCATTGGCGACGCCGAGTTCGACGTGCTGCTCTATGAGTTTAAGGACGGCGTGAACAAGTACCTGGCCGGCACCAAGGCGCCGGTGAAGACCCTAGCCGACGTCATTGCCTTCAACAAAGCCAACGCGGCCAAGGCCATGCCGTTCTTTCAGCAGGAGATTTTGGAACAGGCCGAAAAAACCGACGGGCTAGCCGGCGATAAATACAAAGCGGCCCTGCGCAAGGTGGTCGATACCTCGCGCCAGGCGCTGGACGCGGCGCTCAAAACCAACGGCGGGCTAGCCGCCATCGTGGCTATCACGACTGGTCCGGCGGCCTGCATCGACCTCATCAACGGTGAGTACGGCACCGGCCCCGGCTACTCGGGCGCGGCGGCGATGGCCGGCTACCCCCACCTTACCCTGCCAATGGGCTACGTGCACGAGCTGCCCATCGGGATTTCCTTCGTGGGCGCTCCGTATAAAGAGGCCGAGCTGCTGGCGCTGGGCTACGCTTATGAGCAGGCGACGAAGCACCGCCGGGTGCCAAGCTTCAAGGCGGTGGTGGGCTAGTGGAAAGTAGCGCGCTACTTTCTACTAGAATATCTTGCCTGGGTTCAGAATGCCGTGCGGGTCAAACACTTGCTTGATGCCACGCATGATGTTCAGGTTGGCCTCTTTGAGGGCAATGTGCAGGTAGGGTTTCTGCACCAGCCCAATGCCGTGCTCGCCCGAAATGGTGCCCCCTAGCCGCACGCAGAGCGCGAAAATCTCCGAAATCGGCTCGCGCAGGCCCACGTTCCACTGCTCGTCGCTGAGCTCGCCGCGGATGATGTTGACGTGCAGGTTGCCGTCGCCGGCGTGGCCGTAGCACACGCTCTTGAAGCCGTAGCGGGCGCCGATTTCCTTCACGCCCTTCAGCAGCGTGGGTAATTCGGCGCGGGGTACCACGGTGTCTTCCTCCTTATACACGGAGTTGTAACGCACCGAATTGCCGATGTTGCGGCGGATTTTCCAGAGGTCGTCCTTCTGTCCGGCGGTGTCGGCTAGCAGGATTTCGCCTACGTCGTAGGTCGCCAGCACTTCGTACACTTGCTCGGCTTCCTTATAAAGCTGCTCGATGTCCTGGCCATCGAGCTCGATGAGCAGGTGGGCGGTGATATCCTCGGGCAGGGTGAGCGGGATTTTCAGATAATCAGACGACCAGGCGATGGCCTCGCGCTCCATAAACTCCATGCCCGACGGGATGATGCCCGCCCGAAATACCGCCGACACGGCCTCGGCCGCCTGCGCCTCCTGGCGGAAGGGCACCAGCATCAAAATATTGTGCTGCGGGTAGGGCAGGAGCCGAAACACGGCCTTGGTAATGATGCCCAGCGTGCCCTCCGAGCCCACCATGAGCTGGGTGAGGTTGTAGCCCGTGGCGTATTTGAGGGTGTTGGCGCCCGTCCAGATAATATCGCCGGTGGGCAGCACTACTTGCAGGTTCAGCACATAGTCGCGGGTGGTGCCGTATTTCACGGCCTTGGGGCCGCCGCTGCTCTGGCTCAGGTTGCCGCCCAAAAAGCACGAGCCCTTGCTGGCCGGGTCGGGCGGGTAAAAGAGACCCACTTCCTTTACGGCGTTCTGAAACGCCTCGGTCACCACGCCCGGCTCCACGGTGGCTTGCAGGTTGCGCTCGTCGATTTTCAGGATTTTATTGAAGCGTTCCATGCTCAGCACCACGCCGTTGTGGATAGGCAGCGCGCCGCCGCTGAGGCCGGTGCCGGCCCCGCGGGCCGTTACGGGCACGCGGTGCGCGTGGCAGAGCGCCATGATGGCGCTCACCTCCTCGGGCGTGCCGGGCCGCAGCACCACGTCGGGCGCGAAGTGGAAGTCCTCGGTGTGGTCGCGGCCGTAGGCCTCGTACTGCTGGGCCTCGGCGGTGGCGGCCGTGAGCACGTGCGCCGGGCTCACAATGGCCTCGAAGGCGGATACTAGCGCGGGGGTAAGGGCGTTGAATTGCATGAACGAAAAAGGTGGCTAGGGGCCGCCAAAGTATATTTGCCAGTAATGCAGAGTGAGAAAACGAAGGTACGGCCGCCGGCGAGCGCGCAACTTGCGCCCCGCCGCCCGGCTGCCCAACCCGCCTGGCGAGGAGTTTACGGCTTAGTAATCGTGCTGTTGCTGCTGGCCAGCAGCTGCCAGCGCAAGCTAAACCAACACAACGGCCGCTACTACTCGGCCCGCGACATGGTGCGCCTCAAGCAGGGCCAGCGGGTGGCTAGCCCCCGCGGCGGCCGCAGCACGCCCATCAAAACCAAGGTGAAGGATACCGCGCCCACCGGCAGCGGCAGCTTGGCTACCACCAAAACGGTGGTGAAGCGGTCCTTCCGCCCCGGCAATGCCACGGGTACCCTAGCCAGCGTCATCGACAATGCGCGCTCGTACCAGGGCACGCCCTACCTGTTTGGCGGCACCACGCGGCTGGGCATGGACTGCTCGGCGCTGCTCCAACTTTCGTTTGCCGATGCGGGCGTTACCATCCCGCGCTCCAGCAATGAGCAGGCGGCTTGGGGCGACCCCGTTAAGCCAACGCAATTGAAGCCGGGTGATTTCCTTTTTTTTGGCGCTTCGCCCGGCTCGCAGGTCATTACCCACGTGGGTATGGTAACGGTGGTTGATAGTGAGGGCGTCGAGTTCATCCACGCTTCTACCTCGCTGGGCGTCATTGAAAACAGCTTCGAGGCCGATTACTACCTGAGCCGATTCATCCGAGCAGTGCGGCCCCGTTTATGAAAAATAAGTGAAGAAATAGTTGTCTCAAACAGCTAGGAGTGAGATTCTTAACACTGTCGTAATGTTAAGGAGCCTGGCGCCGGAAGTACCTTTGCAGGCCTACCCGTCGCGCTTTTCTCTCATTTTTTCTTCCCTTTATGAAGTTCGGATACTTACGACACCTATTTGTGCTGGCGGCGCTGCTGCTCGTGGCCCAGCTAAGCTGGGGCCAGGGTGCCACCACCGCCGCCATGAGCGGCACCATTACCGACACCAAGGGCGCGGCCCTGCCGGGCGCCACGGTAATTGCCGTGCACACGCCCACCAACACGCAGTACGTGGCCCCGACCAACGCCGACGGCCGCTTCAACATGCAGAATATGCGCGTGGGCGGGCCTTACACGGTGAAGGTTACGTTTGTGGGCTACCAGGATTTCAACCGCACGGGGGTTAGTCTGACCCTGGCCGAGAATTTTCGCCTCGATGTGAAGCTCGGCGAGGGCGCCACCCAGCTAATGGAAGTAACCGTAACTGGCCGCCAGAACCCGGTTATCAACGCCGACCGCACCGGTGCGGCCACCACCGTGCAGCGCGCCCAGATTGAGCGCCTGCCGACTATCAATCGCTCGTTCGACGACTTTACGCGCCTCACGCCGCAGGCCAACGGCCAGAGCTTTGGCGGCCGCAGCTCGGCTTTCAACAACATCACCATCGACGGGGCGATTTTCAACAACTCGTTTGGCTTGTCGTCCACGGTAGGTGGCCAGGCCAATGCCCAGCCCATCTCGCTCGACGCCATCGACCAGATTCAGGTGAGCATTGCGCCCTACGACGTGCGCCAGGGCTCCTTCACCGGTGCTGGCATCAACGCGGTGACCCGCAGCGGCACCAACAAGTTCAGCGGCTCGGTGTACACCTTTTACCGCAATCAGGATTTCGTGGGCAGCAAGGTGGGCGATTTCAAGCAGGATTACCCCAACTTCAACCTCAAGAACTACGGCTTCCGCGTGGGCGGCCCCATTATTAAGGACAAGCTGTTCTTTTTCGTGAACGGCGAGCAGGAAGACCGCATCGACCCGCCGACCGGCAACTACATCGCCAACCGCAGTGGGCTGCCCACACCGGGCGGCAATTCAACGACTTCGGCGGCCTCGGCCCGCGACCTCGATATTCTGAGCAACTTCTTGGCCACCAACTACAACTATAGCCCTGGCCCGTACGAAAACTACAACCTGCGCCAGTTCAGCCGCAAGGCTACGGTGAAGATTGACTGGAACATCAGCGCCAACCACCGCTTCAATATCAAGTACAACTACCTGAAGTCGTACCGGGACGTGACGCCGAGCAACTCGGGCGCCCTGGGGCCTAGCAACATCGGGCGCGCGCCATCGCAGTTCGGCCTGCCGTTTTACTCGGCTTATTACACGATTAACAACAATCTGAACTCGATTATTGCCGAGCTTAACAGCACCCTTGGGGGCGGCAAGTTCAGCAATAACCTAACGGCCGGCTACTCGGCCTTCCGCGACTTCCGGGAGAGCCCGGCCGGCGGCATTTTTCCGCTGGTTGACATTGGCACGGCCACCACGCGCACGGCGGCGGGCGGCGGCATCAACACCACCAACAGCCTGACGGCTTTTGGCTACGAGCCGTTCTCGGCCTTCAACATTCTGAACTCGGACGTGTACCAGTTTGGCGACAACTTCACGGCTTTTCTGGGCAAGCACAACGTGACGGTGGGGACCTACAACGAGCTGTATAAGTTCAGCAACGGCTTCTCGCCTAACTACTACGGCAACTACTCGTTCAACGGCCTCGACGATTTTTACGCCGCGGCCCGCACTGCCAGCGCCCCGCTAGGGTACACCCGCGACGCCAATGGCCAGCCGGTGGCCAACACCAGCGGCACGCTCGCCTTTCCGCAGCGCTACCAGCTCTCGTACTCGGCCCTGGCCGATGGCTCGTTCCCGTTTGCCGTAACCAACGCCGCCCAGCTAGGCCTGTATGTGCAGGATGAGTGGAGCCCCCGCTCGAACCTGAAATTCACGCTTGGCCTACGTGGCGACCTGCCCATTATTTATTCGGATATCGCCCGCAACACCAACGCCGCCAACCTGACCTTCCGCGACGGCATCAAGCTCAAAACCGACAAGCTGCCGGCCCGCTCGGTGCTGTTTTCGCCCCGCATTGGCTTCAACTGGGATGTGAACGACGACCGCAAAACGCAGGTGCGCGGTGGCACGGGCATCTTCACGGGCCGCGTGCCCTTTGTGTATCTCTCGAACCAGGCCGGCAACAACGGCGTGCAGTTTGGCTCGTTTTCACGCACCGGCACGGCCGTATCGGCCGCCGGCAATTATTTCGACCCTAGCGTGGATGCCTACCGCCCCGCCAGCGCCGCCGCCAACACGCAGTACAACCTGGCCGTATCGGCCCGCGACTTTAAGTTTCCGCAGGTGTGGCGCAGCAACCTGGCTCTCGATAAGGAGCTGGGCGGTGGCCTGGTAGCCACCGTGGAAGCCTTGTACACCCGCGACCTCAACGCGGTGTACTTCCAGAACGTGAACCTGCCGCAGTCGGCCCGCCAAGCCGTGGGCGCCGACAACCGCCCGATTTTCTACAACTTCGGCACCATCAACACCACCGGGCCGAATGCCGGGCTCTACACCACGGCGTCCGTGGGCAGCGGCAGCGCAGCGCAGCCCAGCCTCATTGCCAACAACCGCCTCTACAACGGCCAAGGCGGCGTTTCGGCGGCCAACCCGGTCATCACCGACGCTATCTTGCTCAATAACAGCAACAAGGGCTACTCGTACTCCATCACGGGGCAATTGCAGAAGTCATTCGGCAATGGCCTTTACGCCAGCCTGGCCTACACTTACACCGACTCGCGCTCGGTAAACGATGGGGGCTCGATTGCCCAGTCGAGCTGGCGCGACCGCCAGATATCGGGCGACCCCAACGCCGATGTGCTGAGCTACTCGAACTTCCTGCAACAGCACCGCGTGATTGCCTCGGCCTCGTACCGGCGCGAATACCTCGGGCACCTGGGCACCACGCTCTCACTCTTCTACGAAGGTGCGCCGGCCGGCCGCTTCTCCTACACCTACGCCGGCGATATGAACGGCGACGGCTCGGGCGGCTCGGGCAATGACCTGATGTACATCCCGCGCGACCAGAGTGAGATTGCCCTGCGCGATATCGTGTACACGGCGGCTCAGGGTGGGGGCACGTACTCGGCCACCCAGCAGTGGACGGACCTCAACAACTACATCAATCAGGATAAATACCTCAATCAGCGCCGCGGCGCTTATGCCGAGCGCAACGGCGCCGTGCGCCCCTGGCAGCACCGCGTAGATGTGCGCCTGTTGCAGGACCTGTTCACGAACATCGGGGAAAACCGCAATGCCTTGCAGCTGAGCATCGACATCTTCAACGTGGGTAATTTGCTGAACAGCAACTGGGGCACTTTCCGCACCCCTAGCGTTACCAACCCGCTCACCTTCGTGGGCTACGACGTTCAGGGCCGGCCAAACTTCACCTTCTCCAACCTCACCAACCCGGTGCGCAATAGCGATGGCTCGACCACTAGCGCCACGCCGCTAACCCAGACCTTCCGCTCCGACGTGGGTGGCCTGGGCTCGCGCTGGCAAGCTCAGGTGGGCCTGCGCTACCTCTTCAACTAGCCAGACCCTAGCGGCAAAAAGGGGCAGGATGCAAATCCTGCCCCTTTTTTTATGTAGGCTATTTCCTGAGGCTCACCCAGGCAGGGCCCGCGGAGAGGAAAGTGAAAGGTAACAAAACAATAAAATGTCAAGCGAATATTTTGAGTAAAATGCTGGCTATTAGATACATGAAATAGCGATGAAATATTGCCCGTCACGACGCAGGTAGTGTTTTTGGCCGCGGCCGGCAAAATGGAAATACACCGGCTTGCCTTAGCTGCTTACCTTTGCAGCCTATTGGCAACTGTGAGCCTTTACCCTTTTTTCATTTTATGAGAAATCTACATTTACGCCACTTTACGCTGCTTTTGCTGCTTTTGCTGACGGCCCATCTGGGCTGGGGGCAGGGCGCCACTACGGCCTCCATGAGCGGGGCCGTGACCGACGCCAAGGGCGAGGCTCTGCCCGGTGCTACCGTGCTGGCCATTCACACCCCCACCAACACGCAGTACGGCGTGGGCACCAACGCCGACGGCCGCTACAACATTCAGGGTATGCGTTTGGGCGGCCCTTATACCATCCGCGTTTCGTTCGTGGGCTACCAGGACGTTTCTAAGACCGGTATTTTTCTATCGCTGGGCCAGACCTTGCGCCTCGACATTCCGCTGAGCGCTTCGGCTACTGAGCTGGGCAACGTAGTAGTTACGGGCCGCCCCGACCCGGTTATCAATGCCGGCCGCACCGGTGCTGAAACCAACGTGAGCCGCGCCCAGATTCAGCAGTTGCCCACTCTGAGCCGCTCGCTCAACGACTTTACCCGCCTTACGCCGCAGGCGGCCGGCGGCGGCAGCTCGTCGTTTGGCGGCGCCAACAACCGCTACAACAACATTACTATCGACGGCGCCGTGAACAACGACGTATTTGGTCTGGCTGGCTCGGGCACGCCCGGTGGGCAGGCGGGCACCAACCCCATCGCCCTCGACGCCATCGACCAGATTCAGGTGGTGCTAGCCCCCTACGACGTAACGCTGGGTAGCTTCACCGGTGCCGGCGTAAACGCCGTAACCCGCTCGGGCAACAACGATTTTTCGGCTTCTATCTACGGCTTTGGCCGCAACCAGAACACGGCCGGCCGTAGCGTGAATGAGCCCCGCACCAAGCTCGACGAATTCTACAACTACCAGACGGGCTTCCGCGTGGGTGGCCCTATCGTGAAGGATAAGGTGTTCTTCTTCCTCAACGGCGAGATTGCCCGCGTAAGCGCCCCGCTCGGCTTCATCCCCGGCACCGCCGACTCGCGCGCCAGCATTGCCAACCTCCAGCGCATTGCTAACGCCGCTAACACGCCGCTCTACGGCAACTACGACGCGGGTAGCTATGGCGAGTTCAACCGCCGCACCCAGAGCAACAAGATTTTTGCCCGCCTCGACTTCAACCTCTCGGAGAACAACACCCTGACGCTGCGCCACAACTTCGTGAACGCGTTTGACGACAACCTCACCCGGGCCTCGAACAATATTCGCTTCAGCAACAACGCTTACCAGTTCAACAACACGACTAATAGCACGGTAGCTGAACTGAACTCGCGATTCGCGGGTGGTTTCTCTAACAAGCTGATTCTGACGTACACGGCCATCCGCGATTCGCGCGATGTGGTGGGTGCCCCCGGCCCCGCTTACCAGATTGTCGATAACGGTATTACCTACCAGCTAGGCCAGGAGCGGGCTTCGGTAGGCAACCAGCTTGACCAGGACATCGTGGAAATTACCGACAACCTGACCAAGCAGTTCGGTAAGCACACCATCACGCTGGGCACGCACAACGAAGGCTTCAAGTTCCGCAACCTGTTCCTCAACAACGGCGCTGGCTACTACACCTTCAACTCGATTGATAACTTTGTGAATGGCCGCGCCTCGGGCGTGCAGGCCAGCTACCCCACTGCCGACGGCGGCGAATCGCGCTTCAAGGCTGCCCAGCTGGGTTTCTATGCCCAGGATGAGTACACCCCCGTTGAGAACCTGCGCCTGACCTTGGGTATGCGCATCGACGTGCCGGTGTTCTTCGACAAGCCCGGCAACAACGAAGGCGTGGCTACCCAGTTTGGCCAGCAGTACCGCACCAGCAACACCCCTAGCGGCCAGGTGCTGTACTCGCCCCGCATTGGCTTTAACTGGGATGTGAATAACGATTCGAAAGTGCAGGTACGCGGTGGTACGGGCATCTTCTCGGGCCGCGTGCCGTTCGTGTGGCTGTCGAACAGCTACACCAACAGCGGTCTGATTCAGGGCTCGGTTAACCAGAACTCGAACACGGCTTTCCTGCCCTACATCCGCCTGAACCCGGCGCAGATTGCCACCGACTACACGGCCGTGGCCCAGTCGCAAATTAACCTGGTGCGCGACGATTTCAAGCTGCCCCAAGTATGGCGCTCGAACTTGGCCGTGGACTTCCGCCTGCCCGGCGACATCGTAGCCACTTTGGAAGGTATCTACTCGAAGACGGTTAACGACATCTATTATAAAGACCTTAACCTGGCTTCGCCGATTGGTCGCCTGGCCGGTCCCGACCAGCGCCCGGTGTATGACCCCGCCGGCAACGGCTCGGCCCGCCGCGTGAACAACCGCTACACCAACGTGTACCTGCTCGATAATACCAGCCGTGGCTACCGCTACAATGCTACGTTCCAGTTACAGAAGCGCTTCATCGGTGGCCTGAATACGACCGTAGCCTACACCTATGGTGAAGCCAAGGAAATCAACAGCGGCTCGAGCAGCACGGCGTCTTCGAACTTTGCCTTCAACCAGGTAGCGTTTGACCCCAACAACCCCGAACTAGGCTACTCGCGTAACGACCAGCGCCACCGCGTAATCGCCAGCACGGGCTACACCTTCAACTACGCTGGCGGTGCGCTGGCTACCACCTTCACGGCCTTCTACGAAGGCCTGTCGGGCCAGCCGCTCACTTACATCTACGGCCAGGGCCGCGATGTCAACAACGATGGCAACAACAGCAACGACCTGCTGTACGTACCCACCAACACCTTTGACACCAACCAGATTCGTCTGGTAACTACGGGCACGGGTGCCTCAACATACACGGCCGCCCAGCAGGCTATCGACCTCGATAACTTCATTGAAAACGACCCGTACCTGCGCAGCCACCGCGGCCAGGTAGTAGAGCGCTTTGCCGCCCGCCTGCCCTGGACGCACGAGTTGGACATCCGCGTAGCTCAGGATTTCAACTTCATGGCCGGTGGTAAGAAGAACTCCATCCAGATTACGTTCGACATCTTCAATGTGGGCAACCTGCTCAACCAGAACTGGGGCCGCCAGTACTCGGTGCAGAACAACGCTGTCGAGTTGCTCCGCGCCGAGAGCACCGGCGCCAACGCGCAGCCGACCTTCTCGTTCCCGGCTTCGTTTGCCACTACCAACCGCTCGTATGACTTCTCGAACCTCGGTTCGCGCTGGCAGGGGCAACTGGGCGTACGCTACAGCTTCAACTAAGCCATAGTGGCCTCAAAAGCCTTAAAAAGGCCGGAGGATTTTCTCCGGCCTTTTTTTTGGGCCTGATTTTGCGACAGTTGCGAAAAATGTTGCCCCTGAGGCTTGCAGAAGCCAAAAGTCGCCGTACTTTTGTCAAACCAAAGCGCAATAGGTGCCGCGGCAAAGCCACAAAACGGGGGATTAGCTCAGCTGGCTAGAGCGCTTGCATGGCATGCAAGAGGTCATCGGTTCGACTCCGATATTCTCCACTCCCGTTTCTACAAAAAGCGTCCGCAAGCCTTGGCTTACGGACGCTTTTTGCGTTTAGACCAGCCTAGTGGGATGCTCGTTTTCTCAGAGAATGAGCACCAGCGTACCGCTAATAATCAGGGCGGCCCCTAGCGCGGCTTTGAGGGTGAGCGTTTCGCCCAGAAACACGACCGACAGCCCAATGGCCAGCGCCACGCTCAGCTTATCGACCGGGGCTACCTGCGACACCTTGCCCAGCTGCAGGGCGCGGAAGTAGCACAGCCACGACAGCCCCGTAGCTAGCCCCGACAACCCCAAAAATAGCCAAGTGTGCGGCGCCAGGGTGAAAATATCGGTGGGGTTATCCTTCCAGAAAACAATGCCCCAAGCCACCACCAGGATAACCACCGTGCGAATAGCCGTGGCCAAATCGGAGCTGACGCCCTTGATGCCCACTTTGGCCAGCACCGCGGTGAGCGCCGCAAACACGGCCGAAAGCAGGGCGTAGGTCCACCACATTTTTATTTTAATTATAAATTATGAGTTATGAATTAAAAGAAGCCAAGCCTATAATGAGTAATTCATAATCCATACTTCATACTCTCACCCCTGGCAGAGCTGGCAGGTGCCGGAGAGCAGGAAATCGCGCCGCTGGGCCTGGAAGCCGCCGGGCAACTGCACGGCCGGAATGGCGACCTGGCTGAGGCAGTAGGTGTGGCTGCATACGCCGCACTTGAAGTGCACATGGTTGTCGAAGTGGGCATCGGCCGAGCACTCGATGGAGCAGGCAGCGTAGCGCAGCACGTCGGTATCGTCGATAACGCGGTGGATGAGGCCCTGCTGCTCGAAGCTTTTGAGGGTGCGGTAGAGGGTAATGCGGTCGGTATCGGCCCCGATTTCCTGCTCAATCTCGGCCCCGGTAAGGGCATAGCCTTTGCCGGCGAGGGCCGCCAGCACGGCGCGGCGCACGGGTGTTTGGCGCAGGCCGTGGCGCAGCAGCGTTTGGGCAAGGCGGTCGGGGGCAGGGGTGGGAGCAGTAGGGGAAGACGACATAAGTCAAACTTACGAAACGAATGGGAGCCGGAAAGCCAACCGGGTGGCGTGCGCCGGCAGCGTACCTTTGCGGCTTCCGGTTTAGCCCCCGGCTAGCCAGCTAGGGAGGAAGAAACCAGGAGCCCTGACCAACTTAACCAAGATTGTGGTAGAAACGTTAGCCCGCCGGGTAATAGTTGCCCTTAGCCAGCGGCCGTGGTGGGTGGCGGGGCTCACGCTGGTGCTGGCCCTGCCCGCGCTGCTGCTGCACCTGGGCTGGCAGCCGCTGCTGGTAGATGAGCCCATTCGGGCGCTGGTGGCGCTGGAAATGCATTATTCTGACCAGTTTTTTGGTCCCACGCTGCAAGGACTACCCTATTACAACAAGCCGCCGCTGTTTAATTGGCTGCTGGTGGCGCTGTTTCGCCTCACGGGCCGGCAGGACGAATTTATTCTGCGCCTGCCCACCATTGCGGCGCTGCTGCTCTACACGGCGGCGCTGTGGCGGGTGCTGCGCCCGCAGCTAGGGTCGGGGCTGGCCTTCACGGTGGCGCTGGCCTTCGCAACTACCGGCCGGGTGCTGTTTTACGATTCTTTTCTGGGCCTCATCGACCTCTGGCACGCGGGGCTCACGTGGCTGGGCTTTATGGCCGTGTGGTACCTGGGCCAGCGCGGCCAATGGACGCGTTTGTTCGTGCTCACTTACGCGCTCACGGCGGTGGGCTTTTTGCTCAAAGGCCTGCCTTCGGTGGTGTTTCAGGGGCTAGCCCTGCTGGTGTACTGCCTCGATACCAGGCAGTGGCGCCGCCTTTTCGGCTGGCAACACGTGTTGGGGGTAGGGGTGATGCTGGCCATTCTGGGCACGTATTTTTTTGTGTATAGCCGCCACAACTCGCTCGAAGTGGCCCTGGCTACGCTCTGGTCGCAGTCGAGCCAGCGAGTGGTAACTGCTACGCCGCTGGCCGAATCGGTGCGCTACATGCTGCTGTTTCCGTTTGATTTCATCAAGCACTTCCTGCCCTGGACGCTGCTGGTGCTTTGTTTGCTGGTGCCGGGCGCGCGCCGCACGGTGCTGGCTAGCCCGTTTTTACGGTATAATGCGCTGCTGTTCCTGGCGATTCTGCCGGTGTACTGGCTGTCGCCGGCCACCATTCCGCGCTATCTGTTCATGCTGGTGCCGCTAGGGCTCACGGTGGTGATAAGCCTGTACGCCCGGTACCAGCCCACCCGGCCGCTGGCTACGCGCCTGCTCGATGGGCTGCTGCTGGGCCTGCTAGTGGCCAGCACGCTGCTGGTGCTGGCGCCACCACTGCTGCGGCTAGGGGCCACGCTGGGCCTGGTGCCAGCCAATAGCCTGGGCCTGCTGCGTGGCGTGCCCGAGGCAGCTCCGCTAAACGGGGCCTTCGCGCTGGTGCTGGCGCTGGGCGCCTACCTGTTTTGGCGGCTGGCCGACTACCGCCTGTTGGTGCTGGCCTACTACCTGCTGGTGCTGCGGCTGGCGTTTGATGTCTTCATCTTCCCGGCCCGGATGCAGACTTCGCCCGAAGTCGCCTACCGCACCGCTGCTATGCGCGTGGGCCGCGAAACCCGGGGCTGCCCGCTGGTGCTGTACCCCGAAGGCGGCCCGCTCGACAATGTGGAGGCCTTCTACATCGCCCGCGAGCGGGGCCAGACGCTCACCTTTGCCCCGCTGCCGTTGCGCCCCCACACGCTTTACATCGTGGAGGAGCGCTACCTCGCCGGCCAGCGCTACCGCACGCTCGACCGGTTTGTGGTTGACCGCAACATTGCCTTCCGGGTAGTAGAGTTTGACCTGCCATGAGGGCTAGCCACGACGAGGTGGCCCGGCCCCCCGCGCCCGCCTGGCGGCGCTACCTCACGCTGCTGGCCAAGCTGGGCTTTATGGCGGCGGCGCTGTGGCTGGTGGCCCGCCACCTCGATGTGCCTGCCCTGGGCCGCACGCTGGGGCAGGCCCGGCCGGGCTGGCTGGCCCTGGCGGCGGCGCTGTTCACGCTTTCCAAACTGATTTCTTCGGTGCGGCTCAATACGTTTTTTCGAGCCGTGGACATTCAGCTCACCGAGCGCTACAACCTGCGCCTGTACTGGCTGGGGATGTTCTACAACCTGTTTTTGCCCGGCGGTATTGGGGGCGATGGCTACAAGGTATACCTGCTGGGCAAGGAGTTTCCGGGGCGGCGGGGTCTCATCTTCCGGGCCCTGCTGCTGGATAGGCTCAGCGGCATGGTGGCGCTGCTGGTGCTGCTGCTGGCCTTGCTGGCCTTGGTGCCCGCCGCCGAGCTGCGCGCCGCGGGCGCGCTAGCCCTGCCTGCGTGGTGGCGGGCGGTGCCGCTGGCCCTCCTTCCGCTGGGCCTAGGGCTCAGCTACGGGCTGGGCCGCTGGGGATTTGGCGAGTTTCGCTCGGCCTTCGGGCGCACCTCTTGGGAGGCGCTGGGCGTGCAGGGTGCGCAGGTGCTGTGCGCCTGGGCGCTGCTGGCCGCGCTAGGGGCCGCTGGTGGCCCGGTGCTGCCCTACCTGCTGGTGTTTCTGGCCTCCAGCATAGCGGCGGTGCTGCCGCTCACGGTGGGTGGCCTGGGCGCGCGCGAGCTCACGTTTTTGTACGGCGCTCAGCTTTTTGCCCTCAGCGCGCCGGTGGCGGTGAGTGTGAGCGTGCTGTTCTACGTGATTACGGCGCTGGTATCGCTGGTGGGCGCGCTGGTGCGGGTGCAGAAATGAGGTAAGCTCTCTCTTGCCCTTGCCGCCAGCAAAGTTTCGTCTGTGCTTCCTGTGCCCCGCTTGGCCGGCGGCAACGTACCCTACACGCTGGCGTAGCTCACCAGCTCGCCGCCCAGCTCGCGCAGCAGCTCGCTAGCCGCCCCGCCCCGCCAAAACTCGTATTCCGGCACCCGCATCAAGGGCGAGCCGGGGCGCTCGCTCAGGCCGGGGTGGCTCATAAACTCCGCTACTTCGGCCCGCCGAAAGGCCGCCGCCACGCCCCGCCGAAAGCCAGCGGCGCTGGCCGGCTCGGTCGAAAACGTGCTCACGAGTGCTCCTGGCGTGGCAAAGCCGCGCAGGGCTAGCCGGCTGCTGGCGGCAAAGGCTTGCAGCACCAGCCCGCGCCCATCGTGGCGGCCGGCCGCCGTGAGGCGGCGCACCCGGCGCACGCCCAGCTCGCGCAAAATACCCAGCAGCGCTGGTCCCAGCAGCGGGTACTGGTGCAGGTGCTGGTGGCTGTCGGCGTGGGTGAGGGCTAGCCCGGCGTCGGCCAGGCGGCGCAGCTGGGCAGCTATTTCCAGCTTCATTTCGGCGCGGCGCACCAGCCCGCGCAAGTAGCGCTGCCACAGCTGGCCGGAGGGGTAAAATTGCCCATCAGCATCCACCAGCGAGGGCACGGCCGCGGCGGCGCTCAGCGGCTGGCCCGCATTCAGGGTCAGGTGCAGGCCTACTGAGAGGGTGGGAGAGGCTAGCCGGGCCAGCGCCCGCAAGTCGGCAGCGCTGGCAAAGTTGGCCATTATGGTGGTGCTGCTCACCTGCCCGGCCGCGCCCAGCTCCAGAATGGCCTGGGTGGCGGGCGCGTCCCAGCCATAGTCGTCGCAGTTGATGATGAGCTTTTTCAACGTAGTCCGGCGGGTAGGATAGGAGCCTACGGGGCTCGGTATCCAGGTTTGATTCTTGGCGAAAACCCCGAGCTACCGCACTGGCTCGCGCACGGCCGAGGTGGCTAGGTGGCGCACCACGTAGGGCTTGCGCGAGCGCCGCGAGTAGTAGTTGTACATCCCAATCTCGGCCAGCACGCCAAAGCAAAGCAGGAAAATGCCCGCCATTATCAGGAACAAGCTGAAGATAAATTCCAGCGGATACGTGCCAAAAATATTGAGGCCGAAGAAGAGGGAGCGCACCAGAAACTGCCCCGCCAGCCCCCCGCCCAGCAGCAGGCTCAGCAGGCCCGATAAGCCAAACAGCCGAAACGGCTTGCGCGAGTGCACGATGAAGAAGCGCAGAATAAACAGGTCCAGAATAACGTAGAAGAGCTTGCTAATCTTGTAGTTGCTCTGGCCAAACTGCCGCTCGTGTATCTCAATCGGGAACTCGCAGTAGCGCAGGTTTTTGCGGGCCACCAGTGCGCCCAAAAAGCGGTGGGCATCGCCGAGCATCTCCACGTTCTTCACCAAATAGCTGCGGTAGGCCTTGTAAGTGGCCCCAAAGTAGCGCAGCTGCACCCCCGACAGGCGCCGGATAATGCCGTGCGCCGTGGTGGCCAACGCCGTGGCAATGGGCCCTTCGGGGCGCTTGGCCTTGGCACCGCCCACCATATCGTAGCCCTCGTTGATGAGGCTGATAAATTGCGGGATATAGGCCGGGTCGTGCTGCAAATCGCCGTCCATGGCAATAATAACCTCGCCGCGGGCCTGGGCAAAGCCGGCGCGCAGGCTCAGGGTCTGGCCGTAGTTGCCGGCCAGGTCGATGGCCACCACGTGGCGGTCGTGGCTGGCCAGCTCCTGCATCAGGTGCCAACTGCGGTCGGTGCTGCCGTCGTTCACGAGTATCAGCTCGTAGTCGTAGTTGTGCTCCTGCATCACGGTGGCCACGCGGGCCACGAGCTGGGCCACGGTGTCGACCTCGTTATACAGGGGGGCAACCACCGAAATGAGGCCGGTGAAGGCAGTGTTGGCAGTGGGCGTGGCGAGCGGTGGCATGGGCTGGTAATGAAAACACAAAGATACTGGCACTAGCGGTGGCGGTGGGGCCAGGCGCCCTAGCCCCACCGCCCTGATGAAAAGCCAAGTAAAGGAGTTATTCTTCAGTTTATAAAAATTGTACTTAAACAACATTAAATTAAATGGCAATAATTTTAACTATGCGCAGTTAAAAAGGGCAAAAAAGTATCATAAAGCAGATTAAAACATTATTTTACTCATACCCGTTATCTGGCACTCTTAGCAAGGTTTTATGCTTATTCATCGAAGAATGTAGCAACATCATAGGCTAATGTGCTTAGCTTTGTTTTCTGTTAGTGCCTTATTCCTCTGCTTACTGTCTAGTTGTCCGCCTGCCTTAGTGTCCGTCGCTCTACCATTATCCTATATCTTCTGCCGCTGCTCTCTACCTTCTTCTTCTTCTAATGGCGATAACTACTAACCCTTTCCATCCGGTAACCGGCGAGCTTTTGCCCGGCTACCGCGATGCCTACCTACGAGGCGACTTGTCGGGTAAAAACACCGAGCTGGTGGACGCGTACCTGAAGGCCAACCCTACCAAAGGGGGCGAAGCTTTCCAGCGCTTTCACTCCTTGCAAGCCACCGGCCACCAGGTGCGCCCAGTGGGCTGGCTCAATCAGCAGTTGCACCTCATTAAAACCGAGCCGACGCGTTTCCGGCAGCGGGCCGGCGCCCTGTTCACCGTTGGCGTGCTGGTAAGCGGCGCCGTGTTTGCTTCTGGCTCGATGGAGCGGCCTACCCGCGCCACCTCGGCCAATAGCGTTGCCCTGGCGGCCCCGCTGGCTAGCTCCCCCCTAGCCGCGGATGCCTCAGCTGAAACCCTGGAAATGGCCAGCCTGAGCACGGTTAAAGGCCGGATTCTGGACGAGAAAGGCCGGCCCCTAGTGGGGGCTACCATTCTGGACAAGGCTAGCGGCCGGGGCGTGAGCACCGACGCCGAAGGCAAGTACACCCTGGCCGTGCCCGCCCACCGGGCGGCGCAGCTGCAATTTGGCTACGGCGGCTATACCGAGGAAGTGGTGCAGGTGACGGGCCGCAGCGAGCAAAACATGACTCTGCAGCCCCGCGCCAAAAAGCGCCATTGGTGGCAGTTTTAAGCGGCAGCCCGCCGCCCACGGCCTGATTTAAGGATACGCGGCACGGCTAGGTATAACCGAGTTGTAGAGAGCCGCCAGCCGTGCCGCTTGTCGTTAATAAAGTGGCCTGCGCGCGCTGGGGCAGTGTCCGAAACCAGCCGCAGGTCGTTGTGCCCCCGTTTTATCTCGCATGAATTTTCCCTTCTTCAACCGCCTGCAAGTAAAAAAAGTAGTGGCCGCGTCGGGCGAGGCCGGTGTGCGGGCCGAAGCCATGCTCACGGCGCTGCTACGCGAACTGCCCGAGCTGCTGCTGGCCTACGTGGCCGACAACCAGACGGGGGCCCTCCTGGCTTCTTACACGGCTAGCGCGGCCTACAACCCCAATCAGCTCAACGTACGCACTACCAAGCAGCTGCGCACCATGAACGAAGCCCTGGCCACGGGCGCTTGGCCCGGCGGCCCGCTCACCGATGTGTCGGTCTTTCTGGACGACCAACTGCACCACCTGCGGCCGGTGGCCAGTGGCCAGTGGCACTGCTTCGTGGCCGTGCGCCTGGCCGATGCCAACCTGGGCATTGTCAAGGAAGTGACGCGCCGGGCTACCACTTAGAAACGCTTAATTTTTGATTTTACCTCTCCTTTTTCTTTTTAAAGTTTTATGTTAACTCCCAAACAAACTGTCGACGGCATCAAGTCTGAACTGCCCACTCTGGTAGCCGTAGCCGTAGTAGAAACCGAAACCGGCATGCCGCTGGCTTCGCACACCAACATGGCCGACTTCGATATCGAAACGGCTGCCGCTTATAATACCGAGGTGGTAAAGTCTAAGCTCAAGGCCATTCAGGCCCTGAAGCTGAATCAGACGTTGCAGGACATTCTGCTCACCCTCACCGACCAGCTGCACCTGCTGAAGCTGTCGCCCACCGGCGACAAGTTCATCTACCTCGCCGTGAACTCGAAGGATACGAACCTGGCCCAGGCCCGCCAGATTATGAAGGCGCACTCGGCCTCGCTCAACTAATACCGCCCCGTTTTTCCGGTCGGGTGAAGCCCGCTGGCCTTGTGCCGGTGGGCTTTTTGCGTGCTGGCTAGCCCACCACTATCCGCGCGGCCGGGCCGCGAATGATTTTGTGGCATCCCCGGTTAAGCCAGTCGTAACTTTGAAGTATGCAATACCTGGAAGGCCGGCGCTACGTGGTGCTGGCAATTTTTACCCTCGTGGGCGTGCTCTTCGCCAGTCGGCTGTTCTACTTGCAGGTGCTGGACGATTCTTACAAGACGGCCGCCGACCGCAATACCCTGCAGCGGCAGGTGCAGGTGCCCTACCGCGGCCTCATCTACGACCGCCACGACTCGCTGCTAGTGTCCAACACGCCCGTGTATGACCTCATGGTGGTGCCCCGCGAGGTGAAGCGCCTCGACACGGCCCGGTTTTGCCAGGTGATGCAGATGCCCCTCGAAGACCTGCGGCTAGGCCTGCGCGCGGCCAAAGCCTACTCGCGGGTGCGTCCTTCGCCGCTCATCCAGAACCTGAGCACGCCCGAGTTGGCGTCCATCAACGACAACCTGATAAACTTCCCAGGCTTTCGGGTGCAGGCGCGCATGGCTAGGGCCTACCGCACCCAAAACCTGGCCCACGCGCTCGGCTACGTGGGCTCCATCACGCCCAAGCTGCTCGAAAGCACCAAGTACGCCCACTACGCGCCGGGCGAAAACGTGGGCATTTCGGGTCTGGAGTCGTTCTACGAGTCTACGCTCATGGGCCGGCGCGGCGTGCAGTACCGGCTCGTTAACGTGCGCGGCATCGACAAGGGCGCCTTTCACGGGGGGCAGTTCGATACGCTTTCGCAGGCCGGGCAGGATTTGCACCTCAGCATCGACGCCGGCCTGCAAGCCTACGGCGAGAAGCTGCTGGCCGGCCGCCGCGGCTGGATGGTGGCCCTCGACCCCAAAACCGGCGAAATACTCTGCTTTGTATCGGCCCCGCACTACGTGCCCGAAATGCTGACCGGCAAGGGCATGGGCAACCGCTACATGGATTTGCTGCGCAACCCCGACCGCCCGCTCTTCGACCGCCCGCTGATGGCTACTTTTCCGCCCGGCTCGGTCTTTAAGCTGGTCAATGAGCTGGTAGCCATGCAGATGGGCGTGGTGGCGCCGTCCACCGGCTTTCCCTGCGACCAGCACCTCGTGCACTGCACCCACCGCCACGAGTACCCTAGCAACGTCAACATTGCCATCAAGCAGAGCTGCAACCCTTATTTCTACCAGGTAATGCGGGCCGCCGTGCTGCGCGGGCAGTCGCCCAACCGCTTCGAGGATGCCCGCCTGGGCCTGGGCGAGTGGCAGAAAATGGTGAAAACCTTCGGCCTCGGCGAGCGGCTGGGGGTGGATATGGGCCATGAGAAGCGCGGCCTCATCCCGTCGCCCGACTACTACGACAAGCGCCTGGGCTACCACCGCTGGAACTACAAAACGGTGTATTCGCTCAGCATCGGGCAAGGCGAAATCGGCATCACGGGCCTGCAAATGGCCAATGTGCTCGCCACCATCGCCAACCGGGGCTACTACTACGCGCCGCACTTTGTGCGCGGCATCGGGGCTAGCGGCCAGCCCCTGCCCGAGTTTCGGCAGCGCCACTACACGGCCGTCGACACCGCGCTCTTCAAATACCTCGTGCCGGGCATGCAGCAGGTGGTGGATGGGCGCGGCGGCACGGGCTCGTTTGCCAGCCTGGCGCAGTACGGGATTTCGGTGGCGGGCAAAACGGGCACCGTGCAAAACGCGCACGGCGCCGACCACTCTACTTTTGCGGCCTTCGCCCCGGCCAACGACCCCAAGATTGCCATCGCCGTGTTTATTGAAAATGCTGGTTTCGGCGGTACTGCCGCCGCCCCCGCCGCCGGCCTGATGATGGAAAAGTACCTGCGGGGCAAGGTGGCCCCCGGCCGCAAGCGCTGGGAAGACTGGGTGATGTACGGCGACCTCACCAAGCGGCGGCACTAAAGGCGCCACCTGCCAGGCCGCGCGCCGCCCCAGTAAAAGTGGCCCGCCTGCGGGCTTGCCGCGGCCCCGCGGCTTCCTGCCGACCTTTGCCGAAAGTAATTTAAATGTCCCCCGTTACCCCCCGTTCGTCGCGCAGCATCGACTGGCCGCTGCTCTTCATCTACCTGGTGCTGGTGGGCCTGGGCTGGGTGGCCGTGTACGCGGCCAGCTACTCGCCCGAGGCCCCGGCGCACCCGCTGTCGGTGCTCAGCTTTTCGGAGCTGATGGCCTTCAACTGGTTCAAGCAATTGCTGTGGATGGGCACGGCCGCCGTGCTCATCGTGGTGCTGCTAGTTGTTGATTATAAGGCCTATGATACCCTGGCCTACGTGCTCTATGGCGGCATGATAGTGCTGCTGCTCATTACGCTGGTCATTGCGCGGCCCATTGCGGGCTCGCGCTCGTGGCTGGAGTTTGGGCCAGTGCGCTTGCAGCCGGCCGAGTTTGCCAAGTTTACCACGGCGCTGGCCGCCTCGCGCTTCATGGCCGGCATCAACCTGCGCAACCAGAACTGGCGCGACCAGGCCGTGCTGGCCGGCCTCACGCTGCTGCCGGTGGTGCTCATTCTGGCCTCCAACGAAACCGGGCAGGCACTGGTGTTCGCGGCGCTGCTGCTGGCGTATTTCCGCGAGGGCATGTCGCCGCTCATTCTGCTGCTGCTGGCGGCGGGCGGCGTTATTCTGCTGCTGGCCCTGCTGGTGCCCAAGCTGTGGCTGGTGGGCGGCTTTACGGTGGTGCTAGGGGTCGCTTTCCTGCTGAACTCGCGGCTGTGGCGCCACCATTTGCCGCTGAGCCTCGGCGCCTGGGCGCTGGTCATTGGCATGGTGTTCGGGGTTGATTTCTTCTTCAACAATGTGCTGCAACCTCACCAGCGGCAGCGCATCGAGATGCTCATCGACCCCGGCAAAGACCCGCTGGGCAAGGGCTGGAACGTGACGCAGAGCAAAATCGCCCTCGGCTCGGGCGGCTGGCTGGGCAAAGGCTTCCTCAACGGCACCCAAACCAAGTTCGACTTCGTGCCCGAGCAAAGCACCGACTTCATTTTCTGCACCGTGGGCGAGGAGTGGGGCTGGGTGGGCTGCCTGGTGCTTATTGCGCTGTACCTCACGCTGCTGTGGCGCATTCTGCTGGTGGCCGAGCGCCAGAAATCGGTGTTTGGGCGCACCTACGGCTACTGCGTGGCCAGCATCCTGTTCGTGCACTTCACCGTGAACCTGGGCATGACGATGGGCCTGATGCCGGTGGTAGGCATTCCGCTGCCGTTTTTCAGCTACGGCGGCTCGTCGCTGTGGTCGTTCACCATCCTAGTATTCGCCCTGGTGGCCCTCGACGCCCACCGCAAGCAGGATTTGCTGCGTTAGACCGCCGGCCGGCGACTTACCTTAACCGGCATGAAAAACCTTCTCTTACTCTGCGCCTGCCTGTTGGCGCTGGCCAGCCCGCTGCGGGCTGCCGTGGCTCCGCCCGTCGATATCGTGGTAGTCCGTATTTATGAAGGCCCTCACGTTACGGCTATTATTACTCGCGGAGAAGGCAAAAGCGAGAAGGTAGAATTTGAGAATGGAATTACCGATAAGTGGCTGACGCAAACCAGTCAGGGGTACTACAAGCTATTTGAGCGCTTTTACGGAGAAGGGTATATTCTACAAAGCACTATGACATCAAACGCGGGTAGCTTAACTACCCTGCTATTTGTGAAAGCTAAGTAGCTAAGCGATGTGCTGAACCCAGCGGCTGAATTTGAAGCGGTATCGGTAGCTTGCGCTCTTGATACCGCGCCGCGCCTATTCCTTTCGCCTCCGCGCCGGCCGACTGTGGCCTAGTGCGGCCGTGGCCGCGCTGCTCACGGCCCTGTGCCTGGCCCTGCCCACCGCCAATGCCACCGGCGATGCCTGGTACTACGCTGCCTGCGCCCGCTGGGGCCAGGAGCTGTGGCAGCCCCATCACTTGCTCTACAACGGCATTGGCTGGCTGTGGCTGCGGCTGGTGGGAGCCAGCGGGGTAGCCGGCCCGCTAGCCCTCACCTGGCTGCAACAGCTGAACGCGCTGGCCGCCGGGGCCAGCCTGCTGGCGCTGGGCCGGCTGCTGCGGCGGGCCGGGGCGCTCGCGGTGGCTATTCCGGCGTGGTTGCTGCTGGTGGGCAGCTGCTTCGGTATGCTGCGCTTCGCCACTGAAAACGAGACGTATATGCAGCCCCTGCTGCTGGCGCTGCTGGCTAGCCTGGCCTGGGCGCGGGCATTGCCTGCCGAAGCTGGGCGCCGTGCCGGCTGGCTGGGGCTGGCGGGGCTGCTGGCCGCGCTGGCCTGCCTAGTGCATCAGCTGATGGTGTGGTGGTGGCTGGGACTGCTGCTGGGGCTGCGGCCCTGGCGGGGCCGGCTCCTGCTAGAGGCCACGGCCTACCTGCTGCCCGCACTGCTGGTGCCGCTGGCCTATGCCCTGGCCGCGCCGGGCGGCGGAATATTGGGTACGGTGCGCTTCGCCCTGCACGACTACCTGACCGGCGGGGCCAGGGTAGAGCTGGGTGGTAAAGACCTGGTATTAACAGTGATAAACCTGGGGCGCACGGCCGCCCAGGTGCACGGCAACCTGCTGCCGCTGCTGCACCGCTGGCCGCTGCTGCTGGGTGGCTGCGCCCTGGCTAGCCTAGCCCTGGCGGCGTATGGCCTGCTGGGCCTGCGCCGCACCACCCGGGCAGTGCCGGCGCTGGGCGGGCCCGCCGACGCCAGCGCCGGCACTGCCCGGGTGGTGCGGCGCACCCACGCCCTCATCGGGCTGCTGCACCTGGGCTTTGCGGTGCAGGCTGCCGGCAACGCCGAATTTATGGTAATGCTGCCTGCCCTGGCCGCGGTAGCGCTGGCCGGTGGGGTGCTCCTGCCCTGGCCCGCGCCCCGAATAGCCGCCTTAGGTACGGCCCTGCTGAGTTGGAACCTGGCGTTTGGGTTAGTGCCGGCGCATTTGCTCGACTACACGGGCACGGGGCCCGCGCTGCGCGCCCGGGTGCTGGCCGCGCCCGGCGCGTGGTTTTTGCTGCGCGACCCCAATCCGCTGCGCAACCAGCTCCACTATTTTACGGGGCGCCCCGCCGGCGCGCCGCGCATTGTGGGGCTGGCCAGGCGAGACTCTACGGCTTTTCGCGGGTGGCTAGCGGGCCGCTTGGCGGCCGGCGATACTGTGTATACCGATGCCCTGGGCGGCTACCAGCCCTTCGACCGTGCCCGCCTCACGCAGGGCAACCAGGCGGCGCGGCTGCTGGCTGGCCAGTTGGCCGAGCGAGTCGATTCGTTCGCCACGCTGTCGGGCCCGCGCTACCTTTCGCGGGTGGTGGCCCCCCCGCCACGGCCCAGCGTCCGCGCCGCTTCGGCAACTAAAGCTGGTGGGGAAGGCCTAGTCAAGGAGCGCCCCGACGCAACCCTAACGCGTTGAAAGCGCAGCGCATTTTGCAAAGGGCATTCCTAACAACTTTTAGACGTGGCCTGGCTAGCCCCGCCAGCTTAATTAAGCCCCGACGCCGACCGGATTAATACATTGCAAAATGGGCAAGTTTTTAATCCACTTGGCAAATAAATGAACTGGCCAGAAGATGCAGCTGTTCAGCCGGGATATAAATCGGCGATTAAGCCTAGCGCCTGCTAGCTGCGGCGTTAGGAATATCGAGCTATTATTCAATCAATTCAACAGTCCTACTGCCGCGGCTAGCACGTTGCTTGGCTCAATGCGCTTAATGTCTGGGTCGCGGGACGGTGGGCTGAAATCGCCCTGAGCAAAGCGTGCTTCCTGGCTGGGTGGGTATAGACAGCTGCAAGGCGCTTGTAATAGGTGCGGGGGATAAGGAAAGAATTTGCCATAGTTCTCGCCCATAAGCAGAACAAGACAAGGCGTGCCACCCTGAACTGCCAGGTGGGCGGCGACCGTATCGTTGCTGATAAGTAGCCGGGCCCCCGCCACCAGCGCGGCCAACTGGGGCAAATCGGTCTGGCCACACTGGTTGTCAATAGGTATTTCGGGCCCGGCGAGCTTGCTAATGCTTCGGGCATAGTCGCTATCGGCTAGGCTGCCAGCTACCACTATGCGGTACCGGCTGCCGTAGTGCCGGTACAGGCCCTGCGCCAGGTGGGCAAAATGGTTGACTGGCCACCGCTTCTGCCGAGCACTTGCCCCTGGAAAAAGCACTACGTAGGCTGTATCATCCGCATCCGCTAGGGCACTTGCTGCGGCGACGACCGAGGCAGGCAGGCGCAGTGGTGCAGCGGCTGGGTCAGTAGGCTCCGCAGCTGCTACCAGGCGCAGCCAGTGCTCAAAAAACTCGCGATTACGGTCATACTCAAATAGTACGGCTAAAGTGCTGGGTAGCAACTGTGTATAGCCAGCATCGAGCCGGGCAAACCAGGGCGTTGCTACGTGGGCCCCCTGGCTAGCTACTCTCACCGGTGCGTGTAGAAAGCGCAGAAAGTTCTCAGCCGTTGGCTCCCGCACGTGCACGGGGTAGATGACTTCGCCAAATCCTTGCTTGCCAATTGCTTGCACTATGGCAGCCCGGTAGGCCAAATCAGTGGAAAAGCGGCCAAAATCCACGGCCAGCAAGTCGTCGAACAAGTCAGCATCCCAGGCTAGGGCCAGCGGCGCCCACAGCGTATTGGCAATCAGGGTAAGGCGCTTGCCCTGGCTGCGCACCGTGAGGCTGAGGCGGCGTAGCCAGGGGCGATAAAGCAGGTAGTCCCCGATAGAATCATTGCGTAAAACCAGTACGCGAGCTGGGTTGGGGGGCGCCTGCATTCGCAGCGCGACCTCATCGGCCTGGCTGAGAACCGTAAATTGCCGCTGCTGCCGGCGCCGGCGACTGAATGAACGAACGCGGTCCAGCAATCGAGTAAGCATCGTGGGTAAAGCTAGTGGCCGGATATTGCGGGCCCCGGGCTGGCCAGGTGGGCTAGGGCCGCCCCGGGGGACTTGGCCGCCACGGGGGCCCCTGCCAGCAGAATAAAGAACAGCCCGATGAGCACGCCAACCTGACTTTCCAACGTGTATTCGACCAAGAAGGAGATGGTAATAATTGCGTACATAAGCACTTGGAGGATATTGCCCGTGCCCAGGCTTTCCCAAATAGGATAATAAAACCCGACCAGAAACACCACTAGCCCCACAATACCATAAGCAGCCAGGTTGAAGATGAACTGGTTGTGTGGCAGCAGGTAATGTTCGCTGCCTATCTCCGGAAACATATACTTGTATTGCTCAGCCATGGTATCGGCCAGCTTTATCTTGCTCACGCCCGCCAGCGGATGCTGATGAATGATTGCCCACGCCGCGCGGTAGGAGTAGACGCGGCCCGTGACCGAGTAGTTGTTGGCCGCTTCAACAGAATTTATTTTCTCAGTGTCGGCCTGTGTGTTGATAATTTTATTTTGAAGCGTTGGAAACACCAGCATACAAGCCCCGAATAAAGTGCCCGCCAGCACTAGGCTTAGGAGCATGGCCTTCCATTGCTTTAGCTGCCAGCCTTGCCACACCAGCCATATCGCGCCCGCTGCATACAGCGTCACCAGGCCGCTACGCACCGCTAGCAGGTGCTGAAACAAGAATAAAAGGAGCACGCCAACGCTGGTTAGCACGCGTAGGCGCTTGGAAATTGCCTCGCTGAAGAACATCACCGTACCCGACAGCGCCGCTATTGTGATGAGCAAGCTGAAGCGAATATGGTCGGGATGCGTGGGCATCACCTTGGATTCTAAATAGATTTGGTTTATGTAATCGTAATTTTTGAGGTAGTTAGTGGTTGATATAACGGCGGCTATCAGGCAGCTGCCAATTAGCACCAGCCACAAAAAGTGCTTATGCAGGGCTAGCCAATCAGGAAGCAGCAAGAAAGCCACGGGTAGCAGCAGAAAGGGAAGCTGCAAAACCAAATCCTGCCGCAGCGCCGCATCAGATAAGCTGGTGTGCCACAGCCCGGTAGCGGCGTGCAGCACGTAGATGAGGCCGAAGCTCAACACGTAGGGCCAGCGTGCGCGTTGCGCAATACACTTGCAGTTGAGGCTATAGCCAATGCCAGTCAGAAACAAACCAGCCACGCCAACACTTGGTAGAGAACGAATATAATCAGTTACAAAAAGCCCAATAATGAGGAGCGAGCTCCATAGCACACTCAGCTGCCTTACTCTAGACTCAGAAAAGAAACTCCACATGTAGAAAAGTCGACTGTCCACCTCCGAGAGGTAAGCCAGGTAAGTTTTTGACTATTCAGCCAGCCCAAAAAAATATTCTTATCTACCGCGTTTAAAGGTGCGCTTGAGTTTCTTCCAGCGAATAGTCAGCTCAGCCTGCTTGGTTTCGAGCTTATCAAAGGTGCTGACCGGGAAAAGCCCTTCTTTTATATAGACACTATCGCTGCCGTCTTTGTACCACAAGGTGTAGTTGTGCGATTGCAGCCAAGTGGCTATCTCGGCCATAAAGGGATTGGTATAATATTTCCCGTGGGTTTCGATGGAAAGAACCTTCGGTTTGCTACGCAGGTGCTTCAGCACGTACCATTCGCCACCTTCAATATCGATGCTGAGGAGGTCAATGGTGCCATCATCAATCTCGGAAAACTGCACGCACGGCACTTCAAAAGTCAGCTCCTCGCTCATGCGGTAACGGTCGTTTTCACGGGCTGGGCTATTGGGCAGCTCAACCGCAAAAGTCGAAGAAGCAGCCTTAGACAGCTTCAGTGTGCCTTTGGTATCCCACACGGCCACCGGATAGATGCGCACGTTTTTAGTGCCAAACGCGGCCACTATTTTTTGGGCTACGTCCGGGTCGGCCTCAACCAGCGTTGCCCGCACGCCCGCCGCAATAAATTCAAGAATATTAGAGGTTTCGGGGACATATACCCCCACTTCGCATACGTGCTTGAATTCGATTTTCTTAGGTAAAAGTTTCTTGTAAATTCTGTTCACGGTAAGAGAAGAATGAAGTAGAAAGCGAACTAATGGGGCTATTATTGAAATAGAACAGCGGCAAAGATACCTTCGCAAGATACAGGCGTGCGCTTCGCGACTGGTGCCGGCGTGGGGCGGGAAAAGTTTGGCTTGGTAATGCCTGGGCTGTCCCTGCCGGGGGTGAAACTGCGCTTAGCCAGTGGCAAACGCCTGGTTTGGTATACTAGCGTGTTGCCTGGCCCCTTCAACCAGCACAACCAAACGCTCAGCCTACGTTGGAGAGCCGGCCGGCTGGCCGCAAACAGCCGGCGCCGAGCGGGCTGGCTAGCCCCGCCCGCTCGGCCAGGCCCCCGCGCCGCGCGCCCGCTGCTTATTGCCCAAATACCTGCTTGCTTTGCAAGGTATTGGCAATGAAGATTTTTGCCACACGAAAAACGCGTTAGCCAGGCTAAGCTCGCCGAACTTCAGTATGCGTAAAATATTGATGAATAAAATGTTGCAGAATAATTTGCGGCCCGCACCACTGGCTAGCCTTGCCTTGTATGAAAACCGTGGCTGAGCGGGCAGAAGCGGCGCCCGCCGCAATGCCCGCGGGGCGGGGCGGCTGGCCGCGGCTGCCCCCGGCCGTGTGGCTGGTGCTAGTGGCGGCCCACGTGCTGGCCGCGGCTTACGCCCTGAGTACGAAGCACTACCTTTTCCCCGATTCGGACCGGTACTTGCAGGCTGCCCAGAATATTGGGCAGCACGGGCAGCTCTATGCGCGGCCTTGGCCCGCTGGCCCGCCCACGGGGCAGGCAGTGCAGGAATTCAGTATTCGGCCCGCGGGCTACCCGTTGCTGCTGCTGGTGCTGGGGGCGCCGCTAGGCGTTGTGCTAGTGCAAAATGTGCTGAGCATCGGGGTGTTGGCCGTGGTGCTGAGTGGGTGGGCGGCGGGCGGCCCACGCCCGGCCAGCTTCGGGGCGTGGGCGCGGGCCCTGGGGCTGGCCCTTAGCTTTCCGGCGCAGCTCATCTACGCCAGTGCCGTGATGAGCGAGCTGGCGTTGCAGGCAGTGCTGGTGCTGGGCCTGGGGCTGGCGGCGGGCTTTGCGCGCAGTGGCCGCGCGCGCTACCTGGCCGGCGTGGCAGCAGCCCTAACGGTGGCCTGGCTGCTGAAACCGGTTTTTGTGCCGGGCACGGTGCTTTTTAGTTTGGTGGTGGTTTGGCTGGCCTGGCGCCGGCGCCGGCCACTGCTGCTATTGGTAGGGGCCGCGCCGCTGGTGCTGGCCGTGGGTTATATGGGGTGGAACTGGCAGCGCACGGGCTATTTTCATTTTTCCAGTATCAGCACAATCAACCTTCTGCATTACAACGCGGCCGGGGTAGTGCGCCAGGTGCGGGGCCCTGCGGCCGAGGAGGCCTGGGTGGCGCAAACGCTGCGGCAGGCGAATGCCCAGCCAACGTTTGCCGCCCGCCAGGCTACTATCGAAACGGCGGCGGTGGCGGTGGTGCGTCAGTATCCGGTGCGCTACGCCGCGCAGCATCTGGTAGGGATGGGAACGTTTTTTCTGGACCCTGGCCGGTTTGACAGCAGTGTGTTTCTGGGGCAAAACCAGTCGGCGGGTTTGCTGGCCGCCCTGCGGAGCCAGGGCGTAGCCGGGGTGGTGCGCGGGGTGGCCCAGCAATCGGCCCTGCTAGTGGCGCTGCTGCTCATAACGCTGCTGGCAAATGGCCTGCGGTTGGTGCTGGCCCTGCGTGGGTTGTGGCGCTGCCACCCGCAGGGTAGCCCTAGCCAGCGCGACTGGCTGGGGCTGGCCACGGCCGGCGGGCGCTGGCGGGTAGTGGCCTTGCTGCTTTACTTGGCGCTGCTGACGGGCCCGCTGGGGGCGGCGCGCTTTCTGGTACCCGGCTGGCCGCTGCTGCTGGCGCTGGCACTACGCGGGCTGCCCCGGGCCCCGCAGGCGCAGTAGCCACTGCCCCGCCAGGGCCAGCGCGGCCGTGAAAACCGGCGCCAGCAGGTAGCCCATCCGCCCCAGGTCGCCCGAGAGCAGCAGGTGCACGCCCACCACGCCCAGCATAGTAGCTTCGGGCCAGCCCAGCACCGGGGCCAGGGCCCGCCGCCCGGTGGGCCGCGCCAGGGCTAGCAGCGGCGGCCCCCAAAAGAGGCCAAAAATGCTGAACAGCTCCGCCACCCCCTTCAGCGATAGCGCTCTGCGTACGGAGTAAGTCAGGTTTTCGAAATGCGCAAAAGCGTTGCTGACGCTGGCACTCGCTGCGGCCCCGGCGGCTTTATCAACCCAAAAATGCACTGCTGCCAGCGCCGCCACGCCCAGTGCCAGGGCTAGCGCCTGCCCGCGCCAGCGCAGTGCCGGCCGCCCAAACCAGGCTAGCCAGGGCAATAAAAACACAAACGATTCTTTGGCCAGGGGCCCCACCAGCAGGGCTAGCGCCACCGCCCAGCCCGCCCCCGCGCCGCGCCGAGCGGCGTAGTAGCTCAGCCCAAAAACCAGTAGGTACAGGCTATCGGTGAGCGGCAGGCCCGCCGCGTAGCCCGCCCAGCGGCTGCTAAGCCCGGCTAGCACGGCCGCCGCGGCCAGGCCGGCCGGCGCCCCCGCCAGCCGGGCACTACGAAAAAAGCAAGCCCCGGCCGCTGCCAGCAGCGTGCAGTTAACCAGATAAAAGGCTAGCCGCAGGGGCCACTCACCGGCTGGCCGCGGCTGGCCGGTCGGCTCGCCCAGGTGCGCTAGCGGGCGGGCCAGCGCCCCGGCGGCCAGTGGCACCAGCAGGCGGTAGCGCCGCGTCACGTTCACGCTGTCGAAGCGCCCGCTGGCTAGGCGTAGGTAGCTGCGCGTGTCGAGCGAGTGCGAAAAATCGTAGTGCCGGTACATGGGATAGGCGGCGTTGAGCAGCACGCCCAGGCACAAGGCCCAGGGTAGCAGCCAGCGCCGCCCCCGCCCGGTAGTGCGCCCGGCCGGCACTAGGCCCCGGCAAACTTGCGCTCAATCAGCTTGAGCAGCTTGCCCACGTGCTCCTGCTTCAGGCTCCAGTCGTGGCTGGCGGCCAGCTCTTGCTGCACGTAAGCGGCGGCTTCGTCGGCCGTGGGCAGCGTGTCGAGATGCTGAATGGCCGCGTGGTACTCCATATTTTCCCCGTTAAATAGCTCATTAATAAAGCTAAAGCGCTGGTTGATGGAGATGGCCTCGCGCAGGCTGGTAACCTTGGGCGCGCCGCGCTCGGCCAGGGGCTGGGGCGCGCCTGCTGCCCCACGTAGCGTATCCGCCAGGTGCGAGGTGCTGGGCTGCGTGGCCTTCAGCTTGGCATAGAGGGGGGCTTCGGCGGGCGGGCTAGCCAGTGTGGGCGCCGGTGGCTCCTCAGCAGGCGCAGCTAGCGGGGGCGCCGCAACGGGTGGCATCTCGGCCGGCGCAGCGGCTGGCGCTGGTGGGGTAGGGGGCGCGGGGCTAGGGTCGGGCGGCGCCACGGAGGGCGGCGCCGGCGCCCCAGAGGCCCCGGCGGGCAATGAGCTAGCCGGGGCGGCGGGCTTGGCCGGGCCGTCGCCCCAAAGGTCGGCCTCGGTGAGGGGCAGCAGGGCGCTGAACGCCGCCACTACCTGCGCCAGGGCGGGCAGTTCCTTGGCATGGGCGGCGTGGTAGAGGTCAAAGTGCTGGCGCAAAAATTCGCGGCTCAGCGGGGCGTTGCCGGTGGGCAGGCTATTGACAAAGCCCTCGAAAAAAGGCTTGGCCTGGTCGAGGTAGCGCAGGTGGTCGCGCAGGGTAGCCAGGGGCACGGCCTCGTCGGTGTCGGCCGGGGCGGGGGGCAGCAGCAGACGCTCGAAGGCCGTGCCCGCCTCGGTGGCCAGCACCAGGGTGTCGGCCACGGCCTGGGCTAGCAGGGGCTCCAGGGCCGCCCGGTCGAGGCGGATGTGGCGCGATAGCACGTTCATGAACTGCCCCAGCGCGGCGCGCACCGGTGCCGCGTTAAAGTCGAAGTAGGGGCTGCGTAAGGCATTGGCTTCCTGCTGCCAGCGGCCCAGCAGCTGGTGCAGCACCAGCAGGTTTACCTGCCGGATGGGCGTGAGCTGCAACAGCGCCGGGCCATCGAGGGTGGCCGCGGGCTGCGGGCCGAAAAACTGCTGGCTGAGCCGGGTAGCCAGCCGGCGGCCGTATTGCTCGCACTTGGCGAGGCTATATTTGTCCTGCATAGCGTGGGCCGGCCGCAGGGCCGGATTCAGGCGCCAAGTTAGCCACAAAATGCCCCTATTGACCATCCTGGGCCTACCCGGCCCGCCGCTGGAGGTGCCCGCGGGCCGCACTGTACTGGCGGCCATCCACGCGGCGGGCCACGATTGGTGGCACGCCTGCGGCGGCAAGGGCCGCTGCACTAGCTGCCGGGTGCGCGTGCTGGCCGGCGCCGAAACCCTCACCCCGCCCACTGCACCCGAACTGCGCTACCGCGAAGCCGGCCGCCTGCGCGAAGATGAGCGGCTGGCCTGCCAGGCTAGGGTGCAGTAAAGCGGATAGGCTGGAGTATTCTTGACCATAAATAAAAGCCAGGGCTGTATAAAAACGAAGGGATACTTCGCAGTAATATTGCTGCAAAATGCATTGGCCTAGCTTTTAGCTTGGCGTACTTGCCCAGTTCCTCCCCTCATTTTTCTGCATGAAAAACACCTACACCCAAACGGTATGTGGCCTGCTGCTCGGCGCAATGCTGCTGCCTGGCTGCGCCACCATTATCTCCTCGCCCAGGCAGTCCATCCTCATCTCGGGCCAGCCGGAGGGGAGCACTATCTATGTCAACGACAAGCCGATAGCCGCCAAGCCGGCCGGCGGTGCGCCCGGGGCCGTGCGGGTACGCCTGCCCCGCAAGCGCAGCGCCGAAATAAAGGTGAAGCACGAAGGCTACAAGGATTACAACGAGGTGATGACGGCCGATAAGAGCAACGGCGTAGTCTGGCTCAACTACCTGATGCTGGGTGCGTTGGCCGGTGGCGTAACCAGCCCCAATGGCAAGTCGCAATTCAATATCGCGCCCTTTCTGGTGGGTTTGCTGGGGCCATTTGTGGGGGCCGGCATCGACGCTGGTACCGGGGCTAGCCGCAAGTTCAGCAAAACGGAGGTGCACCCCCTGATGCCCCGCCTGCCCCAGGCCGTGGCCGGTGGCCAAACTGTGCAGGCGGGCTCGGTGAATGTGCGCGTGAAAGGCGGTGACAAAATGGGCAATTTCTTCATTATGAAAGAGCCAACCGAAATTCTGTACTTCGGTAAGTCACTCGATGTCGATGCTGACCATCTCAAGGCAGAGGTTAATAGCACACTAAAAGAACTCGGCTTTAATGTGCCTAGCAGCGAGGGCCGCAGCGTGTTTGCCACGGGCTCCAGCTCGCGCTACACGCTGCAGGGCGAAATGCGCGACATCAAGTACGACATCAACGCCACCAGCCGCTACGAGGCCGCGGCCCACTTCGAAACCAGCTGCACGGTGGAGGTAACTTGGAAGCTGCTGAACCAGAGCCGCCAAGCGGTGGTAGAGCAAAAAACGACGGGCACCAGCGTAAAATTTGAAAAGGGCGGCAGCGCCGCTTTTGAGGATGCCTTCGAAAATGCGCTCTATACCTTCTTGGCTAATAAGGAAGTAACGGCGGCCCTAGCCAAGCCCAGCGGCAGCGCGGCGGCGCCCGCCGCGGCCGAGAAGCTCGCCCCCATTACCCTGCACCGCGGTGCCAAGCCCGCCGCCGATAATGGCCTGAGCACCGCGGCGCGCAGCGTAGTTATCGTGGAAACGGCCGATGGCCACGGCAGCGGCTGCATTGTCTCGCCCGATGGCTACATCGTGACTAATGCCCATGTGGTGGGCGACCAGGACGAGGTAAGCGTGCAGTTGGCCGATGGCCTGCGGGCCAAGGGCAAGGTGGTGCGCGTGAACCCCGAAATGGACCTGGCGCTGCTCAAAATAAACACCGACGGCCTCCAGGCTTTCGTGCTGCCTAGCACCGGTGCCGCCGAAATCGGGGCTGATGTATTTGCCATCGGCACGCCAGCCGATAAGGAGTTGGGCCAGACCGTGACCAAGGGCATCATCAGCGCCCGCCGCAAAATTGAAGGCCACGCCTTTTTGCAAACCGATGTGAGCATCAACGGTGGCAACAGCGGCGGGGCTCTGGTAGCGCGCTCGGGCCAGCTGTTGGGCATTGTGAATGCCAAGCTGGTGGGCCGCGGTATTGAAGGCATCGGCTTTGCCATTCCAGCCGAGCAAGTAAGCGAGGCCTTGCAATTGACTTTTATTGACTAGCCCCTCGGGTGTTAGGAAAAGTGAGTAAGCTTAGAACGCCCGGCCGAGCCTAGCTCGGCCGGGCGTTCGGGCTAGGGGCCGGGGCGGGCCGTTGGCGGCACATCGGCGGGCGGTGCCGTACTTTGTAAGAGTAATTAGTGCCCGCTGGGTTGGCCACGCGATTTCATCCAACGTCTGGCTTTTACCCCTTAACTCCTACCCCGATTTGTTTACCGAACCCCGCCGCTACTCCGATTTCCCGCGTCATAGGGGCTGGCTGGAAATTATTTGCGGCTCCATGTTTTCGGGTAAAACCGAGGAGCTGATTCGCCGCCTCACCCGCGCCCGCATTGCGCGCCAGCGGGTCGAAATCTTCAAGCCCGCCCTCGACACGCGCTACCACGCCCAGGATGTGGTGAGCCACAACCAGAATAGCATCCGCTCGACGCCCGTGCAGTCGCCCAGCGAAATTCTGCTGCTGGCCGGCCGCAGCACCGACGTGGTGGGCATCGACGAGGCGCAGTTTTTTGATGAAAGCCTGGTTGAAGTCTGCAAGCAACTCGCCGACCAGGGCACCCGCGTCATCGTGGCAGGCCTCGATATGGACTACCTGGGTCGGCCTTTCGGCCCCATGCCCGCGCTGCTGGCCACCGCCGAGTTTGTGACCAAGGTGCACGCCGTGTGCGTGTGCTGCGGCGAGCTGGCGGCCTACTCGTACCGCATCGCGGCCAGCGAAAACCAGATTTTGCTGGGCGAAACCGACAGCTACGAAGCCCGTTGCCGCCCGTGCTACCTGGCGGGCGCCGCCATCAGGTCGGGGGGCAACGAGGAAGCCATTCATAAAAGCTGACACCCGGCCACCTGCCACCTGTGCATCGTTATTTGCCTTTGCTACTTGCTCATCGCTACTTGCTTATGACCCGTTTTTCCGCTTGGTTTTTGCTGCTAGGGCTGCTAACGGCTGCCCAGGCCCGGGGCCAGGCGGCCTACGGCGACTGGCAACTGCACCTGCCCGCCCGGCGCCCGCTAGCCCTGGCCGATGCGGGCAACCGCCTCTACGTGGCCGCCGAGGCCGCCTTTTACTTTTACGATAAAGAACTGCACACCACGCAGCTGCTGTCGCGCCGCGACGGCCTCAGCGACGTGGGCGTGGCGGCCCTGGCTTATGACTCGGCTTCGGCCCGGCTGGTGGTAGCCTACCGCAACGGCAACCTCGATGTGGTAGGGGCTAGCGGCGCGGTGCGCAACCTCACCGACCTGCTGCGCAAGGCTAGCCAAACGAAAACTATTTACCAGGTGCAGATTTACAACGGGCTGGCCTACGTGGCGACCAGCTTGGGGCTGGTAGTGGTGGACCTGGCCCGCCTCGAAGTGCGCGATACCTACAGCGCTATTGGACCGGGGGGGCAGGCGGTGAGCGCCTACGCCACGGCCGTGGTGCACGATACCATTTACACTGCCACCTCGGCCGGTATTTTGCGGGCGCGCATGGGCCCGGCCAGCAACCTGCTCGACTACCGCAGCTGGACCGCCGAGCGCCCTAACCCTAGCTTGCCCGGCCAAATTTACTCGCAGCTGGTAGCTTACCGGGGCCACGTGGTGGCGGGCGGCAACTTCCGGGGGCTCGACTACCTGGCTGGCGTGGGCGCGGCCCGCGCGTGGCGCTTCTCGCCCAATGCCTACGCCGACGAGGTGCGCCGCCTGCGCGTGAGCGTGGGCCAGCTGCTGGTGGCGCAACCCAACACGGCCCTGCGCCGCTTCGACGCCAAAACCGGCGTAGTAATGGACGTATTGCCCCTAGCGGCGGTGGGCCGGTTGGTGACCGATGTGGTGGCCCAGGCCGATGGCACCTACTATGTGGCTAGCTACGACAAAGGGCTGCTGCGCTTCTCCTCGCCCACGGCCGCACCCGAGTTCATTCAGCCCAACGCCCCCGAAACGGCCGATGCCTACGGCCTGCTGGCCAACGCGGCCCTCAATACGGTGGATGTCTTCAGCGGGGGCTACGCAGGCGATAGCGGGGGGCAGCTCGACCGGCTCAATGGGTTTTACGAATACAAAAACGGCCAGTGGACCAACTATACGGCTACCGCTTACCCCTCGCGAACTGATTTTCCGAACCTGCGCGACCTCTCGCACGGCACCCGCACGCCCGACGGCACCCTCTACATTGCCAGCTACGGCAATGGCCTGCTCGAGTGGAAAGGCCCGGGGCAGTACCGGCAGTTTACGCAGGGCACCCCCGGCTCGCCCTTGCGTTCGGCTTTGCCGCTCACCGACCCCAACTACGCCACTAGAAGCCTTGATTTTGTGCGGGTGACGGACGTGGCGGCCGACCCGAACAGCGACCGCGTGTGGGTCGTCAACCGGCATCAACTGGCCGGTGTGTCGGGTTTATTCCGCTTCCGGCCCGGCAACACCACCTGGACCACCACGCCTGCCTACCCCGGCTTCGAAAACCTGGACCGCCTCACGGTCGATAACTTTGGCAACCCCTGGGCGACCCAGGCGCGCAAGGGCGGCCAGGGGTTGGTGGCGCTGGATACCATTACGCGGCGGCAATTTTATTTTACTACCAGCAATGGCTTGCCCAGCAATGCGCTGTACGCCATCACCCGCGACCGCAGCGGCGATATCTGGGTGGGCACGGGCGCGGGCGTGGCCGTGTACAACGACCCTAGCCAGCTGCTGAGCGCGGCGGCCAATGGCACCGGCCAGGGGGAGTTTCGCCTGCCCTACGCGCAAAGCGCCAATGGTCGGTTCCCGACGCTCTACAACGAAAGCGTAACCTGCATTGCTATCGACGGGGCCAACCGTAAATGGCTAGGCACGCCCAATGGCCTCTGGCTCTTCAATGCCGACTGCACCGAGGCGCTGCTCAACTTCACTACCACCAATTCGCCGCTGCCCAGCAATAATATTCTGGATGTGGCCGTGAATGATAAAACTGGCGATGTGTTCGTGGCCACCGAAACTGGCCTGGTCAGCTACCGTGGCTCGGCTAGCCTCACGCAGGGCAAGCCGAACTGTGCCCAGGTATCGCCCAACCCCGTGCGGCCCGAATTTGCGGGCACCGTGGGCATCAGCGGCGTGGCCAATAATGCTCAGGTGCGCATCACCGACGTGGCGGGCCACCTCGTATATAGTACCCGCGCGGCGGGCGGCACCGTTACCTGGAACCTCACCGATACCGACGGCCACCGCGTGCGCTCGGGCGTGTACCTGGTGCTGACTTCCGACGCCGAGGGCAAAAACACCTGCGTCAGCAAAATAGCGGTGCTAAGCCGCTAGGGTAGGGCCCCGGCGAAAACAGTCGGTCAGGCTGACGAAGGAAGCATCTTGCCCGTACCAGTGTTAAGAAGCTCCTGCCGGGGAAGATGTTTCCTTCGTCAGCCTGACGCCTTTCTTATGACCTCCCCCTTAGTTACGCTATGCTAATCAAAACCCGCGGTATCGTGCTGAGCTACCTCAAGTACCGCGAATCCAGTATTATCGCCCGCGTTTATACCGAGCAGCGCGGCGTGCAGAGCTACCTCGTAAACGGCGTGCGCCGGGCCAAGCCGCCTGGGCGCATTGCCCTGTTTCAGCCCTTTACCTTGCTAGAGCTGGTGGCCTACGTGCCGCGCCAGGGCGGCGGCCTCACGAGGCTAGCCGAGTTTCGCTGCGCCGAGCCGTTTCGCTCCTTGCCCTACGAGGTGCGCAAGAGCAGCGTGGCGCTGTTTCTGAGCGAAGTGGTGAGCAAATCGGTGCGCGAAGAAGAAGAAAACGTATCGCTGTTTCGTTTTCTGCACGATTCCATCCTGGCCTTCGACCAGCAGGAGGTGGGCGTCGAAAATTTCGCGCTGCTGTTTCTGCTGCACCTGGCGGGCTACCTGGGTTTCGGCGTCGAAACCGGCGGCGAGCTTATCGACCAGGTGGCCATGGCCGGCCCGGCGCCCACGGGCAGCTATTTCGGCAGCGGCCCAGCCACGCTGCGCCTGCGCGAGTTCGAGCATTATTTCGACGAGCTGCTGCGCACGCCGGCCACTGTCAGCATCCCCAACGGCGTAGTGCGCCGCGAGCTGCTGGCCGTGGTTATCCGCTACTACCAGCTGCACGTCGAAAACCTGGGTGAGGTCAAGTCGCTCGAAATCCTGAGTGAAGTGCTAGGGGGCTAGCCCGGCGGCCTCAGGCCACCCGACTAGCCCCCTGGCTGGAATATAGACTGGCCGCGTCGGCTATTTTTTGACAGGCTTGCGCGGGGCAGCTGATTTGGCCGCCGGGCGCTTGGCTGCCGGCTTGCCGGTAGGCTTCGCCGCGGGCTTTTTGGCGGGCGCGGTAGCCGCACCTTTTATATCCACCAGCTCCACGTCGAAGCGCAGGTTGGCATCGGCCGGAATGTCGGCCCCGGCCCCGCGCGTGCCATAGGCTAGCGACGACGGGATGAGCAGCGTGGCGGTGCTGCCCTTGGGCAGCATGGCAATGCCCTGGTCCCAGCCCTGAATTACCTGCCCGGCTCCCAGCACAAAGTCGAAGGGCGTGCCGCCATGCTTTTCCGACGAGTCAAACTCTTTGCCGGTGGCCAGCACCGTGCCGCGGTAGCGTACGCTCACCGTTTGCCCAGTTTGGGGTAGCGGCCCCGCGCCGCGCTTGCTGATAATGTACCAGGTGCCCCCGGTAGTTTTCTTGGCCGTGGCGGCCATTTTATTAGCCTCTAAGTACTTGGCAATGGCCGCGTTGTCTTTGGGGCCTTGCTCGGCCTGGTGGGCGCGGGCGCGGCGCTGCTGCTCGGCCTGGGCATCTTGCTGCAAGCGCTGGGCGGCGGCCATGGCCGTGGCCTGGTCTACCACCCGCACGGCCGTGCCTTGCAGCACCAGCACATTGCCACTGCGCCGCAACTCGGGCGGCACCGGCCGGCCCCGAAAGAGCGAGTCGGCTGGCAGGCGAAACACCGCACTGTCGCCGGGCTGCAACATGGCAAACGCCTCCTCGGGCGAGCCCTTGCGGAAGCCGGCAGTCAGCGGAATGGGCACTGGCTGGCCGTGCGTCAGCTGCCGCGAGCTTTGCAGCACCGAGTCGCGGCCCGTGAGGTAAGTCACGTGCATCATCATAAACTGGCCGGCCCGCGACGTATCGGTGGGGCTAGGGGCAGCCGCCAGCGGCCGGGGCGCGTAGTGGCCCGCCGCATCGCGCCGAAACAGCTTGTATTCGGTGCCGCTGGGCAGGCGCTCGAAGCCGGGGGTGGGAGAGGTTTGGGCCTGCGCCAGGGCCGGCAGCGCGGCTAAGGGCAGAAAAAGAAGAAAGCGCATGGCAAGGGGTTGAAACAAAGCCGCCGCGCCAGATGGGCGCGGCGGCAAGTAAACTATAAACCTAAAGGGGAGCCTAGCGGCCGGCCGGTGGGGCCTGCATAGCAGCCGGCGCGTTGGTGATGTCCGTCAATTCAATGTCGAAGCGCAGCGGCGAGTTGGCCGGAATGGCGGGCGGCGAGCCTTGCTTGCCATAAGCCAGCGATGACGGGATAAGGATGGTTGCCTTGCTTCCCTTGTTGAGCTGCGCCAAGGCAGCATCCCAGCCCGGAATCACCTGGCCGCGGCCCAGCGGGAACGAGAAGGCCGGCTGGCCGGGGTGTTTGGCCGACGAGTCAAACTCCTTGCCGTCGAGCAGTAGGCCGCGGTACTGCACCGTCACTATCTGGCCAGCTTTGGCATTAGGGCCGGTGCCGGGCTGCGTCGTGATGATGTACACGCCGCTAGGGTCCTTTTTGGCGTTGGTCAGGTTGTTCTTCTTCATGTACTCCTGCAGCGTCGCGTCGTCGGCCTTGTCCTGGGTCTCGGCGTAGGCGCGCATCTGACGCTGCTGCTCGGCCATCATCTTCTGCTGGTCGGCCATGGCTTCGGCCATGGCGGTTTCGCGGGTTTGCAGGGCCACGGCCTTCACCGTGAGGATGATGTAATTGCCTTTTTTCTTCAGGTTAGCCGGGGCAGGCTGGTGGGCGTTGCGCTGGTACAGGGTGTCGGCATTGAAGCGGAACACGCCGCTATCGCCGGGCTGCAGCAGGGCAAATGCCTCGGGCTCAGCCCCTAGCTGCTTGGCGGTGAGGGCTTCGAGCGGAATACGCACCGGAATACCGAACTGGCGCTCGCGCGACTTCATCATCACCGAGTCGCCGGCCGTGCGGTACTCGATGTGGGCCGACATCACCTTGCCCACGCGGTCCTTGTAGGTGGCATCTTCGCCGCCGGCCACCTCACGGGGCGAGTAGCCGGTGCCGTCTTTTTTGAAAATCTTGTACTCAATGCCCGACTTGGTTTTGGCATAATCGCCGCCGCCTTTGTTGCACGAGGACAGGAAGGAAGCTACGCTGAGCACGCCCGCCGCCAGGGCCAGGTGCCGGGCCGCGCCGGGCCGGAGAGAAAACTGCATGAAAAACAAAAATTGGAAAAGAGACGAACCAAGCCCAAAGTTAGGCGATGGGCGGCGCAACTACTATCGGCACCGGCTCGGCAGGCGTGCCGAGCAGCTGGGCCTGGTACTGTGGCAGCAAGCCCACGAAGCGCTCCACAGTGGCATCGAGCGAGTCGTTGCTCACGCCGCCCGAAGCGTTGTGGTGCCCGCCACCACCAAAATGATTGCGCGAAAAATCGCTCACCGAGAAATCACCCACCGAGCGGAACGAGATTTTAACGGCCGAGCTACGGTCGATGAAAACCGCCGCCAACACAATGCCCTCAATGCTGAGCGCGTAATTCACTAGCCCCTCGGTATCGCCGGTTTTGCTTTCGTACTCGCGCAGCTCCTCCTTGGTCACGGCAATGTAGGCCGTGTTGAACTCGCGCAGTACCACCAGCTTATCCTTCAGGATGTAGCCCAGGAAGCGCAGGCGAATCTCGGAGTGCGAGTCGTAAATGCGGCGGTGCACCGAAGCCAGGTCGATGTGGGCATTCAGCAATTCGGCGATGATGAGGTGCACATTGCGCGAGGTGCTAGGGTGCCGAAACGAGCCCGTGTCGGTCATAATACCCGCGTAGAGCGCCTCGCCCATACCCTGGTCGATGAGGTGCTGGTCGCCCAGGTCGCGGATAATCTCAAAAATCAACTCGGCCGTAGCGGCTGCCTTGGGCTCCGAAAAGCTGACGTCGGCAAAGTCCTCGGGGCGCTGGTGGTGGTCGATGAGCACCTTGGTGCCCGGCGCCCGGCGCACGTACTCGCCCAGCTCGTTGATGCGGCCCAGGCAGTTGAAGTCGAGGCAGAAGATGAGCTCGGCGCGGTTCACGAGGTCGCGCACCTGGCGGTCGTTCTGGCGCGGCTCGTACACCACCACCTCGTCGTTGCCCTGCATCCAGTTGAGGAAAGCAGGGTAGTCGGAGGGCGTCACGACGGTCACGGAATGGCCTTTTTTCTTCAGGTACGTGGCCCAGGCCAGCGACGAGCCCAGCGCATCAGCGTCGGGCTTGTGGTGGGTGGTAATAAAAATCTGCTTGGGCTCAGCCAGCAAAGCTTGCAACTCGGTTACGGAAGGAAACATCGGCGACGGAAATGGCCTGCGAATGCGAAGAAAAAAGCGTCCGGGCTATTGCCCAGCGCAAACGGCCGGCAAAGGTCGGCAGGAATTGGGTTTCAACAACCGAACCCGGGCCGAAGGTTCGGGCTGGCAAGCCCCGGCCGCCCACCAGCCGCCGCCGCTTGCCGTCCCGAAAGGCCCTGCGGCTAGCGCCACGGCATTCTGCTCCTACCTTTGCGGCATCAACTAAATTTTCTTCTAAGAATGGCAACCAACCGCACCTTCACGATGATTAAGCCCGACGCCGTGGCTGACAACCACATTGGGGGCATCCTGAGCATGATTGAGCAGGGTGGCTTCCGCATCGTGGAGCTTCAGAAAGTGACCCTGACGCCCGAGCGCGCCGGCGAATTCTACGCCGTGCACAAGGAGCGTCCTTTCTACAACGACCTCGTGAAATACATGTCGAGCGGCCCCATCGTGGCGGCCATCCTCGAAAAAGACAACGCGGTGGCTGACTTCCGCACCCTCATCGGCGCTACCAACCCGGCCAACGCCGAGGAAGGCACCATCCGCAGGAAGTACGCGAAGAGCATCGAGGCTAACGCTGTGCACGGCTCGGACTCGGACGAGAACGCCCAAATCGAAGGCGAATTTTACTTCAGCAAGTAAGCCCGCTTTCGTCAGTATAACTGACGAAAAAAGTCAAAAAAGCCGCTCTGCATTGTGCAGAGCGGCTTTTTATTTATACTTAAAGCAGACTTTTTTTGTGCCAATCTTGTGCTGGCTAGCCTAGCCAGCGCGGCCAAAACCAATGCGCCCGCCGCCTTTGGGCTCGCTCACGAAGGTAGCATTTTCGCGGTTATAGATGTCAGCCAAGGACATAGCCTCCGTCACGGGCACTGTTTGGCCGAGTTCCGTGGCTAGGGCTTGTGCTTTGGGTTGGGCCAGGGCCTCGAAAGCATAGGAGGCGATGAGGCGGCCTTTGCGCAGCAGCGCCTTGTCGATGCGGGCCAGGTCGGCGTTGAAGGTGCAGATAATCTGGATGTGAAACCCATCGCTCAGCAGCCCGTCGCTGAGGTTGAGCAGGTTGCTCACGGCGTTGCTGCCGGTGGCGTCGCGCTTGGTTAGTAGCTCCTCAGCATCCTCAATGAGCAGGATGGAGTTGGTGTTGTCGTGCAGCAGGTTGATAAACTCCGGGTCGGCAATGCGCAGCGCCAGGTTGGGCGGAATGAACAGCTTGGGCTTGTCGGTAAGGCCGCAGAGGTGGCGGATGTAGCTGGTTTTGCCGGTGCCGGGCGGGCCGTGCAGAATGACGAGGCCCTTGTCGTCGGGCTTTTGCAGGCGCTTCACGATGGCCTCGTGCACGGGCAGCAGGTCGTCGTTGTAGTTGGTGGCCAGGTTGAGGGCCGGAATTTTGAGCGGCAGCGGCGAGAAAGCCAGGTCGCTGCCCATCAGGCGCAGCACCTGAATGCGCTGGCGCTCGACCTGCCCGCTTTCGAGCTGGGCCGCGAGCAGGCCGCGCAGGCGGGCTAGCGCACTCGGGTCGGTGCGGGGCGAGTAGTACAGCGTGGCGCTCTGGTCGCCGTAGCTGCTCACGATGCTGAAGAAAAGCAGCGTGTACGGCTCGGGCGAGAGGGCGTAGAACTGCCACTCCGGCGCTTTGTCGGCTTCCTCGATAAACACTGACTGCACCACCGTAATCTGGTCGATGTCGTGGGTTTCGGCCAGGTTGGTGAGCACCGTTTTGCGGGCGTCGGCCGTCACGAGCTGGTATATTTCGCGGCGCGGCAGCTCGCCAAACATTGTGTAAAACCACGTGGACGGCTGGAAGCCATGCTGGTTGTAGCTCGTCGAAAAATCGGGGCTAGCCGCCGTCGGCGGAAGAGAATCACTCATTAAATAGGAAAAGAAGCTAGCCGCTAGGCTAGCCATTAGGCTGCCACAGCCGGCTCAGAATATTTGTTTTCCAGCGCCTGGGGCTCGTGCTTGTGCTTGAAAATGAACACGAACAGCACGGCAATCACCAGCGCGTAGGCCGCAAACGTCAGCCAGATGCCGTGCCAGTCCTTGTTGCCAGCCGCATCGGTGAAGTAGTGCTGGATAACCAGCCCGCTGACCGAGCTGCCCAGTACCGCGCCGAAGCCGTTGGTCATCATCATAAATAAACCCTGGGCGCTGGCCCGAATACTGGGCTGGGTTTGGGTTTCGACAAAGAGCGAACCCGAAATGTTGAAGAAGTCGAAGGCCATGCCGTAGACGATGCACGAGAGGATAATCATCCACAGGCCTCCGGCGGGGTTGCCGAAGGCTAGCAGGCCAAAGCGCAGCACCCAGGCCACCATGCTGAACAGCATAACCTGCTTGATGCCGAAGCGCCGCAGAAAGAAGGGAATAGCCAGGATAAACAGCGTTTCCGAAATCTGCGAAATCGACATGATGAAGGCCGGGTGCTTCACCGACAGCGTGTCGCGGTAGGCGGGCACTTTATCAAAATCGTGCAGGAACGTATCGCCATAGGCATTGGTGAGCTGCAAAGCGGCCCCTAGCAGCAGGGCAAAGGCGAAGAAAGTAGCCAGCTTGCGGTCGCGCAGCAGGGCAAACGACTTGAGGCCCAGCGCATCAACCAGCGAGCGGCTCGGCGTGCCCTGGGAGGGCGGCGGGCAGGCGGGCAGCGTAAACGCATAAACCCCGAGCAGCAGCGCAGCCGCGGCGGCCACGTAAAACTGATTGGCCGACTTCTCAAAGCCCAGAAACGTAACAGTCCACATGGCTGCGATGAAGCCGATGGTGCCCCACACCCGAATGGGCGGGTAATCCTTCACCACGTCCAGGCCCTGGCTTTTCAGGGCCGAGTACGACACGGCGATGGAGAGCGAGAGCGTGGGCATGTAGAAAATCATGTTCAGCAGGATGACCCAGAAGAACAGGCTAGGGTCAGTAACCAACGGAATGGTACACAGTGTGATACCGCCACAAATGTGCAGCACGCCGTAGAGCTTTTCGGCATTTACCCACTTATCGGCCACTATGCCCATGAGCGAGGGCATGAAGATGGACGCGATGCCCATCGTCGAGAAGATGGCGCCAAACTGCGCGCCCGACCAGTTTTTGGTTTGAAACCAGTACGCGCCAATGGTAATCAGCCACGCGCCCCAGATAAAAAACTGGAGGAAGCTCAGAATAGTAAGACGCAGCTTGATGCTCATGGCAGGCAAAGCGTTAAAATTTCGGAAAAGGGGCTTTTGCGCCTAAAGTTACGCCAATTTCGGCACGCGCCGCGCCGGCCGCGTAGCAGTGCGGTAACACGAGTGAGCGCCCACTCAGGTGCCGCGAGGGCATAAAAAAGCCCTCCTGCACGGGCAGGAGGGCTAGCGGGGCGTAGCGCGGGCTACTTGGCCGCCTCGTAGTTCTTGTTAACCTGGTCCCAGTTGATGAGGTTGAAAAAGGCCGCGATATAGTCGGGGCGCTTGTTCTGGTACTTGAGGTAGTAGGCGTGCTCCCACACATCGAGGCCCAGGAGGGGGAAGCCTTTGCAGCCGGTGTCGGGCATCAGCGGGTTGTCCTGGTTGGGCGTCGAGCAGATTTGCAGCGAGCCATCGGCCTGCTTGCACAGCCACGCCCAGCCCGAGCCAAAGCGCGTAGTGGCGGCTTTGGTGAACTCCTCCTTGAATTTATCAAATGAGCCAAACGCCTCGTTAATTTTGCCGGCTACTACGCCGGTGGGCTGGCCGCCACCGTTAGGGCTCAGAATATTCCACCACAGCGAGTGATTCCAGTGGCCGCCGCCGTTGTTGCGGATGGCGGGGCTAGCCTTGGCAATGTTGTGCAGAATCTCTTCGAGGCTCTGGTTCTCAAACTCGGTGCCGGCGATGGCGGCGTTGAGGTTGGTGACGTAGGCCTGGTGGTGCTTGGTGTGGTGAATTTCCTGGGTTTGCGCGTCAAACGTGGGTTCGAGGGCGTCGTAGGAATACGGCAGCTTGGGCAGTTCAAAAGCCATGGCTAGGGTGTTTTAAAGTGAAAAAATGGGTGCTGCTAGTATAACCCCCAACAGGGCGCCGGGGTTACGCCGCCCGCTGGACGCCCAAAAGTAGGCTAGCCCCGCTTCTCCTTAAAAAAGGCCTGCATGAGCACGGTACACTCATCGGCACACACGCCCGCCCGCACTTTGGTGCGCGGGTGCAGCAGCCCCAGCGCGTGGCGCCGGTAGCCGGTTTTGGGCTCGTCAGCACCAAAAACCACTACCCCGAGCTGCGCCCAGGCGCTGGCCCCAGCGCACATCACGCAGGGCTCCACCGTCACGTACAACGTGCAGTGAGTGAGGTATTTATTACCCAAATGGTTGGCGGCGGCCGTGAGCGCTAGCATCTCGGCGTGGGCAGTTACGTCGCGTAGCTGCTCGGTCTGGTTATAGCCGCGGCCGATTATCACGCCATCCAATACCACCACCGCGCCAATCGGAATTTCGCCGGCTGCCAGCGCCCGTCGCGCCTCGGCTAGGGCTTGGCGCATAAAATACTCGTCGGGGAGTACGGGAAGAGGCATCGCCTATTTCAGGCTGATGTCGCTCATCACTGCCTGGGCCACCGGGCGCCACTGCGCCTGCTCTTCGGCTGGGGACGAGAAGGCAAAAATATACAACTGCTGGCCTTCAACGGCATATTCAATATACTCGTATTTTCTGATGGCTGCCAGTGCGTTGGTCCCGCGGCGGCTGTCGCTCATGGTCGATACAAACTCCAGCGCCACAACCTCGCGGCCGTTCACCTTGCGTACTTCCTGGGTCAGGAAATCGACCTTGGTGTAAAGGCGCTGCACGCTAGCCTTATACATGGGCAATAGCACATTATAGTCGGGCCCGAAGGTAGTGGGCCGCACCGATACGCTGTAATCGATGCGCCCGCTAGGGTTGCTGTACACGGCCAGCGGCTTGCGCGGCGACGGAAACTTGACGGCAATAGCGGCCTCAGGCAGCGGCGCAAACCCTTGGGGCACCGCTACCGATAAGCCGGGGGCTAGCTTCACGGTCGTCAGCTTGGGCTTGGGGGCCAAGCTGGTGAAAGTGGCAACGGTAGCGAAAAGGGCGATAGTTTTCATAGGCTGAGGCAAAAATACGGGCTAGCCAGTGGGCTGTAAGCGAAAACCGGCTGTCATGCCGACAAAAGAAGCAGCTTGTTGGGGTCGGCGGTGAGTTGCGACCGCCGCAGATACTTCCTTCGTCAGCGTGAAAAGTGGGCTAGCGGCGCGCCGTGGTCGGGTACTTAATGCGGACTTTCTTCCAGTACACATAGTTGCCGGTTTTGGCCTCCACCAAGTAGGTGCCAGCTTGGATGTGACCCAGGTCCACGGGTTCGCCGGTGTTATTCTGCGGGTCCAGCGCCTGCTGGTACACGACCTTGTTTTTGTAGTCAGTCATCACCAGCGTGCCGGGCTTGGTGAATTGTTGTGTGAAGCTGAGTAGCACGCTGTTAGAATTTGGCTTGGGGAAGATATCGATGCCCGACAGCGTTTCGACGCGCTTAACGGGGCCATCGAGGGTCACGGCCGGAGCCTGGCCCTTGGTCTTAATCTCGACGCCGTCTTCGTACTTATTTTTAGTCTTGACTTTGGTTTGGGCCTGGGCCGCGCCGGCCGTGAGCAAGGCGGCCGCTAGGGCCAGCGAAGAAAGAACTTTCATATCAAAAGGAAGGAAAAAGGACGGCGCACCAGCGCTACGAATCCTCCTTTTACATACTTCATACCAAACCCAACAGTTGCGGCCCTCAACCAGAACTAACTTTGCCCCATGCGGCCACCCCCAAAAATGGCCCCCTCCCCAAAAGCATAGCCAGCCCGGCGCAGCCGGGCGTATCGGCGAAATCCGTTAAATCCGTTAAATCTGCGGTCCATGTTGAGAACCCACACCAATGGCGAGCTTCGCCAAGAACACGTCGGCCAAACCGTCACCCTAGTTGGCTGGGTGCAGCGCACCCGCGACAAAGGCGGCATCCTCTGGATTGACCTGCGCGACCGCTACGGCATCACCCAGCTAGCCCTCGAAGAAGGTGTGGAAAGCGACGCCGTGCGCGAAACCGCCCGCACGCTGGGCCGCGAGTTCGTAGTTTCGGTAACGGGCAAGGTAGCCGAGCGCTATTCCAAAAACGCCAACATCCCAACCGGCGACATCGAGGTACGCGTTTCAACGCTGGAGGTGCTGAACCCCGCCAAGCTGCCGCCTTTCCTCATCGAAGACGACACCGACGGCGGCGAAGACTTGCGCATGAAGTACCGTTACCTCGACCTGCGCCGCACGCCCGTGCGCCAGAATCTGGTGTTGCGCCACAAGATGGCCCAAGCCGTGCGCCGCTACCTCGACGGCCAGAACTTCATCGAAGTTGAAACGCCCGTGCTTATCAAGAGCACGCCCGAAGGCGCGCGCGACTTTGTGGTGCCCTCGCGCATGAACCCCGGCGAGTTTTACGCCCTGCCGCAGAGCCCTCAGACCTTCAAACAGCTGCTGATGGTGTCGGGCTTCGACCGCTACTTTCAAATTGTGAAGTGCTTCCGCGACGAAGACCTGCGCGCCGACCGCCAGCCCGAGTTCACGCAGATTGACTGCGAAATGGCCTTCGTGGAGCAGGAGGACATCCTCAACACCTTCGAGGGGCTAGTCCGCTACCTGTTCAAGGAAATCAAAAACCTCGATTTTCCCACTGTGCCCCGCATGGAGTACGCCGACGCCATGCGTTGGTACGGCAACGACAAGCCCGACGTACGCTTCGCCATGAAATTCGTGGAGCTTAACGACGTGGTGCAAGGCCAAGGCTTCCCGGTTTTTGACAGCGCCGAGTTGGTAGTAGGTATTAATGCCGCTACCTGCGCCGCCTATACCCGCAAGCAGCTCGACGAGCTGACCAACTTCGTGAAGAAGCCACAGCTAGGGGCTACTGGCCTCGTGTACGCCCGCGTGGAAGCCGGTGGCGTAGTGAAGTCATCAGTCGATAAATTCTACTCGCAGGAAGAATTGCAGAAGTGGAAAGCCGCCTTCAATGCCAATGAAGGCGACCTGCTGCTCATCCTAGCCGGCCCGGCCGACAAAACTCGCAAGGCCCTGAGCGAACTGCGCCTCGAAATGGGGCAGCGCCTCGGCCTGCGCGACAAGGATACCTTCGCCCCGCTATGGGTAGTCAATTTCCCGCTGCTGGAGTACATCGAGGAGGAAGGCCGCTATTTTGCCATGCACCACCCCTTCACCTCGCCCAAGCCCGACGACCTGCACCTGCTCGACAACCCTGAGACAATTGGCCAGGCCCGCGCTAATGCCTACGACTTGGTTATTAACGGGGTTGAAGTAGGCGGCGGCTCTATCCGTATCCACGACCGCGCTGTGCAAGCCCGTATGTTTTCGCTGCTAGGGTTCTCACCCGAAGAAGCACAAGCGCAGTTCGGCTTCCTGCTCGATGCCTTCGAGTATGGTGCGCCGCCCCACGGTGGCATCGCCTTCGGCTTCGACCGCCTCTGCTCGCTCTTCGGCGGCGCCGATAGTATTCGCGACTTCATCGCCTTCCCCAAAAATAACTCGGGCCGCGACGTGATGATTGATTCGCCTTCGCCAATCTCAGATAAGCAGTTGACGGAGCTGAGTATTAAAACAGCTGTAGTAGTGAAGTAATAAGCCTAGCCTACTGCCTGAAAACAGAAGCGGCCCCTGAAATTTCAGGGGCCGCTTCTGTTTTCAGGAGAGAAATTACTTCTAGAAATTCCGCTCGCCCGTCTCGCGCTTGCCTAGCATCACCGAGCCTACCATGGCGGCTAGTAGTAGAATGGAGGCTAGCTCGAAAGGCAATGAATACTGCTTGAATAGCACCATCCCTAGCTGGTCTACCATACCCACCTGCGAGTTAAAAGTAGTAGCATCGTAGCCAACCGGCTGCACATTGCGTAGGGCGGCCACCATAACGAGTAGCAGCGAACCACCGGCAATAGTAGCAGCAATCTTGGCTAGGGTTGGTTTGTGCGGCTCGGTGTCCTCATTCAGGTTCAGGAACATAATCACGAACAGAAATAGCACCATGATGGCGCCAGCGTACACAATGATGTTCACGGCCGCCAGAAACTGCGCGTTTAGCGTGAGGTAATGGGCCGATAGGGTGAAGAACGTGAGGATGAGGAACAACACGCTGTGTACCGGATTTTTGGCCAGTACCACGCCTAGCGCACTCAGCAGGGCTACGAACGACAGGAAGAGAAATAGGGACATAGAAAACAGAAGAATGTCATGCTGACGAAGGAAGCATCTTGCCAGAAAGGGAACCTAGCGAACCTGACAAGATGCTTCCTTCGTCAGCATGACAAAATAAATTTTACGCTGGCTGCATCTGGCTGCGCAACTTGTCGGCCTGCTCAGGCGTGAGCTGGATGCCACGCTTCGAACGATTGTCGGGCGATACGGGCTCGACCAAGCGGTCCTTGCCGTAGATGAACTCATCGCGCTCGTAGCGCGGCGGGGCCATTTTATCGGCTTGCAGGTACACAGCAGCCTTCGGGCACGCCTCTTCACAGAGACCGCAGAAGATGCAGCGCAACATATTGATTTCGTAGCTGACGGCGTATTTCTCCTCACGGTAGAGGTTCTGCTCGCCTTTTTTGCGCTCACCGGCTACCATTGTAATGGCTTCGGCGGGGCATGCTACGGCGCACAAGCCGCAGGCAGTGCAGCGCTCGCGGCCCTGCTCATCGCGCTTAAGCACGTGCAGGCCACGAAAAACGGGCGAAAACGGACGTGTTTCTTCGGGGTAGCGAATGGTAACCTGTTTCTTAGTAGCAGCCCGAAAAAAGTGCTGCATGGTAATGGACAAGCCCTGAAAAATCGCCGGCAGGTAGGCCCGCTCGGCGAGCGTCATCGGCTTCTTTTCCAGTTTCTTGGCGCGGTTGCTTAGCGATTCCATAAAGGTCGATAGAATAAGAGGGGAGGGCTAGCCACATGGGCTGCCTACCACCACTGCTTGATTTCGGGGATGATGCCGGTGGTGATAAGGCCGCCCGTGAGCAGGATGTTGAAGATGGCTAAGGGGATGAGGATAGTCCAGCCCAGGCGCATCAGTTGGTCGTAGCGGAAACGTGGCAGCGTCCAGCGCACCCACATAAAGAAGAAGATGAACGAGAAAATCTTGGCAAAAACTGCTACCACGCCTAGGATGGCGATGACGTTCTGCGCCGCGTCGAGCGAAAAGCCCTGGGCGGTGTGTAGCCAGCTCTGAAGCTCATATTGGAAGGGGAAGTTGAAACCACCGAAATAAATAACGCTCATCACGGCCGAGGCCACGAATACGTTTACATACTCAGCAAAAAGGTAAAGGCCCATTTTCATGGAGCTGTACTCGGTGTGGTAGCCACCTACCAGCTCGGTTTCGCACTCGGGCAAGTCGAAAGGCGTACGGTTGGTTTCAGCAAAAGCGCAGACAATGAAGATGATGAAGCCTAGCGGTTGCTTCACGATGTTCCAGAAGTGCCACTCGCCTGGCACCGACTGTTGCAGAGTGATGTCACGCAGCGAAAGCGAACCCGACATCATGAGCACGGCAATCAGCGCTAGGCCCATTGCCAGCTCGTAGCTGATGTTTTGCGAGGCCGCGCGAATGGCGCCGAGCAGCGAAAACTTGTTGTTGGAAGCCCAGCCGCCAATCATGATGCCGTAAACCCCTAGCGATACGATACCGAACACGTAGAGCATGCCCACGTTGATTTCAATACCCTGTAGGTGTATTACCGTGTCACCAAACTTGAGAAAGCTACCGAACGGGATAACAGCCGATGACATGAGCGCCGTTATCATGGCCAGGCAGGGGCCGAAGATGAATAGCGCCTTGTTAGCACCGCTCGGGAAGAATTCTTCTTTGGTGAAAAGCTTCACAGCATCGGCTAGGGGCTGCGCCAGGCCAAAGGGGCCTGCCCGGTCGGGGCCCACCCGGTCTTGCAGAAATGCGGCAATTACGCGCTCGGCGTAGGTGCAGTACGTGGCAATCAGCAGCGAAATGCCGAATACTACCAGCACAACTAGGCCTTGCCAACCTAAAGATTCAAGAGACATACTATATAAAATATCAGCTTAGAAGGAGGTGCCGTTGGGGCCGCCCAGCTTCAGCGGCGGGTTTTTCTCTAGCTCGCGCACAGTGCTTTCGGGCAAGTCAGCGATAACCTGCGGGTTGATAACCGGCAGCTCGTAGTGGTTGGCCGAGATAACGGACGAGCGGTCAATGTGCGCCGGGCCTTCAATAACCCAGTCTGATGTTTCTTTCTTTTCGAAGCGGCACTCGTTGCAAATCCACTCCTTTACTTCGCCGTACTCGTCTTTGCGGGCAGTTACGCGCAATACGTCTTTGCCTTTGTACCACAGCGTTACGTGGCCAGTGCATTTTTCGTGCGTGCATTCGCGGTGGGCATTTACCGGCTTGGTAAACCACACACGCTGCTTGAAGCGGAAGGTTTTATCAGTGAGAGCGCCCACTGGGCATACGTCAATTACGTTGCCACTGAAGTCGTTATCAATCGCATTCTCGATGTAGGTACCGATTTCAGCAGCATCGCCGCGACCTAGCACACCGTGCACGCGGCCATCTGTAATCTGGTTGGCTGTGTAGACGCAGCGGTAGCACAGAATGCAGCGCGTCATGTGCAACTGGATGTAGGGACCGATGTCAATTTTCTCGAACGTGCGGCGTTCTTCCTCGTAGCGCGTGGTGCTTACTCCGTGCTCGAAAGCGAAGTTTTGCAAATCGCACTCACCGGCCTGGTCACACACCGGGCAGTCGAGCGGGTGGTTGATGAGCAGCATTTCCACAATGCCTTTGCGCACATCGAGTACTTGCTGGCTGGTCGTGTTTTCTACCACCATGCCGTCCTGTACGGGCGTAATGCACGAGGCTACGAGCTTCGGCATAGGGCGCGGGTCTTTAGCCGAGCCAGCAGCTACGCGCACTAGGCAAGCGCGGCACTTACCGCCGCTGCCCTTTAGAGGCGTATAGTAGCACATGGCGGGCGGCACCACGCCGCCCCCAATCTTGCGGGCCGCGTTGAGGATGGTTGTGCCATCGGGCACTTCTACCTCAATTCCGTCGAAGGTTATTTTAGCCATTCTATTTCTCGAATACAAATACTAGGGGGCTAGCCAGCCGTTAGGCTAGGCCATTACCAAATTGCCGCGATACACAGCACCGGGCTGGGTAGCCTCTTTGGGATGGGTGACGTGCCACTCAAACTCATCGCGGAAGTGGCGCACGGCAGCAGCTACTGGCCACGCGGCAGCTTCGCCGAGCGGGCAGATAGTGTTGCCTTCAATCTGCTTGGCTACGCTCACAATCAGGTCGATGTCGTGCATCGAGCCGTGGCCGTGTTCGAGGCGGTGCAGCACTTTTTCGAGCCAGCCGGTGCCTTCGCGGCAGGGCGAGCACTGCCCACAGCTTTCGTGGTGGTAGAAGCGCGAGAAGTTCCAGGTATTTTTTACGATGCACGTCGTTTCGTCCATCGCAATAAAACCACCCGAACCAAGCATGGTACCGGTCACGAAGCCACCGTCGCTGAGCGATTCGTACGTCATCAAGCGGTTTTCGCCAGCGGCAGTTTTTAGAATCAGCTCTTTCGGTAGAATCGGCACGGATGAGCCACCAGCTACTACAGCCTTCAGTTCCCGGCCTTTCCAGATGCCGCCGCAATACTCATCAGAGTAGATGAATTCCTCTACTGGAACCCCTAGCTCCAACTCATAAATGCCAGGCTTATTCAGGTGGCCACAAGCTGAAAACAGTTTAGTGCCTGTGCTTTTGCCTACACCAATTTTGGCGTATTCGTCGCCACCCATATTCAAGATAGGTACGACAGTGGCAATGCTCTCCACGTTGTTAACTACCGTGGGGCGGGCGTATAGGCCCTGCACAGCCGGAAATGGCGGCTTATTACGCGGATTCCCACGTTTGCCTTCCAGCGACTCCAGTAGTGCAGTTTCCTCGCCGCAGATGTACGCACCTCCGCCCGGATGCACGTGCAAATCAAGCGAGTAGCCGGAGCCCTGAATATTCTCGCCTAGGAAGCCAGCAGCATACGCCTCAGCAATGGCTTTCTCCAGAATCCGCAGCACGTACAAGAGTTCGCCGCGGATGTAGATATAGCTGGTACGCGCCCCTAGCGCATAGCTGCCGGCAATCATGCCCTCAATGAGCAAGTGCGGCAGCTTTGACATTAAATAGCGGTCCTTAAACGTGCCTGGCTCCGACTCGTCGGCGTTGCAGACGAGGTAGCGCGGCACGCCCTCCGGCTTGGCCAAAAAGCTCCACTTGAGGCCGGTAGGGAAGCCAGCGCCGCCGCGCCCACGCAGGCCCGACTTCTTCACTTCTTCTACCACTTCTTCGGGCGTCATTTTGAGCGCCTTTTCTACGGCACGGTAGCCGCCGTGCTTGCGGTAGACGGCGAAGGTTTCGATGCCTTCGACATTAACATGTTCGGTTAATAGCTTGCGTCCCATAATCTTAAACTATTCGCTATTAGTTATTTTGGAGTGAGGTAGGCAAGCCATTTTCCTCCCAAGGAAGAATAGGCCGGTGAACCAACCCGCGCAGCTCATTGAGCATCGCGTTTACGTTTTCTTCCGTATCGAGCGACTCGTAATATTTCTCGCGTACCTGCACCACGGGGGCAAAGCCACAAGCGGCTAGGCACTCTACTTCTTTCAGGGTAAAGTGGCCGTCGGGCGAGGTGCCACCCACTTTCGCACCAGTGATGCGCTCTAGTTGGGCCGTTAGTTCATCGGAGCCGCGCAGCATGCAGGGGCCAGTACGGCAGATTTCCAGCACGTGCTTGCCTACTGGCTTCAGGTTGAACATCGTGTAAAACGTGCTCACTTCGTACACCTCAATCGGGCGCAGGCCCAGGGTTTCGGCCACTAGGTCTTGCACCTCCGGGCTAACCCAACCGCCAAACTCGGCCTGCGCGATGTGCAGCACAGGCAGTAGGGTTGACTTTTTGCGGTCGTCGGGGTAGTGCGTGAGCAGGCGCTTTATTTCAGCCTGGGCGGCGGGCGAAAACTGGGGTTTAGCAGCGGCGGTAGTCGGCTCCATATCAGGTACTTTCAACTTAAAAACTAGGCGTCCAACTCGCCGGCAATCACGTTCATCGACGACAAAATCACGATGGCATCCGAAAGGCTCGTGCCCACTACCATTTCCGAATAGGCTTGGTAGTAGATAAAGCACGGACGGCGGAAGTGCAGGCGGTACGGCGTGCGGCCACCGTCCGAAATCAGGTAGAACCCAAGTTCGCCATTGCCGCCTTCTACTGAGTGATACACTTCACCAACCGGGGCGTCGATTTCGCCCATGATGATTTTGAAGTGGTAAATCAGCGCCTCCATGTTCTTGTACACGGCCTCCTTAGCGGGCAGGTAGTAGTGCGGCGCATCGGCGTGGAAGGGGCCCTCGGGCAGGCGGTCAAGCGCCTGGTTGATGATGCGCAGGCTCTGCCAAATTTCCTCGTTGCGCACCAGAAAACGGTCGTAGGTATCGCCGTTGGTACCAACCGGAATATCAAATTCGAAGTCTTCGTAGGAAGAATAAGGGTTCATCACCCGCACGTCGTAATCGACGCCGGCGGCCCGCAGGTTGGGGCCAGTAAAGCCGTAGTTCAACGCTTTTTCCGCCGTAATCGGACCCACGTTTACCACGCGGTCCATAAAAATGCGGTTGCGATTGAACATCGACTCGAACTCCTTCATCACGGCCGGAAACTCTTTCAGCCACTTACGCAGCTTGTCGATAGCTACCGGCGAAAGGTCGCGTTCCATGCCGCCTACTCGACCCATGTTGGTAGTCAGGCGCGAGCCGCAGACTTCCTCATAAATCTCGTAAATCTTCTCGCGCTCTTGGAATACGTAGAGGAAGCCAGTAAAAGCACCCGTGTCTACGCCCAGAATAGAATTGCAAATGAGGTGGTCGGCAATGCGCGCCAACTCCATCATTATCACCCGGATGTACTGAGCACGTTTTGGCACCGTGACTCCGAGTAGCTTCTCTACCGTCATGTGCCAACCCATATTGTTAATGGGCGACGAGCAGTAGTTCATGCGGTCGGTGAGCGGCGTAATCTGGTAGAAGGGCCGCCGCTCGGCAATTTTCTCAAATGCGCGGTGGATGTAGCCGATAGTTGGCACCCCCGAAATAATGCGCTCACCATCCATTTGCAGGATGTTCTGGAAAATGCCGTGCGTGGCCGGGTGTGTCGGCCCTAGGTTGAGGGTCGTCAGCTCCTGCGAGAAGTCGTTGAGCGTGGGCACGAGTTGGCCACCCTGCTGCTCCTGCGCTTCTTCAATAATCTTATGGGTGCCGGCTAGGGCGTCGTTTACTGCCATTGTCGTTATGTCATCCTGAGCGCAGCGAAGGACTTTATCACGTCCGGGCCACTAGGGTAATAGTTCTGGCGAAGGCCCTCGTGATAAGAGGATTCCTTCGCCAGCATGACACTTTAGCTGAGTTAGCGACCGAAAAACAAGTCGGTCTTGTCTTCGCGGGTGCCGTCTTCGAGCGGGTACTGCCGGCGCATGGGATGGTAGTCCATGTCCTCCACATTAAGGATGCGGCGCAGGTTGGGGTGGCCCGTGAAGATGATGCCGTAAAAATCGTAGGCCTCACGCTCCATCCAGTTGGCGGTGGCGTAGAGGTCGGTGAGCGTAGGCACCACCGGGTCGGCTATCGGGAAGTAAATCTTGATGCGCAGCCGGATATTGTGTACCAGGCTGTGCAGGTGGTAAATCATCCCGAGTTCCTGATTAAGGTTCTCGGGATAATTGATGCCGCACATGGTCGTAAGGAAATGAAACTTGAGTGTTTCATCCTGCTGCAGGCCCGCCACAATCTGGTGAATGTGCTCGCGCTTAGTAGTTACCGTGAGCAGGCCGTAGGGCTCGTGCACATCGGAAAACGTAGCTTCGCCAAACAGGCTGTGGAGTAACGCCAGCACCTGTGCATTCTGCTGGGCGGTGGGGTCCTGGGCGGCAGCAGTTTCCTGGGCGGCGGGCGATTCTTCTTTGGTTGGGTCAGCCATGTAAGGGGCTTTCTGCGAACAGCTTACTTAATGTTATAGGAGGCTAGCAGCGCTTGGTACTCGGGCGAGTTGCGGCGGCGGATGCTCTCATTCTTGGCTAGGTCCTGCACGCGCATCAGGCCGTCGAGCACCTGCTCGGGGCGGGGCGGGCAGCCGGGGATGTACACATCGACCGGGATGATGCGGTCGATGCCCTGCAGCACCGAATACGAGTCGAAGATGCCGCCTGAGCAAGCGCAGGCACCCATAGCGAGTACCCAGCGGGGCTCGGCCATCTGCTCATACACCTGCTTCACAATAGGAGCCATCTTTTTGGCGATGGTCCCCATCACCATAAGCAAGTCGGCCTGGCGGGGTGAGAAGCTAGGGCGCTCGGAACCGAAACGCGAAATATCGTAGTGGGCGCCCATGGTAGCCATGAACTCGATGCCGCAGCAGGAGGTAGCAAAAGGCAAGGGCCACAACGAGTTGGCGCGGGCAATGCCGACTACCTTCTCCAGAGAAGTAGCAAAAAAACCAGCGCCCTCGATGCCCTCGGGGGCCGGTACGCTTTTGATTTCAGGAACGCGGGTATCAACCATGGGAATATGTCAGTTTAAGCAGCCTGCGCAGCAATAGCGGGCTGTTTTTCCAACACCGGCTTCGTCACGAAAGTTTGGCTAGGAACAGCTTCGTTCCAGCGCAGAATCCCCTTTTTGATAACGTAGCCGAAGCCCGCCATCAGCAGGGTCATGAAGATAATCATCTCCACAAAGCCGGCCGTGCCGAGCTGGCGGAAATTGACGGCCCAGGGATACATGAAAATAACCTCCACATCGAAGAGCACGAAGAGGATAGCCGTAAGGAAATACTTTACCGAGATGGGCGTGCGGGCATTGCCCACACTCTCGATGCCGCACTCAAAAGAGGCATCTTTTACCTTACTGTGGCGCTTGGGGCCCACCAGGTGCGAAACAATCATGGCGAAGGCCACGAAGGCCACGGCTAGCCCAAACTGAATGAGGATGGGTAGATAGTCGCTGGGCTGATACGAAGAATTAACGGCGAGTAGCATAGGAGACAGCTAGTTAGGTAGCGGGCGCACTGGCGCGGACAGGCAAAGGTACACCCTAGCCGGTTTGAGCGAAAGCGAAAAGTGGCCCGCTACGGCCTAGCGCGGAGTTTCGGTGGGCTGGGGCGCCACGCTAGGGGCACCCGGCTCGCCAATGGGCTGGCCATTCATGGCGCCGTCGAGGTTGCCCCCGTTAAAGTAATTCTCGGTGAAAATGCGGTACCGGTCGAAGATGGAGCGTACCGAGCGCACCAGCACGTATTCGCCCCGGATGCCCTCGGGCACGGTTACGCCCGAAGCGTACCCATTCCAGATGGCGTTATCGGTTTTGGTATCGATGAGCGTCACCATGAGCGTGCCATCGAGCATGAGCAGGCGGGTAGGTTGGTAGGGATGGCGCTGCTCCTCGGGCGTTTCCTCGTTTTCGGCATCGTTGTTTTTCACCCAGCGCGTGATGTCCTCCTGCACGAAGCCAGGAAAGCGCATATCGCCTTCGAACAGCTTGTAGCTTACCATCAGGTCGGGGGTGCGGCGGGAGTACTTATAGCCTTGCAGGCGCAGGCGCTGTTTGATGGCATCGCGTAACGACTCGCTGAGGCGGGTGCTGTCGGCGGCCAGGCCATCACCGCTCAAAAACCCGTAGGTGCGGTAGTGGCGAAAACGCCCTCGGTAGCTGTAGCTCGACTCGATGCGGGCATCGCGCGAGGTGAGGCAACTGGAGAGCAGACCAAGGCTCAACAGGCAGGTAAGCAAAAGGGTAGCAGTAGCTTTCATGAGAAAGAGGGCGGGAAGATTAAAGAAGACCCTAAGCTACGCTACGAAAGCCGTTTTTTATCTATTGCTCAGCTTATTGCACTGGCTAGCCAAGCTATGGGGGCTAACAGTCACTTTTGAGTCGGAAATTTAAAACATTGGCCAAGTCAGCCGCCCCGCATTCTGGGAGCGGGGAGCGGCCTCCGTCCCTCAGCCAGAATTGGCGTTTCAGAGCTGATAAGGCCCTACCGATAGCCCGCCGCCTGCAGCTGAAACAGCTCGGCGTAGCGGCCACCCCTAGCCAGCAACTCTTCGTGCGAGCCGATTTCCTGCACGCGGCCGTGCTCCACCACTAAGATGCGGTCGGCCATGCGCACGGTACTGAAGCGGTGGGAGATGAGCACGGCAGTTTTGCCCTGCGTGAGTTCCTTGAAGCGCTCGAACACCTCGTACTCGGCGCGGGCGTCGAGGGCGGCGGTGGGCTCGTCGAGGATGAGCAGTTGGGCCTCGCGCATGTAGGCACGGCCTAGCGCAATTTTCTGCCACTCGCCGCCGCTCAAATCCACGCCGCCGTTGAAGCGCCGGCCTATCATCTGGTCGTACCCTAGCGGGAGCTTGGCAATGACTGAATCGGCCAGGCTCTGGTGGGCGGCCTGCTCGATGCGCGGCTGATTCTGGCGCTCCTCGATGCGGCCCACGGCCAGGTTTTGGCCAGCGGGCAGCTGGAAGCGCACGAAATCCTGGAAGATGACGCCGATTTCCTGGCGCAGTTCGGCGGGGTCGTACTCGCGCAAGTCGTGGCCGTCGAGCAGAATGCGGCCCTCGCTAGGGTCGTAGAGGCGGGCCAGCAGCTTGACGAGAGTGGTTTTGCCGGCGCCGTTTTCGCCCACCAAGGCTAGCTTTTCACCGGCGCGCAGCTCAAAGCTGAGGTGGCGCAGAGCCCACTTCTCGGCGTTCTTGTATCTAAAGCCTACATCCTCAAACGTGAAGCCCTGCCGAATGGGCTGCGGAAACGGCCGCGCGGCCTGCCCTGCGGTGGGCCGCACAATGCGCGGAGTAATCTGAAAAAAATCGAAGAAGTCCTGCAAATACAGCGCCCCGTCGGCCACCTGGCTGAAGCGGCTCAGAATGCCTTCGAGCAAGGCGCGGAGCCTAGCGAACGAGCCCGCCAGAAACGTGAGCTGGCCGATAGAAATAGTCCCGCCCACGGCCTGCTTGATAATATATAAGTACGCCCCGTAGTAGCCCGCCGCGCCGATGGCCGCGAACACCGTGCCCCAGCCAGCGCGGCGCAGAGCTAATACCTTGTTTTGGGCGTAAAACTGGTCGGAGAGCGTAGAAAACCGGTTTATTAGGAAATCAGACAAGCCAAAAATCTTCACTTCCTTGGCCGTTTCGTCGCTAGCCCCGGTTTGGCGCAGGTAGTCGAGCTCGCGGCGCTCGGGCGTCCAGGAGTGCGAGAGCGAGTAGCTGCGCTCGTTGAAATGACTTTCGCCGAGAAAGGCGGGCACCACGGCCAGCAGCAGCAGCCCCAGCAGCCAGGGCTGAAAGGCCACGAGGCCGCCGGCCAGCAGCACCAGCGTAACGGTATCCTGGCCCTGGGCCAGCACCTGGCTCATGAGCACCGAGCGCGACAGCGTCTGGCGGCGGGCGCGCTCCAGCTTGTCGTAGAAAGCGCTGTCTTCAAACTGGTCGAGGTCAAGCTCGGCGGCGTGGCGCATAAGGCGCACCGACGAGGAATTGGTAAACAGGTCGCCGAGGAGCGAATCGAGCAGCGCCACGGCGCGGCCCAGCGCATCGGTGAGCAGCACTAGGCCAAATTCCAGAGCTACCAGCCCGAACACCGGCGACACGGCCCGGCTGGCCGCTGGCAGCCGGCTCAGCTGCACAATGTCATCCAGAATCAGCCGGCCGATGTAGAGCATTGCCAGCGGCAGCGCCGCTCGTAACAGGCGCAGGGCAATATTGCCCTGCGTGAGGCCGGGCGAAGTAAGCCAGATAAGCTTGAGGAAAGCCGGTAGGTAGCGTAGCGCCGACACGCGCTCGCGCACGCTCACGGTGGGCTGCTCGGCACCGCGCTGGCGGCCGGGTCTTTTAGCCGAAATAGTTGTTAAAAGAGAAGTTAACCAATCCATAAGTCGGCAATACGGCACATTAGGGGCCGGGGTGAGGAATAATCTTTTTGGCAGCAGTTCGAGTACCTATTTAAAGGTGGCGCGCAACGGCTCGGGTATTGGCCCCGACCTTTGCCGCACTTATGCTTGGTTCTTATTCGCGCGGCTTCTGGCTGATGTGCCTGTCGTCGTTTCTGTTTTTCCTCTCCTTTAACCTGCTGTTGCCCGAGCTGCCCGACCACCTTAGCCAGCTAGGGGGCGGCGAGTACAAAGGGTTCATTATCGCGCTATTTACGCTCACAGCGGCCATTTCGCGCCCGTTTTCGGGCAAGCTCACGGATACAGTGGGCCGCATTCCGGTAATGGTATTCGGCTCGCTGGTGTGCTTTCTGTGCGGCTTCATCTACCCCTGGGCGCTGACAGTGAGCAGCTTCTTGTTTTTGCGGCTGCTGCACGGCTTCAGCACGGGTTTTAAGCCCACCGGCACGGCCGCGTTCGTGGCCGACATTGTGCCGATGGAGAAACGCGGCGAGGCTATGGGCTTGCTCGGCGTAACGGGCAGCCTGGGCATGGCCGCCGGCCCGGCCTTTGGCTCGTGGGTGGCCGAGACGTTCTCGCTCAACGTCATGTTTTACTGCTCCAGCGCCGCCGCCTTGCTCTCGGTACTGGTGCAGGGCACCCTCACCGAAACGCTGCCCCTGGCCCAACGCCAGCGCTTTAGCTTCGCCTTATTCAAGCTCAAGCTCGACGAGATACTGGAGCCGCGGGTGCTGGCGCCGGCCCTCACCACGCTGCTGTGCTTGTTTCCGTTTGGCGCGGTGCTCACCGTGATACCCGACCAAAGCCGCCTGCTAGGGCTGGCCGGGCCCACCAAAGGCTTGTTCTACGTGTGCTACACGGTGGCTTCGCTGGTGGTGCGGCTGGTGGCCGGCAAGGCCAGCGACACCCACGGCCGGGTGCCGGTGCTGCGCTGGTCGGCGGGGTTGCTGGCGCTGGGGCTGGCGGTGCTGGTGTGGTCGCCGTCGGTGCCGGTATTTTTGCTGGGCGCCATCATTTTTGGCATCGGCACGGGCCTGAATTCGCCCACCCTCTACGCCTGGACCATCGACCTGAGCCACCCCGAGCGCCGGGGCCGGGGCGTGGCCACCATGTACATTGCCCTGGAGGTGGGCATTGGCCTGGGAGCCCTACTGGCGGGCTGGATTTTCGACAACCAGCCCGGCCGCCTGCCCTGGGTGCACGCCCTCAGCCTGGCTTGCGTGCTGGCTGCCCTGGCCTACCTCTGGCTGGGGGTGAAGGCCAGCCCGGCCGGCCCGGCCGAAAACAAAACGCTGGCGGCCCAGGCCCTGGCCGTGGGCGCCCCCGAAGAAGTGGTGTAGAACGAGTGAAGGAGAATTGATAATTAGTTGGCCAGTACCTAGCTTTACCGGGCTGCGATGGGCTATATAAGCCTTTTTTAACTTAGCAGTCCTTTTCTCCCTCTATGATTACAAAATTACGCGTAGCAGTACCATTTGCAGTCGGTGGCTTAACTCTGCTAGGGGTGCCAGTGGCCGCGCAGCAGGCGCCCGCCGGGCAGCCCGTCGAAATAAAGTTTGGCAAGCCCGAGCCCGCCGACTTTCAAGCCAAAAACTTTGTGGGCGACAGCGCCGCGCCGGCCGTGGTGCTCTACGACTATGGCTCCACGCGCTTTCGCCTCAAAGGCAGCAGCTTTCAGCTGGAATCGGAGCGCGTGACGCGCATCAAGATTCTGAAGAAGGCTGGCTACGAAGTGGCCACAGTGGAAATACCGCTTTACCACCGCGAATCGAACGAAGAAAAGATAGTGGGCCTGCGCGGCTTCACCTACAACGAGGTAGGCGGCAAAATCGAAAAAGTGAAGCTCGAAACCGGGCAGGCCTTTACCGAGGAGCGCACCAAAAACCTGAAGGTGCGCAAGTTTACGCTGCCCGGCGTGCGCGAGGGCGCCGTGATTGAGTACGCCTACACGGTGACGTCGGACTTTCTGTTCAACTTTCAGGACTGGACCTTTCAGCGCGAGATACCCACGCGCTGGAGCGAGTTTAAAGCCGAAATACCGGAGTATTTCGACTATAAGATGCTGATGCAGGGCTACGTGCCGCTAGCCCTGCAAACCCAGGCCACGACTCAGGCGCAGTACACGCTGCACACCGAGGCATCGATAGAACCAGGGGTGCGGGGCGGGCGGGAGGCGTCGAGCAACGAGACCTTTATGGCCCAGGCAACCAACTACCACTGGGCCATGCAAAACGTGCCCGCCCTGCGCGACGAGCCCTACATGACGACCACGCGCGACTACGTGGCGCGCATCAACTTTGAGCTGGCGGGCCAGCGCATGCCCGGCGGGGCCTACCAAAACGTGGCTGGCTCGTGGGAGAAGATTAATGCCGACCTGCTGGCCAGCTCCGAGTTTGGGGGCCAGCTAGGCCGCCTGAGCTTCCTGGACGCGACCCTGAAGGCGCTGGTGGCGCAGTACCCGGACCCGGCGGCGCGGGCGGCGGCCGTGCGGGAGCTGGTGATGAAGAGCGTGAAGTACGACGGTACCAACCGCTACTCGGCCAGCGGCTCGCTCAAGAAGAGCTACGAGCTGCACCGCGGCACCTCGGCCGACGTGAACCTGCTGCTGATTGCCGCCCTGCGGCAGGCGGGGCTAGCCGCGCAGCCCGTGCTGCTGAGCACCCGCAGCCACGGCCGCGTCAACCAAGCTTTTCCGCTGCTCGAGCAGTTCAATTATGTGATTGGGGTGCTGCCGCTGGCCGATAAGCAGGAGCTGCTGCTCGATGCCACCGAGCCGCTGCTGCCCTGCGGAGTGCTGCCCACGCGGTGCCTCAACCAAACCGGCCGCCTCGTGGCCGATAAGGAAGCCGGCCGCTGGGTGAACCTGCTGCCGAGCCAGCGCCACAACCACTATCAGGAAATAAAGCTGACGCTCGACGAGCAGGGCAACCTCACGGGTAAGGTGCACGAAGAGCACGCCGGCTACGCCGGGGCGGCCGTGCGCGAAAAGTTGCAGCAGCTGGGCGAGAAAAAGTACCTGACCGAGCTGGCTCGCCACCACCCGAGCTGGGAGTTTCCGGCCTACACTTTTGGTGAAGTAGCCGAGGTGAGCAAGCCGCTGAGTATCAATTATGAAGTGCGCCAGCCGGCGAGCACTCCCGGCACCGCCAAAGAGCTGTACGTGAGCCCGCTGGCGGCTTTTGGCGAAAGCCAGAATCCTTTTCACCACGCCGAGCGCACGTACCCGGTCGATTTTGGCGCCGCCAACCAGGATGTTATTATTCTGACCCTGACGCTACCCACCGGCTACACCGCCGAGCTGCCCAAGCCGGCCGCCATCTCCCTGCCCGAGCAGGGCGGGCGCTACCTGTACTCGGCCAGCAGCCCCACGCCCGGCACCGTGCAGCTCGTGAGCCGCCTCTCGCTCGATAAGCCGCTGTACGGGGCTGAGGAATATGCCTCGCTGCGCGAATTTTATCGCCTGGCCTTGGCCAAGCAGGCCGAAGCCCTGGTAATCAAGAAAATGTAAGGCGCCGCCGCCGGGCCGCTTATACGGCGCGGCGGCCGGCTTCGTAGCAACTGCGTTATGGGTTACAAAAAAAACCGGTCCTGGTGGGCCCTAGTGGTGTTGGCCTGGCCGCTGAGCGTCGGAATAGCCCACGCCCAAACGCCGGCCCCGAAAGAGCCCGCGCCGCTGCCATTGCGCTTTGGCCAGCCCGAGCCGGCCGACTTTGAAGCCGCCAGCTTTGCGGCCGATAGCGGTGCCGTGGCCGTGGTGCTGTGCGACTACGGCACGGCCCGCTTCGGCAGCGTGGCCGGCGAGATGAGTATTATCCACGAGCGCACGGTGCGGGTCAAGATTCTCAAGAAAGCCGGCTACAGCTACGCTACCGTGGAAGTGCCGCTGTACCACAACAACGAGAATGCCGAGAAGCTGAGTAGCCTGCGGGGCTTCACCTACGTGCGTGGCGCCGATGGCAAGCTGACCAAAACCAAACTCGACGCCAACAGCGCCTTCGAGGAAAAGCGCACTGGCAACCTGACGGTGCGCAAGTTTACGCTGCCCGGCGTGCAGGAAGGCGCCGTGATTGAGTATGGCTACACGGTGACCTCCACGTTTTTTAATAATTTTCAGGACTGGACGTTTCAGCGCGAGATACCCACGCGCTGGAGCGAATATCGCACCAGCATCCCGCAGGTGTACCACTACAAGGCGCTGTACCAGGGCTACTTGCCCCTAGCCATCAACGAGATGGGCCGGGGCTCGGTGACGCTGCTGCTAAGCCGGCTACTCAGCAGCAGTGCGGGCGCGATGGCCGGCACCGTGGCTGGCGAATCGGGCGTGAGCCTGAGTACCGAGCAGCACCGGTGGGTGGTGCGCAACGCGCCGGCTTTTCGCGAAGAACCCTACCTCACAACCGCCACCGACTACTTGGCTCGCATGAACTTTGAGCTGGCCGGTATTCAAATGCCCGATGAGGAGTACCGCGACCTCACCGACAGCTGGACCAAAAAGAATAAGGTGCTGCTCGAGGACGAGTCTTTTGGGCTAGCCCTCAAGCACGGTAGCTTTCTGGCCGAGGCAGTGCAGCCGCTGGTGGCGCAGTACCCGGACCCGGCGGCGCGGGCGGCGGCCGTGCGCGAGCTAGTGATGAAGAGCGTGAAGTACGACGGTACCAACCGCTACTCGGCCAGCGGCTCGCTCAAGAAGAGCTACGAGCTGCACCGCGGTACCTCGGCCGATGTCAACCTGCTACTCGTTGCCGCCCTGCGGCAGGCGGGGCTAGCCACTCAGCCGGTTATCCTGAGCACCCGGGCCCACGGCCGCGTCAGCCAGGAGTATCCGCTGCTGGAGCAGTTCAACTACGTGGTGGCCCTGGTGGAGCAGCCCGGCCAGCCCGACCTGCTGCTCGATGCCACCGAGCCGCTGCTGCCAGCCGGCGTGCTGCCCCGGCGCTGCCTCAACCGCCTGGGCCACACCGTGCCCGAGGCCGGCGAAGGCCGCTGGGTGAGCCTGGAGCCTAGCCAGCGCTACCTGCATTTTCAAAATGTGCAGCTTACGCTTGATGCGCAGGGCAATATGGCGGGGCAGGTGCAGGAAGAGTACAGCGGTTATGCGGCCCTCGAAGCCCGCGAGCAAATGCAGCAGCTGGGCGAGAAAAAATACGTGGCGCGCCTGGCTGCCACGCACCCCGGCTGGGAAATACCAACTTACGCCTTTGCCGCACAAAACGAAGTGAGCAAGGCCCTGGCCCTGCGCTACGACCTACGCCAGCCCACCACCACGGCGGGCGCCGCGCAGGAGTTATATATCAAGCCATTGGCGGCGTTTGGCGAAGGCCAGAACCCCTTTCGCCACGCCGAGCGCAATTACCCAGTTGACATTGGCTTGGTGCAGCACGAGATTATTGTGCTGACCCTGGCGCTGCCCGCCGGCTACACCGCCGAGCTGCCCAAGCCCGCCTCGCTGGCGCTGCCCGATAAGGGGGGGCGCTACATCTACTTGGCCAGCAGCCCCACGCCTGGCACTGTGCAGCTAACCAGTCGCCTCACCCTCGATAAGGCCGTGTACAGCGCCCAGGAGTACCAGGCGCTGCGCGAGCTCTACCGCCAGATGCTGGCCAAGCAGGCCGAGGCGCTGATTATCAAAAAAGCGGGCTAGCGCTGCGCTAAGGATTGACTTTTATTGAATTGCTATTCACTGACTGGTGCTATGTTTCTCCCCATCTTTTCCTCACTGGTACTGCTAGCCCCGCCCGCGCCCAAGTACCCCGCCGATGCCATTGCCCCGGCCCTGCGCGAAAATGCCCACGCCGTGGTGCGCGCCTACGATAAAAAAGTAGTGGTGAAATCGGCCGGCCAGCTCGTCGAAACTGTGCACCAGGTAGTAACGGTGCTTGATGCAGCGGGCAGCGACGACTACGGTATGGTGATGGTAGACTACAGCAGCCTGCGGCATCTCAACTACCTGCGCGGGTCGGTGTACGATGCGCAGGGCAATCTCCTGCACCAGCTGCGCCCGGCCGAAGTGCGCGACCAGGGCCTGGGCGATGCGGGAGGGAGCTTCATGACCGACGTGCGCATGCGCTACGTCGACCTGCGCCAGCCCGCCACGCCCTACACCGTGGAGTTTGACTACGAGATTGTATCAGAAAATACGCTTTTCTACCCCGACTGGCAGCCGCAAGCCGCCGAAAATGTGTCGTTGGAAAGCGCTACGCTGCAAGTAACCACGCCCACCGCGCTGCCCCTGCGCTACCAGGAGCAGCTGCTGCCGGCCGGAGCGGCCAGCGCGCCGGCAGTAGCCGGCAGCCTCACCACCTACCGCTGGCAGCTGCCCGCCCACCCGGCCGTGGACGACGAGCCGCTAGCCCCCTCCCTGGCCGAGCAGCTGCCCGCCGTGCACCTGGCGCCGGCTACGTTTGAGGTGCAAGGCCACGCCGGCTCGCTGGCCTCTTGGCAGAGCCTGGGGCAGTGGATGTACCAGCTAGGGCAGGGGCGCGATGTGCTGCCGCCCGCCCTCACCGCCAAAATGGCCCAGCTGCTGACTGTGGCGCCCGACCCCCGCGAGCGGGCCCGTAAGGTGTATGAATTTTTGCAGGGCTCGACCCGCTACGTATCGGTGCAGCTGGGCCTCGGAGGCTGGCAAACGGCCCCGGCCAGCGCCGTGGTAACTGGCGGCTACGGCGATTGTAAAGCCCTCAGCAACTACACCTGCGCCCTGCTAAAGGCTGCTGGCCTGCCCGCCTACGTGGCCCTGGTGGGCGCCGGCGCCGAGCACGCCGACGTGCGGGCCGGCTTCCCGAGCAGCCAGTTCAACCACGCCATTTTGTGCCTGCCGCTGGCCGCGCACGGCCCCGCGCCGGCCGATACGGTGTGGCTGGAATGCACGAGCCAGACCGATGCCTTTGGCTACATGGGCACCTTCACCGGCAACCGCCACGCGCTGCTGCTTACGCCCGAGGGCGGCCGCCTGGTGGCCACCCCGCGCTACGGCGCGCAGGCTAACCGCCGCCAGCGCCGCACCGACCTCTGGCTCGATGCCGCGGGTGGTGCCAAAGCCACCGTACGCACCCGCCGCCTGGGCCTGGCCCAGGACGACTACGCCCAGCTACTGCACCACGCTGACGCGGAAGAGCAAAAAAAATACGTGTCCAACCGGCTTAATCTCAGTCATTTCACCATCAAGAGCCTGCGCCTGGCCGCGGCCCCCACGGCCACGTTGCCCGGTGTGGTCGAGAACATGGGTCTGGAGCTGGCCAGCGTGGGCACGGCCGCCGGCCAGCGTATGTTGCTGGCACCTAACGCACTGGGTCGCCTAGGTGCGCTGCCGCCTCAGGTAGGCCCGCGCCAGGCGCCGCTAGCCCTGCCCGCGCCCGGCCTCTACCAGGATACCGTGCGCCTGCATTTGCCTACCGGTTTCCGGGCCGAAAACCTGCCCCAACCCACGCAACTCACCACGGCCTACGGCACCTACTCCAGCACCTGCACCGCCCTGCCCGATGGCACGCTGCAATACGTGCGTCAGCTCGAAACCCGCCGCCCCGGCAGCGGCGCGCCGCTGCCCGCCAATAAATACCTTGAATATCAGGACTTTCGTCGCAAAATCAGCCAGGCCGATAACGCGCAGGTAGTGCTGATGAAGACCGACGCCTAGCGGCAATTTTGTAAAAAGCCGGGGCCCGCCGTTCACTGCTGGGGCTACTCGCTCAGCGCTGAACAGCGGGCCTCGGCTTTTTACAGCTTGTACCGTACCTGCGCCGTCACTTCGGAGCGGGCGTTGCCCCGAATCTGCTCCAGGCCCGAGCCAATGGTCGTTTGGTGGCGGTAGCGCGTGTCGGCGTAGCGCAGCCACATGGTAAAGTGCTTGTTAAGAGTGGCTTGAAAAACAGCATACGCCCGCGTGCCCTGCCCGTAGAGCGCCGGTACCGACACGGCGTACAGCACATCCTGCTCAAAAATGTACTGGCGCGTGTCGTAATCGTCGGTGTCAAAAAGGGCGTAGCGGGCGGCCAGGCTGATGCGGCGCGCCAGCTGCACGGTAGCATCCTGGCTGAGCATGAAGCCACGCCGCCAGGGCAGGTTGTCGTCGGCGCGCAAGTAGGTGGCTTGCAGGCGCGTGCGCAGGCCTAGCTGGGCGGTGGGCTGCACATCGCAGTACAGCAGCAGCGAGTGGCGCAGCTGCTGGCCGGGCAGCGGCACCGCCCGCCCGGTGAGGCTAGCGGGCAGGTCGAGCGGCTTGAGGCGGGCGCGGTACTGGGCGTAGAGGAGGCTGGTTTTAGTGGGGGCGAAGGCTACGCGCAGCAGCGCATCCTGGCCCTGGCTAGGGGCACTCACGCGGTAGCGCAGCCAGTTGAACCGGAACTGGTCGAAGTACAGCGATACCTCCCAGTGGGCCAGCGGGCGCACTTTCAGCCCCACGTAGAAGCCGCTCTCGTTGATGTTGCGCGTGTTTTCGCCTAGCGCATTGCCGTAAAAGGTGTGAAAATCGGCATCGTAATGGCGCACCAGCACGGCCGCGTCCACGCTAGGCCCCAGGCTGGCCAGCAGGCCGTTCACGGTGCCTAGGCCGCCGCCGCTGCTGCGGCCGCCTTCGCCGAAGAGTAGCAGATTGTGCCAGCCGTAGCTGTAGTGCGCGCCCAAGGCCAGGTTGTTTTGCCCGCTGAACTCGAAGCGGTTATATGGCTCGTCGCGCTTCTGAAACGCCGCGCCGTAGTGCGTGCCCACCGCCGTGAAGCCCAGCGCCAAGTTGCCATCGGCGCTGAGGTAGCCGAGGTGGCCACCGCCCACGGTTTCGCTCAGGCGCTGGCGGTTGGCAATTTCGGTGGCCGTGCGGTGCAGGCCGGTCAGCAGCAGGCTACTGCTAAACTCGTCGAACTGGGCCAGCGAGTCGGTAGCTAGCCTGGCGTTGGCATCAATGTTTTTGCGCGAGGCGAAGGCCGTGGCCTCCCAGCGCGGCATGAGCCGGTACGTGGCCGCCGCGCCCCGAAAAAACGTGTTTTCGAGCAGCGCCGCGTAGGGCCGCACCCCCAACGAGGCCCGGCGCAGGCTGGTAATCGTTTCGGCGCCCTTGCCCTGGGCTAGCCCCGACGACAGCAGCAACCCCTGCCCAAACTGCAATTGGTAATCGCCGAGCGCCAGCGTCTTCAGCCGGCCCTGCTCGTGCAGCACGAAATGGGCCGACAAAAAATCGGGCCCGAGCTGGTTTTGGCCCGGCCGCCAGGCTAGTGGCTCGCCCGCGTCTTTTTCGGCCGTGAAGCCCAGGCTGAAATCGTGGGCGTGGCTTACGCGGTAGCGCAGGGCCACGGCATCGGGCGAGCCCAGGTACCGCAGCGTGGGCCGCCCCTGGAAGGTGTCGGCCGGGGCGTAGCCCTTGCGCTGTTGCAGCACGCGCTCATAGCGCAGCAGCACGGCATTATTTTCTTCGTTCTTAATACGTTGCCACAGCGGGCCGCGGGCCGAGTTGGGGCTAGGGCTGGCCACCGTCACGAAGGGCGCCACCCGCGCAATGGTGCGCACCTCCCAGTCGGGCACGGCTTGCAGCTCATAAATGCTGAGCAGCGGGCCGTTGGCCTGGCGGTAGTTGAGCAGGGCAACTACCTGCTTTTCGCGCAGCAGCGGCAGCGCGCGCAGTTCCTCGGGGCTGGCGGTGTTGAGATTGAGCGGCGACTGATATAGGTTGAGCAGCGTGCCGTAGAGGTCCTCGTAGGGAATCTGGTCCGCCTGAATCTCGGCAAACAGCTCCTGCGCCAGCCGGTCGAGCGCGGGCGCCCGGCGCGGAAATTCCTGCGCCGCCGCGAAGCAGGGCAGTAAAAATGATAGATTAAAAAGTAAAAAATAGGCCCGCCGCGTCTTCATAATACCTTCGAGTAAGCTGCTGGCCAGCAATGCACAAACCTATTGCTAACAGTTTTTTATTTAGAATTTTTCATTTTTAATCGCCTCCTTACCCCACTGCCAGCCCAGGCTGAAATACTGGCTCAGCCCCAGCGCCGAGTGCCAGCCGGCGGCGTAGTCGAGCTGAAAATCGCCGGCCCGCACGCCCACGCCGCCGCTCGCCTGCTGGCTCAGGCTGGCGTAGCCCAGGCGCACCGCCACGGCCGGCACCGGCTGGTATTCGACGCCCGCTTTCAGGCCCGCGGCGCGTTCCACGTCTTTCTCGGCCTCGGCCAGCAGCAGCACCTGCTTGCCGGGGCGGTAGGCCAGGCCGGCGCGCAGCACGGTGGGCACGCGCTCGTCCTGGTACTCGGCCAGCCGCGCCTGCGTGAGGTTGTAGAGGTGCACGCCCAGCGTGAGGCGCTGCGGCAAAATATCGGCCTGCCCGCCTAGCGAGGCGGCCAGCACCCGGCGGCTCCCCAAGTCCTGAAAGCTCACTTGCAGCGCATCGAGCCGGCCGCCGATACTCACCACGCCCAGCTGGTAGCCGTAGGCGACCCCTAGCCGCAACTCATTATAGAGCACGCCGCCAAAGCGCTGGGCTTCAGCGGCTACTACGCCCCGGCTAGCCCGGGCGGGCAGGCCTGCGGCGGCGGGGGTTACCTCGCCCAAGGGCAAGGCCACGGCCACGGCCGCCAGGTTGAGGCTCGGAATGAGGTAGCGATTCTCGAAATAAAGCCCCGCCGTGGGCTGGGTAAGGCTGCCCAGGCCGGCCGGGTTGTTGGCCACCGCCCACACCTCGCCGGCTAGAGCAGCCGAGGCGTTGCCCAAGGCCTGGGCGCGCCCGCCGTGCCCGGCCGGGCCGTTGCCCTGGGCCAGCAGGCCAGCGGGCGCTGCACCAAAGAGCAGAAAAATGAGGGAGCGTAAAAGTTTTTGCAAAAGGCAGTGAATACAGGATGGATGCGAAATATAAGCGTTAAACTTAGTAACAATAATGAGTTTGGGTATTTCAGCAAAAAGATGCCTGGCGGGCACGGTCGGGTTAGGCGCCCAGGCCCGAACTTTACTTGCTCATCCCGGCTTTTCTTCTTGATGCTTCGCCGCTTATTGCTGCTGCTGGTGCGGTTTTACCAGCTTTTTATTTCGCCGCTCACGCCCCCTAGCTGCCGCTACACGCCCACGTGCTCGGCCTACGCGGCGGAGGCCATTGGCAAGTATGGTGCGTGGCGCGGGGGGCGGCTGGCGCTGCGGCGCATTGGGCGGTGCCACCCTTGGGGCGGCCAAGGCTATGACCCGGTGCCCTAGCCGGCCACGTGCGCGGGCTCCTGGTTTTTTTATAGCCAGTAGCTGGGCTTTCGCGTAAAAAGGCCCATGACAGGTATTCCTCTTCTTCTGCGCCCGCTGCTGGGCGCGATGCTGCTCACCTCGGCCTGTTCGCCGGCCGCCAGCGAGCAAACCAGCGCCGACCAGCCCCAGGCTACCGAGCAAACCAAGCCCGAGAAGGGCGGTAAAAAAGGCAAAAAAGGCGGCCACAAAAAAGACAAGGCCGAAGCCGAGGCTAGCGGCCTGCGCCGCGTGGGCAAGCTCACCAGCGGCATTCTCGAAAGCTCGGGCCTGTGCGCCGCGCCCGAGGCAGGCACATACTTTACCTTCGGCGATGATGGCCAGCAGCCCACCGTGTGGCGTGTGGATGGCACCGGCCAGCAGGTGGGCGAGTTTACGCTGGGTGCACCCAACCACGACTGGGAAAGCCTGAGCCGCGACCCTAGCGGCAACTACTACATGGGCGACTGTGGCAACAACGGCTCGGACCGCCAGAACCTGGCCATCCTGCGCTTTCGGCCCGCCGCGCCCGGCCAAGTAGGCAAAATCAACTTCAAATACCCCGACCAGACCGCGTTTCCGCCCGACAAAAAGGAGCGTAACTTTGACTGCGAGGCCAGCCTCTGGCACGATGGGCAAGTGTACTTATTCACCAAAGACCGCGCGACCCAAAGTACCTGCAAAGTGTACGCGGTGCCCGACCAGCCCGGCAGCTACACGGCCAAAGCCATAACCAAGCTGGCCATTCCGGGGCAGGTAACCGACGCCACGCTCGCGCCCGATGGCCGCCGCCTCGTGCTGCTGGCCCGCCAAGAGCTGTTTATTCTGGACGGTAATTCCTGGGCTGATATTCTGAAGGCTACGCCCCGCCACATCGACCTCAAGGGTGCGGGGCAAACCGAAGGCGCCGCTTTTAAAGACCAGGACACGCTGCTTATTACCACCGAGCAAGGCGATGTGTACGAGCTGGATTTGTAGTGATTGGGTAAGCCGAAAAAAGCAAAGGCCCGCCGCACGGAAGTGCGGCGGGCCTTTGCTTTTAGAGAGAGGCTAGCCAGTGGCTAGGCCTTGGGAGCTGCGGCGCGAGCGGCAGCTTCTTCCTCGGCCAGGTCGCGCGGGGCGTAGCCATAGGGGTTTTTGGGGTCTTTGCCGGCGCGGAATAGTACCCACAAGCCAATGAGGATGAAAGGGATACTGAGCAGCTGCCCAATGTTGAGGTGGTACTGCGCAATGAGGCCGGTTTCCTGCGATACCTGGTTTTCCTTCAGGTACTCTACCAGAATCCGGAAGGAAAACAGCAGCACCACAAACAGGCCGAAAAGCAGGCCGCGCGGCGTGCGCTCCTTGTACTTATTCCACAGCCCATAGAGCAGCACAAGGAGAAAAACGCAAAACAGCGACTCATAAATCTGGGTGGGGTGGCGGGGCACGGCCATCGGCGAATTGGGCGAAGCCGGGGTACCCGTGGGCGACAAGCGGTAGCCATCGCTGCCATCGGCATACGTAACGCGCTCGGCGGCCACCTGCACAGCGCCGACGGGCAGCGGGCGGCGCACGGGCTCCAGGTGCTCGGTATCGCGCGGGAACACGAAGGCCCACGGCGCATCGGTGGGTTTGCCCACAATTTCCGAATTCATCAGGTTACCCAGCCGGATGCACGCCCCGCCGATGGCCACCGTAATCACGATACGGTCGAGTACCCAGAGATAGTCAAACTTATTGCGCACGCTGAAAATGAAGACCGCCAGCAAAATGCCGATGGTAGCCCCGTGCGAGGCTAGGCCGCCCTCCCAGATTTTAAGAATATCCCAGAGGTTGTCTTTGTATTTAGGCCAGTCGTAGAAAAAAACGTGGCCTAGCCGCGCGCCCAGCACCGTAGCCACCACCATGTAAAACGTGAGCACATCAACCCAGTAGGGCCTTACGCCCTCTTTTTTAAACATGTCGGTGAGGACAAACGAACTGATAACGAAGCCCGAGGCAAACAGCACACCGTACCAGCGCAGCAGCAGCGGCCCTATTTCGGCAATGATGGGCGAGACGTTCCAGGTAATGTAAGCGAGCGGTGCGGTCATGGGCAGCGAAAAAGAAAGAGGAGGCAAAGGTACTTCGGGCGGCGGCGCCTAGGTCGGCTAGCCCGCCGTTAGCGAGGGAAGGGCTGGGGTAGCTGGCTAGGGTGGCTGGCGGTGGGAGCCGCCCGCAGGGCCGCGCCGTCGCCACTCATGGCCAGCACCAACATGCCCAGCAGGGCCGCGTAGGCGGGCCGGCGCAGCCAGCCGGGCAGCCAGGGAAGGGGCGTGGCGCGCTGGGCACTGAGCCGCGCCTGCACCCGGGCGTAGAAAAACGGCCGGGGCTGCGGCGCGGGCTGGCGCCGCAGCTGGCCCAGCAAGTCCTGCCACTGTTGGTCGGCGCCGGGGTGGGAGGTGGGGTTACGCATGGCGGGAAGCGGGCTGGAGGTGTTGGCGCAGCGTGTGCCGCGCCCGGTATAAGAGCGACTCAACGGCCGCTACGCTGGTGTCGAGCACGGCCGCTATCTCGTCGTAGCGCAGCTCCTGCTCGTAGCGCAATGTGAACGCCACCTGTTGCTGGGCTGGCAGGCGGCCAATGTGCTGCTGCAACAGATGCAGCTGCTGCGCGCCTTCCAGCAGCGCCTGCGGGTGGGCGTGGTCGGGCGGCTCGGGCAGCGTTTCGTTGGCGAAGCCCAGAAAACTCGTAAAAAAGGCGAAGCGCCTGCGGGCCTGCTGCCGGCGGCGGTGCTGCAAGGCCCGCGACGTGGCCAGCCGATACAGCCAAGTGCTCAGTGTGGCGTCGCCCCGAAACCGGGCAATGGTCTGGTGAACCTCCACGAATACTTCCTGGGCCACGTCCTCAGCGTCTTCGGCCGAGCGCAGCAGCGAATACACTGTGCGATACACTTGGTCCTGAAAGCGCAGTACCAAGGTGCGAAACGCGGCCTCATCGCCCCGCTGAAGCTGGGCTACCAGCTCCGCATCGGCGCCCCCGCTCGGGGCAGGTGGCTCGGCAAGGGCCGCGCGTAGCGGTAGGCTGTAAGTCATAAGGCTGGCTAGGGCAGGAACAGCAAAAAGCTATCGAAACGCTGGCCGGACCGGCCTGGTCTGGCCAGCGTTTCGATAGCTTAGGTGCCATTACTCGTAAAAACTTGCGCCGCGCGGTTTAACTATTAAGCAAGCGGCTGATTTACAAGAAGAATAAATCAGCAGGCTTGCCCAAACATGTAAAGCCGAAGCTACTCACAGCGCCGCCAGCTCCTCCCCAAAGCCACCGCTCAGGATGGGAAAGCGCAGCCACGAGCGCGGGTCCACGTTGTAATCGTCGAGGTGAAAGCTGGGTGCGTAGCGCTCGCGCTTCCACTGGTTGCGGCTCCAGAGTTGGTAAAAGCGCTTGACGTAGGTGCGCAGTTGCTCAAGTTCATATGCTGGCTCCTCGGCCACGAGCTGGGCCAGCACAGCAGCCGGCGAGAGCCGGTCATAGAAGGCCAGCCGTTCGATACGGTTGAGCAGCACGTAGGGCATCAGGTCGCGCTCGTCGGTTTGCTTGTCGGCTAGGGGGCGCAGCTCGGCGGTGGGTTGCAGGGCGTTGACGTGGCGTAGGGCGTCGTAGCCGAGCGCGGCCTGGGCCCAGCGCAGCCATTTCTTCACGAAGTCCTTGTCAACGCCCGCGATGGGGGAGATGCTGCCGGCCGTGTCGCCGTCCATAGTGCAGTAGCCCACGCTAGCCTCCGAGCGGTTGGAGGTGGTGATAAGCAGGCAGTTCTGCACGTTGGCCAGCAGCCAGATACCGGGGGCCCGCACCCGCGCCTGAATATTTTGCAGCGCCAGGTCGTCGGTTTGCCAGGTGAGGTCGCGGCCCAGCGCGTGCTCGATTTTGCCCACGTAGCCAGCCACCTCGTCGTCAATCGTCCAATCGAAAAACCGCGCCCCAATGCTGTCAGCCAGCTCCTTGGCTGAGTTCAGGGTATCATCCGACGAGTTGACGGTGCCCTGGTAGGCGCAGGTGAGCAGGTGGTTGACGAGCTGCTGGTTTTCGGTGGCTGGTTTCTGATTTTGGGCTTTGCTAGGGTCGTCCACGTCGGTAGCCTGCTGGCGGGCCGCGCCGCCCGCGCCAGCCTGCGTTACTTCTTTTTTAGCCTCGTCAAAGGCCCCGCTGCGGCGCTTAAACTCGTCTATGCCCAACTCCTCGACCCCTAGCCGCACCATCTCGGCCACGCCCACGGCACAGAAGCACGAGTCGGCGCCGCCGCTGAGGCTCAGCACAAAGCCCCGGCTGCGGGCCTTGCGCAGGTAGTCAAACAAGCCCAGGCTCATGGCCTGGTTGAGCTCGCGGTACTCGTCGGGCTCGGGCAGCGGCTCGATGGTTTCGGCCGGGGCCAGGGCCTCGCTGAAGTCCACGTCGGCCCACTCCAGGTCCACTTCCTTGAAGCTCAGCAGCTGGTTGCGCTTGAGCAAGTGGCCATTGCGGGCAATGAGAATCTCGCCGTCGTAGATGGTGCGCCCGGCCTCGTTGCCCAGCAAATTGGCGTAGAGGTAGGTGCAATTAAACTTGCGCGACCCGTTGAGCACCAACTTGTAGCGCACGTCGGTTTTGCTCATCGCAAAGTGGCTGGCCGAGGGGTTAATAATCAAATCGACCTTGCCCATGAGCCGGCAGGCGGGCCGCACGTCGTCGGGCCGCCAGGCATCCTCGCAAATCTCAAACCCAAACCGCACACCCTTATGCTCAAACGTAAGGTCGCCGAGCGGCCAGCTTTCACCTTCATGCTCCACGGTCGTGGTTTCGCCTGCCACCCACGGCACGAAAAAGCGCGTTTCGTAGTGCACCCCGTCATTGGCCAGAAACTGCTTGGCCGCGAAGCCCAGAATCTGGCCGTCGCGCAGCACGGCGGCCGTGTTGTAGGTACGGTGGGCTAGCCGCACCGGCAAACCCACGACCACGCCAATCCCGTCCGTTAGCGGCCGAATCTGCTGCAAATGCGCCAGCGCCGCTGCCGGCAGCCAGTCGCTCAGAAATAGGTCTTCGCAGTTGTAGCCCGTTAGGCACAGCTCGGGTAGGCACAGCAACTCCACGCCCTCGGCCTTGGCCTGGGTAATGGCGGCGCTGATATTCTGAATGTTATGAGCCCAATCGAAGGGAATCTGATTGAGGGCGGCTCCGGCAATGCGCATAGTGGGCGTTGATTGTTTATGAACTCTACGAACAATAACAAGAGACCGTCATGCTGAGCCTGCCGAATCATCTTGCTCGCAGCGTTGAGACTGCTACCCTAGCGGCGCGAGCGAGATGCTTCGGCAAGCTTAGCACGATGGTTTTTTATGGTTTAAGTCGTACCTCATATCCCGAGCGCCGTCAGCGCCCGCTCGGCGGCCAGCTGCTCGGCTTGCTTTTTATTGAGGCCCATGCCGGTGGCAATTACTTCGTTGCTTAGTAGTACAGTGGCCGTAAATTCCATGACGCCGCCCGGTCGGGGCTCACCGCTGAGCTCGTAGCGCACATCCTTGCCATTGCGCTGGGCCCATTCGATGAGCTTACTCTTGTAATTAGAAGTAGTGGTAGTCAGCTTGTTGACATCTACAAACGGCTTAATCAAGCCTTTGAGCACAAACTTGCGGGCAGCTTTGTAGCCCAGGTCGAGGTACACGGCGCCCACCAGGGCCTCCAGGGCATTGCCGTTCACCGAGCGCGAGCGGGCCACGCGGTTTTGGGTCGCGTCGAGCTGCACCAGCTTGTCGAGGCCCATCTTCAAGGCGATGGCGTTCAGGCTTTCGCGGTTCACGATGCGCGAGCGCGTTTCGGTCAGGAAACCTTCCTGCTCGTAGGGGTATTTTTTGAACAGGTACTCGGCTACCACCGTGCCCAGCACGGCATCGCCCAAAAATTCGAGGCGCTCGTTGCTCTGGTGCCGGCCCGCGCCGGGTTCTTGCTTCACCACCGACGAGTGCGTGAAGGCGAGCTTATACAGGCGCGCATTTTGCGGGTCCTGCCCAATAACGGTGGCCACGGCCTGCCGAAACTGCTTGTCGCTGCCCAGCAGCCGCCGAAACAAGCCAAAAAGAGGTATCGCCATGACCGCAGATTAAACGGATTTAACGGATTGTGCGGATACGCCCGCCGGCGGCGGGCTGGCTAGGCCGGCTACCTTGGCTACCCTAGCTGGGTTGGCGCTTTGGCTGGGTAGATTAAGGGGCGTTATTAGTGTTATAAACATGGACTAGGATAAAAGTATGTTTTGCTTAGTAAGTGATTGGTAGAAAAGCAATTTTGCTGGCTAGCCCGAAAGCCAGCCAGCAAAATCAATAAATGTGGCAAAGAGGTAGCGCGGTAAAATCAGCCTGCGAAATAGCTGCGTCCTTCGCCCGTTAAACCAGTCAAGGCCAGGCACAACGCGCAAAAGCCAGCCACCGCCGGTGGCGTATCCGCGCAATCCGTTAAATCCGTTTAATCTGCGGTCAGTTTGCGAAACAGGACGCTGGTGTTGTGGCCACCGAAGCCAAAGGTGTTGCTGAGCGCCACATTCACTTCGCGGTGCTGCGCCACATTGGGCGTAAAATTCAGGTTTTGATTGATTTCCGGGTCGGGCGTGTGCAGGTTGATGGTGGGCGGCACGATGCCGTGCTTAATAGCCAGGATGCTGGCCACTGCCTCAATGCCACCCGCGCCCCCTAGCAGGTGCCCGGTCATGCTCTTAGTCGAAGAGATGTTGAGCTTGGGCGCGTGCTCGCCAAATACAGTCTCAATAGCCTTAATTTCAGCCCCGTCGCCGAGTGGCGTGCTGGTGCCGTGGGTGTTGATATAATCAACATCTTCGGGCTGAATACCGGCGTCGCGCAGCGCGTTGCGCATCACCAGCACCACGCCCGAGCCGCTAGGGTCGGGGGCCGTGATGTGGTAAGCATCCGACGACATGCCGCCGCCGATAATCTCGCAGTAGATTTTGGCGCCGCGCGCCTTGGCGTGTTCGTACTCCTCAAGCACCAGCGCGCCGGCGCCTTCGCCCAGCACGAAGCCGTCGCGCTCCTTATCGTAGGGGCGCGAGGCCGAAGCCGGGTCGTCGTTGCGCTCGCTCATGGCCTTGAGGGCGTTGAAACCACCCACGCCCGACTCGGTAATGGCCGCCTCGGAGCCACCCGTCACAATAACGTCGGCCAAGCCCAGGCGAATGTTGTTGAAGGCCGCAATCAGCGCATCATTCGACGAGGCGCAGGCCGAGGTCGTGACGAAGTTGGGCCCGCGAAAGCCATTCTTGATGGAAATATTGCCCGACGAAGAATCGGCAATCATGCGCGGAATGAAAAACGGCGAATACCGGGGTGTACCGTCGCCGCGCTCAAACTGAAAGCACTCCTCTTGCAGCGAGCGCAGCCCGCCGATGCCCGAGCCCCAGATAACGCCCACGCGGTCCTTGTCCACGCCATCGAGCAGGCCCGCGTCGGCGATGGCTTCGTCGGAAGCGATGACGGCAAACTGCGTAAACATGTCCATTTTGGGACCTTGCTTGCGCTCAAAATAATCGTTGGGGTTGTAGTTCTTTACCTCGCAGGCAAAGCGGGTTTTGAACTTGGTAGCGTCGAAGCGCGTGATGGGCGCGGCTCCGCTAACTCCATTTACGAGCCCATCCCAGTAAGTGGCGGCGGTACTCCCCAGGGGGGTGATGGCCCCGATACCGGTTACAACAACGCGGCGGATTGACGACATAAAATCGCAGATTTAACGGATTTAACGGA
>CAYLNN010000017.1:0-74767 GCA_964385095.1 uncultured Hymenobacter sp.
TTTTCTGCGGCCCGTGCTGCGGCAGGCAGGCACGCCGCTGGCCGCCCGGCCCGCCCCCGCGGCTAGCCCCGGCGTGCTGGCGTACCCTATTCCCGCCCGCGACTACGTGGACCTGACGCTGCCCGCCCACTGGCGCGAGCTGGGCGACGCCCAGCTCGTGGACCTCACGGGCCGCGTGGTGCGCCAGCTTACGCCCCAGGCCTCGCAAGTGCGCGTGCCCCGCGGCAACCTCGCGGCGGGTATTTACTTCTGGCGGCTAAGTGGCCAGCCTGCGCTGAGAGTGGTATTCAATTGAATGGTGTATGCTTGGGATTACGCAGCCGTTTGGCAGCGCCTCGCTCTCGGTGTCGGGCCGCAACCTGTTTTACTACGCGCCCAACGCCAACTTCTTTCCCGAAGTGAACACCCAGGGCGCCGGCAACATCCGCAGCCTCGACCTGCAGGGCGCCCCTAGCGTGCGCAGCTACGGCGCCTGCCTGCGGTTCACCTTCTAATTCGGCAGCTACCTCGTTATGAGTTTCCCGCTAGTACCCCTCACGCGCCTGCGCTACGCCGCGCCGGGGCTAGCTGGCCTGGCGGCCGCCGGCTGCTCGCCCAAGTCTTTTTTGGACGTGAATGCCAGCCCCAACGCCCCGACCGTGGTGCAGCCCTCGGCGCAGTTGCCGACCATCACGGTGGGCACCGCCTTGGTGGGAGGCAACACGCTGGGCCGCGACGGCGACCTGTTTATGCAGCACTACGCGGGCATTGCTAGCCAGCCCTTTGCGGAGAATAAGTACGCCATCAGCAGCAGCTAGCTTGGAACGGCTGCCGCCGCACGGGCTACCCTAGCTTGCGGCCGGCGCTCAACGTGTCGTTTACCCCCTACGGCAACAAGCTAGGCTCCTTGCAGGACAGCCCGGCCGCCATTCCGGTCACGATTGCCAACCAGGGGTATTTCGAGCGGTTTTCCGTCGTCACCACTACCGTGTTGGGCACGGGCGCCACGCCCAGTGGCACAATTACCATCAACCTGAGCATTCCGGCCGATAAAGGTAAAATAAAGAAAATCAACAAGATAGCTGCCGGCAACAGCGGCGTGGAGTACCTGCAAAGCAATAACTACCCCCATTACCTGACCGCCGCCGTGGCCGGCAATGACCAGCTGCGCTTCTTCCTCATCACCCTGGAAAACGGCACGCAGCTCATCACCACCGAAGGGGATGTGCGCCGCATCTAGCGCGGCGTGAGATTGCAGAAAAAAGTCCTGGCAGTGTGCCAGGGCTCTTTTTTGGGCTAGGCCACTACTTCCACTTCCAGGGCATCGAGCACCCGCTGCTTCCAGGCCTGAAACTCGGGGCTGGTGCGGCGACGCGGCCGGGGCAGGTCCACCGTGAGCGTTTGGCTGATGCGCCCGGGGTGGCCGTGCAGCACCACCACGCGGTCGCTGAGCACGAGGGCTTCTTCCACATCGTGGGTCACGAGCAGCAGCGTGGGCCGGCTATCAGCCCAAATATCAAGCAGATGCGCGTGCATGCTGGCTTTGGTAAATGGGTCGAGCGCACTAAAAGGCTCATCAAGCAGCAGCAGCGCCGGCTGGGTCACTAGGGCCCGCGCTATGGCCACGCGCTGCGCCATGCCCCCCGACAGCTGCCGGGGCAGCGCCTCGGCAAAGTCACTCAGGCCCACCCGCGCCAGCACGGCCTGGGTGCGCGCCGCTTGCTCGGCAGCCGGCAAGTGCGCCAGCCCAAAGCGCACATTCGCGCGCACCGTGAGCCAGGGCATGAGGCGGGGCTCCTGAAAGATGACGCCCACCGCCGGGCTGGGGCCGGTGAGGGGCGCGCCCTGCAGCAGCACGCGGCCGGTGCTAGGGTGCTCCAGCCCCGCCACCAGGCGCAGCAGGGTGCTTTTGCCGCAGCCGCTAGCCCCCACCAGCGTCACGATTTCGCCGGCCCGCAGCTGCAGGCTAATGTCTTGCAGCGCCACCACGCCAGTGTCGAACTGCTTGCCAATGTGGTCGAGCTGGAGCATGAATGAAGTCGTAGGTACTAAAAAAGCCTTGGTCATGCAGCGCGCAGCGAAGCATCTCGCTTGCATCGTTGGTTGCGCCGAGGATTACTGCACCACGCGAGATGCTTTGCTGCGCGCTGCAGGACCTTGCTACTAATGTTCACTGTTAATTGCCAGCCGTGCCGTGCGTGTCCTGCCAGTGCAGCAGCCGGCGGCCTAGCAGGGCCAGCAGCGAATCGGTGCAGCGGCCCAGCACGGCGAAGAGCAGGATGCTGGCCAGGATGGTTTGGGGCCGGCCGGTCATTTGGCCATCTAGCAGCAAAAAGCCCAGGCCTTTATTAGCACCCATAATTTCGGCGGCTACCACAAACATCCAGCCCAGGCCCAGGCCATTGCGCAGGCCCACGAAATAGGCGGGCAGCGTGGCCGGCAAAAACACGCGCCGCACCAGCGCCAGCCCCGCCAGCCCATACACGCGGCCCACCTCCACCAGCTTGCGGTCTACTTGCTGAATACCAGCCATTACGCCCAGGTACACCGGGAAAAATACGCCCACTGCAATCAACACCACTTTCGAGGTCTCATAAATGCCCAGCCACAGAATAAACAGCGGCACCCAGGCCAGCGACGGAATATTGCGCAGCCCCTGCAGCAGCGGGTCGAGCAGCCGGCGCACCAGCGGCAAGTAGCCCGTGAGGGCCCCTAGCACCGTGCCCAGCGCGGCGCCCAGCCCAAAGCCCAGCGCCACCCGCCCCAGCGTGAGGCCCAGGTGCGGCCACAGCTCGCCGGTGCGCGCCAGCTCCACTATGGTGCCCAGCACCCGCGAGGGCGCGGGCAGCAGGTTGGGCGGCAGCACGCCGGTGCGCGCCAGCACTTCCCAGAGCGCCAGCAGCAGCACCGGCAACACGGCGCCCAGGGGCCAGCGCCGGTGGCCTAGTGGCCGGGCGGCCGGGCTAGCGGTGCTGGGGGCCGCCGCGGGGGCTAGCCGCGGCGCGGGTAGGGTAGAGGTATTCATAGTTACCTAACGGCCACGGGCGCCGCCGCGAGCTTAGCAGCATACTGTGGGTCAATAAGCTCATCCACCGTCTTTTGCACATCCACCGTGGCCTCGATAGTGCCGCTGCGCTTGAGGACATCGCCGGCCGCGGTAATAGTAGCGCGCTGCTGGGGCCCAAACTGCGCAATGCTGAAATCGGTGCGCGCTAGCTGCCTGGCCGCTACGGCGGGGCTCAGCTTGGCCTCGGTGGCTAGGGCCTGCTGCAACTCGGTGGGGTGCTGCTGGGCCCAGGTGCGGGCGTGCTCGTAGGCGGCCAGCACCTGCTGCACCAGGGCCGGGTGCTGGCGGGCAAACTCCTCGCGCACATTAAGCACGCCGTAGCTGTTAAAGTCGGGGTTGCGGTAAAAGAGCCGGGCGCCCGACTCCAGCTCGGCCTTGGCCATGTGCGGGTCGAGGCCGGCCCAGGCGGCCACGTCGCCGGTGGCCAGGGCTGCCCGGCCATCGGCGTGCTGCAGCGGAATCAGCTCAATGTCCTTCTCGTTCAGCCCCGCCTGGTCGAGGGCCCGCAGCAGAAAGATGTATGGGTCAGTGCCTTTGGTGGCGGCCACGCGCTTGCCCTTGAGGTCGGCCACCGTCTTGATGGGCGAGTTGGCGCCCGTGACGAGGGCCGTCCACTCGGGCTTGGAGTAGATGTAAATAGCCTTGAGCGGATTGCCATTGGCCCGGCCCAGGAGCGCCGCGGCGCCGGCCGTCGAGCCAAAGTCGATGCTTTTGCCATTCAAAAACTCCAGCGCCTTGTTGCTGCCCTGGCTCAGCACCCACTCTACCTGAACGTGCTGCTTGGCCAGGTCTTTTTCCAGCCAGCCCTGCTGCTTCAATACCAGGCTCAGCGGGTTGTAATAGGCGTAGTCGAGCCGGATGGTGGTGGAGGCATCGGCCGTGGCCCCGCCGCCTGCGCCGCCGCAGCTCGCTAGCAGGCCCAGCAACACGAGGGGCACAAAAGCCCGAATTTTTGCCGTGAGTGAACACTGCATATAAAGCGCTGTAAATTATAATGAAACAATGTGTTGTGGAAGGTCGGAGAGCTTAGCTACCCTAGCCAGGCACCGCGCTACTCAGTTAGCTCGGCGGCGTAAAAAGCCTCCAGCGCCTGCGTTATTTTGACGGTTTCGAGCAAAAATCCGTCGTGACCAAAGCTCGAATCCAGCTCACCATACACGGCCCCCGGAATGCCCTCGGCAATGGTGTGCTGCTCGCTGAGCGGAAATAGTACGTCGGAGCTGATACCCAGTACCAGCGTGCGCGCCCGAATGCGGGCTAGCGCGGCCGCTACGCCGCCCCGGCCCCGGCCGAGGTTGTGCGAGTCCATGGCCCGCGAGAGCACCACGTAGCTGTAGGCATCGAAGCGGGCCACGAGCTTGTTGCCCTGGTAGCGCTGGTAGCTGCTGGCCCGGAAATCGCGCAATACATCCTCACTCGGCTCGGTCTGGGTGTTGCCGTAGGCCTCGTAGCCGCGGTAGCTGAGCAGGGCCACGGCGCGGGCAGCGGCCAGGCCGGCATCGCCGCCGCCGGGCCGGTTTTCGTGGTAGGTTGCGTCGGCCTCGATGGCAAGCCGCTGCGCCTCATTGAAGGCAATGCCCCAGGCCGAGTGCCGCGCGCTGGTAGCCATAACTACCAGGTGGCCAATAGCTTCGGGCTGGCTGGCTGCCCACTCCAGCGCCTGCTGCCCACCCAGCGAGCCGCCGATGAGCGTGTGAATATGGGCTAGCCCCAACTCCTGGCGCAGGGCCTCGTGGGCGGCCACCAGGTCGCGGATGGTGAGCAGCGGAAACCCCTGAAAGCGCCCAGCCCCGGTGCTAGGGTCGGCGTCGAGCGGGCAGGTGCTGCCGTAGCACGAGCCTAGCACGTTGGCGCACACGATAAACCAATCGGAAGGGTCAAAAAAGCAGCCTTCTCCAAACAGCCCCGGCCACCAGTCGAGCACGTCGGCGTTGGCCGTGAGGGCATGGCACACCCACACCACGTTGTCGCGGGTGGCGTTGAGCCGGCCCCAGGTGCGGTAGGCGACCCGTGCGCCGGCCAGCACTTCGCCGCTTTCGAGGGAATACGGGTCGGGGAGGGCAAACAATTGATTTTCCATAAAATATGCAAGCGTCAGTTTCTCGCGGAAGACGCAGAAGGTTTCGCAGAGGGCGCGGAGGTCGTGCTCTGCGTCTTCTGCGAAACCTTCTGCGCCCTCTGCGGGCTAAAACCTACCGAACGTTATACTTCCAGCGGCTGAGCGTGCTCGGCCTGAGGCTCCGGAATGGTGTCAGTAGCCTCGTCGGCACCCTTGGGCGCGGCGGTGAGGGCCGCTGCCAGCGCCTGCTCCAAATCAGCCTTGATATCCTCAAAATGCTCGATGCCGACCGACAGGCGCAGCAGCGTAGGCGTCACGCCCGAGGCAAGTTGCTCCTGCTCGCTAAGCTGCTGGTGGGTAGTGGCCGAGGGCTGAATGATGAGCGTTTTGGCGTCGCCCACGTTAGCCAGGTGGCTGATTAGCTTGAGGTTGTCAATCAGAGCCACCGCCGTTTCCTTGGTGCCGTGCAGCGTGAACGACAGCACGCCGCCGAAGCCGCGCTTCAGGTACTTGGCCGCGTTGGCGTGGTGCGTGCTGCTGGCTAGGCCGGGATAATTGACGCTGGCCACCTGCGGGTGCTGCTCCAGCCACTGCGCCACTTTCAGGGCATTTTCGACGGTGCGCTCCACGCGCAGGCTCAGGGTTTCGAGGCCTTGCAGCAGCAGGAACGAGTTGAAGGGACTGATGCTGGGGCCGAAATCGCGCAGGCCTTCCACCCGCGCCCGAATGATGAAGGCAATGTTGCCAAACTGACTGTCTTTGCCAAATACATCGTTGAAAACCAGGCCGTGGTAGCCTTCGCTAGGCTCGGTAAACTGCGGGTACTTGCCGTTGCCAAAGTCGTAGGTGCCGCCATCCACAATCACGCCGCCCACGCTGGTGCCGTGGCCGCCAATCCACTTGGTAGCCGATTCTACCACGATGTTGGCGCCGTGCTTGAGGGGCTGGAACAGGAAGCCGCCCGCACCAAAGGTATTGTCTACCACCAGCGGCAAGTCGTGCTTGCGGGCTACGGCCGCCACACGCTCAAAATCGGGCACGCTAAAGCTTGGGTTGCCAATGGTTTCGAGGTAGATAACGCGGGTTTTATCGTCAATCAGCGCCTCAATGCTGTCGGCATCGTCGCCGTCGGCAAAGCGGGCCTCAATACCCAGGCGCTTAAAGGCCACCTTAAACTGGTTGTAGGTGCCGCCATAGAGGTAGGAGCTCGACACGAGGTTGTCGCCGGGCTGCAAAATGTTGTTCAAAGCAATAAACTGCGCCGCCTGGCCCGAGCCTACCGCTAGGGCTGCCACGCCGCCTTCGAGCGCCGCAATGCGCTGCTCGAATACGTCGGTGGTGGGGTTCATGAGGCGGGTGTAGATATTGCCAAACTCCTTCAATGCGAACAGGTTAGCGCCGTGCTCGGCGTTCTTGAATACGTAGCTGGTAGTCTGGTGAATGGGCACGGCGCGCGAGCCGGTAGTAGGGTCGGGCTGCTGGCCGGCGTGGAGTTGCAGGGTTTCGAAATGCAGGTTCTGGGTGGCCATGAGGCTAAGAAATTAAAAGGAGTTGTTAATTGAAAATCAAGTAGTAAGGCAGCGGGCCCTAGGCCGGCGCAGCCGTGGGTAGCTGGGCTAGGGCCGCCAGGAGGGCAGTAGGGTCGGGGCGCTGCTTGAAGTTGGCATCCACCTCGGCCCAGGCAATAAGGCCATCGGTGCCGATGAGAAAGGTGGCCGTGAGTGGCAATTCGTCATCAGGAGTGCCGTTAAAGGCCGCTAGGTCTATGCCCACGCTGCGGAGCGCGCTGCCTACTTCGGTGCCCACGCCGTAGGCTAGCCCGTACTGGCGAGCCACGGCGTTGCCTACATCACTCAATACCGCAAATGTCAAGTCCTTATCGCTGGCAGTGAGACTGCTATGTTCGGGTGTTTGGGGCGACACGGCCACCAGGGTGGCACCATACTGGGCTAGCTGGGGCAGTATTTGCTGATAGGCGCGCAGTTGCACGTTGCAGTAGGGGCACCAGTTGCCGCGGTAAAACGTGAGTACTACCGGGCCGTTTTGCAGCAGGCTAGCCAGGGTTTGGAGCTGGCCACCGGCGTCGGGCAGCGTGAAGTGAGGGGCTAGCTGGCCGGCTTGTAGTGCGTGGCCTACTGTGCCCGCCGCAGCCACCTGCGTAATGCCCGCATCAATGGTTTGTGCTACCGAGGTAGGGAGCACAGTGGCGAGGTGCTGGGCCGTAGCGGCCAATTCTTGCTGAAAAGCGGTACCGGAATTGTGAATGGAAACAGACATGCGAGGAGAAAACGAACGGCGAAAAAAGTTTGAGTGAAACTCCGTGCTGTTGGCTTTTCAGATTCTCCAAGTGCTACTGCTTGGTAGTTATCTTCTGCAAGTAATTGCTAGTCAGTAGGTTGAATTTACTGTGCTCGCATTAGCTTATAGCCGCAGTAGCTAGGCCGGCTGCGAAGGAATACTACCCGCAAAAGAAGGAAAATTGAAAAGCGCCAGAGGCTTAGCCTTGGCAACAACAGCACATTCGCATTCGCTGGCTCGCGAGGGTTGGGCTGGCAACAGGGGCTAGCCAAAGTTGTCCTGGGCCGCGCACACTGGTGGCGGAGGAGGAAGGGACAGCAAAGAAAACGGAATGTGCCATGGGTACTCGGTTTATAGCCCCCCGGGCGGCACGTGGCGGCTACCGGGGTAGGAATTGGCACCTTTCAGCGGGTGAAGGTTGCCAGCGGGTCAAAGAGCCTAATCTCTCGCCGCTTCTGTATAAAACTTACTAAAACTGCCCTGCCTGCTGCAGGGGAGTACCGGGTTGGTAGGGGCAAATATACTACTGGCTGCTAAACCTGCAAGCCCTATTCTCAAAAATGTAGGGCTGACCAAATTTTACCTGTTCCCTATAAAAAGAAAAAGGCCACCCCAAAACTGGAGTGGCTTTTCTCACCTTTTTTCTGCAAAAAGTACCTAGATACTAGGTAGGGTTAACTCCTGACCTACTTCGATGTGGTCGGGGTTACTGCCGATGATGGCCTTGTTGGCCTCGTATATCTGATGCCACTTGGCAGCGTCGCCGTAGTGGTTTTTAGCAATTTTAGAGAGTGAATCACCGCTTACTACCGTGTAGGTAGAGCCGGCAGCGGCATTGGTAGCGTCAGCAGCTTTGTCGCTGTTGCCGAAAAAATCGGTGCCACCAGCGGACTGTTGTGCCGGAGCGACGGGCTTTTTATCACCCTCGTTAGTCAAGAAATCAAGCAAGCCCATGTGACAAGTGCGTTTTAAGTGTGAGAGAAAAGCAAGCGCTAAGCAGCAGGGTGCTTTGTGAGCCTTATACGCGGCCCCAAACGGCAGGGTTACCAAGCATAACCAAAAAAAAAGCCGTGCGTAAGCAGGCCAAAAGCTAGCGTAGCTTTTACTCCACCACTCTTTCTTTTTCCCTTATGAACTTTTCACCAGTATCCTTCCGGTCTTACTTCGCCTCATTGCTGAGCGTGGTAGCGTTGTTGTTCGTCGTGTCGTCGTGCGGCAACGACAAAGGCAAGGTTGAAGGCGTAAACATGCTGTATGGCACCAGCAGCAAAGTGTGGGTGACCGACAAGCAAACCGATGCAGCCGGCGACAAAGTAAAGCAGGATGATGCGGCTAAAGACCAGGAAATCAGCTTTGCCTCGAACGGCAGCTATTCGGGCACGCAGAGCGGCAAGTATGTATTTGACCAGGCCGCCAAAACCATCACGATGACCCCCGATGGCAGCCCCACGAGCAGCACCTTCAACATCGAAACCCTGACGGATGACAAGCTCACGCTTGTGAACCCCAACAGCCCCGAGTCGAAACTGATGCTGAAAGCTAAATAACCAAGCGCTTAACCAGGGCCTATGCCCAGCTTAGAGGCCTCGTTCCATAACCGGAGCGGGGCCTTTTTTATGGGCGGTGGGGCTAGCCCCGGCCAGCCAGCGCGGCAGGTAGGCCACGCCCAGTGCCAGGTAGAAGTAGTACGTGACGATGCGGTAGAGCAGCACCAAAAAGCTCGTCATAGAAGCCGAGCCCATAAAGCGGCCGAAGAACGTGGGAAACGCGCCCTCGGCAATGCCCGCGCCGCCGGGCGTGATGGCCAGCAGCAGCACCACTTTGTAGGTGATGTTGCGGGCGAAGATGAACAGGAACGTGCCCGTGGTCATGGGCGTGAAGGCGCCGATGAGGCAGCCGATAACGGCGTAGCGGGCCGTCCACACAAACACGGTGCTGAGGGTGGCGCGCCACCAGTAGGCCGCGCCCGCCCCGCGCAGGTGCGCCGAGGCCAGCACCATTTCCTGGCCCTGGCGGTAGGCTAGCCGCCGAAAGCGCCGCAGCCCGCGCAGCGAGGTGAGGCGCACCAGCAACCGGCGCACCGAGCGCGGATTGATAAAGAGCGCGTACATGAGCAGCGCCGAGTAGGCCGACACGGCCACGTAGCTAAAGATAAAAATGGCCCGTAGCGTTTGCACAAGCGTCGACTGCATGCCTTGCGGGTACAAGCCATCGCCGGCCAGCCACACCACCAGCGGCACCATGAAGACGTAGTACAGATTGTCGAGAAACGCCGTGACGATGGTGTAGGCAATAGATTTGCCCAGCGGAATGCCCTCACGGGTGAGGATGGCCGGGGCCGCCGCCGTGCCCCCGGCCGCCGAGGGCAGCACGCACGAGGCAAACTCCCACACCACAATCACCCCGAAGGCCTGGCGCCAGCTCAGCTCATTCTCGGAAATTCGGCGGATGCGGTAGATGTAGCCCAGGTCGCGCGCCCACAGCACTACCAGTGTAATCAGCAGCCACTCCCACTTGGCGTGCAGCAGCGGGGCAAGGTCGCCGGGCTTGTACGAGCGCCAGAACAGGAACGCCACCACGCTCAGGCCAATGAGAGCGGGCACCACAATGCGCGAAGGCCGCAGCTGGCGTAGCAGGTCGGCCTCGGGGGGTGCCGAGGCTGGGGGAGGAGAGGCTAGCGGCATAGAACACGGAAAGAATAGCACAAAAGTAAGTCCCGGCTCCGGCAACCGTGGATACCCGATGAAGTCACCACGCCCGGCGGGGGCTAGCCCCGCCCCCGGCTTCCCGGTCGGCAAGAAAAAAGGGGCCTGCCACGACAAGCGCGGCAGGCCCCTTTTAATTCAGACCCGGGCTAGCCAGCTAGGGCCGCCCGCCGGGGCTACCGGCCGGCACAATGCCGCTGGGCGAGGCCGTGCCCGGCGAGGGCGGCCCCACCGGCGAGGTAGTGCTGCCCGGCTTCACGGCCGGCGAAGACGTGGGCTTGGTAGCCGAGCTATCAGCCGGCTGCTGGCCAGGGGCGGCCAGGCCGGGGCTAGCCGGCGTGGAAGTGCCAGGGGCCGCGGCCGGAGCCGACTGGCGCAGCATCTGGAGCGAATCGGCCGAAATGGCGCGGCGCGTTGAGTCGGTAGCGCTGGCCGGGCGGGCGCCAGCGGGGCGCTGGCCCGCGCCAGGGGCGCCAGCGGGGCGTTGGCCGCCTGCTCCGGCGGGGCGTCCGCCGCCAGCGCCGCCAACGGCTCCGCCGCCACCGCCACCCATGTCGCCACCGCCACCAATGCCACCACCGGCATCGCCGCCTTCTTTCAGGTCGTCGTTGTTCACGCCTCGGCGGCGGCGGCCAGTATCGCCGGCCGTTAGCTTGCCGATGCGGTAGCTGAAATTAACCTTGAAATTCAGGTTATGAAGCACGTTGGTGCTGTTCTGGCTTAGCACCGGGCCGTTGAGGGGCACGCCGTTGTAGCTGTCCACGTAGGGCGTCGATACCTCGTTGCGGATGCGGATGGAGCCGGTAAAGAAGTTCTCGGCGCCGAAGCCGATGCTGCCACGCTTCTCGGCAAAGCTCTTTTGCAGGCTCAGGCTGTAGATGCCGAAACCGCTCTGGTAGCCTTGCAGCTGCACCTGCTGGCCGCGGTAAAAGCCGAAGGCTTGCAACGAGTAGCTCTTGCCTAGGTCGTAGGAGCCAAATACCCGTGCGTTGGTTACAAATCCTTGGTTGCTAGAGTTGTAGATGGTCGTGGCGTCGTTATTGCGCAGCACGGCGTAGTACACATCTACGCTGCCGTTCAGCGAGAGCTTGCCGGTGTTGGCGCCCGCGAAGAGGCTGCTGCCATAAGCGTTTTCGGTGCCCGCGTTGCGGAACGTGCTCAGCAGCGCGCCCGGCACGCGGTTGGGGTTGAGCGAGTCGGGCAGCGGCACGCGCACCGTTTGGATGGCGTTGTTGGTATTGCGCACGAAGGCCGTCAGGTTCAGGTTTACCTTTTGCTTAACGGTGGTGCTGTAGCCGAGCTCGAAGTTGTTGGTTTTTTCGGGCCGCAGTTCGGGGTTGCCCGACGAGGCGTTCAGCGGGTTGCTGGCCTGCACGTTGGGGTTCAGGAATTGCAGCGACGGGCGCTGAATTCGCAGGTTGTACGAGAACTTCAGCACGTTGCCATTCTCCAGCTTGCGCGAGAGGTTGATGCTGGGCGCCACAATGCCGTAGTTCGGAATATTGGGCTGGGTATTGATGCCCGCGCCGTTGGTAAAATCGGCCGAGATGGTGGTGTACTCGAAGCGCACGCCCGGCTTCACGGTGAAGCCCTTGGGCAGGCCGATGGTGTAGGTGGCGTAGCCGGCGGCCACGTTCTGGCGGTAGCGAAACGAGTTGTTGAGCGAGGGCGAGCCGGCCGGCGGCGCCAGCGCGGCGTCGTAGAAGTAGCTGTAGTCGCTGTTCACGCGGCGCACAATATCCTTGGCGCCCAACTCCAGCAGCTGGTTTTTCTTGGTCGGCGTCTGGTAGTCGAGCTGGCCGGTGTATTCCTCGTTGTAGCTCTCGTTGTTGTTGCCCAACTGGCCGATATAGCGGCTCTTCGACAAGTCGCTGGGGTCGTAGTTGTCGTTGGTGAAGTTGTTGGTCTGGTTGTTCCGGCTGAACAGTGTCAGCACGCTCAGCTCGCGTTGCTCTACCTCGTAGGTATGGGTGTAGTTGAGGCTGGCGTCGATGGTATTCGAGTTGTTGGTCGAGTGTACATCGCGCAACGAGCTGGGCGTCAGCGCACCGCCGTTGGTGCCAAAGCGGCTCAGCAGGCCATCCTGATAGTTGTCCGAGTTGCGGATGCCGTAGGCCAGCGAGCCGGCCAGCGAGTTGTGCTTGTCAAAATCGTAGGTTAGGCCCAGCGTGTAGCGCCCGAAGGCGTCGTTGCGGCGGGTATCGGCATTTTGCGCGGTGGTGGTACGGTCGCCGGCTCTGGTAGTGCCAGTCGTGCTGTTGGCTAGCGCCACACTAGTCTGCGAGTTCTCGAAGCTGCCGGGCTGGTTGTAGCTAGCCCGCCCAAAGCCCCCAAGGCTCACCCCAAACTTGTTGTTGCGGTAGTTGCCGTTCAGGCCCAGGTTGCTGGCCCGCAAGCCCACACTGGTGTTGATACCCAGCGAGCCGCCCTTCAGGTTGTTGGTTTTGGTAACGATGTTGATAATGCCGCCCGAGCCCTCAGCGTCGTACTTGGCCGACGGTGAGGTAATCACCTCTACCGTCTGAATCTGGTCGGCCGGAATCTGCTTCAGCGCGTCGGCCACGCTGCTGGCCGCAATGGTGCTGGGCTTATTATTAATCAGCACCCGAATGTTGCTGCTGCCGCGCAGGCTCACGTTGCCGTCCAGGTCCACGCTCAGCAGCGGCACGCGCTTGAGCACGTCGGTAGCATCGCCGCCGGCCGTGGTTTTGTCTACGTCGGCGTTGTAGATGGTGCGGTCTACGCGCTCCTCAATGAGGGGCTTTTTGCCGGTTACTACCACTTCGCCCAGCTTTTGGGCCGCGGCGGCCAGGGCCACGGTGCCCAGCGCCAGGTTGCCGCCGGCCGTCACGGTCACGCCGTTTTTCACCTGCGTAGTGTAGCCGATAAAGCTGATTTCGACGCGGTAGGTGCCCGCCGGCACCGGCAGCACAAACTTGCCGTCGTCGCCGGCCACGCCGCCGTTCACCGGGCTGTTGGTGGCCGGGTTGATAACGTTAACGGTGGCGTAGGACACGGGTTGGCCGTTGGCGGCGTCCGTCACGGTGCCGCTCACGCGGCCGGTGGCCGTGCGCGGCGCCGCGGGGGCCGTGGCCGGGCGGCCGCCCGCCTGGCTGTGGGCCAGCAACGGGCTAGCCGCCAGGGCCACCGCCAGCAGGGGGACGGCGGGAAAAGTAGACTTGCTCATAAAGTTCATTGACGGCCAAAGTGCGCAAATGACTTACAAAAGTTGCACTGCCTGGCCGGCTTTTTGGTAAATGGTCGGCCGAAGCCCCGCTTCTGCCGACCAAAGACCCTAGCGGTGCGGTTGTGGCCGGCGGCCCGGCCCGGTGGCCGGCCGGGTGGTGCACAACTGCCCAGCCGCGGCTGTCGTATCTTTGGAACCGGCCAGCTAATCTTTTACGCGGGCCCGGCGGTTAGCTACCGCGCCCTTCCTTTCCGCTGCTCCGATGATAATTGAACCCGGCCCGCTCCTGGCGGCGATATCCTCGCCCGACGACCTCAAAAAGCTAGCCCCCGAGCAGTTAGTGCAAGTCAGCCAAGAGCTGCGCGAATTTATTATCGACACGGTGAGCATCTACGGCGGCCACTTTGGCGCCTCGCTAGGGGTCGTCGAGCTGTCGGTGGCGCTGCACTACGTTTTCAATACGCCCTACGACCAGCTGGTGTGGGATGTGGGCCACCAGGCCTACGGCCACAAAATCCTGACCGGCCGCCGCGACCGCTTTCCCACCAACCGCCGCTACGGCGGCATGTCGGGCTTTCCCAAGCGCAGCGAAAGCCCGTACGATGCCTTTGGCGTGGGCCACAGCAGCACCAGCATCGGGGCGGCGCTGGGTATGGCCGTGGCGTCGGACTACAAGAAAGAATTTGACCGCCAGCACATTGCCGTAATCGGCGACGGGGCCATGACGGCCGGTATGAGCTTCGAGGCGCTCAACCACGCCGGCGACATTCGCAACAACATGATTGTCGTGCTCAACGACAACTGCATGAGCATTGACCCCAACGTGGGCGCGCTCAAGGAATACCTCACCGACATTACCACCTCGCGCACTTACAATAAAGTGCGCGACGAGCTCTGGAATGTGCTCGGCAAGCTTTCGAAGTTTGGCCCCAATCCCCAGCAGATTGCCCGCAAGGTAGAGGCCGCCATGAAAGCTACTTTGTTGAAGCAGAGCAACTTATTTGAGGCGCTGAATTTTCGCTATTTCGGCCCCGTCGATGGGCACGACGTGCAGCATTTAGTGGCGGTGCTCAACGATTTGAAATCCATTCCGGGCCCCAAGCTGCTGCACTGCGTCACGGTAAAAGGCAAGGGCTACGCGCTGGCCGAGAAGAACCAAACGCTGTGGCACGCGCCGGGTTTGTTTGACAAGATTACGGGCGAGATTTTCACCAAAATCCCGTCTGCCCCGCAGCCGCCCAAGTACCAGGATGTGTTTGGCCACACGCTGCTGGAGCTGGCCCAGGCCAACGATAAGGTGATGGGCGTGACGCCCGCCATGCCCAGTGGCTCGTCGCTCAACATTATGATGGCCGCCATGCCCGAGCGCGCTTTCGACGTGGGCATTGCCGAGCAGCACGCCGTCACGTTTTCGGCGGGGCTAGCCACGCAGGGTTTGGTGCCGTTCTGCAACATCTATTCGTCGTTTATGCAGCGCGGCTACGACCAGATGGTGCACGACGTGGCGTTGCAAAACCTGCACGTGGTATTCTGCCTCGACCGTGCGGGCTTTGCCGGCGCCGACGGCCCCACGCACCACGGCTGCTACGACCTCTCGTACATGCGCAGCATTCCCAACGTGGTGGTGAGCGCCCCCATGAACGAGCAGGAGCTGCGCAACCTCATGTACACCGCCCAGCTGCCCGAAAATGCGGGACCGTTCAGCATTCGCTACCCGCGCGGCGAGGGCGTGATGCCCGTGTGGCGCACGCCTTTGCAGCGCGTAGCCATCGGCACGGGCCGCGTGGTGCGCGAGGGCGAAGCGGGCGGCGTGGCCGTGCTCAGCATCGGCCACATCGGCAACTACGCCGTGCAAGCCACCGAGACCCTAGCGGCCGAGGGCCTCGACGCGGGCCACTACGATATGCGCTTCTGCAAGCCGCTCGATGAGGAAATGCTGCTGACCGTGGCCCGCCGCTACCGCGCCATCGTGACGGTGGAGGATGGCTGCCTGCCCGGCGGCTTCGGCTCGGCGGTGCTGGAGTTCTTGGCCGACCACGGCCAGCACCTGCCCGTGCGCCGCCTCGGCATCCCCGACCGCGTGGTGGAGCATGGCACCCAGGACCAGCTTTATAAAGAGTGCGGATTCGATGCCGACGGCATTGCCAAGGCCGTGCGTGAGCTGAGCGCGCAGGTTACGGCCGCTGCGCTGGCACTGCGCTAGGTCCATCGTGCAGGGGCTAGCCCCGCAAACAATAAGCCTTGCTGAATTGTCTTATCTGAACGCCACCGGCTACCCCTAGCCAGTGGCGTTCACGCTATTACCTTTTCCACAAATGGCTACTACCACCTCTTACCCCGCCACGTTCACCATCGGCGGCGACCTGACTGTAAACCGCCTGGGCTACGGCGCCATGCGCATCACCGGCGACGGCATTTGGGGCCCGCCCCAAGACCACAACGAAGCCATCCGGGTGCTGAAGCGCGCCGTGGAGCTAGGGGTCGATTTTATTGATACTGCCGACAGCTACGGGCCGAATGTGTCGGAAGAGCTGATTGCCGAGGCGCTGCATCCCTATAACAAGGTGGTCATCGCCACCAAAGGCGGCCTGTTGCGCACCGGCCCCAACCAGTGGCCCGTTGATGCCAGCCCCAAGCACCTCGAAGAAGCTCTGCATGGCAGCCTCCAGCGTCTGAAGGTGAAGCAGATAGACCTCTATCAGTTGCACCGCATCGACCCGAACGTGCCGATGGAAGACACTTTCAAATTTCTGCAAAAAGCGCAGCAGGATGGCCTGGTGAAGCACATTGGCCTTTCGGAAGTTGATGTTGACCAGATTAAGAAGGCTCAGGAATTCTTCCCGGTAGTGTCGGTGCAGAACATGTACTCGGTCGATAACCGCAAGTGGGAGGCCGTGCTCGACTACACCCGCGCGCAAAACATGGCCTTCATTCCGTGGTACCCACTGTCGGGCGGCAACAAGGAGGCCCTGGCCGCCCTCGACACCCTAGCCCAGAAGCACGGCGCCACGCCGCAGCAAATTGCCCTGAGTTGGCTGCTGCACCACTCGCCCAACATCCTGCTCATCCCCGGCACCTCCAAGGTAAAGCACCTGGAAGAAAATATGAAAACGGCCGATATCCGGCTTTCAGCCGAGGATATGGCTTCGCTCGATAAAATTAAAACGGCGTAACGACGCTGGGTTTTTGTGCGTTAGAGAAAGCCGGCTAGCCTCGCTAGCCGGCTTTCTGCCTTTCCTTGCTTCCCCTTTGCCGCTATGCTCAGCCTGCCTGCTTCCCTGAAATTATCCGCCTTGGTCCTGGGTCTGGGGCTAGCCGCCTGCTCCTCGGAGCAAGCCACCACGCGGGTTGATAGTCGCCCCGGCGTGAACATGGCGCGCTACAAAACCTATAATTTCATGGACCAGATGGCGCGCAACGACTCGGCGTTCCTGAATTCGGGCTCCAATATCTTTGACCTCAAGCGCGCCGTAACGCGCCAAATGGAGGCCCGCGGCTTTCGGCAGGCCGCCCAGCCCGACCTCTGGGTGAATATCGGCATGGTGACCGAGCAGCGCACCCAAACGCGCCAGGCCAATTTTCAGACCGATGGCCTGCCCTACTACATCGGGCAGCGCAACTACCGCTGGCAGGCGGGCGACATTCCGGTGGGCCAGTACCAAGAGGGCACCGTTACCATCGACCTCGTCGATGCCGCCCGCAAAGAGCTTATCTGGCAGGGCACAACCTCGGCCATTCTCTCGCACAAGCCGACCCGCGCCGCCAAGCAGATTGACGAGGGCGTGAGCGAAGTATTTTCTCGCCTGCCCCGCTAGGGTCTGCCCCGTGGCCCCGGCGGGGCTGCGCCCTAACGCAGGGCCGGCGGCGACAAGTATGGCCTAAAAATCCGCGCTACTTGGCGTGGGTGCGGTCAATCAGTTGCACCACGTCTTTGGTCGAAACCGACTGGCCGGTTTCGGCCGCGCGGTAGATGGCCGTGAGCAGCTGCACATCGCGCAGGCCCATTTCGCCGGGCACGCTGGTGGGTTTGTTTTGCAGCACGCACTGGGCGAAAGCATCCATCTGGGCGGCTTGCTGGTTGATATTGGGCAAGTCGAGCACGTTGTCATTCTTGCTCGTTTTACCGGCTAGCCCGCCGTAGCCATATGCTGGCTCCAGCTCAAACCAGCCGTTGGTGGCCTCGGCGCGCAGGCGGCCTTGCATGTTTTGGGCGTAGCTGGTGCGGCAGTCGGCTACCGAGCCGTCGGCAAAGCGCAGCTGCCAGTCCACCCCGGCTTCCACTTCCTGGAAATAGCCGCTGCCCGTTTCGGGCGATAGCTTAGCCGTGACGGAAATCGGCACCTGGCCCTTAGTGTACAGGCAGCCTTGCAAGCAATAAATGCCCATGTCCATGAGCGGCCCGCCGCCGCTCAGCTTTTTATCGACCCGCCAGGGCGTGTCGTTGCCAAACTTGAAGCCGTTGTCGGCCGCTAGGTGGTTGATTTTGCCATAGGCCTGCGACTGCCCCAGGCGCATCACGGCTTGGTTGTGCGGCTCAAAATGCAGACGGTAGCCCACACTCAGCTGTTTGCCCGCCTTTTTCACGGCCGCAATCATGTGCTGGGCGTCGGCCACGGTGGTCGCCATCGGCTTCTCACAGATAACGTGCTTGCCTGCCTGCGCCGCCCGCACCACATACTCGGCGTGCAAGGCATTGGGCAACACCACGTACACAATGTCGATGGCCGGGTTGTCGATAATGCGGTCGAAGGTTTTATAATCGTAGCAGTTTTTGGCGGCTAGGCCGTACTGTTTCTGCCACTGCGCCGCCTTGGCCGGCGAGCCCGTAACGATGCCCGCCAGCTGGCAATACTTGGTTTGCTGAAGGGCAGGGGCTAGCTGGCCGCCGCTGTACTTGCCCAGGCCCACCAGCGCCACGCCCAGCTTGCGGCCGGGCGCCAGCCAATCCAAGGGGCTAGCCAGCGCCGAGGCGCCCAGCAGCGAGGCGCCCGCGCCCAGCGAAAATGTGCGCATAAACTCGCGGCGCGAGGTTTCGGAAGTCAGGAAATCGGGCATGCGGAAAAGGCGGTTAGCGTGAGTTAGTAAGTACCAGCAAAGCGGCCAGCGGGTTATGCCGAGTTTACTTTTAGCTGGGTGCTCGGGTGACAGCTAATAAGCAATTCGTTAGCCTACTCGTCTTCCGGGAATTTGCCCATGTTGCCGGCCTCAAAGTCGGCAATGGCGGCCACCAGTTCCTCGTTGGTGTTCATCACGAAGGGGCCATAGGTGGCCAGCGGTTCTTCGATAGGCGCACCAGCCAGCACCAGTACGAGGCTGTCTTCGGTGGCCGTGAGTTGCACATCGTCCGAGTTCCAGCCCAGTACCACGAGCTGCTGGGTGCGGGCGGGGCGGTCGCCGTTTACCAGCACCGCGCCGCGCACCACGTACAGGCCCACGTTATAGGCAGCGGGCAGCGTGAGCACGAAGTCGGCGCCTTTGTTAAGGTGCAAATCGAGCAGCGTGAGCGGCGAGAAGGTGCTGGCCGGGCCCGTGGCCCCGCCGTAGCTGCCCGCAATCACGCGGATACTACCGCCCTCATTGGGAACCGGCACACTCGGAATGCGGGCGGCGCGCAGTTCTTGGTACTTGGCCGGCACCAGCTTGTCGGCCTTAGGCATGTTTACCCAGAGCTGGAGTAGCTCCAGGGTGCCGCCGCGCCGGGCAAAGTCGCGGTCGTACATCTCGGCGTGGCGCAGGCCGGCGCCGGCGGTCATCCACTGCACATCGCCGGGCCCGATGGTGCCGTCGTGGCCGGCCGTATCGCGATGGGCCAGGTAGCCATCGTACACCACGGTCACGGTTTCGAAGCCGCGGTGCGGGTGGGGCGGCGACCCTAGCGGGGTGTCGGTGGGCGCAATCTGCATCGGCCCGATGTGGTCGATGAGCAGGTAGGGGCTCAGCTGCCGGATGCGCGGCCCCGGCATGGGGCTGGTCACGTCGAAGCCGTCGCCGACGAGCTTCTTGTTGCCATCAATAACCTGGAAAATGCGGCGGAATTCGAGAGCGGCCATAGCGAATAAAAGTGCGAGGTGAATGCAGATTTTATAAGCCGAGGCGCGGCAAAAGGTTATGGCTAGCCTACTTCTGCCACCGCTGAGAGCCCAAAGTGCGTAGTGTCCGTCACGCGCAACTCTACTACCACATCGGCTGGCACCCGGAGGTTAATGCGCGCCTGTAGCGCTTCCAGCGAGGCATTCCTGGGCGGAAGCTCTTCCGTAAAGCCGACGCAGGCAATGGCCAGAACCGTGTGGCGGGGTGGCAAGACACCCGCGTTGTAAAAGTCGTTGATGGAATTAGCCAGCTGCCGGATGCAGTCCTGAATGCGCTCAGTTCGGCGCCGGTAGTTGCCGTGCTTGAACTCGATAAAGTGGATGGTTTCGCCCTGCACCAAGGCGCAGTCGCAGCGGCTAGGGTCATCGGAGGCAAATAAGCAGCAATCAATTGCCACTAGGTGAACCGGCTGCCCGGCGCCGTTGTGCACCGTTAACTCTTGGTCTGCCTTCTCTGCTCCCAGGCGATAGGTACAGGGCAGGCGTTCGGCGGCCCCGGTTTCGTCCAGTGAAAGCGGGTCGGATACGTGAAAAACGGGTTCCGCCAGCGCTGTGATGCAAACCGCCTGTTCCTTCGGCGGGTAGGCCGCCAAAATGCGCGCTATCATTTGATGGCGAATCCTTTCGATAAACGGATAAGGTTGTCAAATGCATCGGCCGCGTCGCCGGACAGGCCGTCTAGCTCGTTGTTATCAATCAGGCCTAGCTCTTCGTCAACCAGCGACTGCACGCCGCCGTTTTCTACTTGGTAGCAGGCAAATTCCTTCGGGTTAATCCAGCTAGCCTCGGGCACAATGGCGGCCACGGCTTCGCGGCGGTCGGGGTGCTTTTCGGCCACTTGGTAAGCGTAGAGCAGCAGGTTGAGGTGCGAGAGAATGTAAGGGCTGTGCGTGGTGATGGTCAGGTCGTTTTCGCCTTTGGTGCATTTCTCCACCAGCCAGTTCAGCAGCCCTTGCTGGGCGGTGGGGTAGAGGTTTAGCTCCGGCTCTTCGATAATGAAGCTTTGCGCCTGTTCGGTATTGCGGCTTAGGTGCTCCAGCAGCACCAGCAGCGGGGTTACGGATTGGATGCCGCTGGCTGCTTCATAAAGACGCAGTAGGGTTTCACTTTCTGGTATTTTAATGAAATCTTGACCGTTTTGGTGAAGATATTTGATATTAAGAAATTCTATGCTCAGTTCAAGTACTTTTTGACGTGAAGTAGAAAAGTTGTTAGCAAAGTCAAGAATGTTTTTAGGTAAACCAATATCATCACGAAGTAACCCAGGCCAAGAGTATTCTAACGATGAGACGAATACTCTTTCAGATGGTATATACCAAGGAGCAGTAGGGGCAACTAGTTTCGGGAAGTTTTCGCGGGCGCTTTCTCCAGTTTCAATACGATTAAGTTCATTTAGCATTTCCGAAGTTTCGTTTAACAATTGTTGTCGAATTATCTCAAAATCTTTGGTAGTCTTAGCTTTTTGGAGTAATGAGTCAATAGAGTATTTTATAGCAAAGACCTTTGAAGGGCCAAAAGACTTGGTGCCTATGTAATGGCTGCCATTTTTGTACTCAACATGTGCAGTCTTCGAATTATAGTTGAAATAAGTGTCATTCTGAAAGTAATTAATAATAGAATGTTCTTTATAAGCCTCTAAAGAATCAAATCTTGGGTGGCGAGACACTGCATCATCTATAGAGTAATTTCTTCTATAAAGGAGAATATCTTTCAGCTTCGCCAACGTACTCTTCCCCCCGCCCGTCGGCCCGATAAAAACCGTGACCCGCTTAAAGTCTACCGTGGCATCTTTAATCGGGCCGAAATTCTTGACAATCAGCTGCTCGTTCATGGCTTCTAAAATAAGGCTGCAAAGCTAGGTGGCCCAGGGCCAGCGGCGGGTGGGCTGCACCTGCGCCTGGGGCTTCTGGGTGGCGGTGCGGCCGGCGGCTTCCACGGCCCAGACGAGGCCCAGCGCCTCCATGCCGCGCACCAGCAGCCAGCCCAGGTCGAGCTCGTACCAGGCCGTGCCCATGCGGGCCGAGCGCGGGTGGGCGTGGTGGGTGTTGTGAAAGCCCTCGCCGAAGCTGAGGACGCCGAGCAACAGGTTGTTGTAGCCGCTTTCGGCGGCGCCGGCCACGTGGTAGCGGGCGTAGCCCGAGGTGTGCGACACGTAGGTGACGAACCAGTGGCCGAGCATGGTCACGGCCACGCGCAGGCACACCACGGCGGCCATCGCCTCAAAGCCGAAGCCTAGCCACACCAGGCCGGCCAGCGCCAGCACGTGCAACACCCAGGTGCGTTCGAGCCACACCAGCCAGGGGTCGTGCAAGTCGGTGGGCGGGATGGCGTAGCGGGCATCATCGGCCGAATGTAGGGCCAGGTGGTGGTTCCAGTGGTAGTCGCGCCAGATGGAGTGGTCGTAGCGGAAGTAGGCGGGGCTAGCCGGCTGGTTCTGCCAGTAGTCGCGGTAGTAATGCGATTTCAGCCACGAAATGGGCCCGCCCACACCAGCCAGCACGCTCAGATAAGCCAGCGTGCCGCGCCAGAAGCGCGAAGTTTGAAATGCCCGGTGAATAATGCCCCGGTGCAGCCCCACCGCGTGGCCTAGCCCCACCGTGAGTACCGCTAGCCCCATCGCGGCTAGGCTGCGCGGCCAGGTGATAGTCGGCAGTCCCCAAACCAAGCCGATTGCCAAATTGCCATACAGCCAGCAGCCGTGAAACCAAGCAGTGGTGAGGCGATGGCGGGGCGGCAGCAGGGCAGAGCGCATAGGGCGGCGGCTGGGGTACTATCTGGGGTATAACAAGGAAGATGGGGTAAAGTATACTGCCGATGGCAGGAGCATTGTAAAGTGAGTTGATTTGGATGAGTATCCAACCAGAAAGTAATCTGTCGTAAACGCAACGCGGCGGCCCCGTTGCCAGGGCCGCCGCGCATAAGTTATAGCGTAAAAGCTACTTAGGTAGCGTGGCGCGCACGGCTTTTACCTCGGCTACCTGCACGGCGCTGGCCTTGTTGCCGAAGCTGTTGCGCACGTAGGTGAGCACATCGGCCACCTGCTGGTCGGTAAGGTAGGCCTGGGCAGGCATGTGCTGCTTGTACTCATCGCCGTCGATTTCGATGGGCTCGGCCAGGCCCGCCAGCACGATGTGGGCTAGCCGGGCTTTGTCGCCGAGCACGTAGGTTGTTTTGATGAGCGGCGGGTTCATATTGGGTACGCCGCCGCCATCGGCTTGGTGGCAGGTGATGCACACGTTTTTGTACACCACCGCGCCGCGGGTGAGGCTAGCCGCCATTGCCGGGGCGGCCTTGGCGGTGGTTTTAGCCTTGGACTTGGGAGCCGGGCGCTGCTGGGCTTGCAGCGACAACACGCCGCTGGCTAGCCCCAGCCCCAGTAATAAGTGCTTACTCGTCATTATTTCTTAGCGTTATATACGATGCGATAGATGGTGCCCTTCGAGTCGTCGCTCACGTAGAGCGAGCCGTCGGGGCCCTGGGCGAGGCCGCAGGGGCGGTGGTCGGCGCGGCCGCTGGCCGTTTTGGCCGCCGAGCCCGAGAAGTTATCGGCAAAAACCTCCCACTGGCCGCTGGGCTTGCCATCCTTAAAGGGCTGAAACACTACGTAGTAGCCAGCCTGCGGCTCGGGCGCGCGGTTCCAAGAGCCGTGGAAGGCGATGAAGGCGCCGTTGCGGTACTTGGCCGGGAACATGGTGCCGGTGTAGAAAAGCAAGCCGTTAGGGGCCATGTGGGCGGGGTAGGCCGCGGCGGGCTTGAGGTAGCCGTCGGTAGAAGGCGTTTTGCCATCGCCACCATACTCGGGGCCTTTCATTAGCTCTTTCTTCTGCGGGTCGTAGTAGATGTAGGGCCAGCCGGCATTCGAGCCCTTGGTTAGGGCGTACATGCACTCGGCAGGTAGAGTGGCCGACTGCTGATCGGTGTAGAGCGCGGGCCAGTTGTCGTGCAGCTGGTCGCGGCCGTGCTGCATCACAAAGAGCTGGTTGTCTTGCGGGTTCCAGTCGAGGCCCACCACGTTGCGCAGGCCGGTGGCGTAGCGCGTGCCGGTTTTGTAGGTCTGGTTGGCCTGGCTGGCCTTAAACTGCCAGATGCCGCCCGCCGAGTCCAGGATGGGGCAATTGGGGATGCCCTTCGAGCCGCGCGTGCGGTCCTGCTCCTGGCAGGCGTTGGCGTAGGCGCCCACGTTCACGTAAAGGTTGTCGGCATTATCGAGCACGATGGATTTGGACTCGTGCTGGCTGCCCACTTTCAGGCCGCGCACCAGCAGCTCGGGCTTGGCAGGGGCAATGACATCGCCCTTCGCATCGAGCTTATAGCGGTACACCGCGTGGTCGGACGAGGCGTAGAGGTAGCCGTTCTTCTCGTACATACCCGTGCCGCCGTAGTCGCCAAAGCCGCCCGTCACGGTAGCTTTGCCATTGGCCTGCGGCTGCAATTTCAGGATGCCCTTGCCATCCTTTACCCGGTTGAGCTTCACGTAGATAATGCCCTGGGGCGTTACGGCCAGGTGGCGGGCCTTGCCGCCGGTTTCGGCTACTTTAAGGGCGCCGAAGCCAGCGGGCAGCTTCAGGCCGGCATTGTCAGGGTCGGGGGCCACGGTGGGGGCGGTGGGGCGGCTGGCTAGCAGCGCCAGGCTGCCCGCCAGGGCGGGCACGGCCAGCAGGTAGCGCGGGGAAAAGGAGGGCATGAGACTAGAAAATAGGGCGTTAAAAGAACCTCGTAGTTGGTAGAATCCCCAACTGCCAACGGCCGGAGAAGGTTGCACCCCGCCGCGGTGGGGCGGGTTGGCAAAGCTACTTTTGCCGCTTCCGTTGCCCCCTTGCCATGACGCCCATCGCGCCCACCCTCCTATTTCTCCACGGCTTTGCCGAAAGCCGTGAAGTCTGGACCGACTTCACTAGGCCCTTCCCGGCCGGCTACCGCCTGCTCACGCCCAACCTGCTGGGCCACGGCACCCACCGCACCGCCGTGCCCGACTTCTCGATGGAGGCCCAGGCGCGCTTCGTAGTGAAGTATTTGGACCAGAAGGGGGCTAGCGGCCCGGTGCTGGTGGTGGGCCACAGCATGGGCGGCTACGTGGCCCTGGCCCTGGCCGAGCGCTACCCCGACCGCGTGGCCGGTCTGGCCCTCATCAACTCCACGGCCCTGGCCGACACCGACGAGAAGCGCCAGAACCGCGAAAAAAACATTGGCTTTGTGGAGCGCCACGGCCTCGATAAATTTATGGAAAGCTTCGTGCGGCCGCTCTTCGCGCCGGCCAACCGCGACCGCCTGCCCGAGGCCCTGGCCCTGCTCGAAGACATTGCCAAGGCTACGCCCGGCGCCACCATTGCCGGCGCCCTGCGTGCCATGGCCGCCCGCCCCGACCGCACGGCCGTGCTGCGCGAAGCCGAGTTTCCGGTGCTGCTGGTGGCCGGCAAGCACGACCTAGCCGTACCCCTGGCCGACTCGGTGGTCCAGGCCGCGCTGGCCCCCACCGGCGCGGCGCTGTTCTTGGAAGGCAGCGGCCACCAAGCCTACCTCGAGCAGCCCGAGGCCACGCGCCAGGCGGTGCTGGCCCTGGCGGGCGCTGTGTTTCCGGCCTAGCGCGCCGGGCTAGTACAGCCGGAAATACAGGGGCAGCACGTAGCCCACGCGCACCGGCCGGCCCTGCTGGCGCGGCGGCGTGAGGGCGCTGGGCAGGCGCCGCAGCACCCGCAGCACCTCGGCATCGAAGGTAGGGCTGAGGGTGCCCACGATGCGGCGCTGTTCTACCCGGCCGGTTTCGCTCACCTCAAAATACGCGTACACCGTGCCTTGGCGGCTCAGCCGCACATCTTCGCTAGGGTAACGAATCTGCCGATACAGGAAGTCTTGTAAGCTGTTGGGCACTACTCCCTTGCTATAGCCAAAGCGGGGCAGCGCCACCACCGAAAACGTGGGGTTTTCGTCGCTGTAAGCCAGCACGGTGGGCGCGGGCGCGGGGCCAAAATCGAGCGGAACGGTTACGGCCACCTCGCCGCCAGGCCCCTGGTCAACCAGGGTGGCGGGCAGCAGCCAGGGGTGCAGCCGCTGCACCAGCTGCTGGGTCAGGTTCTGCACTTCGGGGTTGAGGTAGAGCGCGATAGCCGGCGAGCCCGGCGGCGGCGCCAGAAAGTAAGCCCGGTGCGAAAAGCCTAGCGAGTCCAGCTCCAGCCGCAGAAAGAGCCGGCCCACCAGGTCAGGGCTAGCCTGCCGCAGGTGCCGCTGCACGGCCGCCCGCAGCGAGTCGGGGCCGCCAGGATAGGCTGGGCCAGGATACGCCGCCCGGGCTGGGTCGTTGCCCATCAGGGCCATGTTGGGGGGCGGCGCGGTGGGTTGCGCCCGGGCCGCCCGCTGCCCTAGTGCCAGCAGCAAAATGAGGAAAAAAAGCCAGCCCTGCTGCCGACCAAAAAGAAGCTGCATACAACCAGGAATAGAGCCCGCCAAATATAGGCCGCGCCCTGGCAAGCCCCGGGCGCTTCACGCGTTCTTCAGCCCCGGCGCCGGGCGCTGGGCCGCCGCTAGCTTACCTCGGCCGTAACTTTGGAGCGGCTCTGCGCATGTGGCAGGGTTTTGCTATCCCATTATAATGAAGAACTATTTATTGCTGGCCAGCCTACTGGGCCTGGCTAGCGTGGGGCGGGCCCAGCAGGCGCCCATGGCCCCTAATGCCGTGCTAAGCGGCGTGCCCCGGCCGGGCCACGACCACGGCGCCATCTATCTCAACTGGGGCTACAACCGCGACTGGTATACCAAGTCAGATATCCGCTTTAGGAACGATAAATCAGACGATTACGATTTTACCTTTCACGATGCGGTGGCCCACGACCACCCCAGCATGAGCGACTTCTGGAAGCCCAACAACCTCACCGTGCCGCAGTACGACTTGTCGGTGGGCTACATGTTTCACGACAAGCACGACCTGGGCATCGAGGTTAGCTGGAACCACCTCAAGTACGTGGTCGATGACTTTCAGACTATGCGGGTGTCGGGCAATATCCGCGGGTTCAAGTTCGACCGCGATACCCTCGTGACGCCCGATTTTGTGCATTTGCAGCACACCAACGGTAACAATTACTTGATGGTGAACCTCGTGAAGCGCTGGCAGTTTCTGGCCGGCCGCCACGTGGTGCTCAGCGGCATTGGCAAGGTGGGCGGCGGCCCCATGATATCCTACACCATCTCCAGCATCTTCACCAGCCACGCCGAAGGGCCGTTTCACTACGAAGGCTGGGTGGCCGGGGCTAGCGGCGGCCTGCGCCTGGAGCTCTACAAGTATTTCTTCCTGAATACTGATTTTCAGGGCGCTTTTGCCAACTATACCAACAGCTACATCGGCGCCGACCGCCTCGGGCGCGTCACCCACCACTTCGGCTCGGCCCAGTGGATTTATGGCTTCGGCTTCATGGTGCCGATTTAGAGGAGGCTAGCCAGCCGGCGGTTGCTGTTAAAACCCACGTTTTTGCCCCCGGTGCGGTGGGCAAAAACGTGGGTTTTAGCTTAGCGTCAGCCCGTGGGGGCTAGCCGATTGCGGACGTGCGCTGCTGCTGAGCGCGCCACTGCGTGCATAGGAAAACCAGCAGAAAAACCACGCCCATCACCACGAAGAAGTTGCGCGCCACGCCATTCTCCGCAAAGCCAAACAGCCAGGGCGAGGCGATGAAGACGAAGCCGCTCACCAGCTCCAGCCGGCCGTGTAGCCAAAAAGGCAGCACGTTAAGAAGGCCCAGCGGCATGTTAGTGAGCAGGCTTACAACGAGATAGCCACCCGCCAAAAGGTAGCATACCGTAGCATAGGTACCCGTGAAGCCAAACAAGCTGGGTGCCGCCGCAAACAGCGCGCACGTGAGGTAGTCGAGGACGCCGTGCAGCGTCGGGGAGATGATTTTCATAATCTGGCTCAAATAGAACGTGAGAAAGTGATGGCCGCCGTCCGGCAGCCTTTTTCGCTTTCTCTCTACGGGCCGCCTTGGTGAGTTGATATAGCCGGGCTTTCCTTTCTGCTCATTTAGAACAGGTTATAGTAAGCTTAAGCTCAACTGTTTGCTAGCCCAGGAGGCCGGCCAGGCGCTCTACGCCCGGCCCGAGCACCAGGCCCGCGTCGGCGCCTAGCCAGTCGGTGAGGATGCTGGCGTAGAGGCTGCGAAAGTCGAGCTGGTAGCGCAGGTCGCCCTGGTCGAGGTCGGCGAGGCTAGCGGGCTGGTTGAGCAGGCCGGCTTTGCGCAGCGCCCCGCTGAGTAGAAACACGTTGTTGGCAGTGCCGTGGTCGGTGCCGTTGCTGGCATTCTGGCCCACGCGGCGCCCAAACTCGCTGAAAACCATGACCAGCGTGTTGTTCCACTCGCTGCTTTTTTGCAGGTCGGCGGCCAGCGCGGCTAGCCCATCCGAAAGCTCGCCCAGCAGGCGACCCTGCTGCTCGTGCTGCCGCACGTGGGTGTCGAAGCCACTGAGGGCTAGGTAGTACACTCGCGACTCCACCCCCGAGCTTATTAGTTCAGCAGTCGTTTTCAGGCTCTTGCCAAACGCCGTATTGGGGTAGGTAGCAGTGCTGGTATGAATCTTCGATTTCTCGAATAAGTAGTCGGCCGACGAGGCCGTTTCGGCCAGCGTCTTATACAGATAATCGAGCTCGGAGCCGGCGGGCGCGACGGTTTTTTCCTGACTGAGCGCGCTCAGGTAGCGGCTCTGCGTGAGTTGGTGAAACTTGCCAGGGTTTTTGAGGGCCAAGCCGTTGCGTTGGGCACCTTTCAGGGCCAGGCTCAGCGTGTCATCTAGTTCGAGGGCCTGGTAGGCGGGGGCGCCGGGGCCGCAGGTGCTGTCGAGGTAGCGGCCCAGCCAGCCGGTGGGCAGTAGCTGCTCCGAGCCCGAGCCGGTTTGCCAGATGTCCATCGAGCGAAAGTGCGAGCGGTCGGGGTTGGGGTAGCCCACAGCATTGCAAATCGCCACTTGGCCCTGGTCAAACAGGCTCTTCAGCCCCTTCATGGCTGGGTGCAGGGCTAGCTCGCCATCGAGCGGCAGCAGGCCCTCGGTTTCGCGGAGCGCCAGCGTGGGCCGGGCTTTGTAATACAAATCGTTGCGGTACGGCACGAGGGTATTCAGGCCGTCGTTGCCGCCGCCCAGCTGCACCACAATCAGGCGCCTGGCGGCGCTACCCGGCGCATCGCGCAGGCGCGCCGCCAGCCGGGCTTCAGGCCGGTCGAGGGCGTGCAAAAACTTGGGTACTAACAGTAAGGTGCTGGCGAGGGTGGAGGCTTGCAGAAACTGGCGGCGTTGCATAAGGGATTGATTTATAAATAAATAATTTAAGGATAGAGTTCTGGCGCCTAGCCCCACCCCCGACCTCTCCCCCGCAGGGGAGAGGTCGGGGGTGGGGCTAGGCACCCGGGAACGAGGCTAGGCCAGCTGATATTCCGGCAAGCTCAGTAAGCTCACCAGCGTAGCGCGCAGGCGCGCCTCCGGCGTATCGACACTGGCGGCGGCCTGCTGCACCAGCGCCAGGTTTTCGGGGCGTAACGGCGCTTGCAGCAGGAAGCCGGCCAGCAATTGCGGCTGCTGGTCGGGCGGCGCGGTGCCCAGCAATTGCTGAATGGGGGCTAGCGGCAGGTGGGTGGTTTCGGTGTTTTTGACCAGGCGCTCCTTACCCGAGGTCTGGGGCGTGATGTCGTTTTCATCGTCTTTGAGGCGTACGGCAAACTCGGCATTCTTAAACAAAATGCTCGGCAGCTGCAAGCGCAGCAGCAGCGACGACGAGTCTATCCAGGCGCGGCCGCCGGGCCAGCCGGCCACGTTGGGCGGCATGAAGAGCGTCTGGCCCAGCGCCTTTTGGTAGCCGAGCAGCTGCTTATCGTTGTCTACCTGCAAGTTGAGGGTGCGGCGCAGGCCCGCCACCAGCGCCACCGGCGACTTGATGAGGCTGCCCGTGTTGACGGGCGCGTAAAACCAGTCGGCCGAAAACATCCGCTCCAGCAAGTCGCTAACGTCGTAGCCGCTTTTGCGAAAAGCGGTGGTTAGCGGTGCAATGTGCGCCGGGTCGGGCACGTCGTTTACGAAAAAGCGGTATAGCTTGGTCACGATAAACGTGGCCGCCACCGGCTGCTCCAGGATGATGCGCAGCGCGTCTTCGCCGCCCCAGTTGCCGGTCTGGCCCAGCAGTGTTTTGGGGCCCGCGTCGTGCTGGCGCTCCCGAAACACGAAGCGGCTTTGCCCGTCGTAGCCCCAGCCGGTGAAGGCACGGGCGGCCTCCTTCACGTCGGTTTCGGTGTAGTTGCCGCGGCCCAGCGTGAAGAGTTCCATCACCTCGCGGGCGAAGTTTTCGTTGGGGTGCTCCTTGCGGTTTTGCTGGTTGTTCAGGAATTGCAGCATGGCCGGCTCCTGGCTCACGGCCAGCAGTAGGTCCGAAAACTTACCCAGCGCCTTCTCCCGAATGGTGTTGAGCAGCGCCAGCGAGTCGTCGGGCCGGCGCGTGCGGCAGGCAAAGTGCCCGTGCCAGAACAGCGCCACCTTCTCGCGCAGCTGGCCCGGCGAGGTCGCCATTGTATCCATCCAGGCCGTGCTCATGCTGATGAAGGCGTCGCGAATGCGCTCGTTTTGCAGCTTGCGCTGGGCAGGCGTGAGGTCGGCGCGGCGCAAGCGGGGCGGCTCCTGCCGGCGCCGCGCCAGGGCCGAGCGCGGCCGCAGCATCGCAACCGGGGCCGGGGGCGCGTCCATTGCCGGCGCCGGGCTAGCCGTGCCCGGCTGCGCCGAGCTGGCGGGCGCGGGCGCCGCCGCGGCCGGGCCCGCCGCGCCTATATTATTCGGAACAGGGCTAGCGCCGCTGGCCGGCACCGCCAGCACGGCCCCCTGCGGGTTCTGGAAGCCGGCCAGCGTAGCACTCGAAATGGGCTCGTAGGCGCGGGCTTCATGCAACAATTGCCGCAGGGCCTTGGCGGGGCTGAGGCCAGCGGCCACATCCTGGGGGCGCGGGCCAAAGCCGGCCCGCCAATACAAGTGCTGAAGCTGTTGCGTGTTCATGGCGATTGGATGAGAAAGCCGCCGGCAGGTTTAACATTCTCCCGCCCGGATAGCCAGACAAGCTGGCTGAACCGTAGGGGCGGAGCAAGCCCCGCCCGCCGTTGACCGGCTCCGCCGTAATAGGGGCAGGAGGGCAGGGGCTGCCGTTAAACAAGCCAGCCGAACCTAAACGCTGGGAAGCTTGCCGCCGTCCGGGTATGAAACACGCCTGCCAAAACCAACGCCTGATTAGGATGCTGCCGACTAAGCGGAAGGGCTCCGAAGCAAAACCCCAACCAGCCCACTAACTCACTGCGGGTTTACTTGCATCCAATTCATAAAAGCCTAAATCAACGCTAATAACCAACTTTTTTGACAAACTACGAATAGCTTCGTAGATTTTACGAAATGTTTCGTACTATTGCGGTGACTTGGTATAAAAGTAGTTCCCTTGCCCCGCGCGCACTAATTGCCGCGGCACAACCGCTCCGCATCGACTTCCTAACTCAGCCAACCCCAACCAGTATGCTACGAAAGCTAAGCTATCTGCTCCTCTTTTGCTGCGGCCTGCTGCGGGTGGCGCACGCGCAGCAGGCCACTGGCGTGCCGGCCCTCGACCAGCTCGTGGCGGCGCTCAACAGCCAGTCGCTGGCACCCGTGCAGCCCTACCTCACCCCCGAAACCCGCGTGGGCAGCCTGCCGCCGGCCTACACCGAGCGGGTGCTGGCGCAGCTGTTGCCGCAATACAGCCCGGTGCAGGGCCTGCGCCTCGTGCGCCAGGAGCCCGCCGGCGCCAACACCCGCTACGTGTGCCAGCTAGCCCGCCAGGGCACCGAAAAGGAGGTAACCTTCGTGCTGACGCCCGCCGGGCAGTTTGCCGAGCTGAATCTGGTGCCGGTTAGCGCCAGGAAAATCGATACCACCTTCGGCCCCGGCGCGCTTACCACGCCGCCCAGCGCCGCCGCGCCCGCTAGGGTGCTCAACGGCTTGCTGGTAGTGGAGGCCGAGGTCGATGGCCGGCGCGGCAATTTCCTGCTCGATACCGGCGCGCCCGCGCTGGTGCTCAACAAGCGCGAGTTTGCGCCCCCCGGCTCCGAAACCACCCTGGCTGCTGCCGGCAGCACCGGCGTGAACGGCAAGATGGCCGGCATGTCGTACCACGTAGTACAAAAATTCGATTGGCAGGGCATCAGCTTTCAGCAAAAAGAAGTGCCGACGCTCGACCTCAACAGCCTCGAACGGAAGCTGGGCAACTTGCCGCTGCTAGGCCTCATCGGCTATAACGTGCTGAGCCAGTATGCCGTCACGCTCGACTACCGTGCCGGGCAGGTGCGCCTGCGCCAGCCCGACCCCACCGCTGCCGCCGCGCCCGCCCTCATGCGCGTGCCCTTCACGCTGAGCGGCCACCTGCCCCTGGTGGCGCTGACTGTGGGCGGCCAAACGTTTCAAGTTGGCGTCGATTGCGGCGCGCAGGCCAACCTGCTCGACCAGCAGTACCAGGCCGAGCTAGCCCGCGAATTGCGCAAAACCTCAACGGCTCAGCTTAGCGGGGCCGATGCCGCCAGCCGCGCTGTAACCACCGCCCGCCTGCCCGCAGTGCGCCTGGCCGGCCCGCTGGTGTTCCGCAAGCAGGCCACGGTATTTGCCGATATGGCCCACCTCAACCAAAACCCGAACCGCGCCCCGCTGCAAGGCTTGGTGGGCTACCCGCTGCTGAGCCAGTACCGCACCACCATCGACTACGTTAATAAAGAATTGATTTTCAGTGCCTGGTAAGCTGGCTAGCCTAGCCGCGTAGCTCAGAAGCGGGCGCCCACGACCACCGTTTTCTTGTACTCGCGGCGCTCGCCGCCGCTGGGCCGAAACAGCTCGATGTGCACGAGGTAGTAGCCCACGGCGGCCTTGCGCCCGTGCTCGTCGAGGCCGTCCCACTGCACGAAGCCAGTGGTGGCTAGGCTCTCGTTGCGCAGCAGGCGGCGCGTGAGCTGGCCCAGGGCGTCGTACACCGTCACTGTGCCCACGTAGCCGGGCTGGTCGAGCTGGTAGTTGAGGGTCGTAAAGTCCTGCTGGCCATCATCATCGGGCGTAAAAAGCTCGGGTGCCATTGCCAGCTCCTGGCCATTGCCCACGGCATCCTGCGCCTGCGAGTTGGCCCGGCCGGGCGTGGCATAATTTGCGGTGCCGGCTGCCGAGTGAAAGTTGCTGGCCGCGCTAGGCCCGCTGGCCCGGATGCGCTCCAGGCTCACGCCGGCCTGGGTGCTCAACAGCGTCAGCTGCTGGCTTTTATTATAGGCGTAGCGGTCGATTTCGATGCCGGCGGCGCTGCTGATAACCACCGTGCCCGCGCTGTTATCCAGCGCCGGAAAGCCAGCCACGGCCAGCAGCGCGGCCGGGTCAGCGCTGCTGGGGTACTGCGCCTGCAAAATATTCGGGTCCGAGGTCAGCGCCACGAGCTGGCCGGGCGCCATTACGTAGGGCGCGCTGGGGCTGATGATAAGCGTGGTATTGCCGCTAGCTTTCTGCACCGTAAGCTGATACGCTTGCAGATTCACGTAGCGCAGCGAGCGGTTGAGCAGCTCCACGAAGTACACGCCGCCCGGCGCGTGGTTGAATAAAAGCTCATTGATAACCACGTCGCCAACCTGCGCGGCCTCGGGCAGCGCCACGCTGGCCGAGGCGAGCGCGCCGCTGGCATTGCCGGCGCAATCGGTGGCGCGGGCCACGCCCACGGTTAGCGGCTGGCTGGGCAGCAAGGCCGGGCCCACGGTGAGGTCCACGGCCCGAAAATCGGGGCCAACGGGCGCGGCGCGGGTCACGGCCGGGGCCGCGCCGACGCGGCTCTGTAAGGTGTAGCGGGCGAGTGATGCGGCGGCCATGCTATCCAGCTTCTCGCTGAACGACAGCCGGATAACGGTGGGCGTGAGGGCCACGGCGCCGAGCAGGCCGGGCGGCGTGCGGTCGGGGTTGGGGGCGGCCACGCTGTTGCGGCGGCCGGGCGTGCCGCCGCTAGGGTCCTGGCTAGCCTGCCAGTTGGGGGCGCCGAGGCAGTAGGCGGCGGGGTCGAGCATCTCCAGCGTCCAGCCGCCCTGGGCCTTGCGCAGGTCGCGGTACCAGGTGTCGGCGTAGGTGATTTCGAAGAGCGTGCCGCCGTCGCGGCCGCGCAGCACCAGCTGGTCGCCAGCGTTAGCTAGGGCCGGGAAGTTGCTGACGCCGTACACTTTACCGTAGGCCGAGAATTGCGCGGCGCGCGTGCTGCCGCACACCACGGCGTACTGGCCGGGCAGCAGCCGGGCGGTGTCGGGCAGCGCGGCGGCCGAGCTGCCGGGTTTCAGCAGGCGCACGCCGCGCAGGCTCAGCGTCTTTGTCGAATTGTTGTACAGCTCCACAAACTCCGAGGCGGGCAGGCCCACCACGGGCGTTTCGTCGGCCATGATTTCGGTGAGCAGCAGTTCGCCCGCGCGCGGCGCCACCGGCACGCCGCCGAACGCCGCCGTGAGCGGCCCGGCCGCCACGTTACCATAGAGGTCAGCCACTTGGCGCGCTTCCAGGATGTTATTCGCCCCCAAATCCTGACCGAAAACCAGCCGCACCACGGCCGGGTTCAGCGCCGATATGGTGGCCGTGGCGGGCGCCGCGCCCCCGGCCAGCCGGTAGCGGCTAGGGTCGGCGGCGGTGGCCGGGTCCACGGCTTCGTTGAACACGACGTCCACCGTGCGGGCATCCAGCGCGGCGGCGCGCACCAGCAGCGGCGCTGTGGCATCGGTCACGCTGAAATCGTCGAAGTAAAAATTCTTCGCGTTGGCTGCCGAATACAGCAGTGATACGCCCACCGCGGCGCTGCGCTGGTGGATATTATCGACTGGTTGGCTAGCCTCGGCCACGAAGCTGCGGCCGCCGCTGAGGTCGCGCGCCAGCGTCCATTGGCCAGCGGTTGAGCGGGTTACGCGCACGCGCGCCAGGTTGTTGGTGCTGCTGGCTAGGGTGCCGTTCTGCCCGTCGATGACCAACACGGCAGTTTTTGCCGAGTCTTTGCGGAAGAGGCTCACCTCGTCGTCGGTGCCGCCCAGGCGCACGAAATAGCCTTTGGTGGCCGGGCTTTTGAGGTCGGTTTGCGAGGCCAGCAGCCACACATCGGCCAGGTTGCCGGAGGAAGTAGCCAGCTTCAGGTTAACCCAAAATTCCCAGGTGGTGCCGGTGCTGGCCTGGCAGGGCGTGGCGAGTTGCAGCTGGGTGCCCGTGGTGGCCGGGCCGTTGCTTTGCAGCACCTGGCTAGCCACTACGAAGCTGCCGGCATCGCCGGTCCAGGTGGGGCTAGCGGTGAAATTACCGTCGGCAAACGACTCGGCGAGCTGGGCCTGGGCCAGCAGCGGCAGCCAGAACAACAAGAGTAGCAAACGCTTCATTGTAGAGCAGACTAAGAATAGCTAGCCCCAAATAAACATACGCAAGCTGAACTCGTAGGGTAAGCCGCATAAAAAACGGCGGGTGAGCCTGATACTCACCCGCCGTTGCGGTTTTAGCGGTGGGAAGCAGCCCGGTTTTTCAGGCCGGTGGCGAATAGGCTTCCTCCGCGCGGACTAAAAGTCCGCGCTACACCATGTAGAACTCCCACTGAATGCGGTCGGGGTCCTTGAAAGCCACGTACTGCTTGGGCTGCACGGTATCGGTTTTTACGCCGGTGTTCTCAACGCCAGCGGCTTGCAGGGCGTCGGCCACGCGGTGCAGCTCGGCTTCATCTTCGCAGGCAATGGCAATGTGGTCGAGGCCCACGTTGAAGGGCGTGAAGACATTGCCGCCGGGATAGGTGGGCTCGGCTTTCTTGAAGCCCAGAAACAAGGCGCCAATCTGAAAGCCCAGGATTTCGGCCGTGTCGAGGGCGACGGGCAGGCCCAGCAAATCATGGTAAAAGGCGCGGGTGCGGGCAAAGTCGGACGAGCGCAGGGCCACGTGCGACAAGCCTTTGGTTTTGGGATTGATAGCCATGAGGGGCAGGATGTTTGGGGGGTTGGTTTGGAGTAAGAAGCGGCGCCGGCTGGTAGTCGGGCGGGACTGCGCCCCGGCGCTAAAACCTCAACGGGTAATCAGCGACTTTGGCTGGCTGGGCGGGGAAGTTTTTTCGGCGGGCGAGGCTAGCCCGGGCGCGGCGGCGCTGGCGCAGTTGCAAAGCGTTGCCGGCAAAGCGATTTTATCCCGACATTTGCCCCGCCCCAGCTGGGCGAAGCTGCGGGTTTAAGAAGCTGATTAACTGTATTTAATATGAAAATTGCCGTAGTGGGTGCCACCGGGCTGGTGGGCACCGAGATGCTGAAAGTGCTGGCCGAGCGCCAGTTTCCGGTTACTGAGCTGCTGCCCGTGGCTTCGGCCAAATCGGTGGGCCAGCTTGTTCATTTTCAAGGGAAAGACTACCCGGTGGTAAGCATGGAAGACGCCATTGCGGCGCGCCCGGCCATTGCTATTTTCTCGGCTGGCGGCGGCGTGTCGCTGGAGTTCGCGCCCAAATTTGCCGAGGTGGGCACCGTGGTGGTCGATAACTCGTCGGCCTGGCGCATGGACCCTAGCAAGAAGCTGGTGGTGCCCGAAGTGAACGCCGATGCGCTCACCAAAGACGATAAAATTATCGCCAACCCCAACTGCTCAACCATTCAGCTGGTGGTGGCGCTCAACGAGTTACACAAAAAATACCAGGCCAAGCGCCTCGTCATCAGCACCTACCAGAGCGTGACCGGCACCGGCAAAAAAGCCGTGGACCAGCTGATGGAGGAGCGCGCCGGCCACACCGCCAGCAACCCCGCCTACGCCCACCCCATCGACCTGAACGTGCTGCCCCACATCGACGTGTTTCAGCCCAACGGCTACACCAAGGAGGAGCTGAAAATGGTGAACGAGACCAAGAAAATCATGGGCGACGACGGCATCCGCGTCACGGCCACCTGCGTGCGCGTGCCCGTGATGGGCGGCCACTCCGAGTCGGTCAACATCGAGTTTGCCCACGATTTTGACCTCGCCGACGTGCGCGATATTCTCAGCCGCACCGAGGGGGTAGAGCTCGTCGACGACCCCGCCACCAACAGCTACCCCATGCCCAAAGACAGCCACGGCCGCGACGCCGTGCTGGTAGGCCGCCTGCGCCGCGACGAAACCCAGCCCAACACCCTCAATATGTGGATAGTGGCCGACAACCTGCGCAAAGGCGCCGCCACCAATGCCGTGCAAATTGCCGAGTATCTGGTAGCGAAGAGCCTGGTATAGAAGGAAAAACAAAGTGGAACGTCATGCTGGGCTTGCCGAAGCATCTCTACCGAACGATACCCTAGCGGCGTGGTGGAGATGCTTCGGCAGGCCCCGCATGACGTTCTTTTTTAGCTATTTATGAAAAAGCGCTGGCGCTGGATACTGGTAATAAGCTCGCTAGCCTTGCTGTGGGCCGACTTCAGTTGGCCGACTTACGCGCCGCCCAGCCAATCCGATACCCGTCTGCGCCTCAACTACCTGGAGCGCGTAATCTGGGAAGGCGCCTCCCCAACCACCGCGCTCGGCCAGCTCACGGCGCAAAACGCCGAATGGGGCCTATTTACGCTCTCGTTCAGCACCTACGCGCTGGCCAACCTGGCCGCGCAGCAACCCGGCCTGCGTGCCGAGGCCGCCGCTACCATCGGCCAGGCCATTCGGGTGGCGCTGACTGACCCAATTCGGCAGCCATTCATGGACGTGCTGCCGAGAGAGCGGCCCGCGCTGCCCGGCTCGGTGCTGTACCTGGGCCACCTGAATTTGATGCTGGGCTGCCACCGGCAGCTGGTGCCAGGCTCGCCCTACCGGCATTTGCACGATAGCATCTCGACCGCGCTGGCCGCCCGCTACCAACAAGAGCCGAGCGGCAACCTGACCTCGTACCCACAGCGGCGCTGGCTGCCCGATAATACCGTGGCGCTGGCTTCGCTGGCGTTGCATAGTCGCCTCATGGGCAGCGACTACGCTGCCACCGGCCGGCGCTGGGTGGCGCGGGCGCAACGCGAGTGGCTGGCCCCCCAAACTGGCCTGCTGGCCTCGATGGTGGACACTACCGGCCGGCCCAGCGAGGAACCCCGGGGCTCGCATCTGGGCTGGAGCATCTGGTTTTTGGCGCAGGTTGACTCGGGTTTTGCCCGGCAGCAGTACGCCCGGTACCAGCGCCACCACAGCACCAACCTGGGCGTGGTGCGGCTGTACCGCGAGTTTGCCGCTGGCTACGCCACCGGCGCGGGCAACGTGGACAGCGGCCCGCTCATCCTAGGCTATAGCATTCCGGCCACCGCCTTCGCCCTGGCCGACGCGGTGGCCCTGCGCGATGGGCGTAATGCCCAGCGGTTGCGGCGCGTCGTGCGGCTCGGCAGCCGCGAAGTGCGCGAGGGCAACGAGCTGCGCTACGGCGTGCGGCTGGTAGATTTAGCAGTGAATCCGCTATCGGAGGCGCTGCTGCTGTGGGCCGAGGTGCCGGGTAGGGGCGCCGGCTGGCTATCAGCCGGTACACTAGGCCAGCGAGCGACCCAAAACGAGCGCCGCATTGCACAAGCAGTGGGTGCCAGCCGCTACCCAAACCGACCCTGTGCGCTCGCGAACCCAAAGAAAGAACAGACCCATCGCGAAGGGGTAGAGGAACTCAGTGGGCGGGAAATAGAACGGCAGCAGCCACCAGCGCGGCCAGTTCGCGATATGTCCGTCGGCTAGCAAATCGCTAATGACAAAGTGGATGGGAGTTATTTTGATAACGTGGCCTAACCCGAAAAGTAGCGCGCTGACTAGCCCGCCCCACGAGGTATAAGTGCCTGGCAGCCGAATAGACCGCGAAAAAATCGGCCCTAATAGCCCAAGCAGCACGCCACGATAAAATAGTTCTTCCTCTATGCCCGGCACGAGGGCGTAGAAGAGGCGCTCGTGTCCCCAAAGGGCAACACTAGCCTGGCGCACTAAGTAGGCATTAACGAAAATAGCCAGCGCTACTAGCCCCACTACCACAGCCGTTACGCGCAACGAGGCTGGCCAGGGGCGGCGCAGGCCCGCTGCGGCAGAAATACGCTCCCGTAATCCATAAATAAAAAGCACTGATACCAGCAGCGCGGCCACCTGCCCCGTCCAGTTGAGCGGATGGGTGAGTGAGGCGGTAGTCACGACTGGCGCAAAGCCGAACATGGCCGCCAGCAACTGCCATGACGGCAGCGCCAGGGCGAGGGCGTGTAGGGCACAGGCCAGCGCCGCCAGCCCTGCCCACCGGGGCGCCGTTAGAATTTTAGGGGCCACTAGCACCAGGCACAGGCTGCCCCACAAAACAAGCAAGCAGAGCAGCGCGAGCGGATAAGCGTAGGGCATGGGGGAGGCAGATTTAGCCCGTGATAATTGGCTGGGAAGCTGGGCTAGGCCCCGATGCCCTTCCACAGCTGGCGGCGCAGCTCGCCGTCGTTGCGCAGCACCTGGCGCAGCGGCCACGCTACTGAGGCGGTAACCACCGCCGCCAGCGGCAGGCGCACCCACCAAAGGGGCACGAAAAACAGCGTCAGCGCAAAGGCAATCGTAATCAAGTTGGCCGCGGTGGAAACGTTTTTGCGGGAGTTGGCGAAGCTGATTTTCTCGGCGGCGGGCTTGGCCAGGTACAGGCTGCCCCACAGCCCCAGGCTCAGCAGCGGCGGCACGCTCAGGGGCAGCAGCCAGAGCTGCGGCAGCCGCGATGCCGGAAACAGCACTACCGATACCAAGCAATCGACCAGCACCACTGGCAGCACCAGCCGGGCATACAGCCGCAGCAGGTGCGCGGTGCAGCCTAGGCGCAGCAACTCGTTGGCCGCCAAGGTTTGCACTACCGCAAAGAGGTTGTTATTGACGTAGGAAAACCCGATGAGCGGCAGGAAGGCGAAGAAAAATAAGCCCGGATTCAGGTCCTTGCCATTCGAAGTCATGTAGAGACCGCTGACGACTAGAAATATTATTTTCAGCACCAGCCCGTAGAGCAGCGGCACGCCGGCCCGGCGTAGGTACACCTTCCATTCGAGAGGCAGCCGGGCTAGGGTGCTGCCGGCGGGCGAGGCCGCGGCGGCCACCGCGGCCGGCAGGTAGCGGGCGCTGAAATACGGGGCCAACCAGTAGAGCTGCGCCGCGCCCACCAGCCAGGGCACCAGCGCCATGCCCACGCCCAGCGCCCGGGCGTAGGGCGCCAGGGGCACGCTCAGCCACCAGGCCATCAGGGCCAGGCTCAGCAGGTTAGCGGCCAGTAGCGGGTGGCGCCAGCGGCCCAGCGCCGCCAGCAGCCGCACGTTGAAGCTCAGCACGCTAGCCCCCAGTAGTAGCAGCAGGCTGAAGCCCGGCACGGCTGCGTGGCGCGGCGCCACCAGCCCCGCCACCGCCAGCCCCAACATCAGCATAAGGCGGCGCAGGGTAATCAAATCGAGTAGAAAAGCCGTAACCACGTTTTGCCGCTCCGACACCGGGAAGTGCTCGGGCAGCGGGCGCGTCACGGGCCGCAGCGTCGGAAAAAAATCGACTAGCAGCGTCGAAACCAGCCAGGTTGCGTTCAGGCCGATTAACATGCCCGGCAGCGCCTCGGCTAGCCCTTCGCTATTTTGGTGATTGAGCAAATAGCCGAAGCCCGCGCCGTAGAGGGCCATCAGGCCCAGCAGTAGCAGCGCTAGGGCGCGCTCGCCGTCGGCGGCGGGCCACACCACGGCACGCAGGCGGCGGCCCAGCAGGTAGGGCAGGTAGTGGCCTAGCGTTGCGTAGTCAGCCATGACAGGTCTTGGGTGGAGGCCGGGGCCGTGGGCTGAATGAGCTGCAAGAGCGTGTCGCCGAGCACCGCGCGCTCGCCGTGCAGGAAGTCGGCCAGGGTGCCCCAGTACTTTACTTCGCTCTGGTCGATAACCAGCAAGTGCGTGGCTACCTGCTCGATATGGGCCAGGTTGTGCGACGAGACGAACGTGAGTGCCTGCGGCCGGTAGCTGTTCAGCAGCGATAATAAGCTGGTGCTCGAAAACACGTCGAGGCCGTTGAAGGGCTCGTCCAGAATCAGCAGTTCGGGCCGGTGCAGCAGGCACGCGGCAATGGCCACCTTCTGCTTCATGCCCGTCGAAAACGACCCTAGCCGCTTGTGGCGCACCGTGGGGTAGTCCTCCAGCAGGTGCGCCAGCAGGCTCTCGATGCGCGCCTGGGCATCGGGCAAGTCGTAGATGCGGGCCACGAACTGCAAGTATTCCTCGGGCGTGAGCTGCTCGACCAGGTAGGCCTGATTGACGAGCGCGCCCATGCGCCGCTTCACGGCCACCGGAAACGTTTCGCCCAGCGGCTGGCCGTCGAGGACGAGCTGGCCGCTGTCGGGCAGCAGCACGTTGGTAAGCAGGTTGAAGAGCGTGCTTTTGCCCGCGCCGTTGCGGCCCACCACGCCCACGCACATGCCGGTTTCGGCGGTTAAACTCACATGGCGCAGCACCGGGCTACGGCCGAATGACTTGGTAAGATTTTGGAGTTCTAAGACCATAGCTAGTCGCGATAAAGCCCGGAGCGGGCCGGGCTGCAAGGTAGCAGCCGGCTGCGCTCTGGGCCGTGTGTTATCGCGGCTAGGGGCCGGCCATTACAGGCGGCTCATCGGCATCCAGGGCGCCGTGAGGCGCACGTACACCGAGGCCGAGAGCGGCAGCTTGCCGTAGCCGGGGCCGTAGTAGGCCAGGCCATAGCGGTCGGCTTGTAAGCCCTGCGGAATGAAATAGCCTGTAAGCTGCCCGCCCACGCTTAGCTCGGGGCCGCGGGCGCCGCCTAAACTAGCCAGACGGTAGCTGCTGCCCAGCGTGAGGGCGTGGATATTGAAGACCTTAGCCAGCAATTGGTCGTTGGGGCCAGATACATAAAAATCCAGCTCCTCGCTGTCCTTCTGCACAAACTCGTAGCGGCCGTAGAAGGTAGGCCGGCCCAGCGTGAGGTTGGTTTCGGCCAGCACGGCGTGCTCGGCGTGGGCGCCGTGGCCTTCGTTCATGCCCCACACCAGCGAGGAGGCAATGTAGTGGCGCTCGCCCCAGCTGCGGCTGTGCAGCACCGAGGCCGTGGTGCGGCGCACGTTTTCGTCGGGGTGCAGGTCCTCGGGGCTTTTGATGTAGGCGTGGCTCACTTGCAGGGCCAACTCGCGGCTAGGGTTCCAGTTGAGGCGGGCGGCCCAGGAATCGGCCCGGGGCCGGTCAAAATCGAAGCGGTACTGGTCGGGCTCGCGGCCCGTGAAGTTGCTGCCTTCCAGCTTGAACTGCTTGTAGCGCAGCCCCAGCGTGGCCACGCCGTAGGTGATGTGGGTGGCGTCGGTCCAGTGGTGCGAGAGCGGCGCGTCGGGGTTAGGCATGGCCGAAATGCGGTGCATAAACGCCGTGGGCCCCACGGCCGGCTCGCCGGGGTAGCCGAGGTAGGCCGTCAGGTCCACATCCTGCGAAAAGGCGTGCGTGTAGGCCACGCTCAGGCCCGAAAACAGGTCGTGCGGGTGCTGCTTGTCGATGAGCGGCTGGCCCTTGTAGCTCTCGCCGGTTTGGAACAGCAGCGGGTAGCCGCCCCGCGTTTCGGTCAGCGGGTCGAGGCTCATCATCAGGCTGAGATTCAGCAGGCCGCGCTGGCCCACGGTGCGCTGGGCCATGGTCATAAACCAGTTGGGGCCGTCCACGGCGCTGCGCTGGCCGCGGGCGCCGTCGTGGTTGAAATTCTGGCTCGTGTAGCGCCCGAAGGCCGCGCCGTGGTACATCAGCATCCAGGGGCCCTTGTGCTGCATCCACATGTACATGGGCGTTTGGTCGGGCTGCCAGGCCGTGCCCGAGCCGTTGCGGCTCATGGGCAGGTTTTTGGAATAGGCGTGGCTCATGTTCATGTGGTCCATGCCGCCCATGTCCATGCCGGTCATGTGGTGGGCGTGGCTGGTATCGGCCGGCACCGCCCGGCCGGGCATGGCGGCGGGGCGGCCGGCCCGGGCCCGGCGGGTAGTGTCGGCGGGGGCGGGCTGGGCAGGCATGGCCATGCCGGGCATGTTATGGGGCTCGTGCTGAGCCAGGGCCGGGCGGGCGGCCAGGGCTGCGGCCAGCGCAAGCAAGGGAGTAGCTTTTCTCATAAAAGGCGCAGTTAATCAATTGCTCATCTAACGGCAAAGCTGGGCTCGTGGCTGCCCGCTAGCCCGGGAAGGTTAGGGCGAGCCACGTGCAAAATTCGGGCGGCTGGCTGGCTAGCCCTGAATTTTGCACGCGCCTAGCCCGCACCTTACACCGCTGCCAAGCTAGCCCCTGCGTACAAGAAACCAGCCCGGCCACGCTGGCCGGCACCAATTCCTTTCCCTAGTTTAGTATGAAAAACGCGCCCCAAGACTACCGCTCCCTCCTCGACGCTCTGGCCCGCTGCGTGGCCGCCTGCGAATACTGCGCCGACGCCTGCCTTTCGGAAGAAAATATCCAGATGATGGTGCCCTGCATCCGCACCGACCGCGACTGTGCCGACATCTGTCGCCTCACGGCCGCCTTCATCGCCCGCAATTCGCCCCACGCCCCGCACATCATCAAGGAGTGCATTGAAATTTGCCAAAAGTGCGCCGACGAGTGCGGCCAGCACCAGCACGACCACTGCCAACAGTGCGCCCAGGCGTGCCGCGAGTGCCTCGAAGCGTGCAAAGCCTACGCCGCCTAGTACCCTATCTAGCCCAAATAAAAGAAGGCCGGACTGCTATGCAGTCCGGCCTTCTTGTTGGTAATTGATGGCTGGCTAGCCGATGGCGTCGAGCGAAAGGCGGTCGGGCTGCAACATGCGGCGAAACTCGCTTACCGAGCGGCCGGTTACCTGCCGAAACTGGTTGCTCAGGTGCTGGCCCGAGGAATAGCGCAGCTGGTCGGCAATCTGCACCAGCGTCATCTCGCCGTAGCTGAGCAGCTCCTTCACGTGCTCTATCTTCATGCGAATGAGGTACTTCTCGATGGTGAGGTTCGCGGTGCGCGAAAATACCTTGCTCAGGTGCGAGTACGTGGTGGCGAAGCGGTCGGCCAGAAAAGCCGAGGTCGTGAGCGGGGCCGGCGCGGTGCGCAGGTGCTCCAGGTAGTCGTGCAACACCGCTTTAATCTGCTCGGTCAGCTGCTCGGCGCGGTCGAGCAGCACGTCGAACCCGGCCTCGCGCAGCAGCGGGGCCACGGCGCGGGGGTCAACGGGGGTGCCGGGGGCTAGCTGGGCCTGGCCCAGGGTCACCTTGGTGGGCTCGTAGCCGGCCTTCTCCAGCAGGTTCTGAACCGCCTCGACGCAGCGCGGGCAAACCATGTTCTTGATATGCAGCAGATTGGTTTTCACGGAATAGAAGTTAAGATAAAGTGGTGGAACGACGCGGGGCGGCCGGCCGGTTGCCGGGCGAGCTAGCCCGCCGGGCCGGGGCCGGGCTAGCCCCTCCCGACCAGCTTTTGCCAAACCAGTGGGTGCTGGCCCAGCCAATAAACGGAATAACGGCCAGAAAAGTAACGGATAATAAGCAAAATCCGATGAAAAAGGCGGCGCTGAGCCGACCCACAAACCGGTCGCCGAACCCGAACAGGTAGACTATCAGACTGCTGCTGAATACGAAGCTACTAGCGGCCAGCACGCCTACCCGCCGCCAGCGGTAGGCCGCCAGGCGCGCGCGCAGGCGCTGAGAAAAGGAAGTAGGAGTGGAACGGGCCATCGGGGCAAATTTACCGCCCGCGCCGCAACTGCGCCCGCTGCCGGGGCGGCAGCAACCCGCGCCGGCTTTTTGCGGTACTAGCTGGCAGGTTCGCGCTGCGCGAATTAGTTTGCCCGTCTTCTTTCACCAGCCGCCGCGCGGCCCCTTTTTTCCTTCCCATTATGAACCGCACCTTCCGCCTGCTCGGGCTGCTCGCTGCCCTGGCCCTGCCTATTGCCTCTTGCAGCTCCGGTACCAAAGACGGCGATACCAACGTGGAGCTTGGCTCAAACAAGAAAATTGAGCCCAACGCGCCACCCACTGACCTCGGTGCCGACTCGGCCGCCGCGGGCCTGGCCCGCGACACATCGGGCCGGCCCACTGGCAAGCAGCTTTACAAATCGGCCGACCGCGCCATCGACCGCAACCACGACGGTATTGCCGACTAGGCCAGCCCGGCCGTTCGCTCACCAGCAAAAAAAGGCCAGCCCCTCACGAGAGGCTGGCCTTTTTGGCGGCTGGCTAGGCTAGCCGCCTAGCGGCAGCCGGCTCACTGGCTAGTAAAAAACGAAGCCGTTGGGGCCCACCTTCACGGTAACCGAGTCGAGGGCTTTGCCGCCGCCCGCGGGGTAGTGCAGGAAGTAGCCATTGGTGGTATAGCCGGTCGAAACGGCCCCGTAGAGGCTGTTATCGCGCGAGTCGATGGCAAAGCCATTGAAATTGCGGCGGATAAAGGGCGTGGTGGGCAGCGTGGTAGCCGTGGTGCTCATGCGGTACTCGGCCCCGTTGAAGCCATAGTAAAGCTGCGTTTTATCGGGGCTGGTGCGCAGCTGGCGCGGGCTGCCGCCCGTGAAGGGCAGCGTGAGCAGCGTGGTGGAGCTAGCCGGGGCAAAGCGCACCAGCGAGGCCGGCGTGCTGCTGATGACGTTGTAGGGCGGTGAGGCATCATACACCGTGAAGCCCGAGCACAGCGCCCAGATGTTGCCGCCCTGGTCGGCCACCACATTGCGGGGGCCGTCGCCCACGGTCACGGTCGCGGTCACTTTGTTGACGGTGGGGTCGATGATGGACACCGTGTTGTCGTAGCTGTTGGGCACGTACAGCAGGCCGTTGGCCGCCGTGAGCTGCTCGGGGCAGCGGCCCACCGTGATGCTGTCGATAACCGTGTTCGTACTCAGGTTCAGCACCATTACCTTGCCGGGCAGGTAGTTGGTGTAGGGCCCGCGCCAGGCCGTGACGTAGCCGCGCGTGGCGGAGATAGCCGCGAAATAGCGCGGCTGCGGAATGCGCCGAATGGTAGCCACCGACCGGAAATCGGGCACGCTCACCACCTCCACTTTGCTGGAGCCATTGACGCAGATGTAGCCCTGCGAGCCCGCAACGCCCATGTCCTGTACCACGTCGCCCAAGGCCGAGCCGTTGTTGATGGTGCCGAAGGCATCGGTCAGCAAGGCTTTGCTCGAAATACCATAGGCGCTCACCGTGCCGTCGCCTTTGCCAAACTGCCCTTCGCTGAGGACGTACACGCCGGGCGAGCCGGGCACTGAGGGGCCAGCTTCGCGTTCGGGGTCGCAGCCCGCTAGCACGGCGGCACCTAGCAAGAGTGTAAGCAGAGATTTTTTCATAAAAAGAGGAAAAGTGCCAGCTAGGAAGCGGCGGGAAAAATAATTAAGTAGTTAAAAATCAATGATAATTTAATCGCAGGCTAACGCTGTAGGCACGCGGTGGCGCGGGCCGGGCCGGGTAGCTCTCGTATGTGCGGCCTAGCAGATTGGTGCTTTGCACGAGCAGCGTGAGGCTGGTGGTGCGGCCGGGCAGGGCCACGGTGCGGCCCAGCGTAGCCTCTAGCAGCCCACCCGAGGGCAGAAAATCGGACCCCGAGGCATCGGTGTACACGAAGCTGGTGAAGGTGTAGGCCGCGCTGGCCAGCCAGCCGCGCCACTGGTGGTCGGTGGTGACGTTGAAGCGGTGCAGCGGCACGTAGGCCAGCTGAATGCCCACGGGGTCGGTATCGGCGGCCACGCCCTGGGTTTTGCGGGTTTGAGTGAGGCCGTAGGCTAGCCGGGCGGCGGCCTGGTAGCGGCCCCGGCGCAGGCGCAGGGCGGTGCTGGCCTCCAGGCCCTGGCTGCGCACCTGGCGCAGGTTGCGGGGCGAGTAGGCACCGTTTAACCCCAGCGGTAGCCACTGCACCCAATTGTTTACCAGCTGAGTAAAAACCGTCAGCTCGCTTTCGAGCAGCAACTGCTTGGCTAGCCCCGCACGGTGGCGCAGCCCTACTTCAACGCCGTGGCCCGACTCGGCCAGCAAATCGGGGTTGCCGCCGGGCCGCCAGTAGCGCTCGTTGAGGGTAGGGGCGCGGTAGGTGCGGGCAGCGCTGGCCTTGAGGGTGAGGCTGGGCGCCGGGGCTAGCGAATCGGTTGTGATGGCCGCGCGCTGCACGTCCCATTCCAGGCCCACGGTGGGCGTGAGGGGGGCTAGCCCGGCGGGCAGCGCCGCCTGGCGCAGATTGGCCGAGAGGCGCAGGCCGGGGCGCGGGTCGTAGCGGAGCAGAGCGAAGGCGGCGGCGCGGTTTTCGGTTATCGGCTCGCGGCCGTAGCCATCGACGAGGGCGGCAAAGTGCTGGGCCTCGGCGCCCACGCGCAGGCTGGCGCGCGGGCCCAGCGGGGCCGTATACTCGGCTTGGCCCTGGGTGGTGCGCACCCGCGAGTTGCTGATAGCGCCCTGGTCGGAGTAGTTGATAATGTCCTCAAACCATGCGCCGCGCACGGCCCACTGCCCGCCGCCGGTGGTGGCGCGCCGGTAGCCTAGCACGAAGCGGCGGCTCTGGTCGAGCTCGCGGGCGTTGGAGCCCGCAATGCTGGTGCCCTGCTGAATCTCGCGGTCGGCCTCGGTGAGCCAGGCGGCCGCCGTGAGCTCGCCGGCCGCGCCCACGCGCCAGGCCAGGTCGGGGCTGAAGCTCCACTGGTGGCGCAGGGCCGCGTTGCGCATGGTGTAGCGCACCCGGCCGGTGGGCTCCTGCACGTAGTAGGGGTAGTCGTTTTGGGCCTGGCGGTAGCTGGCGGCCACGCGCACGGCTAGGGTAGGCGAGGCGGTGCGGGCCTCCAGGCTGCCGCCGCGTAGGCCAAAACTGCCCGCATCGGCCTGCACGCTGCCGCGCGGGCCGGGCCGCCAGTCGGGCTCGGTGCGCAGCAAAATGGCCCCGCCCACGGCCCCGCTGCCGTAGAGCGCCGCCGCCGGGCCGGCCTGCACCGCCAGCTGCGTGTTGCCGCTGATGGGCAGCAGCGCCAGGTCATTCTGGCCCAGCGTGGGCAGGGCAATACTGAGCCCATTCCAGAGCACGGCCGTGTGCTGCGAGGAGGTGCCCCGCAGCGAAATGGTAGCCAGCTGTCCTGGCCCGTAGTTTTTGATATACAGTCCCAGGCGGCTGCCCAGCACCTCGGCCGCCGTGCCGCCCCGGTACTGCGCCAGCACCGCCGAGTCGAGCTCGACCCGCTGGCTGCCCACGGCAAAGCGCTCGGGCCGCACGGCGCGCACTTGCGCCTCGGGCAGGCGGTGGGCGCGGGTGGTGAGCGTGCCGGCCGGGCCGGGCGCCCGCTGGGCGTGCGCGGCCGGGCTAGCCCCCAGCACCACCACCAGGGCACAGAGCAGCCAGCCGCCGGCCGGGCGAATAAAAGTGGTGGAAAAGATGTTGAAAACCAACACGAACTAAATTTTCAAGCGAAAATTCAGCTCAAAACCCTGCCGAAACTCGCTGGCCGAAGCCGCAAACCGCGCCGGGGCTGAGGCCGGCAATCGCGTTTGGCTAGCCCCCAGGGGCCGGGCCAAGTGCAAGGCTGCCGTTCTCCGCCCGTCCTCCGCGGGCGCTGAACCTGTGAATACCCTGGCAGGTCTCCTGGCTTGCGCTGCTGGGTGAGCGGCCTTCCCGATAGCCTAGCTATCAAGCAGATAGCGGCGGCCGGCAGTGGCGTAGGGGCTCACCCCGATGTAGCGCGTACAGTTGCGGGGACAGCTCCGGAATGAAACCGGATTCCCTTTTCAATCTCGCTCCCGGAAGGGAGTCTGGTCACCGTGGCAGGAGCAAAGGTACACCGCAGATTTAACGGCTTCAACGGATTTCGCGGATACGCCTGCTGAAGCAGGCTGACTAGATGGTTATTAATTTGTTGATTTATAATAAATTGCAGTGGGCACATAGCTGGGCACATGGCTGGAAAGATGGCTGGAAAGATGGCTGGCGCGTAGTACAAGCGTAACCACCCAGTCCCGCTTCGGCGGGCGTATCCGCGAAATCAGTTGAAGCCGTTGAATCTGCAATTTTATCAGCGCCCCGACGTGCTCACCATTGCCCGCGAACTGCTCGGCAAGCACGTGTTTACCCTGATTGACGGCGAGCTGACGGGCGGCCGCATCGTCGAAACCGAGGCCTACCGGCACGCAGGCGACCTTAGCATTACCCTGCATTTGCAGCGCAAGGCCAAGCAGGCGCAGGCGCTGTACCAGCCCGGTGGCCACGCCTATTTGTACACCGTGTACCGCGTGCACACGCTTTTTAACCTGACGGTGAACGACGCCGCGCACCCCGACGCGGTGCTTATCCGGGCCATCGAGCCGCTGGTGGGCATTGACATTATGCAGCGCCGCCGCGGGCTAGCCAAGGTGGCCCGCAACCTCACGGCCGGCCCCGGCGTGCTCAGCCAGGCGCTGGGCCTCACGCCCGCCCTCAACGGCGAGCTGCTCACGGGCCCGAACCTCTGGCTCGAAGACGCCGGCGAAACCATCGCTGACGACAACGTGCTGGCTAGCTCCCGCGTGGGCCTCGAATACGCCGGCGACGAAGCCGTGGCCTTGCCCTGGCGCTTCCGCGTGCAAGACAGCAAGTGGACCAGCCCGGCCAAGTGAAAGGACTATAATACGGGCCGCTACTGCCGGGCCCAGCGGGTGCCGTACCGGTCATCGAAGGCTACTACGCCATTGGCCACGGTGTAATACACGCGCAAGGTCCGCGGCGGCGTGCCAGTGGTAGTGGCAGTGCTGGTGATGACGTTGGCGTAGGTGCGGCGGCCAAACTTGGCTGTGGTGAACGGGTACTGCCCGGCCGCCACCTCGTCGACGGGCACGTAGAAGCTATAGCCGTCCCACTGCAAAACGTTGCTGTTGTTGGTGCTGGTACTGCTAGGCAGCACTGCCTGCAGGAATAGCTGACATTTTCCGGGATTGAAATTTGCCGCCTGCGCCGAGTCGGTGCGCCCCAGGTTGGCCGTAAACTGCTCTTGGTAATAGGTGTTGCAGAGGCTGCTCTTGCTGGAGCCTTTCGCGGGCAGCTCGGTTTCGACGCTCACAGTGCGGTAGCGACGCTCGTAGCCAGCCGCGTTGCGAAAGCGCCATACCGTGTCGGGCACGTAGGGCGCGCGCCAGCTGCGTTGGGCCGCACTCAGGCGGTATTCGGGCAGGTTTTGCTCGCAGGCCTGCTTGCAGCCGCTCAGTAGCAGCAGGTTGCTGCCAGCCAGCAGCAGCGCGCCGCCTCCGGCGCGCAAGAAAAAGAAGGTAGCCATCGTGGGTCGCAAAGCTAACTCATAAATTTCACCAAGCGCTCATAAAAGCAGGGCTAGCAATGCGCCAGCAGCGCCGTTGGCTCCCCATTCCACCAGTGCACTAGCTTACCGCCAGGTGGTGGCGCTCGTCCTTCACGGCGTTGTGGATGTCCCACTCGATTTCGCGCCGGAAGGGGTGGCGGCGCACCGGGCAATCGGGCATGTGGCACAGCGAGCAGGCGGCGAAGGAACACGGGTCGGCGTGCACGAACATCTCGACCTCCACGGCCGCGAAGCGCGCCCGGATGAGCTCTTCTACCTCATGAATTTCGGTGTGAATCTTCTCCAGCGTGAAGTAGTAGGGCATCTGCATGTGGCAGTCGATGTGCAGGTTGGCGCCGTAGCGCTGCACGCGCAGGTTGTGCACATCTATCCAGCAGGGGCGGCGTAGGCGCTGCAATTCGGCGATAACCTCGGCCACGGTGGCCAGGTCGCTCTCGTCCATGAGGCCGCCTACGGCGCTGCGCACCAGCTTATAGCCGTTGTAGAGAATGAAGGCCCCTAGCACCAGCGCGGCGCCCCCGTCGAGGCGCTCGAAGCCCGTGAAGTGCACCAGCACCAGCACCGCCGAAGCCACGATGCTCGTCACGGCATCGAGGTAGAGGTGCTTGCCGTCGCCCACCAGCGCCACCGACTGCACGCGGCGCCCGGCCCGCACCAGCCACAGCCCCAGGCCGAAGTTGACCAGCGCCGTGCCCGCCAGCAGCAGCACCCCAAAATCGGGCCTAGCCACCGGGTGCGGGTGCAGCAGCGAGCGCGTAGCATCGAACAAAATAAACGCGCCCGCGCTGATGATGAGCGCCCCCTCGAAGCCAATGCTCAGGTACTCAACCTTGCCGTGGCCGTAGGGGTGGTTTTCGTCCTTGGGCTGGTCGGCCAGGTAGAGGCTATACAGGGCAAAGCCGCTGGTAAACACGTTGATAATGCTTTCCAGCGCATCCGTCAGCACTACCTGCGAGCGGGTGAGGCGGTAGGCGTAAAACTTGGTCAGCACCAGAACAATGCTCACCACGAGGGAAAGCAGGCCCAGGCGGCGCTTGAGGCCGGGGGAGGCAGACATACAAAAAGAGCTAGGGCCCACAAAGGTCGGCACGCCTGGGCGGAGTAGCGCGGACTTTCAGTCCGCGAGCCAGTAGGATAGGCATTTGCGGACTGAAAATCCGCGCTACAAACACGCAACTTTTTGGCGAGAAAAGCAGTATTTAGGGTGGTTTAAAAATATTTTTAGGCTAGCCTAAAAATTAGCTTACCTTTGTTTCAGTTCTTGATTCGCAACGCATTGCTACCTACTGCTACCTCACCTACCACTGCTACTACCGCTGCCGAAGCCCCCGAGCCGGGCTGGCGGCACGCCCGCCGGGGCACCTCGCTTAGCGAAGTTCACGCCAGCATCCCCATGCCGGGGCCGGGCGCTAGCTTCTGGCAGCGCTTTCGGGCCTACTGGGGGCCGGGGCTGCTGGTGGCCGTGGGCTATATGGACCCCGGCAACTGGGCCACCGACCTGGCTGGCGGTGCCCGCTTCGGCTACACGCTGCTGAGCGTAGTGCTGATTTCCAACTTGTTTGCCATGCTCTTGCAGCACCTGGCCGCCAAGCTGGGCATCGTGACGGGCCGCGACCTGGCCCAGGCCTGCCGCGACCATTACTCTAAGCCCGTAGCCATTGCCCTGTGGTTGCTCTGCGAAATCGCCATTGCCGCCTGCGACCTAGCCGAAGTCATTGGCTCGGCTATTGCCCTGAACCTGCTGTTTGGCCTGCCATTGCCCTGGGGCGTAGCCATTACCACGCTCGACGTGCTGCTGGTGCTGCTCATGCAAAACAAGGGCTTCAAGGTGATTGAAAGCCTGGTAGCTGGCCTTATCTTCTTGATATTCGCCTGCTTCGTGTACGAAATCGTGGCCTCGCATCCCGACTGGCTAGGCATAGCCAAGGGCTTGGTACCGCAAATGCAGGTCGTGACCAACCCGGCCATGCTCTACGTGGCCATCGGCATCCTGGGCGCCACCGTGATGCCGCACAACCTCTACCTGCACAGCAGCATCGTGCAGGTGCGCCAGATAGAGCCCACTGAGGCGGGCAAGCGCCAGGCCGTCAAGTTTGCTACCATCGACAGCACGGTGGCCTTGTTCCTAGCCTTCTTCATCAATGCAGCTATCCTGGTTACGGCTGCCGCCGCCTTCCACGGCAAGGGCCATGAGGAAGTAGCCGACATCGCCGATGCCCACAAGCTGCTCACGCCGGTGCTAGGCGCGGGCGCGGCCAGCGCGCTGTTCGCCGTGGCGCTGCTGGCCTCGGGCCAAAGCTCGACGCTCACTGGCACCCTAGCCGGCCAGATTGTGATGGAGGGCTTCCTCAACCTGCGCCTCAAGCCCTGGGTGCGCCGGCTGATTACGCGGTTGGTGGCGGTGGTGCCGGCGCTGGTAGTAGCCATCCTCTACGGTGAAAAAGGTACGGGCCAGCTACTGGTTTTCAGTCAGGTAGTGCTGTCGCTGCAACTCTCGTTTGCGGTGGTGCCACTGGTGCTCTTTACCAACGACAAGCTCAAGATGGGCGTGTTTGTGAATCGGCCGTGGGTGCGCGTGGCCTCGTGGGCCGTGGCGGGGCTCATCATCATGCTCAACGTGTTTCTGCTCTGGGAAACCGTGATGGGCTAGTAAAGCGGACTTTATAGTCTGCGCTCGAATGGCGGGGAGGCAAGCCGCCCCGCCAGTTTTGCAAGGTTGATTTCTTTTTCAAGCGGCTGTAAAGCTGGCTCCGGGCGGAGCCTTGCCCCTTCGGCCGGACTTTCCCACCCCGGCTTTATGAAGCAACTTCTTCTCTTTCTCCTGCTGCTCCCAGCCCTAGTTCGGGCCCAGGCCCTGCGCGGTACTGTGCAAGATGCTGCCGGCCACCCCGTACCATTCGCCAGCGTGGCGGTGCCTGCCTCGCAGCAAGGCACCACAGCCGATGAGGCCGGTGCCTTCACCCTAGCCGGCTTGCCTGCAGGCTCGCACCGCTTGGCCGTGAGCGCCGTAGGCTACGCCCCCGCCAGCCCTACTGTGACGCTGCCACTGGCCGCGCCGCTCATCGTCCGGCTGGTGGCTAGCCAGCAGGGGCTAGCCGAAGTAGTGGTAACGGGCGTAGGCCGCGCCACCGAGCTGCGCCGCTCGCCGGTACCCATCGCGGCCCTGAGCCAGCGCGAGCTGCGCATCAACGCCAGTACCAACGCCATCGACGCCGCGGTGCGTGGTGTGCCAGGCCTCACAGCCGTAACCACCGGGCCCAACATCAGCAAGCCGTTCATTCGGGGGCTCGGGTATAACCGCGTGCTCACGCTCTTCAATGGCCTGCGCCAGGAAGGGCAGCAGTGGGGCGACGAGCACGGCATCGAGGTCGATGCCTACGGCGTGGATAGGGTGGAGGTGGTGAAGGGCCCCGCTAGCCTGCTCTACGGCTCCGATGCCGTGGCCGGCGTGGTGAACTTGCTGCCCGCCCTGCCCACCGGACCCAGCGGCGAGCTGCACGGCGAGGCCTTGGCCGAGTACCAGTCGGTAAACGGCCTGCTAGGCCAGTCGGTGGCTCTCAATTACCAAAAAGACGGCTTGCAAACCAGCTTTCGCGCCAGCCACCGGCTAGCCCACGACTACCGCAACGCGGTAGATGGCTTCGTCTACAACACTGGCTTTCGGGAGCTGACGCTGACCGGCATGGTGGGCGTGCAGAAAAGCTGGGGCGGCGCCCACCTCTGGCTCACGAGCTACGACAACCACCAGGAAATCCCGGATGGCAGCCGCGATTCCCTTAGCCGCGCCTTCACTAGGCAGGTATTTGAGGGTGATAAAGACGACATCAAGAATCGCCCAATAGTAGGCAACGACGAGCTGCGTAGCTACGCCACCGGCGACTTGCGGCAGCACATCCGCCACTACCGAGCCTTTGCCAGCGGCGAAATCAAACTGGGCGCGGGCGAGCTGCGGCTGCTGGGCGGCCTGCAACAAAACCACCGCCAGGAGTTCAACCACCCCACGGCGCCCAGCCAGCCAGGCCTCGACTTGCGCCTGACCACCGCTAGCTATGAGGCCCGCTACCTGCTGCCCGCCTGGCACGGCGTCGAGCTCACGGCCGGCGCCAACGGCATGAGCCAGACCAACACCCACTTACAGGCCACCGATTTTCCCATTCCGGCCTACCGGCTCTTCGATATCGGCGGCTTCGGGGTAGCCAAAAAGACCTTCGGTAAGCTAGAGCTGACCGGCGGCTTGCGCTACGACGTGCGCCAAATGCGCTGGGACGATTTTTACCTGGCCCCCGACCCAGCCACCGGCTTCGAGGGTGCGGCCGAGCCTGGCACGCCGGGCGCCACGCGGCCATTTGTGGCGTTTGAGCACACTTACCAAGGGCTCTCGGCTAGCCTGGGCGGCAGCTTGGCGCTGGGCGAGCGCTGGGTGCTGCGGGCCAACGTGGCGCGCGGCTACCGCGCCCCCAACATTACCGAAATCGGCGCCAATGGCCTCGACCCCGGCGCCCACATCGTGTACCTGGGCAACCGCGACTTCCAGCCCGAGTTCTCGGTACAAGAAGACATGGGCGTGCTCTGGCAAGGCAAGGAAGCTGAGGTGAGCGCCGAAGTTTTCCACAACTACGTGGAAAACTTCATCTACCAGGCCCGCCTCTTTGATGGCCAGGGCCAGCCCGTGGAACTGGTGCCCGGCAACGCCACCTACCAATACCAGCAAGCCGCCGCCCGCCTCTACGGTGGCGAGCTTAGCTTCAACCTGCACCCCAGCGCCCTGACCTGGCTGAGCTGGCGCAGCGCCGCCGCCCTCGTCATCGGCCTCAATGACAACCCCGGCTTGCTGGCTAGGGTGGGGGAGGCCGGCCGCTACCTGCCGCTTATGCCTGCGCCCCAGGCCCGCACCGAGCTGCGCCTCACGGCGCCCGCCCGGCCCGCTAGCCTCCTTACCGCCAGCTACCTGCGCCTCACCCTCGATGGTACTGCGCGCCAAAGCCGCTACTACGCCGTAGACGGCGCCGAAACCGCCACGGCTGGGTACCTGCTGCTAGGGGTCGGCGTGGGCACTACCCTGCGCACCAAGGCTGGCCGCGAGGCCGTGCAGCTCATCGTGCAGGCCGATAACCTGCTCAATACCGCCTACCAAAGCCACCTCAGCCGCCTCAAGTACTTCGAGTACTACTCCGCTTCACCCAGCGGGCGGCTCGGCATTTTCAGCCCCGGCCGCAACGTAGGGGTGAAGGTGGTGGTGCCGTTTTAGCACCGTAGCGCGGCCTTTTAGTCCGCGAGTACTGCCTGCTACTCGACTTACGTACTGAAAGTCCGCGTTACCTAAATAGGCTAGCCACCAAAGAGAAGGCTACGACCACGCCCAGCAGCGCCAGCACGATATAATTGGTAATCGGCAGCTTGGCCTGCTGCTTGAACGCGCTGACTTGCTGCAAATAAGCCGGTGGCATTTCCGATTCGGTCAGCGCCTGCTTGCAGTTGGCGCACTGGCTCATGCTGCGCTTGCCCAGCGGAATAACCGGAATCCAGAACAAGTGCAGGTAGCGCGAATAGATGGCGACGCCCACGCTGGTTTGGCCACAATTGACGCAGGGCACGCCCGTGAGCGGGTGGCTGCTGATAACGCTGGTGCCGAGGCCGAAAAAGAAGAGCATAAGGAAAAGAAGAAGGGTAGACCCAAATAAAGCACTTATTTAGTGGCAATAGCGCCCGCTAGGGCCTCATTCCCGAACCTCTGGGCCGCGCCGTAGGTTTGTACCCCCGTGCCTAGTCCTTCGCCCCGCCTCCTGTTTCTTACCCCGCCGCTCACGCAGCTCAACACGCCGTACCCAGCCACGGCCTATATCAAGGGTTTTTTGGTGGGGCGCGGCTACGAGGTGCGCCAGGCCGACCTGAGCATCGCCTTGGTGCTCAGGTTATTTTCGAAGGAAGGTCTGACGCGGGTATTCGACGAAATCGAGCAGGGAGCCTACGCCCTGAGCGACAACGCCCAGCGCATGCTGCGCCTGCGCCGCCGCTACGAGGCTACCATTGGTCCAGCCATCCGGTTTTTGCAAAACCGCGACCTCACGCTGGCTCCGCGCATTTGCCACGGCCGCTTCCTGCCCGAGGCTAGCCGCTTCGACAACGTGGCCGACCTCGAAACGGCCTTCGGCACGATGGGTCTCACCGACCAGGCCCGCCACCTGGCCACGCTCTACCTCGAAGACCTGGCCGACCTGGTGAAGGAAACCGTGGGCCCGCAGTTTGGCCTCTCGCGCTACGCCGAAAGCCTGGCCATGTCGGCCACCCACTTCGACCCCCTGCACGAGGCGTTGCAAGCCCCGCCCAACCTCGTGGACCGCATGCTGCTGGAGCTGCTCGACGAGCTGGTGGCCGAGGTGCAGCCCGATATCGTGGGCTTTACCGTGCCCTTCCCCGGCAACCTCTACGCGGCCCTGCGGCTAGCCCAGCGCCTCAAGCAAGTGCGCCCCCAGGCCGTGACCGTGATGGGCGGCGGCTACCCCAACACCGAGCTGCGCGGCCTAAAAGAGCCGCGTTTCTTTGACTACATCGACTACCTCACGCTCGACGACGGCGAAGGCCCGTGGCTACGCTTGTTCGCGTATCTGAAAGAAAAAAAGACTGAACACGTTCGACAAGCTCAGCATGACGAACGTGTTGGGGAGTCGCCAGGCGGGAACACCGACGACGGGCGCCACCTGCTACAGCGCACCTTCCTGCGCAATGAGGCCGGCCAGGTCGAGTACATCAACTACCCGCACCCCGACATTCCGCACCCCGAAGTGGGCACGCCCGACTACTCCGATTTGCCGCTAGCCGATTATTTATCAGTAATCGAGGTGCTCAATCCCATGCACCGCCTCTGGAGCGACGGCCGCTGGAACAAGCTCACCGTGGCCCACGGCTGCTACTGGAAGCGCTGCTCGTTTTGCGACGTCACGCTCGACTACATCGGCCGCTACGAAACCGCGCCCGCCACGCTGCTCGTCGATAGAATTGAGCAGATAGTGGCCCAGACCGGCCAGACTGGCTTTCACTTCGTGGACGAGGCCGCGCCCCCGCTAGCCCTGCGTGACCTGGCCATCGAGTTGCTCAAGCGCCGCGTCAGCATCAGCTGGTGGGGCAATATTCGGTTTGAGAAAACCTTCACGCCCGACCTCTGCCGGCTGCTGGCCGCCAGCGGCTGCATCGCCATTTCGGGCGGCCTCGAAGTAGCGTCCGACCGCCTGCTGGCCCTCATGGAAAAGGGCGTGACCCTAGCCCAGGTAGCGCGCGTGACCCAAGGCTTCACCGAGGCGGGCATCCTGGTGCACGCCTACCTCATGTATGGCTTTCCCACCCAAACGGCCCAGGAAACCGTGGACTCGCTGGAGGTGGTGCGCCAGCTTTTCGAGGCCGGTATTGTGCAGAGTGGCTACTGGCACCGCTTCTCGATGACGGCTCACTCGCCCGTGGGCAAGAACCCAGCTAAGTACCAAGTGGCCGCTATCGGCCCCGAGCCCGGCCCCTTCGCCTGGAACGACCTTTGGCACGACGACCCGCTAGGCGCCGACCACGAAACCTTTGGCCCCGGCCTGGCCAAAAGCCTCTACAACTACATGCACGCCGTGGCCCTGCGCGAGCCCCTCAGCTTCTGGTTCGATTTCAAAACGCCGCGCCCCACGGTGCCGCGCCAGCTCATCCAACAAGCGCTGCAAGAGCCTCAAAAGCCCGATGCCGCCCAGCCCAACCGCCGCCTCTTCTGGCTCGGCAACGTGCCCGAGCTGCGCTTCAAAACCACCGGCGGCAACGGTCCCAAGGACAAGAAAACCACCCGCGCCATCCTCACCTGCTACGAGCAGGCCGAAGACTTTGAGGTGAAAACCACCGAGCTGCTTGGCCCCTGGCTGCACGCGCTACTCACCAAGCTCAGCACCGACTACGACACCAAAATCCTGCTCAAAGAAACTGCTACTAGCTTCCCCGCCGGCGCCGGCTCGTGGGAGAATTTTCTGGCTGGCCCCGCCTGGCAGCTATTGCGCGAAAAAGGCTTATTGCTAGTTTAGCCGAGCGTTAGACAGCGTATAGCATTCGCCTAACGCTCTTGTAGCCAATCGACTACCTGCTTTTTCAGCCCTGCTGCCGAAGCTTGCCGCACGCGCTGGCTACCCAGTAGGGCACGGGCCTGCGCGGCAGCAGCCTGGGGTTGGTCGGGCTCATACAGGGCTAATAGGCGGCCGCGCTGGGCCAGGGCACGCCAGTCGCGCCGCGTGGCCAGGGGTGGGGCCGGCATATTCTGAACCACTACAAACGCCGGGCGCGAGGCCGTGTTTTCAGCCAAGAGCAGAGGCAGCAGTCCCGCCGCCCGGCCGCTTACCCAGGCACCCACGCGGGCCGTATCAACGCCCGCCGTGCGGCGCAGCAGGGCCAGCGCATTGGCCAGGGCCGGGCTGGCTAGGGTGTCGGCGGCGGGTAGCAGCAGCACGGTGTGGCCCTGGCGGGCAAGGGCATCGGCCCAGGCGGGCGCGCCCGCCGCCGTGCCCGGCGTGGGAAAAACGGCCAGCGCGAGGCCCGGCAGGCTTTCGTCGGCGGGGCTGAAAAGCAGCGCGGGGCCGCTGGTGCCGGCTACCTCATCGCGGCGCACGCGGTACACGGCCGGCTCGGGCTCGCCGCGGCGCACCAGCAGCAGCGGGTAGCGCACCGAATCGAGCAGCAGCGTGCCGCGCCAGAAATCGCCCTGCCGACCCAGGGTCAGCGCCTGGCTCGGCCGGCCGGGCCTAGCCAAGCGCAGGGTATCGCCCACAAACGTGAGCGAGTCGGCCACGAAGCTGAGGGTCGGCTGCTGGGGTAGCACCAGCTCGGCCTCGTACCGGCCGGGCTGGGGGTGGCGCACTTCCAGCGCGGCGCGCAGCTCGGGCTGGCCAGGCACTTGCAGGGTGCCCGCAAAGTGCCCGGTGGGCGGCGCAGCCGGCGCGCTGGCATTCGCGCCCGTATCGGGCAGGCTTTGGCACGCCGCCAGGCCAGTCAGCAGCCCCAGCAGCAGGCAGGGCAGGAGGGAGGCAGGGCGAAGCAGGCAACGGAGCGGCATGGGCCAAATGTACTAACTAGCCCGCCCGGCTAGCCCCTTGCGGTAAATGAGGTCGCGCTGCACATCCTGGCCCAGCGTAAAGGCCACTTCGCCCACCTCCCGAAAGCCAAAGCGCTGGTAAAAAGCCTGGGCGCGCGTGTTGTGCTCCCACACGCCCAGCACCACGGCCGTGGCCTGGCTGGCCTGGGCAATGTCAAGCGCACGGCGCATCAGGGCCTTGCCCAGGCCGGTGCCAATCCAGTCTTCCACCACGTAAAGCTGCTTGATTTCGAGCTGCCGGGCGGCGGTTGCCTCCGCGGGCAAGCCCAGGCGCGAGTTTTCCTGCAAGAGGGCGTAGCCCACGGTCTGGCCCTGCATTTCGGCCAGCAGGCAGGTGATGCCAGGGTCTTGCAGCTGGGCTAGCTGCAGCTCGGGGCTGTAGGTTTCGGCCAAGTAGGCCGCCATGTTCTCGGGTGTGTTGCTGGCCGCGAAGGTTTCGCTGAAGGTTTGGCGGCCAAGCTCGGCCAGGCGGGTGGCGGTGGCCAAGTTGGCCTTGGCAAGGGAGATGCGGAGCGGAGAGGACATACTACCCGCAAAGGTGGGGCCGGCCGGCGATTTATGCCGCTGGGGACTAGCCGCCCAGCCCCACGCGCCAGCCCACGTAGCTGGTGCCCACGCCCGCGGCTAGCCCCAGCAGCACGCCCGCGGTGGGGCCTGCGCTTAGCACCCCCGACTGCTGCCAGTACACATACAGCACGTAAACGCGCAGCAACTCGCCGATAAACAGCAGAATACCAGCGGCAATGAGTAAGCTTGCTACTATGCGGCGCGAGGCGGGCGAGAGGATAGTGCGGGACGGAGGTCGGCGAGCCATAAGTATTTGCTAAACGCTCGGCGGCATGCGCATGTTCCGCGGCTTGTTATTTGGCGGGCCACCGCTACCTTTGTCCCACCAAGTACCCCGCGAGAGTAGCTCAGTTGGTAGAGCATCAGCTTCCCAAGCTGAGGGTCGCGAGTTCGAACCTCGTTTCTCGCTCAGTTAGAATCAGCCACCCAGATGCAAATCCGGGTGGCTGCTTTGTTTTTGGCTTAAAGCAAAGGTGCCCCGATAACCCGGCTGCCCTAACTGGCTGCGTGCACCGTGCGCCAAAGCGCCTGGGGCCTTTTTGCCGACAACGCCACGGCCACCCTCAAGAACGTGACCGCGACTACCCACTGGACGCGGGGCTAGCCGTGTTAAATAGCGCAGCAACCCGTGCCGGGGCAAATGCATCCTGACCGCCTGCGCCGGCGAGGAAGCATGCTGCCGGGCGGGTGGGGGCCCGCCAGCGGGGCTCAGTCGAAGCTGACCCAGTCGATTTCGGCACCGCCGCCCTTCAGCGAAACGTAGAGCGCGTGCCGGCCCGGCCAGAAGGCTAGCAGCGGCGCTTTTACTTCCTGCCAGGTGCCGCCTTTGGGCACGGCCAGTTCCGCAATGAGCGGTCCCTGGGCGTGGTCGAGGCGAAGCTGCACGGTGGCGCCGGCCGCCGAGGCACCCCGCAGCCGGGCGGTGCGCAGCTGGGGCTGGCCAAAATCGACGGCGTTGTACTGCACCCAGCCGCTAGCCCCGGTCAGCCGCGTTTTCCAACCCCCAAAGGTGTTGGCCGTGTCCAGAAAGGCGATGGCCGCGCCCTGCGCGCTGCGGCGGCTGTAGCGGTCGAGCTGAATTTTTTGGCGGGCGCTCGTCAGCCCCACGCCGCGCAGGGTGGGCGTTACTTTCCGAATAGAACCGTCGGCGGCGAAAGACAAGCTGTCGATTCTGACCGAGCGGTTTTTGTCGAATTGCGGCGACAAGTCGTTGTGGTGATAAAACAAGTACCACTGGTTTTTAAACTGCGCGATGGAGTGGTGGTTGGTCCAGCAGCCGGTCGGCGACTCGTCCATCAGCACGCCCTGCACCGTGAAGGGCCCTAGCGGGCTGGGGCTGGTGGCGTATTCGAGGCGCTCGGTCTTGTGGGCAACGTGCGGATAGGTGAGGTAGTAAATGCCCTTGCGCTCAAACACATAAGGCCCTTCTTTTAGGCCCTTGGTGGGCAGCTCACCCAGGGTTTTGGGCGCCTCGGCCAGCTCCAGCATGTTATCCTTCAGCCTGGCCCCGTAGATGTTGCCCTGCGACCAGTAGAGGTACGCCTGCCCGTCGTGGTCGATAAACACGTTGGGGTCGATGCCGCGCACGCCCCTGATGGCCGTGGGCTGCGGCACAAACGGCCCAGTGGGCTGGTCGGCCACGGCTACCCCAATCGTAAAGCCCTTACCAGCCGTTGTATCCTGGGGGGTGCTGGGGAAATAGAAGTAGTACTTGCCATTGCGAAAAACGCAGTCGGGCGCCCACATGCTGTAGCTGTTGGGCTGCACCCAGGGCACCTTGTTTTGGGTCACGATAACGCCGTGGTCGGTCCAGTCGGTAAGGTTGGCCGAGGAAAACACGTGGTAGTCTTCCATGCAAAACCAGCCGATTTTGCCCCGCCCCGGCCCGCCCAAAATATCGTGCGAGGAATACACGTACACCCGGTTGCCGAAGACCCTGGCCGTAGGGTCGGCCGCGAACTGGTTGGTGATGAATGGGTTCTGGGCGCGGGCTGGCCGAACCCAGGCGAGGGCCAGGAGGGCGGCTAGCCAGTAGATTTGCAAGTTAGACATCGGCGGTGAGTAAAGGCAATAGGTTTCTACTGCGCTAGGTGGTCCTCGATATGGAAATAGTCAAAATCGGCGTAGCCGCCCGCCGCCTGGGTAGCGTAGGTGAAAAGCCCGAACCGGTAGCCCATAAAATGCGGCAGCGTATAGGCCATTTTGAGCGGCCCGCCCACGGGCTGCCAGGTGCGGCCATCGAGGCTGTAGAAGAAGGTGGCCACGTCCTTACGCTCCCGAAAATCGCACTCAATTTTGAAATAGACCTTGTCCTGGCTCAGGGGCAGGCGCTGAATTTCAATTGGCTTCTCCGATTCGGCGCTGACCATTACAATGGCCTTGGCACCTGCGCTGGCTTGCACGCCCACCAAGCCGTAGCGCTTCTGCAACACCGCCAGGCCGGCAAAATCGCCGGGTTGCAGGTGGGCCGCATCCAGGGCCACCGTGCCGGCGCACACCGGGCCGATGGTGCGCTGCGTCAGGGTGTTGCGGGCTAATAGAAAGGAGGTATCGACCCGCCCGGTTTGGAGGCGCAGGTAGCCGGGGCGCTTGCTTACCGACCACAAGCTGTTGGCGGGGTTGTGGTTCCATTGCCACACCAGGGGTAGGGCTGGCGCGCCAGCCCGGCGGGTAAAGTCATCCGAAGCCACCAGGCCCGGCACCAGGGAGTGGTTGGCGGGCAGGGCTAGCGAAGCGGGTACTTTGCCCGCCGGGTTGCCCAGTACGGGCCAGCCACCCTGCCACTGCACGGGCACCAGGTACGGGATGCGGCCCACGGCCCCAAAATCGCGGAACAAGTACGCAAACCACTCGCCGCCAGGGGTATCGATGAGGCCGCCCTGGGCCACGCCCAGGTCTTGCAGGGCCACGCGGCCTTCGTAGGGGCCGGTTAGTTTGTCGGCCCGGTGCACGATAACCGTGCGCATGCCACCGCGCGGCCAGGCAATGTTGAACAGGTAGTACTTACCCTTGATTTTGAATAGCTGCGAGCCCTCGGCTGGCAGGCCGGGGGTGGGGCCGGCGGGCGCGCTGGCATTCTCGATAAGCACCTGCGGCGAGGTGCCCGGCTTCAGGCCCGAAACATCGGCCGTGAGCTCGGCCAGCTGAATCTTACCCGAGCCATACACCATGTACACGCGGCCATCGTCGTCGAAAAACAGCGAATGGTCGTGCAGGCTCGGCCGAAACGAAACGGCTTGCCAGGGGCCCTTTTCAATGTTTTTGGTTGAGTACACGTGGGTTTTGCCCGTGGTTTGGGCAAACGTGCTGACGTAGTACGTGCCCTGGTGGTAGCGCAGGCTGCTCGCCCACGAGCCGCGCCCGTAGGTGCTTTGGCCGCGGGCCAGGGTCATAGCGGGGGTGCTTGCTAGGGTATCGTAGGCGTAGCTTACCAGCTGCCAGTTCACCAGGTCCGTTGATTTCATAATGGGCACTCCGGGGCTCATGTGCATGGTGGTGCTGCTCATGTAGTAGGTTTTGCCGACCCGAATCATCGACAAATCGGGCACGTCGGCGTACACAAGCGGGTTGTGCGCCGCCGGGCCCTGCGCCCACGCTGCCGGCCCTAGTAGGCCTAGCCCAGCCAGCAGCAGCAATAAGTAGTGTTTCATAGGTAGCCTGGGTAGGTGGGGCAGTCTGCGGGGTGGCAGTGAACAAGCAGGGCAGGGCGGCGCTAGCCTAGCCCTTACTTAACCACCACAAAGCCGCCGCGGGCCGGCAGCGTCACGCTGAGGCTAGCGCCGCCTACTGCCCGCGTGCTGAAGCTGCGGTTGGTGGCGCCGTCGGTGATGAGCGTGCCGCTGGCCAGGCCGAGCTGGCTGAGGTCGAGCTGAATGGTTTTGGGCGCGTCGGTGGCGTTGATGCCGGCCAGGTACCACTTGCCATCGGGGGCCTGGCGGGCCAGCACCGCGTACTCGCCGGGAAAGCCGTCGAGCAGCTTCACATCGGCCCAGCGCGGGGGCAGCTGCTTCACGAAGTTCTGCACGTAGGCGGGCTGGGCGGCCATGCCCTCGGGCACCTCGGCGTAGTGCTGAATGCCCGATTGCAACAGCACCGATAGCGCCAGCTCAAAGGCGTTGGAGGTGCGGCGCTGCTTGCCGTTGATTTCCGAAAACGCCATGGGCGTGAAGTCCATCGGCCCCACGGTGTTGCGGGTGAAGGGCAGCGTGGCGCAGTGCGTAGCCTCCTGGTCGGTATTGCGCTGGTCGAACGTCAGAAACTCGAAGCCCTTCACGGCCTCCATCGTCATCAGGTTGGGGTAGGTGCGGTTCCAGCCTCTGGGTAGGGTGGTGCCGTGAAAATTGACGAGCAGGCCGGCCTGGGCGGCATCGGTCAGCAGGTCTTGGTAGTAGTTCATAAACGACTGCCCGTCGCCGCCGAAGAAGTCGATTTTCACGCCCGCCACGCCCATCTGCTTGAGGCGGGCGAACTCCTTGCGCCGGCTTTCAGCCTCAAACAGCACCTTCGTTGGCGTTTGCGGCGCCTCGTTCCAGCTGCCATTCGAGTTGTACCACACCAGCAGCCCCACGTTTTTGGCGCGGGCGTACTGCGCCAGCTCGGCCGTTTTCTCGTAGCCGATTTGGGTGTCCCACAGCGCATCGACCAGGCAGTAGCGCCAACCCATCGTGGCCGAGTAGTCGATGAAGCGGCGCTGCACATCGTAGGTCGTGTTTTTATCGCCTAGTAGCACCCACGACCACGACGACTTACCGGGCGCGTCGAAGAGCACGGGCGTTTTGGCGGGCGCGCTCAGGTCGGTGGTCAGCGTCGATTCGACGAGGGGGGCTAGCGAGCTGCCCACCACGATAACGCGCCAGGGCGAGCGCCAGGGCAGGCGGCTCTCGGGCAGCCGCGCCGCGTCGGGCGTGGTTTTTTCCGGGGGCTGCGGAAACGCTACGCTGTAGTCGGCATCGGGCGCGGTGTGGGCCAGGTGGGTGCCGCAGTAGCTGCGGCCCATGCCCGCCTCGGTGAGCAGCACCCAGCGCCCGCCTGCCTCAAACAACGCCGGAAACGACCAGCCCTGCCCCAGCGGAGAGGGCGTGCCCGCCGCGATGCCGCGCTGGTAATACTCTTCGTACGAAGGCTGCGTATTGGCAAACCCAGTCTGGGCCTTGGCGTGCGGGTGCAGCCAGCCCTTGGCCCCGGCGGGTAGGTGAAAGCTGGTTGTCTCGGCCGTAATGCGCTGGATATCGGTGCTTTTGCCTTCGATTAGATATTGAAACGCCACCCCATCGTTCGACACCTGAAACACGACGCTCAGCGTGGGCGCCCCGGCCCGGCCCGCGAAGTGCACCACCCGGCGGTTGGCCCGGTAGCGGCAGTTGGCGCGCTTGTCGGTGGCTAGCTGGTAGTCGTCGGCTACGGTAGTTACCTGGTCGGCGCTGGCTAGCTTCAGGCCCTGCGTGAGGTCGGCACCGGCCAGTTGCAGGCCTAGCCGCGAGGGGCGCAGCAGCTCGGCGGCGCGGTAGCGCACGGCGTAGGTGGGCTGGCCCTGGGGCGTGAGGCTCACGGTCACCTGCACGGCTCCGTCGGGGCTGCTGACGAGGATAGGGCTAGCGGCCCGGGCAGTGGCGGCAAGCATAAGCGCGCCAAAAAAGAAAGACAAACGCATAAGCAAGTGGTGGGTGGGAAGGCGTGGGTGCGGCGCTGCTACCGCGCCCGTTGCCGGGTCATAGTCAGTAAAAAGCCTCGGCTAGGCCGCCAAGGGGCTAGCGGCGGCCGATAGGCGCTAGCCCCTTGGCATTATTTCTGGTAAACCGGGTCGTTGCCCGCGTACTTCAGGTACTTGAAGGAGGCCGTGTTGGTAGTGGGCTGGCCCGACGAAGTGGCGTACATGCCAAGCAAGCAGCCAATGAAGCCGCCCGCCACCTGGGTACTCACAAACTTGCCATCGACCTTATCCTTGAGCACGCTCCACGTCTTCCTGTTCTCCGAGAAGCTGAAAGCATAGGCGTCGCCCGCAGCCTGAATGCGCAGCTGCACGCTGGCGGTGGCCGACTTGAGCGGGGTTTCGGCCAGCATTGCCATTATTTTCGGCCTGTCGGTGCTTTGGTATAAGGTAAGTATCGGCTTCCCACCAACCACCGACTTGCAGAGGTAATAGAAGTGCTTCTCGTCTTGAAACACCACCAAGCCCGCTTGTTCACCGTCACTTTTCGGCACGAAACTCAGCTCCGTTTCGGCGGTGCAGTACAGGTGCTGCTGGCGCTTGCCGATGAAGGCCGGGTTGCCGGTTTCGGCCACGGTTTCGGGCTTTAGCTTCAGGGTGAGGCCTTTGGCTTGGCCTAGCGAGAAACTGCTGCTATCGACCGTGCGCAAAAACAGCAGCGCCGGGTCGAGCTGCTTTTCGAAGGTGAGGGTGTAGCCAAAGTTGCCGCTCTGCGGCCGGGCGCCGGGCTGCCTCACCTCCGGGAAATTGGCCCGGTAGCGGTACTGCACGCCGTTGGGGCCGGGGTTCATTACCGGCCACTCGTCCTTCCACTCTACGGGCACGATAAACGTTTCGCGGCCAGTATTATAGTAATTGCCTTCGTAGGGCCGCACCGCCAGGAAAATGGCGTAGGTCTTGCCATCCGGCCCTTCCACAAACTGCGCGTGCCCGGCCGAGGTAATGGGGTTGGGGCGGTCTTTGGGCAGCTCGCGCTGCGAGAGAATGGGGTTCTTCTCGTAGGGTACAAACGGCCCGAGCGGCGCCTTGCTGCGGAAAACGACCTCCGTGTGGTTGACCGATGTGCCGCCCTCGGCCGCATAGAGGTAGTACCAGTCGCCGCGCTTCATCAGGTGCGGGCCTTCTATCCAAACCGGCTTCTTGCTGAGGTCCACGCCGCCATTGACCACGATTTTGGCTGCGCCCACCGTTTGCAGCGTGCTAGGGTTCAGCTCGATAATCTTGATGGAGCGGTGCCCGTCGTAGAGCGGCTTGTTGTCGGGCGGGTCGCTGTTGTAGATAACGTAGGCCTTGTCGCCCTCAAAATACAGCGAGGGGTCGATGCCGCGCACCTCGGGCAAAAAGGTGGGGTCGCTCCAGGGCCCGGCCGGGTTTTTGGCCGTCACCACAAAGTTGCCCTTGTGGTCAATCAGCGTGCAGGTGACGTAGTACGTGCCGTTGTGGTACTCGATGGCGGGCGCAAACAAGCCCCGCGTCATGCGGTCGCCCAGGAAATTTATTTGGGAGGGCCGGCTGATGACATTGCCCACCTGCCGCCAGTTTTTGAGGTCGCGGCTGTGCATCACCGGGATGCCCGGGAAGTACGAAAACGTAGAATTCACCAAGTAGTAATCTGGCCCCACCTTCACAATACTAGGGTCTGGGTAAAAGCCCGTCAGGATGGGATTGACTAACTCAATCGATTGTGCAAATGCGGCCGCGTGCGACAGCCAGCCGGCGGCAGCCGCCAGGAGCAAAGGTTTGACTTTCATTTTCTGAATGCTAGCGGGAACGAATGGTCCAGGCTCCCGCCACTTGTAGCCTGGGGCTGGGTTGCAGTGCGGGCCCAGGCCAGCGGAGCCCGGGGCCCAGGCCGGGCTAAACATACAGTAGCGGCCCCAGCGCAACAGTACCGATAGGTAGCGCCCCGCGCTGGCTAGGGCAGCGAAACCGCGCTCAGCCCGGCCCTTACCGGAACAGCAGGGGCGCAAACGTGGACAAAGCGTGGCGCCACACGGGCCAGGTGTGCCCGCCGGGGTACTCGCTGTACGTGTAGTGCAGACCCAGCGCATCGAAGCGGGCGCGCATGATTTTATTGTTGGCGTACGCAATGTCTTCCCGCCCGCCCATCGATAGTCACAATTGCTTAAGGCTCTGGTTAATAGTGCTGGCGCTGGCTTGCATAAAGGTGTGCTGCGGGTCGGAGAGCTTGGCGTTGCTGGCAAAAAGGCCGAGCTGAATACGCCCAGGTACCCAAACATATCGGTGTTGCGCACGCCCGCATACAGCGTTTGCGCGGCACGTGGTGCTGGTACAAATACTCGTGGGTGCGCTGGCTGACCTTGAGCAGGCCATCGGCGTCGCCGCACGAAATCCAGAGCAGCTTCAGCAGCTGGCGGGCCCTGGCGGGGTCGGGCACCAGTTTCTCGGGTTTTTTGGTGTTGGGCGCCGAGGAAAACCCGCCTACCCAGGCAAACTTATCGAGGTTGCCGAGGCCAAAATTTAGCGATTGCCCGCCGCCCATCGAGAGGCCGGCGATGGCCCGGTTCCCGCGGGTAGTCAGCGGCTTGTACTTCTTTTCGATAAAGGGAATGAGGTCGCGCAGCAGGTCTTGCTCGAAGTTGGCAAAGGCCGCCACCTTGTCGGGGCCGTAGATATTGCCGATGGCCCGGTCGTCCGGTATGGCCCGGCCGTTGGACATCACCACCAGCATCGCCCCCAATGCCGTGCAGCAAGTACAGCACCGGGTATTTCTTTTTCGCAGAAAAGCCCGGCGGCCTGTAAACCAGCACCGTGCCCACGGTGCGCGAAGGGTAGCTGATGCTATCGAGCCGGCCGGCCGCTACGCCTGCCCGGGGCTGGTCGAACCCCGCGGGGGCCGCACGCACGGAGGGTTGGGCTAGCCCGGGGCGGGCGGCCAGCAGCACCAGGCTCACCAGCAGGAAGCAGAAGTTTTTCATCGGTTGAACGCGCAGGTTGCTGCCCGCAAAGGTGGTACCTCGTGCCCCTTGGGCCACCTATCGGGGCCAACCGACTTTTGCGCGCCGGCCACCCCGCCACCGCTTCAGTACCCTAGCCGGAAGTGCGGGGGCCGGCCAGTTATTTAGGCGTTGGCTAGCCCACCCCGCGGCTAGCCGGCCAACCTCGCCATGCACCCGCTTCGCGCCCGCCTCCCCCGCTTCGTGCCCCCGCTTACCGAGGCCGATTGGCAGCCCCTGGCCGCGGCCCTGCGCGGGCGCCACCTTTTGCTGGCCGGCCTGAGCATGGTGGGCTACCTGGCCAGCCCTGGCAGGGGGCGGCGGGCTGGTAGCCGGCGCAGCCGGTGTTGCTGCTGGCGGGCACGATACTGCTGTTGCACAGCGCCTTCGGCTGGCTGCTGGGCTACGGCCCCAAGCACGCCACGGGCTTTGGCGATACCCACCTGGGGCGCGTGGGGGCTAGGTAGGCGAGGGGCACCCTAGCGGGGCGCTTCCCGCCGATGCTGTTGTTGGGGCTAGCTTTCGGCTTTTACGCGGCTACCGGCAGCCGCGCCCCCAAGCTATGCTGACGCCCGAGAGCACTATTCTGCTAATTGACGACGAGGAAATGCTGCGCCTGGCCGTGGCGCGCACCCTGGAGCTGGAGGGCTACCGCGTGCTGCAAGCCCCCACCGCCTACGCGGGGCTAGCCCTGCTCGCCGACCACGCCGCCGACATCAGCGTGGTGCTCTCCGATGTGAAGCTGCCCGACGGGCGCGGCCTCGACCTGCTGCCCCGCTACCGCGCCCTGGCCCCGCTGGCCGAAGTTATCCTGATGACTGCCTACGGTACTATCGCCGACGGCGTGCGCGCCATGAAGGAAGGGGTCTTCGACTACCTCGCCAAGGGCGACGCCGACGAGCGCCTGGTAGTAGTGGTAGACCGCGCCGCCGAAAAAGCCCGCCTGCGCCGCCGCGTGGCTGACCTCGAAAAAAAGGTGGGCGGCCAGTACAGCTTTGCCGAAATGATAGGCCACTCGCCCGCCCTGGAGCAGGTGAAGCGCACCGCCCAGCAGGTGGCCCTCACCGAGGCCACCGTGCTGCTCGAAGGCCCCACCGGCGCGGGCAAGGAGCTGTTTGCCCAGGCCATTCACTACGCTAGCCCGCGCCAGCAAAAGCCCTTCGTGGCCGTCAATTGCAGCGCCTTCCCCAAAGATTTGCTGGAAAGTGAGCTGTTTGGCTATAAGAAAGGGGCTTTCACGGGGGCCGCTATGGACAAGAAAGGCTTGTTTGAGGAAGCCAACGGCGGCACGATTTTCCTGGACGAAATCGGCGAGCTGGCCCCCGAGGCGCAGGCCAAGCTGCTGCGCGCCCTGGAAAGCCGCGAGTTTACCAAGCTCGGCGACTCCAAGCCCACCCGCGTGAACGTGCGCGTGGTAGCCGCCACCAACCGCAACCTCAAGCAGGAGGCTGATTTGGGCCACTTCCGGCTCGATTTGTACTACCGCCTCTCGGTGGTGGTGCTGGCTATTCCGCCCCTGCGCGCCCGCCTCGGCGACGTGCCCGTGCTAGCCGAGTACTTTGCCCACTACTTTGCTAATCAGCTGCGGCAGCGCCCGCTGGTCATCGACCCCGAGGCTATGCACGCGCTCGAAACCTACGCCTGGCCCGGCAACGTGCGCGAGCTGCGCAACGTGTTGGAGCGCGCCTCCATCCTCACGCCGCCCGGCCGCCCCCTGGCCGCCGCCGACCTGCCCCTGGAGGTGCAGCTAGCCGCGCTGGAAGCCCAGATGGGCCCGCCCGCCGCCCCGCGGCCCGAAACCCAGGCCGACCCCGCCGACAATGACCCGCGCCTGCTGCGCAACGCCGAGAAGCACCACATCCAGCGCATGCTGGCCGAGTGCGCCGGCAACAAGGCTGCCACCGCTAGGGTGCTCGGCATTGCCCACACCACGCTGTACCGGAAGATTCAGGAGTACGGGCTGTAGGGCGCTAGGAAGTGAGGTGCCCCGCCCGCCGGGCCATCTCCCCCTGCGCTACCCACTCCTCATAAGCTGCTACCGCTAGCCGCTCGGCCATAAACGTCCGCATCGAGTAGCCGCGCAGCTCCAGGCACCAGCGCAAGAAACCGGGCTCGGCCTGGCTGGTGGTGAAGCCCCGCGCCAGCACGTCGGCCCGGCGGGCGGCGGGGAGGGAGTCTAGCCAATCGAGGAAGTCGGTGGCAGTGAGCGGGAAATCGCTGGTTTGAGCGTAGTATGCCTGGGTGGCAGCGGCGATTTCAGTGAGTAAGTCGGACATAAGGGGCTAGCCCCGCCACTGGCGGCCGGGCTGCGCGGCCGCTTGCGAACCTGGGGCCAGCGCCCCCAAAACGCCTCTATTTGCTCGCAAAGCAACTTTTTTGCCGCCGCGGCTGGCTAGCAGAATGTACGCGGCCCTAGCAAAACGCTAGGGCCGCGTGCGTTTCACAACGGGGGCGGCCTCTACCGCGCCGACTGCCACCCCCACGCTACCCTAAATGGCTAGCCCGGCTAGCATTCTGCACCAGCGCTCTAGCAAAACGCTACGGTGCTGCCGCTTGGCGCTGGTTCGGCTTTTAGCCTTTTTCAAAATTTTAGCGCTGTTCAGCAGGTAGTTACGGTTAAAAATTCGCGGTGGCCCGTTCCCGGGGTCGGCCTTTGCTCTACGGCTGGCATCGCCGCTGCCAGCGGTTTTGCTCGCCTTTTTTCTCCTCGCTTTCCTAATGAATCCGCTGCTGATGACTCCGCTGCTCACGGCCGCCGGCCTGGCTGGCTTCTGGCTTTTTTATAAGTCGGTCGATTTTTTTGATAAGATCTAACTGCCTAGCGCCATGATGATTACCCTTCTTGCCCTCTCGCTGGCTGTGTTTGGCTACCTCGTGTACGTGCTGCTGAAGCCCGAGCGCTTCTAGCCGTTTTTTCCTTTCGCTTTACTGTCATGACTACTGGTTTACTGGGCATTTTCGCCACCTTCGGGCTCACGCTGCTGCTGGCCCTGCCGCTGGGCCGGTTTCTGGCCAATGTGTTTCAAGGCAACAAAAACGCCCTCGATTTCCTGGCCCCACTCGAGCGCGGCATTTTCCGCCTCTCGGGCATCGATGCCCAGCGCGAAATGACCTGGCAGCAGCACCTGCTGGCGCTGCTCACTATCAATTTGGTGTGGTTCGTCTTCGCGATGGTTGTCCTCTGCACGCAGGGCAGCCTGCCGCTCAACCCCGACGGCAATCCGAGCATGGCGCCCGACCTGGCCTTTAATACCACCATTTCCTTTCTCGTCAACTGCAACTTGCAGCACTACTCCGGCGAGTCGGGCCTGAGCTATCTCTCGCAGCTAGTGGTAATTACCTTTCTGCAATTCGTGACCGCCGCCACCGGCATCGCCGCCGCCGTGGTCGTCATCAACGCCCTGCAAACCCGCACCACCGACAAGCTCGGCAACTTCTACAATTACTTCGTGAAGAGCATCACCCGCCTGCTGGTGCCCATCTCGCTGGTCGTCGCCATCATCCTGGCTTTCAACGGCGCGCCGATGACCCTGCACGGCGAGCAGCCGCTCATCACGGTGCAGGGCGATACCACGGCCGTATCGCGCGGCCCGGTGGCCGCGATGGTGGCCATCAAGGAGCTGGGTACCAATGGTGGCGGCTTCTACGGCGCCAACTCGGCTCACCCGCTCGAAAACCCCAACTTCGTCACCAACATGACGGAAAACGTGGCCCTGGTGCTCATTCCGCTGGCCATGATTTTTGCGCTGGGCTTCTACCTCAAGCGCAACAAGCTGGCCTACATGATATTCGGGGTGATGACGGTGGGCTTCCTGGCCCTGCTGGCCCCCACGGTTTATTATGAAATGCACGGCAACCCCGCCATTGCTCACCTGGGCGCCAACCAGGCGCTGGGCGCTATGGAGGGCAAGGAAATCCGCTTCGGCGCGGCCGCCTCGGCCTACTGGAGCATCACCAACACCATCATCAGCTGCGGCTCCATCAACTCGATACACGACTCTTTCATGCCCCTCTCCGGCATGTGCCAGATGCTGGGCATGATGACCAACGCCTTCTACGGCGGCTGCGGCGTGGGTTTGCTCAACTTTTTCGCCTATCTCATTATCGCCGTGTTCATTGCGGGCCTGATGGTGGGCCGCACGCCCGAGTTTTTGGGTAAGAAAATCGAGGCCCGCGAAATGAAAATCGCCGTCATCGTGACGCTGCTGCACCCGCTGCTCATCCTGGCCGGCACCGCCATGACGGCCCACCTCTACGCCGGCAACCCCACCGAGTACGCCGGCTGGCTGGCCAACCCCAGCTTCCACGGCTTTTCGGAGATGCTCTACGAGTTCACCTCGTCTTCGGCCAACAACGGCTCGGGCTTCGAGGGCCTCGGCGACAACACGCCCTGGTGGAACATCTCGACCGGCGTGGTGCTGCTGCTCTCGCGCTTCCTGCCCATCATTGGTCCGGTGGCCATCGCCGGCCTGCTAGCCCGCAAAAAAGGGGTGCCCGCCAGCGCCGGCACCCTGCCCGCCGACACCGCCACCTTCGGCGTGATGGTGCTGGCCGTCATCGTGATTATCGCCGCGCTGGCCTTCTTCCCGGCCCTGGCGCTGGGGCCGCTGGCCGAGCATTTCTCGCTGTATATAAAGTAAATAACCCTGGCTAACACTGGCGCGAGTTTAGGCGAAGCCGTAACTCGTGCCAGCCATAACGTGGAGTTTCCAACTCCACTGCCGCGCCAGCGGCAAGACGGGGCCGCACCGTCCGACCGGCCAACCCAATCCCACGCGAGCTTGCCGCTAGCGCGGCAGTGGAGGCACAGCCTCCACGTCATTTCCGGCACGAGTTACGGCTTCGCCTAAACTCGCACCAGTACCCTCCCCCTAAAATGGCAACCCAATCCCAATCTCTTTTTCAACCCGCGCTGGTGGCCGCGGCTACCAAGCAAGCGTTCGTCAAGCTCGACCCGCGCATCATGTTCCGCAACCCGGTGATGTTCACCGTGGAGCTGGGCACGGTGGTGATGGGCTTCGTGACCGCCGCCCAGCTCCTGCGCCCCGATGCCAGCCAGGGTAGCTTCGGCTACAACTTCACGGTATTTATCGTGCTGTTCCTGACGCTCTTATTCGCCAACTTCGCCGAAGCCATCGCCGAGGCGCGGGGCAAGGCCCAGGCCGATTCGCTGCGCAAAACCCGCCAGGATACGCCCGCCAAGGTGCGGCTCGAAAACGGCAAATTTGAAACCGTAAGCTCGGCGCAGCTCCAAAAAGGCCAGGTGTTCGTGGTCGAAGCCGGCGAGATTATCCCCACCGATGGCGAGATTATCGAGGGCCTCGCCACCATCGACGAGTCGGCCATCACCGGCGAGTCGGCCCCGGTTATCCGCGAGGCGGGCGGCGATAAATCGTCCGTGACGGGCGGCACCAAGGTGCTCTCTGACCGCATTGTGGTGCTGGTGACCACCGCCCCCGGCGAGTCGTTTCTGGACAAGATGATTGCGCTGGTGGAAGGCGCCTCGCGCCAGAAAACGCCCAATGAAATCGCCCTCACCATCCTGCTGGCCGGCTTCACGCTGGTGTTCGTGATAGTGTGCGTGACGTTGCAGCCGTTTGCCGAGTATTCCAATACGCCCATTGCCATCTCGGCCTTTATTGCGCTGTTTGTCTGCCTGATACCGACCACCATCGGCGGCTTGCTTTCAGCCATCGGCATTGCGGGCATGGACCGCGCCCTGCGCGCCAACATCATCACCAAGAGCGGCAAAGCCGTGGAAACGGCCGGCGACATCGACGTGCTGCTGCTCGACAAAACCGGCACCATCACCATCGGCAACCGCAAGGCTACGCACTTCTGGCCCGCCCCCGGCGTGAGCGAAGGCGAGCTGATTGAGGCCGCCGTGCTCACCTCGCTGCACGATGAAACCCCCGAGGGCAAGAGCATCGTGGAGCTGGCCCGCGCCAACCGCCGCCTCGACGATAGCGGCCTGCAAGAGCGCCTGCTGGGCAGCGAGCCCATCAAATTCACGGCCGAAACCCGCAGCAGCGGCACCACCCTGGCCAGCGGCCTGCGCATCCGCAAGGGGGCTAGCGACGCCATCCGCAACCTGGCCAACGCCGCCGGCCAGACCTTCCCCAACGAGACAACCCAACGGGTATCGGAGGTAGCCAGCAACGGCGGCACGCCGCTGGTAGTGAGCGAGAACGACCGCATCCTGGGCGTGGTCGAGTTGCAGGACATCATCAAGCCCGGCATCTAGGAGCGCTTCGAGCGCTTGCGCAGAATGGGCATCAAAACCGTGATGGTGACCGGCGACAATCCGCTCACCGCCAAGTTTATCGCTGAAAAAGCCGGCGTTGATGACTTCATCGCCGAGGCCAAGCCGGAAGATAAAATGAAGTACATCCGCGCCGAGCAGCAGGGCGGCAAGCTGGTGGCCATGATGGGCGACGGCACCAACGACGCCCCCGCCCTGGCCCAGGCCGACGTGGGAGTGGCCATGAACTCGGGCACCCAGGCCGCCAAGGAAGCCGGCAACATGGTGGACCTCGACAACGACCCCACCAAGCTCATCGAGGTGGTTGAAATCGGCAAGCAGCTGCTCATGACGCGCGGCACGCTCACCACCTTCACCATCGCCAACGACGTGGCCAAGTACTTCGCCATCGTGCCGGCGCTGTTCATGGTGGCCATCCCGGCCCTGGGCGCGCTCAACGTGATGGGCCTCAAGTCGCCGCAGTCGGCCATCCTGTCGGCCGTGATTTTCAACGCCCTCATCATCCCGGCCCTGGTGCCGCTGGCCCTCAAAGGCGTGGCCTACACGCCCATCGGCG
>CAYLNN010000018.1:0-63056 GCA_964385095.1 uncultured Hymenobacter sp.
ATTGCAGCTCGGCTAGCAGGTAGCCCAGGTGCTCGGAGTGCCGGCCCAGCTTGCCACCGGGCTGCGCAAAGGCCTCGGTGGGCACCGGCAGCGTAGCCTCGCCAAAAACGTGGGCCACATAGGCGGCGGCCTTCGCCTGAATGTCAACGTAATCGGGCAGCAGGCCCGCATCTTGCAGCGCCTGCTCGACGGGCGTAGCGGCTGTAAGCTCGGCGGCGTAGCGCCAGAGAGTACGCAGGGCCTTTTCGAGGCGCTGCCGGCTCTCGGGGGTGCCATCGCCGAAGCGAATTACCCACTCAGCACTCCACTTGCGGTGGTAGGCGGCTTCCTTTAGCGACTTCTCGGCGATGGCGGCCAGGCGCGTATCGGGGCTCTGCTGAAGGCCGATAAGCAGCTCGTAATGAAACACATCGAATAGAAACTGCCGCAGCACGGTGTAAGCGAAGTCGCCGTTGGGCTGCTCCACGAGCAGCGGGTTGCGGTACTCCACGGCGCTGCGCAGGTAAGCGAGGTCGTCTTCGGTGCGGCCCTGGCCCTCTAGCTCGGCGGCATACTGGTAGTAGCTGCGCGCCTCGCCCAATAGGTCGAGGGCGATGTTGGAAAGCGCCAAATCCTGCTCCAGAATGGGGCCGTGCCCGCACCACTCCGACAGGCGATGCGCCAGGATGAGGCTAGTATCGGCGAGCTGCACCACGTACTGAAACAGCTGGTTTTGCAGGCTAGCCGGGTAGGCCGGCGTGGCGGTGTGGGCGGGCGAAAGGTCGGGCGTGGCCATCGGGCTTACATGTGTTTAATGGAATCCGGCACGTCGTAGAACGTGGGGTGCCGGTACACTTTATCGGCGGCCGGGTCGAAAAACTCGGCGGCCTCATCGGGATTGGAGGCATGGATGTGCTGCGACTCTACCACCCAGATGCTCACGCCTTCGAGGCGGCGCGTGTACACATCGCGGGCGTTTTGCATGGCCATCGCCGCGTCGGCGGCGTGCAGGCTACCCACGTGCTTGTGGTCGAGGCCCTGCTTGCTGCGGATAAAGACCTCCCAGAGAGGCCATTCGGCTTGAGTCATTGCGTGGGGTTTACGTAGTACTACTTTACTTTTTTCGCAATTGTTTAAACGTGTCTTTTAGTGACTTCGGGTCATAAAAAACTGGCCTGACATCATAATAGGAGGCATTAACGGCCGGCAAACGTAAAAACTGGTTTTGAAATTCGGTAGGCAGGGTCGGCATGACCTTAGGTCCGTCGAGAAGCTGCACAACGGCCGAATAACTTCGGCCTGGGTAATCAATTGGAATAGCTATGTACTGCACCTGCTCGTGGTAGCGCACTGCCACCCGGTCACCCGCTACTACCGGTAGCGAAAAGTAACCTGCCTCATTCGTAAGCGTGGTGCGGCGCGAACCGGGCGCACTTACGGATGCGTTGGCTACTCCTATTGTGCTGTCGCCATAAACCACCAGTCCCGTGAGTTGCATAATTTGACGTATCTGCTGTGCCCGTGCCGGCAATAAACTGCTGGCCAATAGAATAGCTGGGAGCGCACAATAAAGAGCAAACAAATTACGCATAGGTGGTAACATAGCCACTTGTTCAATGAACCAGACAGGTGCTACGCCGCCACAGCCTCCCGCGCCTTGCGCTTGGCGGCGTGGGCCATGGCTGCTTCGCGTACCCAGGCACCTTCTTCGTGGGCTTGCACGCGGGCCTGCAGGCGGTCGTGGTTGCAGAGGCCATTGCCTTTCACCACGTTCCAGAATTCTTCCCAGTTCACCTCGCCGAAGTCGTAGGCTTTGCGCTCCTCGTTCCACTTCACGGCGGGGTCGGGCACGGTGAGGCCCAGGAACTCGGCCTGGGGCACCATCATGTCCACGAATTTCTGGCGCAACTCGTCGTTGGTGAAGCGCTTGATGCGCCAGTTCATGCTCTGGGCCGTGTTAGGCGACTCGCTGTCCTTGGGGCCGAACATCATCAGCGTGGGCCACCACCAGCGGTTGAGGGCCTCCTGGGCCATCTCTTTTTGCACGGGCGCGCCCTCGCAGAGAGTTTGCATAATTTCAAAGCCCTGGCGCTGGTGGAAGCTTTCTTCCTTGCACACGCGCACCATGGCGCGAGCGTAGGGGCCGTAGCTGGTGCGGCAGAGCGGCACTTGGTTGAGGATGGCGGCGCCATCCACGAGCCAGCCTACGCAGCCCATGTCGGCCCAGCTCAGGGTGGGGTAGTTGAAAATGCTGCTGTACTTGGCCTTGCCCGAATGCAGGTCGGCGAGCATCTGGTCGCGCGAGGTGCCCAGAGTTTCGGCGGCGCTGTAGAGGTAGAGGCCGTGGCCCGCCTCATCTTGCACCTTAGCCAGCAAGATGGACTTGCGCTTGAGCGAAGGCGCGCGCGTTATCCAGTTGCCTTCGGGCAGCATGCCTACCAACTCGGAGTGCGCGTGCTGCGAAATCTGCCGGACGAGCGTTTTGCGGTACGCCTCGGGCATCCAGTCCTTGGGCTCGATGCGGATGTCGGCGTCGATGCGGGCCTGAAATTGTTCTTCGGGAGTGAGGTGTTGGGCGAGCGTTTCCATAAGCGAACAACAAATACTAACAAGTGTTAGTTTTTCAAAGTTAAGGAAAATTCAGAGATTATAACGAGCAAGGGGGCTAGCCCGACGGCGATACTTGGACTAGACTTTGGCCTCATCATCGCCCAGCACATCATGCACATACAGCATTTTGACCAACACCGTGATAATGGCGATGATGGGCGTAGCCAGCGTGAGCCCCAGCAGCCCCGTGAACGAGCCAATAATGAGTTGCCCCACCAAGATAAGCGCGGGCGGCAGCGAAATCAGCCGCTGCTGCAACACCGGCGATACGGCCGCGCTCTCCAGCGTTTGGGCACCTAGGTACAACAGCAGCACATACAGCGCCATGTGCGGCCCGCCGTTGAAGAAAGCCAGCAGCAGCGCCGGCACCATCGACACCACCGGCCCGATGTTCGGAATAAACGTCACTAGGCCCGCAAACAGCCCCAGCACCGCCGCCAGCGGCATGCCCAAAAAGCTGAGCCCCACCACCGTGAGCACGCCCACAAACAGCATGGAGGCTAGCCGGCCCAGCACCCAATTCACGAGCGTGCTGCTGATTTTGTCCAGCACCTCGTTGGCGCGGGCGCGGCTGGCTTTGGGCACCAGCATCACCAGGCCAGCACGGTAGGTTTTGGGCTGAAGTACCAAGAAGACCGTTAGAAACAGTATCACGTAGCCATCGGCCAGAATGCTGAACGTGGTCGAAAAAATGCCTGTGGCCCGGCCCAGCCACTCCGAAGTGCCGCCCATTACTTTGCGCAAGTCGAAGTTTTCGCTGGCTAGCCACTGGCCCCATTCGGTGCCGCTCACGCGAGCCTGAGCCGTGCGGATGGCTTGCGGCAGCTGCTGCTGCAAGTCGCGCACTTGCTCGCTGATTTTGGCCGAAAACAGCCAGCCCATGCCGCCCAGCAGGGCCAATACCAACAGCGCTAGTAGTGCTACCGCTAGCCCCTCGGGCAGCCCGAGGCGCCGGTGCAGCCACGCCCCGCCCGCCCGCAACGGCAAGGCAATGAGCAGTGCCGCCAGCAGCCGCAAAAACACCCCAAACGCCAGCCCCAGCAGGCCGGTGAGCGCCAGCACCAGCAGCGTCAGGCCCACCGCAATGAGCACTCGCTGGACGTATGGCGTGAGGGAGGAAGTAGGGGCGGAGGGGTGTTCCATGGAAAGAAGAAGCAAGAAGGTGAATGCCGGGCCTGTGCTCCCGGCTAGCTCTCCATACGGCCCAGCTAGCCTTCCCGCCTACAAATACCCAGGCTAGGCTATTGGTCGAAGTCTACAGTCACTGCCGGCGAGGTGGGCCGGGCCTGGCAGGTGAGCACGTAGCCTTTGGCCACTTCCTCGGCTGAAAGCGAGTAGTTTACGTCCATGGCGGCGGTGCCGGCCGTGACGCGGCCCAGGCAGGTGCTGCACATGCCGTTTTTACACGAATACGGCGCGTCGATGCCGGCCGCCAGGGCTGCATCAAGCACAGTATCACCGTAGTACGACATGTCGAGGCGGTAGGCGCGGCCGTCGAGGCGCACGGTTACCTGGCTTTTCTGGTCGTCTTCACCCACCGGGCGGGGCGGGGCGGTGGTTTTGCTAGCCCCGCTGGCCGAGGCAAACAGCTCGAAGTGAATTTTCTCGGGCGCCACGCCGGCATCGGCCAGGGCCTGGCGCACGCCGTGTATCATCTCCTCAGGGCCGCAGATAAACGACTCGTCGAGGCTAGCGGCCGGGATGAGCTGGCGCAGCAATTGCGCCGTTTTGGCCTCGTCCACGCGCCCGAAAAACAGGTCGCTGTCGCCCTGCTCGCGGCTCAGGATGTGGTACACACTTAGCCGGCCCAGGAATTTATTCTTCAGGCCTTCAATCTGTTCCTTGAAAATAATCGAGTTGCGCCCCCGGTTGCCATACACTAAATACACGTGGCTAGCCGGCTCGGTCAGCAGCACCGTGCGGGCAATGCTGAGGATGGGCGTGATGCCGCTACCGGCCGCAAACAGCGCGTAGCGCTTGGCCTGGCTAGGGTGCAGGGTGGGCGAGAAGCGGCCCTGCGGGGGCATCACGTCGAGCCGGTCGCCCACGCGCAGGCCATCGTCCACGGCTAGGGTCGAGAAGCGGCCGCCGGGCACTTTCTTGATGGCCACCCGCCATTCCTCGTCCAGCGGGCTGCTAGAAATGGAGTAGCTGCGGCGCACTTCCTCGCCCGCGTGCTCGCGGCGCAGCGTCAGGTACTGGCCCGGCTGGTAGCGAAACGTTTCGCGCAGCTCGGCCGGCACCTCGAAGGCCAGCGACACGCAGTCGGGCGTTTCGCGGGTGATGCTCTTGATTTTTAAGGAATGGAAGCGGCTCATTTATAGAAGGTTTCTTGCTTAATAATCGTTGTCATGCTGACGAAGGAAGCATCTTGTCAGGTTTGCACTGCCTGGTTCAGCCGTGATAAGATGCTTCCTTCGTCAGCCTGACAAGCGGTTTTAGGACCGCCTTATTTTGATTTATTTCACCTCACGCAAGTCCTTCACGCGGTTCAATTTACCGCCTTCGCTACGCGGCAATTGCCCGTAACCTAGCAAATTTACCCGCATGCTGAGACCGATATTATCTTTAATTTTCTTGGCAAACTGGCCCTGAAGTTGACGTAGGCTGTCGTGCTGCGCCAAGTGCTCGGCGGTGAGCGCGGCAGTGGCTAGCCCTAGTTCGCGCAGCAAGGGCTCGGCCACTTCTAAGTTTACTTCCACTTCGTCGAGGCTGCCGCGGCGGGTGGCTACCACCTGGTAGTGGGGGCTAGCGTGGGCTAGCCCGCTGAGGATGTCCTCAACTTGGGTAGGAAAGAAATTGACCCCGCGAATGATGAGCATGTCATCGGCCCGGCCGCGTATCGGCCCCATCTTGATATGGGTGCGCTTTACCGAGTGGTCGTAGTAGATGTTGGTGATGTCGCCCGTCCAGTAGCGCAGGATGGGCATGGCTTTCTTCGTGAGGGTGCTGAAAACCAATACGCCCAGTTCGCCCTCGGCCACCGGCTCGCCGGTTTCTTTATCTACCACTTCGGGGTAAAAGTGGTCTTCCCAGATGTAGCTGCCGGTGCCGCGTTCGTCCACGTCTTCCTGCGAGATGCCGGGGCCGAGGATTTCGCTCAGGCCGTAGATATTGGTGGCCGCCACGCGCAGGCCGTCCTGCACCTGCGTGCGGATGGCCTCCGTCCAGGGCTCGGCCCCGAGTACGGCTAGCTTAAGGTTGATGGCCTCGGGGGCAATGCCACGCCGGTGCATTTCCTCGGCTAACACCTGGGCGTAGGAAGGCGTAGCACAGATGATTTCGGGGCGAAAGTCTTGAAGTAATTGCAACTGCCGGTCGGTGCTGCCGCCCGACACGGGGATGACCGTGAGGCCCAGCTTCTCGGCGCCGTAGTGCAGGCCTAGCCCGCCCGTAAAGAGGCCGTAGCCGTAGGCATTCTGCACTTTCATGCCCGGCCGGCAGCCAGCGGCGGCCAGCGAGCGGGCCACCACTTCGGAGAAAATGTCGAGGTCGCCAGCCGTGTAGCCTACTACCGTAGCCTTGCCCGTGGTGCCGCTGGAGCAGTGCAGCCGCGCCACCTCCGTTTCGGGCACCGCGAAGAGGCCGAAGGGATAGTTATCCCGAAAATCCGCTTTCTTGGTAAATCCTAGCTTGGGGAGCTCTTCCAAGCCGCGAAACGTAGCCGGGTTAATGCCCGCCTCATCAAACTTGCGCTGGTAGAATGGCACGCGTTCATACAGGTAAGCTACCTGTTCCTTCAGCCGGGCATTTTGCAGGGTACGCAACTTGGGCAGCGGCAACTGTTCGATGTCAGGATTGAAGAACATGACGTGGGCTAGGGTGGGAGGGTAGCCAGATTAACGCTGTAAAACTAACAAACGTTTGTTAATAAGTTCGGAAGGCCCGTAGCATTACCGGCCTCCATTAGCCACATCCTGGGCCGTGCGATGAAAATACTTACGGCGTAGTGCCCGCCGTACATCAGCCGGAATAGGAGCGCCAGCAGCGTAGCGACTTAGAATAAGTTGCTCACGTTCATTGCTGTAACGTCCGGCTTGGCTTAGCCCTACTACCACCGAAGCAGCCCCGGCTAAACTACCTGCAATAGCGCCCCGCAACGTTTCGGCCTCCGTGACTAGGCTGGCCCCAGCCCCGGCTGTGCGCTCACCACGCCCTCGCTTTTGCATAAATAGCTTGTGCACGGCAAAGGCCGTGTCGCGGCCCTGGGCTAGGCCAGCGTAGGGGCCTGCTAATAACAGCGCGGCTATAAGAAGTATCCTGGTCATCTTGACACAAGGTACTTCTTATAGCCGCCCTTGAAACCAAGGTAAGGGCCGGTTATACCTTCAGCAGTTCGGCCTCACGGTGGCCGGCCAGCTGCTGCCACAACAGAATAAGTACCGCCTGGGTAGTATAGTCGATGTTAGTCTGCCGGCCGCGGTCGATGTTAATCTGGCGGCTTACGGTGCCGGCGGGAGTGGCGCAGGCAATGCAGATGGTGCCCACCGGCTTGAGTGGCGTGCCGCCGCCCGGCCCGGCAATGCCGCTGGTAGCCAGGGCCACGTCGCAGCCTAGGCGGGCGCGGGCGCCCTCAGCCATCTCGCGCACGGTGGGCTCGCTCACGGCGCCGTGCTGGCCCAGCGTTTCGGCATTTACGCCTAGCAGGCTTTCCTTGAGGTCGTTATCATACGCCACCACGCTGCCGCGGAAGTAGGCCGAGCTGCCCGGCACGCTCGTGATGCGGGCGGCTACCGCGCCCCCCGTGCAGCTTTCGGCGGTGCCGAGCTGCCAGCTTTTGGCTTTTAGCAACTGGCCAACTACCACTTCGAGTGGCGAGTCTTCCTCCGCAAAAATGTAGGAGCCAATGCGCTCGCGCAGGGCGGGCAGCAGAGCCAGCATGCGGCCGCGCAGGTCGGGCTGGCCATCGGACGTGCCGGTGAGGCGCAGGCGCACACTGCCCAGGCTGGGTAGGTAGGCCAGCTTCACGTTGGGCGGCAGGGCGCTTTCCCACTCCTTGATTTTCTCGGCCAGGAAGGACTCGCCTAGGCCGGCCGTCATCACCACCACGTGCTCGATGGGGGCTAGCTGGAATTTCTCCTGGAGCTTGGGCAGCACCTGGTCCGTCATCAGGCGCTTCATCTCAAAAGGCACGCCGGGCATGCTGATGAACACCGTGCCGCCGTCCTCTATCCACATGCCGGGCGCAGTGCCCACGGCGTTGTGCAGCACCTCGGTGCCTTCGGGCACCATCGCTTGCTGGCGGTTCACGTCGAGCATGGGCCGGCCAAAGCGCTTGAAAATTTCCTCCACGTGGCGCAGCGTGGGCGCGTGCTCCACCAATTCGCGGCCGAAGTAGCGAGCCAGCACGTGCTTGGTGAGGTCATCTTTAGTAGGGCCAAGGCCGCCGGTGGTCAGGATGACTTTGGCGCGCTGCCGGGCCTGGTCGAGGGCGGCCACTATCTCATCGGCACGGTCGCTCACGCTGGTTGTCTGGCGCACGCGCAGGCCCAGGCGGCCCAGCTGCTGGCCCATAAAGGCCGAATTAGTATCCACGACCTGCCCGTAAAGCAGCTCGTCGCCGATTGTCATGATTTCAACGTCCATCTCAGTGAGCCGAATAGTTTGGCAGGGTTTTGTAGGGCAACTTTGCAGTGCGGTGCTTGCAGGACAGCTATACGAGCCGCCTGGTTTTGTGCCCCGCCTTTTTTCTTTTTCCGCCCGATGAAAAACCTACTCCTGGCGCTGGCCTTGTGCAGCGCTGCCCCGGCCCTGGCCCAAACCACCAAAAAGGCTACGACTACCAAGAAAACCACCGTCGTAAAAAAAGCGCCGGTAAAAGCTACTTCGGCCAAGAAAACCACGACCGCGACCACTAAAACCACGGCCCCCGCGCTCACTCCGGCTCCCGCCCCGGTAGCGCCGCTCACCGAGGCCGAGGCTAGCAGCGGCCTGCGCGAGGCGCTCACCACCGGCATCACCAAAGCCGTAGCCTTCGCCTCCGAGCCCGATGGCTTCAATCTCAATGACGATATCCGCATCCCGTTCCCGCCCGATGCGCAGCTGGTGGCCACCACGCTTGGGTCGCTGCCATTGGGCCGCCAGGCCGTGGAGCAAGCCACTAATCTGCTAAACCGCGCCGCCGAGGCCGCCGCGCCCGCCGCCAAAGACATCTTCCTCAATGCCTTGCAAAATCTTTCGCTCAGCGATGCGCTCTCGCTCGTGACCAGCGGCAGCAAGGATGCGGCTACCCAGCTGCTGCGCAAAAACTCGGAGGCCGCCCTCAACGCCGCCCTGCGCCCCAGCATCGTGCAGAGCCTCGACCAGGTAGGTGCCAACGCGGCCTATGCCAAGCTTATTGAGCGCTACAACAAGATTCCGCTCATGACGCCGGCCAAAACTAACCTTACCGACTACGTGACGGCCCAAACCGTGGACGGCCTCTTCGTGCTGCTCGCCCAGCAGGAAGCCAAAATCCGCCAGAACCCGGCCGCCCAGTCCACGGCACTGCTCAAGCGCGTATTTGGCAGTAAATAAGTAAGTTAGTTTTTAGATGCACAAAAAGCGCCTTGCTGACCAACTGGTCGGCAAGGCGCTTTTTGTGTGGGTTGGGGCTAGCGCGGCTACCTAGTAATCGCTGTCGTAGTCGTCGCCGCGGCCCCGGCTGCGCGAGCCGCCGCCAAAGTCATCGTCGTCATCGTCGGCGAGGTCGTCGTCATCTTCGAGCGGCGAGAGGCCACTGGCGCCATCGGGGTCTTCGGCGGCCTCGGCCGTTTCAAACTCATCTTCCGTCATGGAAGCCAGGTCGAGCGCCTCATCGTGCGAGGAGCCCGTGTCGCGCCACATCAGGTAATCAGCGTATTTGGCCGAGAGCTGGTCTTCGCTAGAGCCCTTGGTTTTGGCGCCGCCAGTGCTGGCAAACGCGTCGAGGTTATCGTCGTCGGCGAGGTCGTCGTCGTCCAGGTTATCGTACTGTCGCATAGCAAAAAGGGGCAGCAGAGGGTAATTGAATAGGTTTTTGGAACGTAGCGCGAAGATACGGCGGGCAGCGAATTGGGTTGGTAGCTTCCCGCGTCAGCCGCAAAAATAAAAGTCGGCCGCTAGGCCCGCAGCGTCACGCCGCGGTACACTTCGGCCAGCGGCAAAGCCAAATCCAGGTCCGCAATAGTCAGCACCTCACCAAGCCCGGTGAAGCCAGACACATCCAGGTTGCCCTCCGCATTGCGCGACCCTAGCGACACGCGCGCCGCGTACTCAGTTATCAGCACCACGTGCTGCACCGTCGGAATGGCGTAGTAAGCCTCGAATACTTCCTGAAAGTGCGGCGGCATGGGGTGCGGAAGCACGCGCACCAACAGCGTGGGGTTCAGCACGGTATCGCGCTGCTCATCGGCCAGCCGGAGCACCTTGCCACACACTAAGGCCACGTCGGGATAAGTGAAGAGGCCGGCCCCGAGCGCGTGCACGCGGGTGGCGCTGCCCAGCACCGCCCAGTCGCGGCCCCGCACTTGGCTGGCCAGCAGCAGGGCCGTGTTCTCGGCAATGAGCAGCTGCGCGGGCGTGGGCTCGGGCAGGGGAAATACCTGGCCATCCAGGTATTCGCGGCGGTCAGGGGCTAGCCGCTCGGCCACCAGATACGCTTTTTCCGCGTTGCTAAGCATGGGCAAACACCTTTACGTTACTAGGCTATTGAAAATCGGTAATCCGCACCTGGGCGTCGCAAAAACCGTACTCGGCCGGCACGTTGGACGATACCACCACCAGCCGGCTAGGGTCGCGCACCCGCGCCACGTGCTCCAAGTACCAGGCCGCGCCCTGGGCGTCGAGGTTGGTGGTGGGCTCGTCGAGCAGCAGCAGCGGAGCGGCCGCGTACAGGGCCAGCCCCAGCTTGAGCCGCTGCTTCATACCCGACGAAAACGTGCGCACCGCCTGGTGCCGCGCCTTGTGCAGGTACATAATATCAACCAGGTCCGCCACCGATACGCCCGGCCGCAGGGGCTTGAGGCGGGTATGAAAGGCTAGCAGCTCCAGCAAGGTAAAATCTTCGGGCAGCTCCAGGTAGGGCGCGCAGTAGGCGAGGTGGCGCGGCACCTCGGCCACGGGCACCGGCTGGCCCGCCAGCGAGTACGCTACCTGGCCTTCGCTGGGCAGCAGCTGGCCCGCTAAGATGCTGAGCAGCGTGCTTTTGCCCGCCCCGTTAGGTCCCAGGATGGCCGTGGCGGTGCCGGGCCGAAAATCGTGGCTGAGCTGCCGAAAAATCCACTGGCGGCCGTAGCGGCGGCCCAGGCGTTGGGCATCGAGCCGCATTAGTCGGCGGCTTCTTCGGCCAGGCTGCCGCGGCTAGGCCCCTTGATAATGCCGCGGGCGGCCGAGCGCACAAATTGCGTTATCTCGTCGCGCTCGGGCGAGGGGGGCAGCTCTACTTCAATGCGGCTCAGCGACTCCGTCATGGGCAAGCCACTGAGATACAGCGTGCGGTACATCTCGTGGATGTTCGTAACCTGCTCTTCGCTGAAGCCCCGGCGGCGCAGCCCCACCGAGTTTACCCCGGCGTAAGTCAGCGGCTCGCGCGCGGCCTTCACGAAGGGCGGCACATCCTTGCGCACCAGCGAGCCGCCGGCAATGAACGCGTGCGCCCCAATGTTGGTAAACTGATGAATGGCCGTGGTGCCGCCAATAATGGCCCAGTCGCCCACCAGCACGTGGCCCGCCATCTGGGTGGCGTTCGAAATCACGCAGTGGTCGCCCACCAGGCAGTCGTGGGCAATGTGCACGTAGGCTTGCAGCAGGCAGTGGCTGCCCACCACCGTGCGGCCCCGGTCGATGGTGCCGCGGTTCACGGTCACGCACTCGCGCAGCACGGTGTAGTCGCCAATGTGCGCGGTGGTTACCTCGCCGGCAAACTTCAAATCCTGCGGAATGCCCGCCACCACGGCCCCCGGAAAAATCTGGCAGTTGGCCCCAATGCGTGCCCCATCCATAATGGTCACGTTGGGCCCAATCCAGGTGTTTTCGCCAATCTCCACGTCCCCGTAAATGGTAGTGAACGGTTCGACGGTAACTCCCGGGGCTAGCCGGGCGGCAGGGTGGATATGGGCGAGGGGAGAAAGCATTTTTGGGAATTAAGAATTAAAAATTAAGAATCAAAAATTGCTGATTAAGAACGGTAGGGCGTTGGCTGACAGGCCAGAGCGGAGTTCTTAATTTTTAATTTTTAACTTTTAATTTCAATCAAACATTGTCTTTGCGCACAATGGCTGCGCTCATCTCGGCGTCGCACACTACTTTGCCATTCACAAAGGCCTGGCCTTTCATCTTGGCGATGCCGCGCTTGATGGGGGCCGTGAGCACGCAGTGAAACACAACGGTATCGCCGGGTAGCACCTTCTTGCGGAAGCGCGCATTTTCGATACCCAGGAAATACTGCCAGTAGTTTTCGGGGTCGGGCACGGTGTTCATCACCAATATACCGCCGGTCTGGGCCATGGCCTCAATCTGCAACACGCCGGGCATCACGGGGTTGCCCGGAAAGTGGCCCTGGAAGAAAGGCTCGTTCATGGTAATATTTTTCACCGCCGTCACCATCTGGCTGTCCAGGTGAATCACCTTGTCGAGCAGCAGAAAGGGGTAGCGGTGGGGCAGCACCTGCATAATGCGGTTGATGTCCATCACCGGCTCGCGGCTAGGGTCGTACACCGGCACGGCGCTGGTGCGGTCCTCCAGCATCTTCTTCTTGATTTTCTTGGCAAACGCTACGTTGGCGGCGTGGCCGGGCCTAGCGGCCAGAATCTGGCCTTTCAGCGGGCGGCCCACCAGGGCGAGGTCGCCCACGAGGTCGAGCAGCTTGTGGCGGGCGGGCTCGTTTTTGTGGCGCAGGTCCACGTTGTTGAGGATGCCCTCCTTCTTCACCGACACCTTGGGCTTGCCCAGCATAGCGGCCAGCTCATCGAGCTCGTCTTCGCCCACGGCGCGGTCTACTACTACAATGGCATTGCTCAGGTCGCCGCCCTTGATGAGGTTCGACTTGTACAGATGCTCCAGCTCGTGCAGGAAGCAGAACGTGCGCGACGAGGCGATTTCGTTCTCAAACTGGTTGATGTCGGTAAGCGTGGCGTGCTGCGAGCCCAGCACCGGCGAGTTGTAGTCCACCATCACCGTGAGGCGGTAGTCGGCCAGCGGCAGGGCCGCGATTTCCACACCCCGCGCATTGTCCATGTAGCGGATGGTGTCGGGAATCTCGTAGTAGTTGCGCAGCGCGTTCTGCTCCTCAAAGCCCACCTCATTGAGGGCCTTGATAAACTCGAACGACGAGCCATCCATGATGGGCGGCTCGGGGCCACTGAGCTGGATGAGCACGTTGTCGAGCTGCAAGCCCACGAGGGCGGCCAGCGTGTGCTCCACGGTGTTGATGCGGGCGCCGTTTTGCTCGATGGTGGTGCCCCGCGAGAGGTCTACCACGTTGTCAACGTCGGCATCGACGAGGGGCTGGCCGGGCAAATCGACGCGCTGAAACTTGTAGCCGTGGCCCACCGGAGCGGGGCAGAAGGTCATGGTGGCCTCTGCGCCAGTGTGCAGCCCGATGCCCCGCACCGTTACGGGGGTCTTGATAGTGTGTTGTTTATCGTTCATTTTTCGAGTTGTCAGTTGTTAGTTGTCCGGGGTCAGGCGGGTAGGCGTCGGGCAGGTAGCGAGCTGAAAGAGAGGCCACTCGGCCTTCTATCGGTGCCACTAACAACGGGCTACTAACAACTGACAACTAACAACTGACAACTAAGCCAGTGCAAAGCTAAGGCTTATCGGGCGCTGGCGAGCTTTTTTCGAGGGCCGCCACCCGCTGCTCCAGCTCGGGCAGGCGCCGGAAAACCACCTGCGCCCGCTGGTTTTGCTTGAAGTCGAAGGCCGTGGAGCCTTGCAGCGTAAGGCCCTCCTGCCGCACCGATTTGCCCACGCCCGCCTGGGCCGTAATGGTCGTTTTATTGGCTAGGGTCAGGTGCCCGGCTAGGCCCACCTGGCCCGCCAGCACGCAAAAATCGCCCACTTTCGACGAGCCCGAAATGCCCGACTGGGCAGCAATAACGGTGTGGCGGCCTACCTCCACGTTGTGGGCTAGCTGCACGAGGTTGTCGATTTTGGCACCCTGGCGCACTACCGTGCTGCCCATGGTGGCGCAGTCTACGGTGGCGTTGGCCCCGATGCTCACGTCGTCCTCCAGCACCACGTTGCCGATTTGCGGAATGGCCTTGTACGAGCCGTCGGGCTGCGGCGCGAAGCCGAAGCCATCGGTGCCCACCACCGCGCCCGCCTTGATGACGCAGCGCTGGCCGATAACGGTATCGGCGTAAATCTTAGCCCCGGCGTGGACGATAGAATTAGCGCCAATGCGCACCCGGTCACCAATAAAGGCGTGCGGAAAAATAAGCACGTTTTCGCCGATAACGCAGTTTTCGCCCACGTACGAAAATGCCCCCCGGTAGTGGCCCGGCCCAATAGCCGAGCCCTCGCCCAGAAAGCTGGGCTGCTCCACGCCGCGCTTGCCCACGCGCGTGGCCTGGGCATAAAATTCGAGCAGCTTGCTGAAAGCCGAGTAAGGGTCGGCCACCCGAATGAGGCTAGCAGCCACGGCCTGGCGCAGCACCAGCCCGGGGCTGACAATGACGGCCGTAGCGCCGGTGCTGTACAAGAAAGGCTCGTACTTGGCATTAGCCAAAAAAGCGAGCGCGCCGGGGCCGGCCTCCTCTATCTTGGCTAGGCTCGATACGGTGGCTTCGGCGTCGCCTTCCACGGTGCCGCCCACCACCTGGGCAATCTGACCAACGGTGAATTTCATAGGCCGCAAAAGTACGGGCGGGCGTGCTATCGGATGGCCGCCAGGGGCTGGCCAAAATAGGCGGCCAGCCGCTCGTGCAGCAGCGCCACCAGGGCGGGGTCCTCGAACTGATAATTGTCGGGGATGCGTAGGTTAACGACCGGCTTGCCCGCCAGCTCAAAGCCAAACTTGGCCCGCAGGCGGTCGGCGTGGCGCTTTTCCATCACAAAAATGATGTCGGCCCAGCCCAGGTGGCCGGCCGCCACCCGCACCCGGGCCCCCGGCTCGGTGCCTGCCGAGCGGGCTAGCAGGCTAGGGTGCCCGGCAAACAGGCCCTCGGCCGTGAGGCTGCGCCAGCGGTTCTGGCTGCATACGAATAGGAGTTGGCGGGGAATTGCGGAATTTTGGGCCAAACGAAAGGCGGGTTTAAATAAGGAAAACCGGGCTAGCGGTGCGTGGCGGCGGCCTTAATGGGCTGCGCGGCAACGCCCTGCGTGGTTAGCTTGACGGGCAGAATACGCCCGGCCTTATCAAAATGCAGCTCGTCGATGCACACTTGGCGGTGATTGCCGTTGGCGTCGCCGAGCGGGTGGCGATGGTACACGATATACCAGCGGTCGGTGCCCGGCACGTTGATGATGGAGTGGTGCCCGGCGCCGGTGCCCACGGTGGGGTCTTGCTGCAAAATTTTGCCTTCCCGCCGAAATGGCCCAAACGGCGACTGGCCCACGGCGTAGGCCACCGAGTAGTCGGGCCCGGTCCAGCCGCCCTCGCTCCACATAAAATAGTACTTGCCCTGGCGCCGGAACATGAGCGGCCCCTCCACATATTTTTCGGGCGTAATCGACTTAAACACTGTGCCGTCGGCAAAGGGTAGGAAGCCCGTAAAATCGTCCTTCAGCCGGGCAATATTGCAGTGCTGCCAACCACCGTAGATAAGGTAATACTTGCCGTCAACATCCTTAAACACAAACTGGTCGATGGGTTGGGCGCCGTTTTCGATGGTGCCCACCAGCGGGTGCCCTAGCAAGTCTCGGAAGGGTCCGGCGGGCTTGTCGGCCACGGCCACGCCAATGCCGCCCGGCGGCTCGTTGGGCTTCTCGGGGTGGTAGTCGTTAGCCCCAAAAAAGAGGTAGTACTTGCCGCCCTTGGCCACAATGGCGGGCGCCCACAGGGCGCGGTGCGCCCACTTCACGGCGGCCGTGTCGATAATGCGCGGGTGCTTGGTCCAGTGCACCAGGTCGGGCGAGGAAAAGGCATCGAGGTACACCTGCTCGTCGAATGGCGCCGAATACGTGGGGTAAATCCAGTACTGCGAACCAAAAACGGCCGCCTCGGGGTCGGCGTACCAACCCGGAAAAATGGGGTTGCCCGCCCGCGGGGCGGTCTTGGCGGGCTGCTGAGCCGCGGCTGCGTGGCAGGCCAGCGCGCCGGCTAGGGTAAGGAGAAATTTTGACATGCAAAAAGTCAGCGAAAGACAGCCGGCGAGGGTCGCCGGGCAACTGAGAATGGAAAAAGCAGGCCCCGAAGATATCGGTTGCCGCCCGAGTACCCACCCCGCGCTACCAGCAATAGGCCGAGCAGTGGTAATATTCGCCGAAAAAGTAGCAAGCGCTGGCTTGCCGCCCCGACCTTAGCGGGTGCTTCTTTTTCCACTCCGTATGCCTCGTCAATTTTTGTCTTTGAGCACCAGCCTGTTGCTGGCCCCGTTTTTTGCCCACGCCACGGTGCGCCTGCCAGCGTTGGTGGGCTCGCACATGGTGTTGCAGCGCGACCGGCCGGTGCCGGTGTGGGGCTGGGCCGCGCCTGGCGAGCGCGTCAGCGTCACGTTTCGCGGCAAAACCTACGCCGCCTCGGCGCCCGATGCCAGTGGCCGCTGGCAGGCCACGCTGCCCGCCACGCCGGCCGGCGGGCCGTACGTGCTCACGGTTAAGGGCCAGAACACCCTGGCGCTAACCGATGTGCTGGTGGGCGACGTGTGGCTAGCCTCGGGCCAGTCAAATATGCAGATGCCGGTGCAGGACCGCCCCGGCGGCTACCAGCCCGTGCAAAACGCCACCCAGGAAATTGCCGCCGCTACCTGGCCCAATATCCGCTTCTTCACCGCGACCCAAACCGTGGCCTACCGCCCGCAGGCCGAAGTGGCCGGCACCGGTTGGCTGGTGTGCAGCCCGGCCACGGTGGCGCAGCTGTCGGCGGTGGCTTATTTCTTCGGCCGCGACCTCTATAAACAGTATAAAGTGCCCGTAGGCTTGCTCGTGAGCAGCTGGGGCGGCACGCCCGCCGAGGCCTGGGTTAGTGCCGAGGGCCTGCGTAGCCTGCCAGAGTTTGGGCCGCGCGTAGCTGAGTTCGCCCAAAAAACCACCGACTTGCAGGCCGACCAGCTGGCCTACGCCGCCAAACAGCGCGAGCAGCTGCGCAACATCCGGCAGTATGACAAAGGATATTTGCCGGGCGGCCAAACCTGGGCCGCGCCCACCTTCGATGCCCACGCCTGGCCCACCATGCCCGTGCCCGGCGCCTGGGAAGGCCAGCCCGGGCTAGCCACCTACGACGGCGTAATCTGGTTGCGGAAGGAAGTAGACCTGCCCACCAGCCTCGCCGGGCAGCCTCTCACGCTGAGCCTGGGCGAGATTGACGATGCCGACAGCACCTACTTCAACGGCGTGCGGGTGGGCGCGACCAACGGCTACAACCTGGCCCGCCGCTACCCGGTGCCCGCCGCGCTAGCCCGGCCGGGGCGCAACGTTATCACGGTGCGGGTGGTGGACACGGGTGGTGGCGGTGGCTTCACCGGCGAGGCGGCCGCGCTCACGCTCAGTGGCGCCGGCAAGACCCTGCCGCTGGCCGGGCCCTGGCAGTACCAGGTGGGGCTAGCCCCCGCTGACCAGCCCCAGCCGCCGGTGCCCGGTGGCGGCGAGCACGCGCCCACGGCGCTCTACAATGGTATGATTGCCCCGCTGCAATCATTTGCCCTGAAGGGAGTTATCTGGTATCAGGGCGAGAGCAACACCGACCGCGCCGCGCAGTACCGCACGCTGTTTCCGGCCCTCATTGCCGACTGGCGCCAGCGCTGGGGCCAGCCCGAGCTGCCTTTTCTGGGGGTGCAGCTGGCTAGCTACATGGCCGCCCAGCCTGAACCTGGCCCGTCGGCCTGGGCCGAGCTGCGCGAGGCGCAGGCGCTGGCCTTGCGGGCGCCCGGTACGGGGCTGGCCACGGCCATCGATATTGGCGAGGCGGGCGACATTCACCCCCGCAACAAGCAGGAGGTGGGCCGCCGCCTGGCCCTGGCCGCGCGCCGGGTGGCCTACGGCGATAAAGCGGTGGTGGCCAGCGGCCCCACGTACGCCAGTATGAGCCCGGCGGGTGCGGCCATCCGTGTGAAATTCAGCCAGCTAGGGTCGGGGCTGGCCGTGAAAGAGGGTGCTGCTTTGCAAGGGTTTGCCGTGGCGGGGGCCGACCAGCAGTTTCACTGGGCCACGGCTAGGGTGGTGGGTAGCGAAGTGGAAGTGCAAAGCCCCGCCGTGCCCCAGCCCCAGGCCGTGCGCTACGATTGGGCCGACAACCCGAGCGGCAACCTCACCAACAAAGAAGGCCTGCCCGCCTTGCCCTTCCGCACCGATGCCTGGCCGCTGACTACGGCCGGCCGCAAGTAGCTTTAAGCGTTCATCCGACCCTCTTTCTCCTGTTTTTGATGGCTAAAATCTTCGCAGTGCTGCTGAGCCTGGGCGCCTTGCTGGCGGCCCCCGTTGCCCACGCACAGGGGCCTAGCCCGGCTAGCCCCGTAGACCTGGTAAACCCGCTGATGGGCACCGATTCGAAGCCCGATTTCTCGAATGGCAATACCTACCCGGCCATTTGCCGGCCGTGGGGCATGAACTGCTGGCTGCCCCAAACCGGCAAAATGGGCAACGGCTGGGCCTACCAGTACGGGGCCGATAAAATCCGGGGCTTCAAGCAAACGCACCAGCCCTCGCCCTGGATGAACGACTACGGCCAGTTTGCCCTCATGCCCGGCACCGGCAAGGTCAAGGTCGATGAAGATGCCCGCGCCAGTTGGTTTTCGCACAAGGCCGAAACTGCCCGGCCCTACTACTACAGCGTGTATCTCGCTGATTATGACCTTACCACCGAGATAACGCCCACCGAGCGGGCGGCGCGCTTTCGCTTCACGTTTCCAAAAACTGATAGCGCCTGGGTGGTGATTGATGCCCTCGACAAAGGCTCGATGGTGCAGGTGCAGGCTAGCCAGCGCCGCATTATTGGCTACACCACGCGCAACAGCCGGGGCGTGCCCGCTAATTTTAAGAACTACTTCGTCATCGAGTTTGACCACGACTTTGCCAACCCGCAGGTGTTCAATGGCAAGGCCCTAGCCAGCGGGGCCACCGAGCTCACGGCCGAGCACGCACTGGCCACTGTGAGCTTCCGCACCCGCAAGGGCGAGCAGGTGCAGGCCCGGGTGGCCTCGTCGTTTATCAGCGCCGAGCAGGCCGAGCGCAACCTGCAAGAGCTTGGCAATGATGATTTTGAGGTGGTGAAGCAGAAGGGCAAAGCCGCCTGGAACGACGTGCTGGGCCGCATTGCCGTGGAGGGCGGCACCGACGAGCAGCAGCGTACCTTTTACTCGTGCCTGTACCGGGCCTTGCAGTTTCCGCGCAAGTTTTACGAGCTCGACGCGGCCGGTCGGCCGGTGCACTACAGCCCTTTCAACGGCGAAACGCGCCCCGGCTACCTCTACACCGATACGGGCGTGTGGGACACGTTTCGGGCGTTGTTTCCGCTGCTCAACCTCGTGTACCCGGAGGAAAACGCTAAAATGCAGGCGGGCCTCGCCAACGACTACCGCGAGGGCGGCTGGCTACCCGAGTGGGCTAGCCCCGGCTACCGCAACGTAATGGTGGGCAACAACTCGGCCTCGGTAGTGGCCGATGCCTACCTCAAAGGCGTGCGCCCCGCCGATGCTGCCGATGCCAACGTGCTCTACGAAGCACTCATTAAAGACGCCAACCACGCCGGGCCGCTCACGGCCGTGGGCCGCGCCGGCGTGGAGTATTACAACAAGCTCGGCTACGTGCCCTACGATGTAAAAATCAACGAGAGCGCCGCCCGTACGTTGGAGTACGCCTACGACGATTTTGCCATCGCGCAGCTAGCCAAGGCGTTGGGCAAGCCGAAGAAAGAAGTGGACCTTTACACGAAGCGCAGCCAGAACTACCGCAAGCTCTTCGACAAGCAGACTGGCCTCATGCGCGGGCGCAACCAGAACGGCACGTTCGAAACGCCCTTCAATCCTTTTAAATGGGGCGATGCCTTCACCGAGGGCAATGCCTGGCACTACACCTGGTCGGTGTTTCACGATGTGCAGGGGCTGATGAACCTGATGGGCGGCCGCCAAAAATTCGCCGCTACGCTAGACTCGGTTTTCACGCTGCCGCCCACGTTTGATGCGTCGTACTACGGCGGGGTTATCCACGAAATCAGGGAGATGCAGGTGGCCAATATGGGCCAGTATGCCCACGGCAACCAGCCGGCGCAGCACGTTATCTACCTCTACAACTACGCCGCCGAGCCCTGGAAAGCGCAGTATTGGACCCGCGAGGTACTCAACCGCCTCTACCACCCCACGCCCGACGGCTACTGCGGCGATGAGGACAACGGCCAGACCTCGGCCTGGTACGTGTTTTCGGCGCTGGGCTTCTACCCCGTGTGCCCCACCACCGACCAGTACGTGCTAGGGGCGCCGCTCTTCCCCAAGGCCACCCTGCACCTGCCCGGCGGCCACGACGTGGTGCTGAATGCCCCCGCCAACAGCGCCGCAAACCGCTACATCAATAGGTTATCGGTGAATGGGCAGGAGTATGGCCGCAATTGGCTCAGCCACAGTGAGCTGCTTAAAGGTGCCACCCTGAATTTTGACATGGCGCCGCAGCCCAACAAGGCGCGCGGCACCCAGCCGGGCGACGCGCCGTTTTCAATGTCGAAGGCCGAGAAAGGGCAGAAGTAGAAAGCGTAAAAAGAACGTCCTGCTGCGCTTGTCGAAGCATCTCTACCGCGCCGCTAGGGTGTCGTTTGGTAAAGATGCTTCGAGAAGCGCAGCAGGACGTTCTTTGTTATTGTCTTTGCTAATCAGGAGAGGTCCTAGGCCACTTCCGTCACCCGCACTTTCACGCCCTTCACCTTGGCGCCGTTCAGCTTTTCGAGCAGCTCGGCGGCTTGTTTGCGGGGCACGGCCACGTAGGAGTAAAAGTCGAAGACCTCGATGCGGCCCACGGTGTGGCGCTCCAGGCCGCCGACGTTGACAAAGGCGCCGACCAGGTCGTGGGCGCTCACTTTGTGCTTCTTACCGGCCGTGACGTGCAGCGTGATGGTTTCGGGGCGGGGCAGCTTGTTGGCGGCGTTGGCGGGCGGCAGCGGCGCCGGCTTGAGGCGCGCCCACTGCGCACTTTGCGCGCTGGGCCAGGCCTGCACGCGGGTTTGCTCGGGCGGGGTGGCTAGCAGGTGCGCAATGCCGGCTACGCCGGCCCGGGCAGTGCGCCCGGCCCGGTGCTGGAAGGTTTCGGCATCGTGCGGCAAGTCGTACTGAATAACCGTGTCGAGGGCCGGCACGTCGATGCCGCGGGCCGCTACATCGGTGGCTACCAGAGCCTGGGCCGAATTATTGCGCAGCTTCATCAGGGCTTTGTCGCGCTCGGGCTGGGGCAGCTTGCCGTGCAGCACCTCGGCCGCCACGCCCCGGCCGCGCAGGAACTGGGCCAGCTCCTCCACCTTGTCGCGGGTGTTGGCGAAGATGAGCGTCTGGCCCGTTTCGGGCTGTTGCAGCAGATGGTAGAGGGCGGCGGGCTTCTCCTCCACGGCGTTCAGCACGTGCCCGCGGATGGTGAGTGAGGCGGGCAGAGCATCGCCAGTAATTTCACCGTTGAGGCCACCGGCGGCGGTTAGCATGCGGGGGCGAGTGAGGTACTCGCGCACCAGGGCCAGCACCTTATCCGGCATGGTGGCCGAGAACAGCAGTGTCTGGCGGCGGCGCGGCAGGCGGCTGATGATGGTGGCCATCTCCTCCTGAAATTTCAGGTCGAGCAGCTTGTCAGCCTCGTCCAATACCAAGACCTTCAGCTGGTTCGGAATAATGTTGCGCTTCTCCAGGTGGTCGAGCAGGCGGCCGGGCGTGGCCACTACCACGTGGGGCGTTTGCTGCAAGGTCTGCACCTCGTCGCGCATGGGGTGGCCACCGTAGAGGGCCGCCACGCGCAGGCCAGGGGCCGCCATGTACTTACCCAGGCTCTTGAGGGCATCGCGCACTTGCAAAGCCAGCTCGCGGGCCGGCACCAGCACAATGGCCTGCACGGCCTTGGCGCCAGGGTCTACCTGGGCCAGGATGGCTAGCCCGTAGGCGGCAGTTTTGCCCGAGCCGGTGGGGGCCTGGCCCGCCACATCCTGCAAATCGAGGGCGGGCTGGAGCACCAGCGCCTGCACGGGCGTGGGCTGAGTAAAATTCAGCTCGGCCAAACCTTGCAGGAGTTCGGGCGAGAGGTTAAAATCGGAAAACGAGGCCGGAGCGGCGGGGTCAGCTTGCATCCGGTAAAGGTACGCCCGGCAATGTAGGGTAAGCTTTCGCTCGCTATGTACGCTTTTCCGCGATTGTTCCTGCGATGCCAGCGAAAGCTTACCCAACACTTACTCCGCCACATTTACCAAGCGGTAGCGCACGGCGGTTTTTTTGGGTTTGATATCGAGCCCCACGTGGTGGGCGTAGGCCCAGGTGAAGGCCGCCCCGAAGTAAAAAATCATGGCCGAATAAAATACGAACAGCAGCACCAGCACCGAGCTGGCCGCCGGCCCGTAGATGGGGCCCAGGTCGCGGCCCACCAGCAGCTGCCCCAGCACGTGCTCGCCCAGCTCGATGAGCACGGCCGTGAGCAGCGCGCCGCGCCGCACGGCGCGCCAGGGCACCTTAGCCGCGCTGAGGGTGCGAAACACGAAGCCGCACCACACCGCCAGAATCAGCAGGCTCACGATAAAATTGAGGGCCCACACCACGTAAAAGGCAAACGTAACGTCGAAATCAGCCACAAAATCGGCCAGCAGCGACAGGGCCGCATCGGCCGAAAAAGCCAGTACCGAGAGTGCCGCCGTGGCCAGCAGCACACCCGCCGAGCGCAGGCGCTCGCGGGCGGCCACCGACACCTGGCTGAGCTGCCGCCGCGGCCGCACCCGCCACAACTGGTTGAGCGAGTGCTGAATAACGGTAAAAAGCGTGGTGGCAATAAACACCAAAAACACGAAGCCCAGCCCGGTAATCAAGCGGTTGCGGCCGGCGTGGGCCACATTATGTACTGTCTGGGCTACCAGGCCGGTAGCAGTGCTGCCGATAACCTCGCCGAGCTTGGTGAGCAGCATGGCCCGCGCTCCGCTGGCCGAATACACCGACCCGAGCAGCTGCACCAAAATGATAAGAATGGGCGGCAACGCAAAGGAGGTAAAAAAGGCCGTGGCTGCCCCTAGCCGCAGCGGGTCATTGGCGCCCAACTCGCGGGCGGCGCGGCGCAGCACAAGCCAGAATTCAACCCACCACGGAAAGCGGTGGGGCGCGGGAGTAGAAGCGGAAGCAGAATCCTTGTTCATGAATAAGGTAACACCGGGCCCACAACATTTTGCGCCCGGTGGGGTACAAGGGGGCAGCCGCCGGGTAGCCCGGCCCGCTGCTACCCCCGGCAGTGGGTGCGCTACTAACACGCACTTTCCGCGGCTAGTTACGCATGACCACAACTTCCATCTCCGCTACCGGGGTGCGGGCCGTGCCCGCGCCGCCGCCCCGCACCTGGGTGCAGCGGCGCATCGTCGACCCGTTCATGAGCTTGCTGAAGGCAGGCCTGGCGCCCGGCAGCCTGGCCCTCACGGCGGGCCTGGGCGTGGCCTTCGGGCTAGCCCCCACTTTTGGCATCACCACCCTCATAAGTACGGCCGTGGCGTTGCGCCTCAAGCTGAATGTGGCGGCCATGCAGCTGGTGTGCCACGTGCTGAGCCCCTTACAGATTATCCTGTTTCTGCCGTTTTTGCGGTGGGGCGCCACGCTGCTGGGGCACGGCCAGGAGGTAGCGCACCTCAGCCTCGACCAGATAAAGCAGATGGTGAAAACCGAGGGTTGGGACTACGTGCTGCACCTGTTGTGGCGCGCCGAGCTAGGCGCGATGATGATTTGGGCCGTGGCCGCCGTGCCAGTCGTGCTAGGCCTGTATTTCGGCCTGCGGCCGCTGTTCAAACGCTTTATTACCCGCCAGGAGGCGGCAGAGGAAGTGGCCGTGACGAGGTAAGGCTGGCTGGATAAGTAGAGTAAGTGGAAACAGAATAAAAAACGTTGGTCACGCTGCGCTTGCGAAATTTCTTGTTCGCAAGCGCAGCGTGACCAACGTTTTTTGGTAGGCTACACCCACCAAAGAGGCCGATTATGAAGCCGCGTAAACCGGCTGCACCTCGGGCTGCTGGAAATAAGGATTCACGCCTTCTTCCGACGTTAAGTCGAGCAACATCAAATCGACGTGCTGAAACGTGCCGGTGCGGCCTTCGAGGGCGGGGCCGAGCTGCTGCATAAAGTCGGGGTCGTGGCTGATGGTGTCGAAGCCAAGCAGCAGGCGCGGGGGCTGGCTGTCGTCGCCAGCCAGCTGCATCTGGGCCACGTAAATGGCTTTGATGTCGGCATTTTCGGCACCAAACTGGGCTAGCGACTCGCCCAGGCCTTCGGGCAGCTCAGGAGCACTCAGCGTTACCTGGGCATCGGCGGGCAGGCCACCCTGGCCGAGCTGGCCGGTTAAGAGAGCCTGAATTTCGGCGGCGGGCAGCAATTTGCCGGCCGGCGAAAAGGGGTTCAGTACACAGTCCTGGCCCTGGGTCATGGCAAAAAACGCCTGGCCCGGAATGGGCGTCCAGGCGATGGTGCTGGCATCCATGCCACCATCGCTGAGGCGCGCCTCGGAGGTGAAGATGGGCAGGCGGCCATCCTGGAGCACTTGCAACTGAATTTGCTGGCCCTCGGTGAGCTGCACCTCGCCGGTGCCCACGCTTTCGTCGGGGGCGAGTACCATCAGAATATTCTCTTGCAGCAAAGCCTGGTAGAAAGCCGGGCGGGCATTCTCATCCACGGGGGCCAGCAGCAGCAGGTGCTCCAGAATGTTTTGGGGCTCAAACGGGAACTCGGGCGCCTCGGGCTGCGGGGCTAGCGGGCCCTGGCCGGCGAAGTCGGGCATGGGCGGCATCGGCGGAATGCCCTGTGCGGCTGGCTCGGCCGGCGCTACGTATTTGGAGCCCTGGTAGCGGGGGCCGCTTTTGGCCGGCGCGGGCGTGGCGCCCGGGGTGGCGTTAGCGTCGGGCGCGCTGGGGGCAGGAGCACCGGGGCTAGCCGGCGTCGAATCAGGTTTTTTTAGAAAGTCGAAGAGACCCATTGCACTGGAAAGATTAGCGTGATAAGCAAAAGTAAAGGTAGTCCGGTACCGCGAATTCTGCGAATGTGCGCCGTAGCTGGCGCAGGGCTGTGCTGCGGGGCGCGGGTTCGCCGCATCTGTGGTGCTAGCGGTCGGTGCAGGCGCGCAGCTCGGCCTCGGTGCCAGCAATGGTGCGCACGCCGGCCGGGCCGGGGTGGTTGCCCCAGTGCCCCTCAATAAAATTGAGCAGGTTGGTGACCTGCGCCGGCGACAAATGCTGGTGCGTAGTGGTATCCTGCACCCCTAGCATCAGCTGGTTGTAGGCCACACCATTCACCACAATGGGCCCTTTAAGGCCGTAGCGCACAATGCAGGCCAGCTGGCTGGGGTGCTGAGCCAGGTAATCGGACCCCGCCAGCGGCGGAATCAGTTGGCCCAGGCCCTCGCCCTGCTCGCCGTGGCAGCCCGAGCAGTGCTGCACGTACAGCCGCTCGCCCTGGTTTTTTTTACCCGTGAAGCAGGAGGGAAGGGCTAGCAGCGCCAGCAAGGCCAGCGCCGGGGCAGATGGGTACCGCATGCTAGCGGGCGGCCGTGGCCTTGCGGCTGTTTACCTCGTTGAGCAGCACGGGTAGCTGGCGCAGCAGCAGGGCCACCTGCTCAGGGTTGAGGCCGTCGTAGGTGCCGCGCAGGTAACCCTGGTCGTCTACCAGCGCCAGGGCGCCGCTGTGGGCAATGCCACCGGGGGCCTTGAGGTCGGTTTGGGCGGCGGCCAGGTAGTTGCTGGCCAGTTTGTAGGCCGTGGGGCGGTCGGGGGTACGTAGAAAGCGCCAGGTGCTATTCGGCGCGGCTACCCCTAGCCGGCGGGCGTAGTCGGCCAGCACGGGCTGGGTATCGTGTTCGGGGTCGATGGTGAACGACAAAAACGCCACATTAGGGTCCTGGCCGTACTGCTTGTACACTTTCAGCACCTCGCTCTGCATTTTGGGGCAGATGCCGGGGCAGGTGGCGAAGAAAAAATTGGTGATGTAAACCTTGCCGGCCAGGGTTTTAGTCGACACCATTTTGCCGTCCTGGTCGGGCAGGCTGAAGTCGGGCACCGGCTTTTTGCCCTCGGCCCCGAGGTAGGGCAGGGTAGCCGAGGTGGCTTCCTCACTGTCCATGTGCACATCGGCAATGCCGGTGTCGTTGGCGGGAGTGCTGGTGCCGCAGCCGGCCAGGGCCAGCAAGCCCGCTAGGGGCAGAAATTTTAAAAACATAACGCGCAAAAACAAGGCAACGGGCCGGCCGCCGGCCGCACTAGTACAAACCGCGCCGGGCGCCCGGGCGTTCGCCTAGGGCCCGGGCGCCGGGTGAGTTATTTAGGCTGGGTAGTGGCCGGCGCGGGCGCGGCGGCCTTGGGAGCCCTGGCGCGGCCCAGCGTGGCCTGGGCCGAGTCGAGCACCGCGCGCAGCTGCTGCTCGACGCCGGCCAGCTGCTTTTGCTGGTCTTGCAGATAAGCCAGGCGCTGGGGGGCGGGGGAGGTGCTGTCGGGGGCCTGGTACTGATGCATCCAGGTCATCATGGCGTGGTCGGCGGCCTGCATCTTGGCCTGGATGGGCGCGCTGGCGGGCACCTTGGCCGCCGTGAGCTGGGCCTTAAGGGCGAAGAGCTGCTCGGTTTGCTGCATGGCCAGGTCGTGGTGGCTCATCAGGCTGTCTTCGAGGGCGCGGGCCTGCGCGGCGGGCGAAGCACCCTCGGTAGTAGTAGCGGTTTTAGAGTCGGTGCCGCAGCCCGGCAGGGCCAGGCTCAACAAGCCAAAGGCCGCACCCAGCGGCAAAAGCAGCATTTTTTTCATGCCGTAAAGGTACGGGCGGGGCCAGGCTTGCAGCCAGTGAGGCCGGGCCAGCGCAAGCCAAAGCTTGCAGTTCAGGTAGTAAAATCTGAGTTGTGGTTTTTGCACCTGGTCAGGAAAGCCTGACACGAGGCGTGCGATAGTAACGCAACGCTTGGGAAAGCTGACACGCGGCTTGGACCGCTGACACGCGACTTAGGAACGCTGACACCGAGCTGGGGAAAGCTGACACAGCCTTTGGGTGCCCCGGCGCCGGGCTTGGGGCGACCGCGACGGGGCTAGTGAAAAATCAAAACGGCCGCGGCCGGGTTACTTCCGCACCTTTTCCTTTCATCCCCTAACTTTTCCACGCATATGCAAACCCGCCAACTTGGCCGCGCCGGCCTTTCCGTTTCGGCCCTCGGCCTCGGCTGCATGGGCATGTCCGATTTCTACGGCCAGCCCGACGATGCCGAGAGCCTACGCACCCTGGCCCGCGCCCTGGAGCTGGGCGTCACGTTCTTCGACACGGCCGATATGTACGGCCCCTACACCAACGAGGAGCTGCTGGGCCGCTTTTTCAAGGAAGACAAAACCCGCCGCGACCGGGTGCAGTTGGCCACCAAATTTGGCATTGTGCGCGACCCCAGCGACCCTAGCAAGCGCGGCATCAACGGCCGGCCCGAGTACGTGCGGCAGTCGGCCGAGGGCTCGCTCAAGCGCCTGGGTACCGACCATATCGACCTCTACTACCAGCATCGCGTGGACCCTAGCGTGCCCATCGAGGAAACCGTGGGCGCCATGAGCCGGCTGGTGGAAGAAGGCAAAGTGCGCTTCCTGGGCCTGAGTGAGGCCGGCCCCGAAACCATTGCCCGCGCCCACGCCACGCACCCCATTGCAGCCCTGCAAACCGAGTACAGCCTCTGGAGCCGCGATGTGGAGACGGAAATTCTGCCCCTGCTGCGTGAAAAAGGCATTGGCTTAGTGCCGTACTCGCCGCTGGGCCGGGGGTTTCTCACGGGCGAAATTCAGAAGTTCGAGGACTTCGCGCCCGACGACTACCGCCGCCACTCGCCCCGCTTCCAGGGCGAAAATTTCGCTAAAAACCTTAAGCTGGTGAGCCACCTGCGTGAGTTGGCCCAAAGCAAGGGCGTAACGGCCAGCCAGCTGGCCCTGGCCTGGGTGCTAACCCAGGGCGACGACCTGGCGCCCATCCCCGGCACCAAGCGCGTGAAATACCTCGAAGAAAACGTGGGCGCCCTCGACGTAAAATTGACCGAAGACGAGCGCCGCCACCTCGACGAGCTGCTGCCGCTCGGTGCCGCTGCCGGCACCCGCTACCCCGAGGCCATGATGGCGGCCGTGGGCCGCTAGGGGGCCAGCCGGGCGCAGGCCTCGCTAGCGCAGACGCCCGTTGGCTAGCTGGCCGACGGGCGTTTTTTGTGGATGCAGGGCTAGCGTTCAGGCCGCCGCCGGGTCAAGGTAGCTGGGGATAGGTATTTTCATTTTCTACTTGGGGCAGGCGCTGGTAAACCTGGTTTTAGCCTTGGCACACATCAGGCGGGGCCCCGATGACGTGGGGCCCGCACCTTATGTACTGAGTATGCTACTGGTGCTCCTCATTGGGTTTGGGGTGTGCTCCGGCATTTTTATGATTGCCAGTAGCCTCGGCAGCATGAATTGAAGCTGGTGCCGGCTGGCACTTAGGGCAGATGTAGGTGGCCCGCCCGCCCACGTAAAACTTCTCAATTTTCACCTTGGGGTGGCGGGGGCAAAATGTGTGCGCGTCGGTGCCGGGCGTGGCCGAGTCGTCCCACTCGCGGGCGTGGATGAGGAAGCCAGCCGGAAAATGCCGGTAATTGGCCTCGTGCCGGATGGCCGTCGTCAGCACCAGTTGAATGGCGGTGTGCAAGGCCGCGGCTTCCTTGTCAGTGATGGAATTGCCCAGCCGCTCGGGGTGAATTTTAGCCTGGAACAGCACCTCGTCCACAATCCAGTTGCCGAGGCCGGCGGTGAGGCCTTGGTCGAGCAACAGGGGCTTGACGAACACCCGGCGGCGGCTGAGTTTCTGGTGCAGCTCGGCGGTAGTGATTTGCAGCGCGTCGGGGCCGAGCTTCTTCGCTTTCTGGTAAGCCTCGGCGCTGTCGGCCAGCCGGATGCGGCCAAATTTGCGCGGGTCAATAAAGGCTAGGTTCAGGCCCGAATCGGCCAGCTGCCAGGCCACGCGGGTGAAGCGCGGGGCATCGGGCGCGTCGCGGTAGGCGCCGATGTCGCCGGTCATACCAAAGTGTAGCACCAGCAGGCGGCCGTTGTCCAGCTCCACAAAACAATTCTTGCCCAGCCGGCCGGTGCCGCTGATGGTACGGCCCAGCAGCGCTGCGCGCAGTTCGGCTTCGGGCACGGCCAGCACGTGTTTATCAAAGACCGTGAGGCCGGTAATGGTCTGGCCTACGGCCACTTCATCAATAAAACGACGGTAGGTTTCGACTTCGGGTAATTCGGGCATCAGGTCAAAAGTGAAATAAACATTACCAAAAAAGGCAGGCCGCGTTGCGCTGGCCTGCCTTTTTTGGTACGCTAGCGGTAGCGCTTACGAAGGGTCGTGCATCTTGGCTACTCGCTGACCCTCTTTGTCGTACACGTCGCCGCGCGGCGTCACGTAAAGCGGGCGCTGCCGCCCGTCTTCGAGGATAAAGGGAAAGGTGGCGTTGCCGGTGCGGCGCAGACGGCCCACTACCTGGGCATCGCGCACGCCGCCGTCCTCGTCGCTGCTTTCGTCGGCCAAGCGCACCACGTTCAGGGCGCTGGTGAGGTAGAAGGGCACATCGGGGTTATCACGGAAAGTGAGCTGGCCCACCACGCGCACCGGGGCGTTGCTGGCCCCGCGCGCCAGGGCCACGGCGGCATCGTTGGTGTCATCGTCGTAACCGGCTGGCTCGTAGCGAGTGGGCGCGCTAGGCTGCCGCACGGGGCGAGCGGCAATGGCCACTGGCTGGGCCGAGGGCTGCGCACTGCCGGCTTTGGTGCTAGCCACAATCTGGGCCGTGGCGCGGCCCCAGCCCCGGTTGATGGCCGCCAGGCGCGGCGCGCGGCCGGGGTGTGTGGCCGAACCAGTGCTGGGCGATACGGCGGCCATCGCGGCCTGCGCCTGCGCCAAGCTAGCCCCTAGCCGGCGCAGCACAAAGCCCGAAAACTCATCGGCCTCCAGCTCATCCTCCGGCTGCGAGCCGCCCGCGCGCAGCGTGTGGCCGTTGAGGTGGTGACCCATTTCGTGGGCCAGAATGCTGATGCCACCCCAGTCGGTGTGGCCCGCACGGTTCACGGCAGCCAGAAACCGGGGGTTATAAAGCAGGTAGCGCTTGCCGCCGTACACCACGGCCGCGGCGTTATCAACCTGCGTGGTGGCGCGCAGCTCGAAGCGGGGCTGCAAGCCCACGGCGTCGGTAATTTCGCGGATGATGCCGGCGGCCTGGCTCGCCGGCATGTCGGCCGGAGCCTGGGCGCGGGCCGCTGGGCTAGCGGCCCCGAGCAGCAGTGCGGGAAGGGCCAGCCCAGCGGCTAGCCGACGAAAAAAGCGGGAAAGCACAGTCATGGCACAAGGGGAAGTGAGGCGGAATAGAACTTGCAATTTCGGCGCCAGAAAAAGCGGCGCCGGCTGAGCAATTTCGGTAATAGCACAACGCTAGCGACTGCCTTTTTCGTTTAATAAACGAGCGGTCGGTACTGGCCGTTTTTTTGCGTTTTCTCTATGTCTTCAACTGCTTCTGCTACTACGCCCGCCGTGCTGGTGCGGCCCAACACGCCGCTTCGCCTCGCCGATATCGACCCGGCCAACAATGTGCCCTTCGACCACAAGAAAAAGGTGGAAAAACGCCTCGAAGACCTGCGCGAGCAGCTCAGCGATTACCAGGAAAACCTCTACGCCGAGCACCGCCAGAGCCTGCTGCTCGTGTTTCAGGCCATCGACACCGGTGGCAAAGATGGCACTATCCGCAAACTGCTAACCGGGGTAAACCCCGCCGGGGTAGAGGTAACGGCTTTTAAGCAGCCTAGCAGCGAGGAGCTGAACCACGATTTTTTGTGGCGTATTCACCCGCACACGCCCAGCCGCGGCCACATTGGCGTGTTCAACCGCTCGCATTATGAGGACGTGTTTGTGACGCGGGTGCACGGCCTCATCGAACCCTTTACCTGGCAGCAGCGCTACGAGGACATTCGAAATTTTGAGCAATTGCTAACCCGCAACGGCACGCGGGTGCTGAAGTTTTTTCTGCATATCTCGAAGGAGGAGCAGGCCAAGCGCCTGCAAGCCCGCCTCGACAACCCCAAGAAGCGTTGGAAATTTGAGCCCGGCGACCTCAAGGAGCGCCAGCTGTGGGACGCCTACCAGGTAGCCTACCAGGAGGCGCTGGCCGCTACTTCCACGCCCGAGTGCCCGTGGTACGTTATCCCGGCCAACGATAAGCGTGCCCGCGACCAGGCCATTGCTGAAATTGTGGTAGCGGCCCTGGCCGAGATGAACCCCCAGCCGCCCGCCGCCGACTTCGACGTGGCCGCTCAGGTGATTGAGTAGGGCTAGGGCGCCGCGCCAGGTTAGCGGCCTCCCGCCCAAATAGCTGCCCCTAGCCACCCGTTAGAAAGCAAGAAGCCCACGCTGCCATGCAGCGCGGGCTTCTTTATGAGCCAAAGGCTAGCCGTTAATTCATCCAAAGGGTGGCTACTTGCTCGAAGCGGTGGGGGGCGAAGGCGCCGTAGGGCCGCTCGGCGTAGAAGCCCAGCACGTGCACGTGGGGCTGGCCGGTGCGCGCGTGGGGCCGCACCTGCACGGGATACACGCGGCCGGCCGTGGGCCAGTCGCCGATGTAGCCGGCGGGGCGGGCAGTGTCATCGATGCAGCGGGCAAACTGCTGCACGGGCAGGGGAGTCGGGAGCTGGGTATTACGCATGGCCAAAGATACAACTAAAAAGCGGAAAGCTAAAAATTTTGGCAAAAAGAAACGGGCGTAAAATCTCTCGATAAGTTGAACTAAATAAGTGAAAGTTATGCAAGTTAGCCCCCGCTGACTGCACTGGCAGGCTTGCTAACTCTGCTGGCTAACAATTGTTAGTATCCAACCCCATTTACGCGAAAACCGTGCCGACCGGATTGCGGGTCGGCACGGTTTAGCGCAAAGCGGCTAGGCAAGCCTAGCGGCGGTTGAGGTCGATGGCCTGGTAGGCGATGAGCAGGTCGGTGCGGGTACCCGGCGGGCGGTAGTACACGAGCAGGTCGTACTGGTTTTCGGTTTCCTGGTGGGTGCCTTCGAAATAAATTTCGTCGGGCGCGGCGCCGGTTCGCTTGGGCGCCACGGCGTAGCTGTAATTGTAATAGCCCTGCTTGAGCAGCGCGCGGCCGGTGTAGCGCTGCTGCACCGAGTCATAGGCCAGCCGGAACTCATCGCGCAGCTGCCAGTCGCTGAGCGCGCCAAATACATAGACCGGGCCGGGCGCGGGCTGGGGCGCCTTCAGGTTGAAGGTTACCTGGGCGTAGTCGCCGTTGTAGGCGCCGTTGCCAAACTCCCGGTTTTCGAACACCCGCTGGCCGTTGGCATCGGCGTACTGGTTGTAAGCCAGGCCGTTGCGGGTAGTTTCTTCCTGCAACTCGATTTGCGTAGGGTTGCCCTGGCGCAGGAGCCTAGCCACGCCCAGGCCACTGGCTTGCAGCGAGCGGGCATCGAAGTAGCGGTACTCGCTAAGGCCCGGAAAGGCGTTTTCGTAGTTGATGTACTGGTATTCGAGCCGGCGCTCGGCGTCGCGTACAAAGGTGGGCGTGAGGTTGTAATGAGCATTATCCCAGCGGAAGTTCTGGCGCAGCACCACCTTTACCTCGGCGGCCGGGTTCACCAGGTCCACGGCGCTGTAGTTGATGTTGAAATTGAGCTGCTGGTAGGCGTAGCGCGCATCGAGGCCGCCGGCCAGCACGCCTTGCTGAATGCTGGCAACTACCTGGTTTTCATACACCAGCATCCGGCGCGACAGCTGCGGCACGCCGGCCTGGTTTTGCACCACCAGCAAGTAGTTGCCGCTGAGCTTCACGCGCGGCACCCGCAGGGCGTAGTGAAAATACGGCACCTTGGTATTAACCGAGGTTTGGTAATTGGTGAGCGTAAACTCATTTATCTCGCTCAAAAACTGCATATCGGTGAGCTGCGAGGGCGTCCAGTTCAGGTCGCAGTGAATGAGCTTGGCCGTGAGGCGCGGCGCCTGCTCGCCCAGCACGTCAAACTCCAGCGTCACGGGCTGCTCCTGAGTAATGGGCACGATGGGCGGCAGCAGCACGTCGTTGGCCTGGGCCGTGGGCACGTAGCACTGCACGCTGCGCACGCTAGGGTCGTAGATGTAGTCTTGGTAGCGCAGGGTGCGGTCGGCGTAGTACTCGGCCGGTTTTTGCTGCTGGCTAGCCGGCAGGTTGGGGTTGGTGATGGGCGTGCCCAGCGGCACGCAGCCCGCCGCTAGCAGCAGAATAGGATAGGGAAGGTGACGAAAGCGCATAAAACGAAAGTACGGCCGGTAGCACGGCTAGGGCCGGTGCCCCCGCCCGGCCGGCCACCGGGCTCCTTAGTGGCGGGCACCCAAAACAGTGGCCTGGCCAGCCGGTTTAGCGGATAATTCTTAACTTCTTTTCAACGTAAAAAAAGTATGCGCGCAGTAGCCGCCACCGAGCCGCAAGCCCAAACCTGGGAAACCATCAGCGAAGGCATCACGCGCACGCTGCTGCGCGCCGAGCCCGGCGAAAAGCGCGTGCTCATCCGCATTGCCGCCGGTCGCACATACCCGCACCACGCGCACCAAACGCCCGATGAGGTATTCGTGGTGGCCGGCACCTACTGCGACCCCGGCGTGGAAAGCGGCCGCGCGTTTCCGGCGGGCTCCTACCTCTACTACCCGCCCGGCACCGAGCACCGCGCCAGCAGCCCCGCCGGCTCGGAGGGCTGCACCATTCTGGTCTGGAACTCGGGTAGGTAGGCTCGCCGGCTAGGGGCACTTTGCTAGGAAAGTGCTGGTAAAAAGAGCGCGTAGCGCGACCTTTTACGCGGTATTGCGTCGTTTGGGGCAAGCGCTCGTTGCGCAAGCTTACTACGATTGCGCGCACTCCTTTTTTTTCTTACCATGACTAAAATTCTTTGCGGCCTCGGCCTCGGGGCGGCGCTGCTGCTGAACTCGTGCGCCGTGCAGCTAGCCCGGGTGCCCGACCAAACACCCGCGCAGGTGCAGGCTGAGTACCGCGTAACCAAAGACGTGGCCTACGGCGCCGACCCGGAGCAGAAGCTCGATATGTACCTTTCGCCCACGGCCAACCGCTTGAAGCAGAAGAACTACACCATCGTGTTTCTGCACGGCGGCGGCTACTACGTCAGCGATAAGGCGCGGGAGGAGCGCTACATTCAGCCGTACCTGAAAAAGGGGCTGAACGTAGTCAATATGAACTATCGCATCAAGCGCGGCGTGCCGCTGGCCACGGAAGACCTGACCTACGCCCTCAATTTTCTGCGGGCGAACAACACCACGTACCACCTCGATTTGAGTCGGATAATCGTGACGGGCTTTTCGGCCGGGGCGCATATTGCCAGCCTGGTGGCCGTCACGGCCAATGACCCGGCCTACGTGCCCAAGCTGGACGCCGGCCTAAAAATCGCCGGTGTCGTCAATTTCTCAGGGCCAGTCGATGGCCTTGACGTGGTGGAAAAAGTCTTTATGAGCAACGACGTGCCCGTGATGAAAGCCATCGGCGTCGCCCTTTTCCCCGAAACCACTGACTACGCGCCCAAGGACTACATCCGCAAGTACGAGCCGATAACGTACTTCGACCAAAACGACCCGCCGTTTTTCATCTGGCAGGGCGGCAAGGACGACCAGGTGCCGCCCGTCACGTTCGAGAAGTTCGTGGCCCTGCTCCGGCAAAACCCGCAAAAAAACGAGGTCTTATTTGTGCCCGAAGGCCAGCACAGCCCTAGCGCCACTGAGCTGGCTACCGCTTACCAAGCCATCTTCGCTTTTCTGGATAAGAAGGTAAAATAGCGACGGCCGCTAGCCGTACCGCACAAAAAAGCCCCGCCAGCAGCTGCTGGCGGGGCTTTTTGCGCTGCCTCATTCCTACATCTCGGCCAGCATTTCCCAGCGGTCGTTGAGCTTGGCAAGCTCCTTTTTCACCTGCTCAAACTTCACGGTCGTGTCCTTGAGCTGGGCGGTGTTCTGGTAAATTTTGGGGTCGGCCAGCTGTTTTTCGTAGAGGGCCAGCTCCTTTTCCATCTTGTCGATGTTGGCTTCGACCTCAGCCAGCTCGCGCAGGGCCTTTTTCTGGTCGGGTGCGGGCGTTTTGTTCACCGAGGGCACGGGCTCGGCCACGGCCGCCGGTTTGGGCGTGGGTTTCGGGGCCGAGGGGCTGGGCAGGCCAGCTTTTTTGGCTGCCTTTTCACGGTCATCCTGCCACTGCTCGTACTCGTGGTAGGTGCCGGGGTATTCCTTGAGCTGGTAATCCTCGATAAACCAGATTTTGGTGGCCACGTTCTCCACGAAATAGCGGTCGTGGCTGATGACGATGAACGTGCCCTCGTATTGCTCCAGCGCCTGAATGAGGATGTTGACCGACTGCATATCCAGGTGGTTGGTCGGTTCGTCGAGCAGCAGGAAGTTGGCTTCCGAAATCAGGGTTTTAGCCAGTGCCACGCGGCTTTTCTCGCCGCCGCTCAGCACCTTAATTTTCTTGTACACGTCGTCGCCCGTGAACAAAAACGACCCTAGCACGCCGCGCAATTCCATCTCGTTGCGCTTCGAGCCCGCCTCGTTCATCTCCTGGATAATCTCGTTGTCCACGGTCAGGCTTTCGAGCTGGTGCTGCGCGTAGAAGGCCATGATGACGTTGTGGCCCAGCTGATGCTTGCCGGCGGTGGGCGTTTCGGCGCCGGCCACGAGGCGCATCAGCGTCGATTTGCCCTTGCCGTTGGCGCCGATGAGCGCAATTTTATCGCCCCGCTCGATGTGCACGTTGGTGTCGCGGAAGATGAGCTTTTCGGCGTAGCTCTTGCTCACGTGCTCCATGCGCAGGATGTGGCGGCCAGGCTGCTGCGAGAACGTAAACTTAAAATTGACCCTAGCCGCGTCGGGCGCCACGGCCTCAATACGCTCCAGCTTGTCGAGGGCCTTCACGCGGCTCTGGGCCTGCTTGGCCTTGCTGGCACTGGCTTTGAAGCGCTCGATAAAGCGCTCGGCCTGCTTGATGGCGGCCTGCTGGTTGTCGTAAGCGCCCTGCTGAATCTCGGTGCGCAACACTTTCTCTTCCTGGTAGAACGAGTAGTTGCCGGCGTAAGGATTGAGCTTGCCGCCGCTTACTTCCACGGTCGTATTGGTGGTGCCGTCCAAGAATTCGCGGTCGTGGCTCACGATGATGACCGCGCCCTCGTAGCTGGCCAGGTACGTTTCAATCCACTTGATGGAAGGCAGGTCCAGGTGGTTGGTGGGCTCATCGAGCAGCAGCAGCGAAGGCTGCTGGAGCAGAATTTTGGCCAGCATCACGCGCATGCGCCAGCCGCCCGAAAAAGTCTTGAGCGGCTTCTGCAAGTCCTCCGTCGAAAAGCCCAGGCCTTCCAGAATTTCCTCGGCCTTCGACTGCATGGTGTAGCCGCCCAGCGCCTCGAAGCGCTCTTGCAGCACGGCCAGCTTGTCGGCCAGCTCGTCGCGGTAGTCGGTTTCAAACTCCAGCAGCACGGCGTCGATTTTCTTCTGCAATTCCAGCGCCTCGGCAAAGGCTTGCATCGCCACCAGCAGGATGGACTCGTGCGAGTCGTAGCTCAGCAAATCCTGGTTCAGAAAGCCCAGGCTCACGTCCTTGCTCATCGAGATGGAGCCGCCGTCGGGGCGGTACTCGCCCACGAGCAGGCGCAGCAAGGTCGATTTGCCGGTGCCATTAAGGCCTACCAGGCCAATTTTATCCTTGGGCTTGATGTGCAGGCTAGCGCCGTCGTAGAGGGTGCGCGAGCCAAAATGGAAGTCGAGGTCGGAAATTGAAATCATGGCGGGGCCGGCTAGGGCCACTAAGGGCGAATAAGGCGTAGTGCAGGGCGCGGGCTAAACCACCGGCCGGCCTACACTAGCGGCAGGGCAAAGGTACGGCCTAGCAGGGGCTATCCGCACGCGCCGGGCGCGGGTAGGGCACGGCGCGTGCGGAAATAAAACAGCGCAGCGCCTCGAAAAATTTCGGTCATAACATGCCCTAAACCATTCGGCCGCGTGGCAATATCCTGCCGGGCTGCCTCGTGGGCTTGCCGTTATTACCCGTTCGCCCAGCGCTTTTCCGGCTACCCTGGGGCTAGTCCGGCTACTGCTGGCCCCGGCCGCGCCGGCGCAGCGCCCCACCAACAGCTCTACGCTGGAAAACCTAGTGGCCCGGCCGCGCCCTGATGTGGGCAAAAGACCCTAGCCGCGCCCTTTTACCTTATTACGCAGGCGCTTCACCAGCTTTTTTACCCGGCGTACGGCGCCGTGCAGCCACCGAGCGGGCGCACTGCGGGCCTGCGGCGCCGGGGCAGCCGGGCTGGTGGGGTAGCCCGGCGCTTCGGCAGCGGGTGGCAGCGCCGTGCCATCGCTCGCCTGCCCATAGCTGCTGGCCAGCTTTTTGGGCACGCCCACGCTGTGCAAAAAGCCCACGATGAGGCCCTGGCGCCAGGCCGTGAACGTCGAAAACTCCCGCTCGCGCGGCGTGTCGATGTCGCCCACCACGAAGCGGCCGCCGGGGCGGGGGTTTTGGTCGCGCACCACCACATTGACCAGCCCGCTCTTGAGGCGGCCAAAAAACGTCTTCTTCACCTCGCCCTCCTTGTAGCCCAGGAAGTTGAGCCGCAGCTCGGTGTAGCGCGCCCGCACCGTGCCGCTGATGCGCTGGCGGTCAATGTACTCGTCGAAATCAATACCCTGCGCCCGGCCGCTTTTGAAGCGTATGAGCCGGGTGGGCGTCATAATGGAATTCAGGATGCTGAACGGCGCCGGCCCGAAGCTGCCGCGCAGGTGCTGGCGGCCGCGCGGGTCGAGCAGCGAAGTGGTGAGGCGCACCTCGGCCCGGCAAACGTTTTGCAGGTAGCCGGTGGCCGAGCCGGTGAGCGGGTGCGCCAGACTCATGCGACTAGGGTCGTTGCTCACGTTATACAGCGTGGCGTTTAGCCGGTTGATGCTGAAGGTGCCCTCCAGGGGCGTGCGGGCGCTACGCGAGCGGGCCTCAATGGTACCGTTGCGCACGTCGAGCCGGCGCACGTCGATGTGCGCCCGCAGCCGGCGCACGGCTTCGGGCGTGAGGTAAGAAGGCTGGGTATTGAGGGGCCCGCGGCCGTCGCTGCGCGCCAGCAGGTAGGGGTTCTCTACAATGACGTGGGCTACGCGCAGGTGGCTATTGGCCGACAATTGCTTGAAATCGAAGCCCTTGGCTAATATCTCGGCCATGCGCACCGTGAGCTGGGTGGTCTGGTAGCCATCGCGCCGGTTTAGCTGAGCCGGGCTAAGAATGGGCCGCAAAGCCAGCGAACTGAGGCGCAGTACCTGTTGGTCGGTGTTGAGGGCCGCGTGCTCGATGCTGACCGGGTACTTGGGCGGGGCCAGTGTGGCCGTGAGGCGCCCGGTGTGGCCCGTCCAGGCCTGGGCATACAGGATGCGCCGCGCGGTTGGCTGCTGCGAGATAGAATCGATGCGCAGGCTGCGCGCCACGCCAAATACGTGGTGGATGGCCGGCGTCTCCTGCACGCCCGCCACGGCCAAGTAGCCATCCTCCAAGATGAGCTGCCGCACATCGGCCCGCCGAAACACGGGTTGCAGCAGCTGCCACAGCGGCGGCGGCGCCTTGGCGGGCGGCCGAAACGTGAGCCGCGGCTTGCTGAGCCGGGCCGAGTCGGCGCGCAGGCGGTGTTGGTGCTGCCAGGTGGCCGCCCGCAGCCCCACCACACGCACCCGGGGCATAGTAAAAAACACCCGTACGGCGCCCGGCTTGCCCCGCCCAGGCGCGGGCGGCGTAATGCGCAGCGAATCAAGCCCCAACCGCTGTTGGGTGCTGGAAAAATCGACCAGCCCGGCCGCTACGGTGTGCCCGCCCACGCGCCCCATAGGCCCGCGCAGCAGCGCCTGCCAGCTGGCCGCAAAGGCTAGCCGCTGGGTATCGGCCGCGCCGGCTGCGGTAAAAAGAAGGTCGCGGGCGCTCACCCGGCCGTCGGCCAGCTCGCCCGTAGGAAACTTGGCGGGGCCAAAGGTGCCGCTGGCGTGGCGCAGGGCCAGGTAGCCTAGCCGTAGCGGGCGCTGCTGGTATAGGGGTGGGCTAGGGTGCGGCGCCGGGCGCCGGGCCAGGACGGCCACGTCGAGGCGCAGCGAATCGAGGGTGAGGCTGTCGATGGGCACGGTGTGGCCGCGCAGCAGGGCTAGCAGGCCCACGCCGCTCAGGTCGAGGCTAGCCAGCCGGGCGGTGAGGCGGGGCAGGGTATCGGCTAGGGTGGGCGTGGCGGGTTTTAGACTGATGCCGCCCAGGTGCAGGCTGCGGGCCAGCAGGCGGGTACGTAGGTGGGTTACTGACAGGGTGTACTGGCCGTGCGTTTGGGTGGCTACCTGTGCTTCGAGCTGGCCGCGCAGCCAAGGGTCGAGGCCCCATTTCAGCCAAGCCAAGGCGGCTAGCAGCAGCGTGGCCAGGCCAAGCGCCAGCCAGCGGCCCCAGTGGCTAGGCCGGGTAGTAGAGGCAGGGGAGGAGTCGGACACGGTAAATAAGCTGAAGGCTACCTAACGACAAAGCCCAGGGCTAGGGTTGTCGGCTTGCCCAACCCTGCCCCCCAGTGGCCGTACAGCAGTCAGCTTTCTCCCTTTTTTATGCTTTTTTCCTTCGTTGCCCCGCGAGCGAGCCTTGGGTTGCTGGCTGGTGTACTGGTGCTGGCTTCGGCCTGCAAAAAAGACAGCGACACGCGCGTAAATGCCGACGCTGCGCTGCCCGCCACGGTCAAGTTTGTGCAACCTGGCCTCTACCCCGAAGGTACGCAGTACGACAGCCAGAGCGGGCGCTTTCTGGTAAGCTCCCAAACGGCGGGCCGCATCGGCCAGGTAACAGGTGATATTGCGGCGTCAGATACTAGCAATACAGGTGCCTACACCATTTTTGCCGACAACGACCAGCTGATTTCCACCATCGGCCTCAACCTCGATGCCTCGCGCAACCGCCTGCTGGCGGCCGTGTCCGACCTCGGCTATAACAAGGAGCGCAGCACCCCCGCCACGCTGCGCAAACTGGCCGCCGTGGCCGTTTTTAACCGCAGCACCGGTATGCTGGGCGAGGTTATCAACCTGAGTAACTTGGCCGATGCGACCAAGCCGCACTTTGCCAATGACATTGCCATCGATGCGCAGGGCAACGCGTACGTGACTGACAGTTTCGCCCCCATTATTTATAAGATAACCTTCGACGCCACCGGCAAGGGCACGCCTTCGGTGTGGCTCATGAATAGCGCGTTGAGCGCGCCAGCCGGGGCATTTTGCCTCAATGGCATCGTGTACCACCCTAGCGGCTACCTGCTGGTGGCCAAGTCCGACGAGGGCAAGCTGCTTAAAATACCCATTGCAACGGTGCCCGGCACGGCTACCACCAACCCCGGCACCATTACCACCGTGGCGCTGCCCGCCGGCCTTAGCCTGAGCGGGGCCGATGGCCTGCAACTGTTCAACAACACCATCCTGCACGTGGTGTGCAATGCCCAGGGCAAGGTGTACCGCTTAGCCACTACAACCGACTTTGCGGCCGTGACCACCACCGGCACCTTCGATGCTACCGCCAACGGGGTGTCGCCGTACCCCACTACCCTGGCCCAGCGCACGGTGGGCGGCCCCGGCACCACCCAGGCCGCCAGTGCCAGCTACGTGCTGTACTCGTACCTAAACGTGCTGCAAGCTACCGGGCCCACCGTCCAGAAGTTCGCGCTCAAGCGGGTTATCTTCTAAATAAGCCGGGTGTGGGCCCCTTCCTGCCCCGCCGCGCTCCGCAACCCGCCCGGACCAGTAGCTTTGGGCCAGAAGCGGGGGCTAGTCAGCCCTCCGCCGTGCCTTTTCCGCCTTGTATTCCGCCCCATGCTCGCCATTACCTCGCTGCTGCCCTCGCCGGCTTCCGACCATATCAATGCCCTCATTAAAAGTCTGGAAAAGGAATTTGGCCTGACCGACGTGCAGGCTACCCCCGAGCCCCACCTCACTTACCAGATAGTGGAGCCCACCGACCTGGAAGCCCTCAAGCAAGGCCTGCACGAGATTGCCCGCACTACTAAGTCGTTTATCGCCCACACCACCGGGCTAGGCATGTTTCCGGGCGATAACCCCGTGATTCACATTCCGGTGCTGCGCTCCGATACCCTCAACCAGCTGCACCACCAGATATTGGAGCTGGCCGCGCCGCTCTGCTCGCGCACCGACAAGTTTAGCGCGCCCGATTTGTGGCTGCCCCACGTGTCGCTGGCTCTGCACGATACCACGCCCGAGTTGCTGGGCCCGGTGTTGCAGTTTCTCAACAACCAGACCTTCAACCTGGAGCTCGAAATCAGCAACCTCACCATTCTGCGCCCCGAGGGCGACTTATTTGTGCGCGAGGTGGTGTTTGAGTTTGGGCAGTAGCACTAACAGGTTTTCGTAAGGACGGACGTTCTTATTTCCTTGTTTTTCCTAGCGGTTCAGAATCGTCTTGTTGCGGTTCAGCTTAAGGTCTTGCAGCAGACTGCTTTTGGCGGCGATGGTGAAGTTGTAGCCGCGGTAGGGGCCCACGGGTATCCAGAGGCCCGAAATCTGCCAGCAGTGCAGGTCGCGGTAGAAATTGACGGTGGGGTACACGAAGGTGTTGTTCACCAAGTCGTAGTTGAGGCTGGTGCTCAGGCGCAGGTTGGGCGTAAGCTTGACCGAGCCGCTGGCCGTGATGGAGTTGCCCGATAAGATGGGCACGAAGCCGTAGAGCGTGGGCCGAATGGGCGCCCCAGCCGTGGTGTACGAGGCCGTGTACTGCACGGTGGCTTCCCACGGAATATCGAAGTCGATGTAGTCGGCGTAAATCTGCTGCTGCAGCGGCGAGCCCAGCACCGGGTCGTTGCTAGGGGCCACGGCGCGCGGGATGTTGGCCTTGCTCTTGGGCCTAGCGGCGGGGTTGAACTGGTAGCCCAGGCTGAGGTTGGCATTGAGCAGGCGGGCGAGCTTGAAGCTCTTCTGCTCGAACAGGTAGCGGTTGAGCTGGCGGCCCGTCGAGTCGCGCTGGTAGAAGCTGAAGGCGCTGCTCACCACCACGTTCAGTTTCTTGGCCACCTGCACGCGGTAGCCCAGGTTGAGGCTGGAGAGCTTGAGCGAATCGGCGGCAAAGTTGTAGGCCACGGCCAGGTCGATGCCATCGGCCAGGCTCACTTTCTTGTAAGGGTCCGTGCCGGTGGTGTCGCGGTTGTTGCGCACCTTCATCTCAATCTGGTTCTGCACCGTGAAGGCCAGCTGGCTCACCTTGGCGCTGCTCGGCACCCCATACACGCCCTGGTAGCGCGAAAACTGGCGCGGGTCAAGAATGCGGTTGGTATAGGCCGATTGCAGCGCGTCGAAGTTGTTGGTGCTGTTGCTCCCCACAAATACCTCGTTGGCGTTGCGCGATAAGTCGGGCGAGAAAGCATAGCTGAGGCTAGGGCTCACCTTATGGCGAATGGCCTTGATGTAGCGGTCGCCCTTAAACAGCACCGTACCGTAGAAATTGGTATTGGCTGAGATATTGGCCGAGTACGAGTATGCCCGCTCGAAGCTCGGCGAAATAGTATCAACCTTAATGGCGCGAATGCGGGGCAAATAGCTGTAGTTCAGACGCTGCAAATACCAGGTTTCGCCGTAGTTAACCGACGGCTGCACCTGTACGTGGCGATTGAGCAGGGCAAAACCCGGCACCGTAATCTGAAACTGGTGCTGCAAGCCATTCTGGGCGTTGCGCAGCAGCTTACCCGCATTGGCCAGGCTCACCGGAATGTTGTAGGCCGTGGTGCTGCCCCCGAGCAGGGGCACGTCGGCGGCCAGCGAGCGGGCCGGCACCAGGCTGCTGATGCGGTTTTGGGCCGTCAGGTTGTAGCTCACGGCAAACTGCTCATACCAGGTGCCCCGGGTTTGCTTCGTGAAAAGCAAATACGGGTACTGTCGCGCCAGGCCCAGGTTGAAGTTGGGCAGCGTAAAGTCCATGACGCCGGTTTGCACGTTCTGGCTCTGCGAAAGCTGCACGGCGTAGTTGATGGGCAGCCGGCGCGAGGTTTTGCTGTAGCTGATGGTCGAGTTGAAGGTAGCTGACAGCAGCTGCCGCGCGTTAAGCGTATTCACGCGGTTGTACGACGAGCTGCCCGCCTGCACACTGGCCGAAAATACGCCGCCGCCCGGCAGCGGGGTGGGCGAGTGGCTCCAGCTCACCCAAAAGGTATTCACCGAATTGGAATACAGATAATCCGAGTTGGCGGTGGTGTTGGTCGTAAGAATGGGCGCCACCGGCTGGTTGGCATAGGTAAAGCGGAAGCTGCCCTGGTACTTGTAGCGCTTGCGGTAGGTAAGCTCGGTAGCAATACCGTAGCCGCCGACGCGGTCGGCGTTGCCGGCGTAGAAGTCGCCCGTTACGCGCACCCCGATATAGTCGTTGGGCGCCCAGTAGTAGCCACCATTGGTGAGCGAGTAGCCGCGCTGCTGGCCCTGCCCCACGGTAGGAATGATAAAGCCCGAGCCGCGCCCCGCGTGCGGCGTCGGAAAGTAGCCGAAGGGCAGCCCGATGGGCAGCGGCACGTCGGCAATTACCATGTGAAACGGCCCGGTAATTACCTTTTGGCCCGGTATTACTTTCATCTTGCCCGCCTCAATGTAGAAGTGCGGGTGCTCCAGGTTGCAGGTGGTGTAGCGGCCGTGCAGGCCGTAGAAGTCGTTGTCGGGCAGTTTTTTCACCACTTCGGCGTGGATGTAGCCCTCGCCCTGCTGGGTCACGACCTCCGAGATTTTACCCTTCTTGGTTTTGAAGTTGTAGTTGATATTACCCGCCGAGTAGGTGCCCGCATCATCCTTAAACAGCGGCTGGTCTACCATGCGGTGCTGCACCGTGTCGCGGCGGCCCACGGCCTGCACCGTGTTGGTGCCGTAGTTGAGGGTGATGAGCGCCGCCTTCACGCTCATCTTGCCATAGTCCACGGTAGCCTTGTTGTAGAGCTTGGCAATCTTGGTCGTCACGTCGAACTGAATAGAGTCCTTAGCGGCGTACTTCACGGTAGTTTCGACCTGGCTGCGGCGCTTGAGAATCACCACGTTGAGCGAGTCGCGCACGCGGCGGCTGGTATCGGCCAGCAGGCCGGTGCTGTCGGGGGTAAGGCTAGGGGCGGGCCGCCGCGAAACGCCGGGTACGGCCGGCTGGCCAATATTTTTTTCGCCCGGCGGGGGTGGGCTTTGGGGCGCGTTGCGGTCGTAGTTGAGGTTGCGCACCGGCTGGGTGGGCGTCGAGCCCGCCCGGCGCGGGTTGGCACGGGTCGAGTCTGCGGGGGTGGTTTGGGCGTGGGCCACCAGCCCGCCGCCCAGCAGCCAAAAGCACAGGCCGAGCAGGCCCGCCAGCGCCCCGCGCCGACGGCCAAAAGCACCCGAAAAGAGAACGTTAGAGAACAGCAAATTTAATAAAGCCACCGAGCGAATTACTTTTGAGGCTTACTACAAAGATAGGAGGCCGCCAGCCCTGCCAAAGGTTGCTAGCCCCCTGGTTTTTTCCCCAACGATTGACGTGCGGATTATTGCGCTTACCTGTCTGCTGCTGAGTGCGCCCTGCCCGGTACTGAATGCCCAGGATACGCTGGCTAGCCCCCGGCCCCCGCGCGCCCTCGCCGCCGACTCGGTGCCCGCGCCCGCTGCCGACGATACCCGCTACCGCCTGCGCACGGTAGTGCTCGACGCGGGCCACGGCGGCAAGGACATTGGCTGCAACGGCGCCGATGCCCACGAGGCCGACGTGGCCCTCGCCATCATCAAAGACCTGGGCCGGCAGATTGAGGAGAATCTGCCCAATGTGAAGGTCATTTATACGCGCAAAACCAACGTGTTTATTGAGCTCGACGAGCGCGCCGCCATCGCCAACCGCAACCACGCCGACCTCTTCATCTCGGTGCACTGCAACGCCGGTCCCCGGGGCTCGCGCGGCACCGAGGTCTGGACGATGGGCCTGCACAAAACCGACGCCAACCTGGGCGTGGCCCAGCGCGAAAACTCAGTTATTCTGCAAGAAAAGAATTATAAGCTGCGCTACGATGGCTTCGACCCGCGCTCGCCGCAGTCGCACATCTTATTTTCTCTTTTCCAGAGCGCCTATATCACCAACTCGCTGCGGCTAGCCCAGCGCATCGACCGGCAGTTCCGCACCAGCGTGGGGCGCAGTTCGCGCGGGGTAAAGCAGGCCGGCTTTCTGGTGCTCTGGAAGTCCACAATGCCCTCGGTGCTAGTGGAAGCCGGTTTTTTGACCGACCCCAGCGAGGAGCGCTACCTCGATACCCGCGCTGGCCAGCAGGCCATTGCGGGGGGTATTTACCGGGCTTTTCGCGAGTATAAGCGCGATTTAGAGGGCACGCCCGCCGACTGAGCTACGGCGGCGCTTAGGGGCTAGCCTAACATCCGGCCCCGGTTTGCCGTTAAGAGCAGCAAACAGGCCCGCCGACGCAACCATTGGGGGTCGTTACTCCCTCTAACAGTTGGCCTATTCAAGCTCTAAATTTACTTTCCTGTGTCTAAAGAAATAAAAGTGGGCCTATTGGCCGTGGTGGCCCTGATAGCCTTGGCCGTAGGGTTTAACTTCTTGCGGGGCAGCAACTTACTATCCAGTGACCGCACGTACTACGCCATTTATCCGAAGGTTGATGGGCTGAACGTGGGCGCGCCGGTTATCCTCAACGGCATCAAAGTTGGCCAGGTAAAAAACCTGGAATTGCAACCAGAAAACAACAATTCTATCCGCGCCTCGCTGGAGCTGGACAAAGGTATTACGCTCGGCGATTCGACCAAGGCTGGTCTCAGCGGCTCGCTGCTGGGCTCCAAAACTATTACGCTGCTGCTGGGCAAAAACAGCAAGGAGTTTAGTGGGGGCGAAACGCTCAAGACGACCACTGCCGTTAGCATCACCGACATTGTGCAGGCCCGCGCCACGGTGCTGCTTGACACCGTGAACTCGACGCTCTCGCACATCAACGGCTTCCTCAATAAGGATGCTCAATCCAACATCCAGGGTACGCTGTTGGGCGCCCGCCAAAGCACGCAGGCCCTGCAAAACCTGATTGCCGCCAACCAAGCCAACATCAACCAGATTACCCGCAACCTGGCCCAAATGAGCGCCGCGCTCAACAAGAGTACCGGCAAGCTCGACCGCATTGCCAGCAACTTTTCGCAGCTATCTGATTCGCTGAAAACGACGCCAATCGGCCCGACAATGCGCAACCTGAACGCGACCCTAGCCGAAGCGCAGACTTCACTCAAAGGCGTGAGCACCGCGCTGAACGATAAAACTGGCTCGCTGGGCAAGCTCATCAACGATACGCTGCTCTATAATAACCTCAACGCCACGGCCGCTAGCTCTAACGCCCTGATTTCGGACATGAAAGCTAACCCCAAGCGCTACGTACACTTCTCGGTGTTCGGCGGCGGGGGCGGCAAGAAGAAAACCGAGGTTGAAACCACCACCACGCGCCCCAACGGTGCTGTAGTGGAAACCGAGCGCAAGACGACCGTTAAATAAGCCAGCGCTACCATAGCCGTATCTTTGAAACCTGCCCCGCAACGGGCAGGTTTTTTTGTAGCGCGGACTTTTAGTCCACGTATGCTGCCACTAACTAACCTGCTTACCCGCAGACTGAAAGTCCGCGCTACTTGCTCCCTTTCCCACCCACTTGTTTATGAACATCGAGTTCAACCGCAACGAAGACCACCTCAAGCAACTCACCTACCAGCTAAGCAAAAAGCTGGAAAAAGCGGCCCTCGGCGGCGGCGAAAAGCGCATTGCCGCCCATAAAGCCAAGGGCAAGCTCACGGCCCGCGAGCGCATCAACTACTTGCTCGACAAGGGCGCAGCGCAGGTTGAAATCGGTGCTTTTGCCGGTGAAGGCATGTACCAGGAGGAAGGCGGCTGCCCCGGCGGTGGCGTGGTGGTGGTAATCGGCTACGTGCAGGGCCGTCAGTGCGTGGTAGTGGCCAACGACGCCACCGTGAAGGCCGGCGCGTGGTTTCCCATCACGGCCAAAAAGAACCTGCGGGCCCAGGAAATCAGCATTGAAAACAAACTGCCCATCATCTACCTCGTCGATTCGGCGGGCGTGTACCTGCCCATGCAGGACGAGATTTTTCCCGATAAGGAGCACTTCGGCCGCATTTTCCGCAACAACGCGGTAATGAGTAGCATGGGCATTGTGCAGATTTCGGCCATTATGGGCCCCTGCGTGGCGGGCGGCGCCTACCTGCCCATCATGAGCGACGAAGCCATGATAGTGAGCGGCACCGGCTCGGTGTTCCTGGCAGGTTCGTACCTGGTAAAATCAGCCATTGGCGAAACCATCGACAACGAAGCGCTCGGCGGCGCGGCCATGCACTCCGAGGTATCGGGCGTGACGGACTATAAGTTTGACACCGACGAGGAGGCGCTCGACCACATCCGCAACATCTTCGACAAGCTGGGCGCGCAGCCCTCGGCTGGCTTCAGCCGCGCCGCGCCCGCCGCACCCAAGTCGGACCCTAGCGAACTCTACGGCCAGCTGCCCAGCGACCGCGCCAAGCCCTACGACATGATGGAAATCATCAACCGGCTGGTCGATAACTCGGAGTTTGAGCCCTACAAAGACCTCTATGGCCAGACGCTTATCTGCGGGCTAGCCCGCATCGACGGTTGGGCCGTGGGCATCGTGGCCAACCAGCGCAAGATTGTAAAAAGCAAGAAAACCGGCATGCAGATGGGCGGCGTCATCTACTCCGACTCGGCCGACAAGGCGGCCCGCTTTATTATGAACTGCAACCAGAAGCGCATTCCGCTCGTGTTTTTGCACGATGTGTCGGGCTTCATGGTGGGCTCGGCCAGCGAGCAGGGCGGCATCATCAAGGACGGCGCCAAGATGGTAAACGCCATGAGCAACAGCGTGGTACCCAAGTTCACGGTCATTGTGGGCAACAGCTACGGCGCCGGCAACTACGCCATGTGCGGCAAGGCCTACGACCCGCGCCTCATCGTGGCCTGGCCCACCGCCCAGCTCGCCGTGATGAGCGGCGCGGCGGCCGCCAACACCCTGCTGCAAATCCAAGTGGCTAGCCTCAAAGCCAAGGGCGAAGTCATCACCCCCGAAGCCGAAAAGGAGTTGCTCGACCGCATCAAGGCCCGCTACGAAGAGCAATTATCGCCCTACTATGCGGCGGCCCGCCTGTGGGTCGATGCCGTGATTGACCCGCTCGAAACGCGTAAGGTGATTTCGGAGGGAATTGCGGCCGCCAATCAAGCGCCGATTGAGAAGGCGTATAACGTGGGCATTATTCAGGTGTGAGAGCGCAGCAATAGAAAGGCTAATGATTAACATCGACCAGACCCAGTTCTTTGCGAATTTGCGATTAACTCAAGTCTATTGCCAGCAGCTAGGGCAGAAAGGAAAAGTAGAGTGGACTGGGTTACGAAACATAATTAATCCGCTTTATAAGGACGGAGAATGGTTTGTTCACATGCCAGGGCCACTTCATGAGGGTCCGATTCCTTGGAACGAATGGACTAAGCAGTCGGACCCTTACTACCATGATGCTTTTACTGAGCTATTTCGTAAGCAAATGGAATTGAAGCAGGCTTTATCTGATAAACTGAGTCATGATAGTATCTGCCTGGGTAAGATACTGGTTATAGAATACGGTTTAAACATACCTGATGGTGCTGTTGAGGTAGACACAGAAGGTTTCTTTGATGAGTGGGACTTACCTCCAATTGATACGTGGTTTTACAATGATGATAGTGTAGAGCAGGGCGGCATTCTATTCGCATGGATTCCCGAAAAATTTGTTGCGTTGGTGAACAAGGCGATAAGCATTCAGTTTCTGAATACTCTTAGTTGGTTTGAAAAACCTCGTGCTTGGGGAAGTTGATACAATTGTAAAGCCTGCCTGTGTCGGCGCGGTTTCAGTTTAGCGCAGGCTTTAACCGCACCGCCCGGCTTCTGGTAGCAGCCCATAAGATGATTCTTTATACTTAACGTTCACCCCGGCGAAGTACTCCGAGAGGAATTCCTAACCGAACTCAACCTGACTGCTTGGCGCAGGACGTAGGAGTTCCGCAAACCCGCCTCTCGCAAATCCTCAAACGCCGGCGTCGCATTACGGCCGATACGGCCTTGCGGCTGGGGCGGTATTTCGGCAACTCGCCCAAGTTTTGGCTAGGGCTCCAGAATGACTACGACCTAGAAGAAGAGCAGCGTAGCCACGCGGCCGACCTGGCGCGCATCCCGCTATTCACTCAAAAAGCCGCTTAATCAGCGGCTTTTTGCTTTTGTAATAGGTAGCTAGGGCCGCCCTTCCTCCAGCACCTTTTCCACCCAGCCCTTGCCCCATTCTTCCAGCTCCTGGGCGGTCCACAACTGCGGGTAGAAAATGCGGCGCTGAAACTTGGGAGGCAGGTAGTTGCGCCAGTTGGTGCCGCCGGTGGCGGGCACGTCGGTGGGGTCGCGCTGCAAGTAGCGCACCGCCGACTTGTAGTGCATCAGCGGCCAGTTCACGTTCACGTTCACGTCGAGCTGCTTGAGGGCGCGCACCAGGCGCGGGTGGCGGCGGTCGGCCTCGGGTAGGCGCTGCACCACGGCCCAGGCGTTGCGGTGCTCAAAGTGGCGGGCGTGGGCCACTAGCTCGGGGGTGTACTTGCGCTCGAACTCCATCAAGGTCAGGGCCTTGGCGCCGGTTTCCTCCACGGTGGCGCCGGCCTGCCAGTAGATGCAGCCCATAAACTCCTCGTGGGTGGGGGCATCGCCCAGCAGGCGGCGCTTTTCTTCGGGCACCAAGTTTTCGAGGGCTGTGCTGGCTATTTCAATGAAGCGGTACTGCACGCTCTGGAAACCCGAGGCGGGCATCAGGCTCATGCGAAATTGCAGAAACTGCATTTTCTCCATGCCGTCCACCATCACGTCGAACGAGTCGATGAGGTTTTCGAAGTAGCGGTTCACGCGGCCCAGGCGCAGCACTACTTCGCTAAGGGTTGGGGCGGCTAGGACCCCTAGCTGCTCGTATTCATGCAGGCAAAGCTTGAAGTACAGCTCCGTAATCTGGTGGTAGATGATGAAGATGGTTTCATCTGGAAACTTGGTGAGCGGGCGCTGCAAGCTCAGCAAGGTGTCGAGGGCAATGTAGTCCCAATAGTTCACGTAATCAGCGTGGTACAGGCCTTCGAGGTAAGCGGCTAGCTCCTGGCCATCGGGGGCATAGCGAGCTTGCAGGCGGCGCAGCTGGGCCAGCACGGCGGGCGAAAACTCGGCCTCGACGGAGGCAGCAGTAACGGGCGAAGGAGCCATAGAGCAGGGGAGTGGGTGCAGGGCAAATATCGGCAAGGCTAGCCACGTGCGGAGTAATAGCCGCCAGCCCGCTACTTTTGAGGTAGCGAGGTGAGGAGGCGCTTAGGTAAAGGGGTGATGAGGCAAGAGGCTTGGCAGTGAGCGCGGAGTTGATAAAACCTGCCCTGTTGCCCCTGTCTCTGGCCCGTCCTCACCTGCTTCAGCACCCCGCCACCCCATCACTTCCTCACCAAGCAATGGCCGAAAAATCCAGCATTTTTGATATGATAGGGCCCGTGATGATAGGGCCTAGCTCGTCGCACACGGCGGGCGTGGTGCGCATTGCGCGGGCGGCCATTCGCATCCTGGGCGCCCTGCCCACCGAGGCGGTAATCACGTTCTACAACTCGTTTGCCCGCACCTACGAGGGCCACGGCTCCGACCGTGCCATCGTGGCCGGGCTGCTAGGCTACGGCACCGACGACACGCGTATCCGCACGGCCTTCGACCACGCCGCCGAGGCCGGGCTAGCCTACACGTTTCAGAGCGTGGGCAATGCCTCGACGCTGCACCCCAACACCATCAAGCTTAACCTGACCAGCGCCGAGGGCCACCGGGTAGAGGTTATCGGCCAGAGCCGCGGGGGCGGCGTTATCCGCATTGTGGAGGTCGATGGCTTCGGCTGCGACTTCTCGGGCTCGCTGCACACGCTCATCGTCGATGCTCAGGACGTGCCGGGCTCCATCGCGTTTATTGCCTCCGTTATTGCCCACGACGACTGCAACATTGCCACCATGTTTGTGTCGCGCAAGGGTAAAAACGAAGCTGCCCGGCAGTTTATCGAGATGGATAGCCCCATTAACGACCTCACGCTAGGGTACTTGCGTCATCTCAAGTGGGTGCAGCGCATCACCTACATTCCGACCCTTGACTAAGCCTGATTACTTTCGCCCCGTAGCCGGGTGAAAACGAAATGAATGTTGGTAAGGCGGCGGGCCTACTGCGCGATTAGGCAGTAGCTTGGCACGGCCCAACGGCCTTCAAGTAACGGCTTGCCTGCCACGTTTTGCCAATTGCCAGCCTCTGTTAAGTGAACACGCCCTGCTCTTTTTTCTTTCTATGACTGCACTAAGTACCCGCCTGCTACGGGCCTCGCTGGGCCTGGCCGGCCTAGTGGCGGCCGGCCCGCTGGCTGCCCAAACCACCCAGCCGGCCCGGCCCGCCTCGGCCCCGGCGGCCACGCTGGCTAGCCCCGCCGCCGCGGCCACCGGCCCCTGGAGCCTACAGCGCGCCGTCGACTACGCCCTGGAGCATAACCTGAACGTGCGCCTCAATCAGCTGCAGGCCAGCAGCAATGCTCAGGTGTTGCGCCAGAGCAAGGCCGCGCTGCTGCCCAGTGCCAACCTCAACGGCACCCAAAACTGGCAGTACGGCCGCAGCGTGAACCCGCTGACCTACGAGTTTTCGGACCAGACTATTCGGGCCAACAACTTTTCGGCAGTGTCGCAGCTGGTTATTTTTCAGGGTTTTCAGCTGCGCAATACGATTAAGCGCAACGACCTCGACTACCGGGCTAGCGTGCAGGATATTGAAAAGGCACGCAATGATTTGAGCCTGAACGTGGCGTCGCAGTTTTTGCAGCTGGTGCTGGCGCAGGAACTCGTGCGGGCCAACCAAACGCGCGTGGCTAGCGACCAAGCGCAGATTGACCGCTCCAAGATTCTGCTCAAAGCCGGTAGTATTCCTGAAAGCACGCTGCTCGACAGCCAGAGCCAGCTGGCCACCGACGAGCTGAACGTGATAACGGCCCAGAATCAGGCCGACCTGGCCCGGCTAGCCCTATTGCAGCTACTCAACATTGACCCGGCCACGGCCCAGGGCTTCGAGATTGAGGTGCCCGCCCTGCCCGACCCCGACCAGGAGGCGCCCTACGTGCTTGACCTCAACCAAGCCTACCAGACGGCCGCTAGCACCCTGCCCGAGATAAAGGCCGCCGAGCTGCGCGTGGTGAGCGCCCGCCGCAGCACCGACCTGGCCCGCGGCGCCTACTACCCGCGCCTAGCCCTCACGGGGTCGATTTTTACGGGTTTCTCATCGTCGACTATCGCGCGCATTGCCAACGGCAACTTCTCGTATCAGGCGGTGCCGGTATTTACGGTAGATGGTAATAACCAGCCGGTTGGACCCACGCAGTTTGCGGCCGTGACGCCCATTCCGGGCTACGATATCTTGCCCACGCGCTTCTTCGACCAGCTGGATAACAACCTGGGTAAGTCCATCAGCTTTGGCTTGCAGGTGCCGATTCTGAACGGCTTGCAGGTGCGTACGGCCGTGCAGCGCTCGCTCATCAACGAGCAGGTGCAGAGCGTGCGTGCCGAGCAGGCCCGCCTCACGCTGCGCCAAAGCATCGAGCAGGCCTACGCCGATGCCCGCGCCGCCCAGCTGCAATACGCCGCTTCTACGCGCCAGGTGGCGGCCCTCACGCTCACGCAGCGCAACTCGGAGATTCGCTTCAACAATGGCTTGCTCAACGGTACAGAGTTTAACATCTCCAAAAACAACCTGAACTACGCCATCTCCAGCCAGCTGCAAGCCAAGTACACATTCATTTTCCGCCGCAAGGTGCTGGATTTTTACCAGGGCAAGCCGCTGGCGCTGTAAGTAGTAGCAAAAACCATTCGTCCTGCTTAGCTGGCGTCCGCTTGCCGCGGCCTCTTGCGCGCATCACTTTCACGATTAAGAATACTGTTGCGCGCAAGATGCTGCGGCAAGCTCAGCGTAACAGACCTGTTTTATGAAAAACAACCGACTCATCATTATTCTGGCTGTTTTAGTAGTGGCGCTCCTCGGGGGTTACACCCTGGCCAAGAAAAAAGGCTGGCTGGGCAAGCCCACGGGCACCGAGATTACGGCCGCCAAGGCGGGCCCGGCCACCATTGTGGAGAAAGTAAGTGCCTCGGGCAAGGTGCAGCCCGAAACCGAAGTAAAAATTTCGCCCGACGTATCGGGCGAGATTATTGAGCTTTACGTGCACGAGGGCGATTCGGTGAAGAAAGGCCAGCTGCTGCTGCGCATCCGGCCCGATAACTACCTGGCCATGGTAAGCCAGCAGAGCGCCGCCGTGGGCACCCAGCGCGCCAACGTGGGCCAGGCCCAAGCCCAGCTGGAGCAGCAAACCGCCAACGCCAAGCAAACCGAGCTTACTTACCGCCGCCAGGCCTCGCTCTACAAGCAGAAAGTGATTTCGCAGTCTGATTACGAGGCGGCCCAGGCGGCTTACAATGCCTCGCAGGAGCAACTCAAAGCCATTCGGGCGCAGATAACGGCGGCCCAGAGCACCGTGCGCTCGGCCCAGGCCGGCTTGCAGGAAGCGCAGAAAAACCTCAACAAAACCACCATCTACGCGCCAGTGAGCGGCACGGTGAGCAAGCTGAACGTGAAGAAAGGCGAGCGCGTGGTGGGCACGACCCAGATGGCAGGCACCGAAATCATGCGCATTGCTAACCTCAATAACATGGAGGTGCGGGTGAGCGTGAACGAGAACGATATCATCCGGGTGGCCCTCGGCGATTCGGCCGACGTGGAGGTAGACTCCTACACCACGCAAAATGAAAAATTCAAGGGCATCGTGACGGCCATTGCCAACACGGCCAAAGATGCGCTCACGGCCGAAGCCGTAACTGAGTTTGAGGTGCGCGTGCGCCTGCTGCCCGACAGCTACCGCCACCTCATCAAAACCGGCCCCAACGGCCACAGCACCGTGCCCTTTCGGCCGGGTATGACGGCCTCGGTCGATATTATCGCCGACCGCAAGAGCGGCGTGCTGAGCGTGCCGCTGGCCGCCGTAACTACCCGTTCCGACTCGGCTGCCAACAAGGCCGGCCAGGGCGGCAGCGTGCGGGTGGGCGGTAGCGGCCGCGGCAACGGCACCGCCGCGGCCGTGGACAATAGCAAGCCAGCGCCCAAAACGACCATTCAGGAGGTCGTGTTTGTTATTAAAGATGGTAAGGCAGTGCTGACACCGGTGAAAACAGGCGTCAGCGACTTTCAGAATATTGAGATTGTAAGCGGTATTCCGGCCGGGGCGCAGGTGGCGAGCGGCCCATTCCGCGCCGTGTCGAAAACGCTGAAGGACGGCGCCAAGGTGGTGGTGAAGGACGCGGCTAGCCTCAGCAAAGAGGCCTTGGCCGACAATGGGGATAAGTAGGCCCGGGCCGCTGGCTTCATTTTTTCGCAAGAGCGGACTGGCTTACGCTGGTCCGCTCTTTTTACTTCTGCCCATGCTATTTTCTACTCGCTGCTGGTTGATTGCCCAGGTACAGGTACTGGCGCTAGCCCTGTTTTTGGCGGGCGGGCGGGCGCAAGCCCAGACATTGCCCGCCGATACTACGCTGCACAAGTACCAGAGGCCGCCCGGCGCCGCGCCCCGGCCCTGGTATCGCGGTAAGCTGGTGCGCGCCAGTGTGGTGCCGGCGCTGCTCATCGGCTACGGCGTGAGCGTGTACGACGACCACGGGTTCTATTCCTCGCGCCGGGCGCAGCTGGATTTGCAGCGCAATTTCCCCGATTTCCGCAGTCACCTCGACGATTACGGCCAGTTTGTGCCCTACCTGGAGTTGGGCGCCGTGCTGGCCTTCGGAACCGAAGGCCGCAACGACCGCGTGAACCTGGCGCTCATCCTGGCCAAGTCGGAGGTGCTGATGCTAGGCCTCGTCGAGATTACGAAGCGCGCCACCCACCACCTGCGGCCCGATGGCTCCGACTTCCGCTCGTTTCCGTCGGGCCACACGGCCCAGGCGTTCCTAGCCGCCAGCATTGTGCACACCGAACTGCGCGACAAAAGCCAGTGGTACGGCGTGGGCGCCTACGCCGTGGCCACGGGTGTGGGCGCCTTCCGGATGCTGAACAACAAGCACTGGCAGTCGGATGTGCTGGCGGGCGCCGGCTACGGCATTCTGTCGGCGCACCTGGCGTATCTCAGCCACCGCCATCGCTGGGGCCGCCACCCGGCCGAGCGCCCCGGCGTGGGGCTAGCCCCCGTATCGCCAGCCAGGGGTGAGTGGCAGCTCAGCCCCACCGTGCTGCCCGGCAATGGGCTAGGGGTATACCTGAGCTGGCAGGCTAAGTAGCGTGCGCACTATCCGAACACCTTCACCTGCTCGCCCTTTCGTTTGGTGCGCACGTGGTTGCGGATAATCTGCTGCACGTCCTTGTTATCAGAATAAGGCTGCACGGCGTCGCGAAAATCGCGCAGCTTGCGGGCCGTAAATGTCTCATCGACGTAGCCAAAGCCTACGTAGCGGCCGTTTTCAATCACGACCAGCGACTTTTCCTCGGCACGCCGGCCGGGGCCGATTACCACGAACGACTCGTGCTCGTAGGTGATGCTATCGATGGCCTCGTCCACGCGCAGGTTGTAGGTTTCGGGCGGCTCCTGGCCCACGCAGGCGCCCTGGCAGCGGTGCACCTGATAATCGAAGCAGGCGCCTTGCGTTTTATATAACCCGCAGAGTTTCTGACACAGGTTGTACTTCGCCACCTTGTGGTACAGAAAGCCCTGCGCCTTGTACTGGTTGCCGAGCGCGATAATGGGAATCTCCGAGTTGCGCGCATCGGCGCGGCCGTAGTAGAGGCACTTGTAGCCGTTCTCGTCGGTCTTGAGGTAAATACCGGCCGGAAACACCGAGCGTCGCTGTGCCCGGTTGTAGGCAGGCTTGAGTTGTTTGATGAGGTGCGACTCGTAGAGCAGCGCCACTAGCTCCGAGCCCGTCAGCTCCCAGGTGATGTCGGCAATGGAATTCTTGAAATCCAGGCTCTTGCGCGATTTTACATCGACCGCGAAGTGCTGCTGAATGCGCTTGTAGATGTTAATACTCTTGCCCACGTAGATAACCTCGCCGGCCTCGTTGTGAAAGTAGTACACGCCTGTTTCCTGGGGCAGCGAGGCCACTTTTTCGGGCGTGATGAGCGGGGGTAACAGGGCCGTTTTAATGGCCTGCGCCATCGCCGCCACGCGGCGCGGGCTAGGCTTCTTTTCGGTAGCCGTGGCGCTGCGGCCGGCGGGCGCCAGGGCATCGACCCGAGCCAGGGCGTCGGCGTCGCTGGCCTCCTGGGCGTCGCTGGCCTGAGTTATTTTGAGGAGGCGGTCAAAGAGGATGGACGTAGCCTCGGCATCGCCGGCGGCGCGGTGGCGGCCTTCGAGTGGAATGCCAATATTCTGACACAGCTTGCCCAGGCTGTAGCTCGGCTGGCCGGGGATGAGCGAGCGCGAGAGACGCACGGTGCACAGAGTTTTGCGCGAGTAATTGTAGCCGAGGTCGGCAAATTCTTTTTTTAGAAAAGAGTAGTCAAATCGCACGTTATGCGCCACAAACACGCAGCCTTCGGTCATCTCCACCACCTTGCGGGCCACTTCGTGGAAGCGCGGCGCATCGGCCACCATATCGTTGGTAATGCCTGTGAGCTGGGTGATGAAGGGCGGAATGGCCCGACCCGGATTGACTAGCGTGGTGTAGGAGTCAACCACCCGCTCGCCGTCGTGCACAAAAATGGCAAGCTCCGTGATGCGGTCGTTGGCGGGCTGGCCGCCGGTGGTTTCAAGGTCAATGATGGCGTACAAAGGCGCGGGGCTAGGGGAGGAGCAGTGCTAACAAAGTTAGGGTAGCGGTTGGTTGCGAGCTGCGCACAAAAAAGCCCGCTGGAGCAATCCAGCGGGCTTTTTTTACTAATTGCTTAGCAGCAATTACTTGTTCTTATTCATCGACAGCCAGTTTTTGGCTTGCAGAATGGCGTCGTGCTGCTGCTGGAATACCGTTTTGGCACCGGCCGGTACGTCGTTCGACGACAGTACGGTTTCGTAGGCTTTCAGGGCCGTAGCCTCGCCGGTTTCGGCGGCTTCGAGCACGGCCGAGTCATCGGCACCCGTGATGGCCGACTTAATGTTAATCCAGCCGCGGTGTACAGCAGCGGCAGCATCGGTAGCTACGCTCTCAATGGTCGTTTCTTCTTTGGCCTCAATGCCGTACTGGCGGGCAAAGCCTTCGAGGTCCGATACGAAGTGAGCGCGCTGCTGCGAGAACTCGCTCAGCTTCGACTTGAGGTCAGCGCTCTTCACTTCTTCGGCAGCTTCCTGGTAGCCTTTTACCGAAGTGCGGTTCAGGTTGAGGATGTCGGTGAGAGCGCGGGCGATGGTTTCGTTAGCCATGATTTCTAAATAATATCGTGTTATGGAAAAGAGCAGTGCCGTTTGGTTGGCGGCAACTGCTGCCTATACGGGCTAAGGCTAGGCTGGGGTTGCGTATAATGTTTGGGCTAGCCATTTAGCCTGCTAGCGGGCACCGCGCATGGGCGGTAGCTGCGGCTCGGGGGCTAGCGGGGGGCGCTTGCCGCGGAGTTGGTCCCAGAACTTGGCCACAAAGCCCCGGTCGTCGTTGGGGTCTTTAGTAGTGGCCTCGCCGTCGCCTACGTCACCCATTAAAAAGCCCCAAGGCTCGGTCAATTTGTTGGCGTCGAGCACCACCTTGATAACGGCCGACAGCGGCACACTCAAAATCATGCCCGGCGTGCCCCACAACTGCGCCCCCAGAATAAGGGCGATAATAGCCGTGAGCGGGTTAAGGCTCACTTTAGAAGCCGTAATAAGCGGCGACAGAATATTATCGGAAATAAACTGTACCACCATAAATACTCCGATAACCAGCAGCCCATGCGTGAGCGAGCCAGAATCGACGTAGGTGAGGAGCGCCGGAATGATAGACCCTACGATGATGCCGATATAAGGGATAACGGCCAGCACCGAGGCAAAAATGGCGAAGAAAATGGCGTATTTCACCCCGAGCGCCAGCAGCCCAATGGCATTCAGCACCGACACTACCACGATGACCGTGAGCAGGCCCGACATATAGCCTTGCACCACGTGCTGAATGTTATCGACGGTATGCAGCACCATCGTGCGCTTGTCGGGCTCCACAAACCGGAACATGAACTGCCGTAGGTGGTCGCGGTAATACAAAAAGCAGAAGATGTAGATGGGCACCAGCGTAATGGTACTGAGCACCCCTAGCGTAGTGTTAAGCGTAGAACCCAAGTACTTGCTCGACTGGCTTTGCAAAGCGGAGAGCGACGAGTTGATAACCTCATCGTGGCTCATGGGCTGGAAGTGAAAGCGCTTGCTAAGCAACTGCTGCTGCTGGTCGAACAGCACCACCAACTTGCTTTGAATAAGCGGCAACTCACTGCGCAGACTGATTATTTGCGAGCCAAAAAACGTGAATAGTCCGGCAATGAACAGGACAACTACTAGAAGGGCCGCAGCAATGGCCAGCATCCGGGGCCAGCGCCACTTTTCGAGCGTGGTAACAAGCGGCATAAGCAGCAGCGACAGCAAAATGGCGTACACCAGCGGCAGGAGCAGGTCGTCGAGCTTGTGCAGCACAAACACCAGCAGCGACAGCCCAATTAGCATAAAGGTGTAGTGCACCACCGGCGACTGCTTTATTTGGGTTGGCGCGTGGGTAGTCGAGGACGACGGCACATTGCGCGGGGTATTAAACTGATTGGCAGGAGGTAACATTGACGAGATAAGCTAGGGGCTACAGATTGAAGCTGTGGAGGTTGGAGCGCTTACGCAAACCGGGCTGGCTCGTTGGGTCGAACTGGCCGAACTGTAGGCCACCAACCAGTGTTTGCTAACTAAATTGGTCGGAAAAACTAAGGATACTGGCCGGCTCGGTGGTGACGAGCCGCGTTTTTTGGCGTTATTTTACCTGGCCATTGTGCCTGTTACGGATTATTACCCATGAGTGCTACCCTACCCGCTGCTCCCCCCGCCCACAATTACAACGAAGACAGTATCCGCTCGCTCGACTGGCGCGAGCACATTCGCCTGCGGCCGGGCATGTACATCGGCAAGCTCGGCGACGGCTCAGCCTACGACGACGGCATCTATGTGCTGGTTAAAGAAGTGATTGACAACTGCATCGACGAGCACGTGATGGGCTACGGCCGCACCATCGAGATTAAAATCTCGGAAAGCCGCGTGCAGGTGCGCGACTACGGCCGCGGCATCCCGCTGGGCAAGGTGGTGGATGTGGTGAGCAAAATCAACACCGGCGGCAAGTACGACAGCAAGGTTTTTCAGAAATCGGTGGGCCTCAACGGCGTGGGTACCAAGGCCGTAAATGCGCTCAGTAGCAATTTCGTGGTGCAGAGTGTGCGCGAAGGCCAGCTCAAAGCGGCCGAGTTCTCGCAGGGCCAACTGCTCAACGACCCGGCGCCCAGCAAGACGAGCCAGCGCAACGGCACGCTTATCACCTTCCAGCCCGACGACACCATTTTCAAGAACTACCGCTTCATCCCGGAGTTTCTCGAAAACCAGATTCGCTACTACTGCTATCTCAACGCAGGCCTCACCATTTATTACAACGGGCAGAAGTTCGTGTCAGACAATGGTCTGCTCGACCTGCTGCGCGATAAAACCGACGCCGAAACCCGCCGCTACGACATCATTCACCTCAAAGGCGAGGACATCGAGCTGGCCCTCACCCACGGCAACGACTACGGTGAGGAGTACTATTCCTTCGTGAACGGCCAGTACACTACCCAGGGCGGCACCCACCTGGCGGCCCTGCGCGAGGCGGTTGTGAAAACGGTGCGTGAGCACTATAAAAAGGAGTACGACGCGGCCGACATCCGGGCCAGCATTATCGGCGCGATTTCTATTCGGGTGCAAGAGCCGGTGTTTGAAAGCCAGACCAAAACCAAGCTCGGCAGCATCAACATGGAGCCCGAGGGCTCGCGCACCGTGCGCGGCTTCATCGTGGACTTCGTGAAGGAGCACCTCGATAATTACTTGCACAAGAACCCCCTGGCTGCCGAAGCGCTGCGCAAGCGCATCGAGCAGAGTGAGCGCGAGCGCAAGGACATGGCTGGCGTGAAAAAGCTAGCCAACCAGCGCGCCAAAAAGGCCAACCTGCACAACCGCAAGCTACGCGACTGCCGCTTCCACCTGGGCGAAAACGCCAAGGACGGCGTTGAAAAAGAGCCGCTTACCACGCTCTTCATCACCGAAGGCGACTCGGCCAGCGGCAGCATCACCAAGAGCCGCAACGTGGAGCTGGAAGCGGTGTTCAGCCTGCGCGGCAAGCCGCTCAACTGCTTCGGCCTCAAAAAGAAGATTGTGTATGAAAACGAGGAGTTTAATCTCTTGCAGCACGCTCTTAACATCGAAGAAGGCCTCGAAGGCCTGCGCTACAACCGCGTGGTAGTGGCCACCGACGCCGACGTCGACGGCATGCACATCCGGCTGCTGCTGCTCACGTTCTTCCTGCAGTTCTTCCCTGACCTAGTGCGCAATGGCCACGTGTACATCCTCGAAACGCCGCTCTTCCGGGTGCGCAACAAGAAGGAAACCATCTATTGCTACAACGAGCAGGAAAAGCAGGAGGCCATGCGCAAGCTCGGGCGCAACCCCGAGGTCACGCGCTTCAAGGGGCTGGGGGAGATTTCGCCCGATGAGTTCGGCAAGTTCATCGGCGAGAACATCAAGCTAGAGCCGGTTATTTTGCAGTCCGACCGCAGCATTCAGCAGGTGCTGGCCTACTACATGGGCAAGAATACGCCCGCCCGCCAGGAGTTCATTATCGACAACCTGCGCCTCGAAAAAGACCTAGTAACGAGCGACGTGCTGCCGGTAGCCGAAATTGCGCTGGCCTAGCCGGCCGCCGAGAAGACACTAAAAAGCCCTGCTGCGCTACCAACTGGTAGCATAGCAGGGCTTTTAAGGGGCTAGCCCGCCAACTAGTGGTTTACTACGTCACCTTTCATGGCATCAATCAGGGCCGTAAACTGAGCTTTCTCGGTGGCACCAACTTTATTGGTAGTCAAGGCGTTGTCGAGCAAAACGCGCCACACGGCGTATTCGGTAGTGCTTACCTGCATTCCGGTGTGGGCCACGAGCATCGACTTGCCTGTATACTTGATGGGGCCGCCGGTGATATCGGTAAACTGGTCTACCACGTTGTTGCGCAGGCGCTGGATGCGGGTGGGGTCGGTGGGGGCCGCGCCGTTCACACCATTGGCGGCGTCGAGCATGGGCTTGTGCGAGCGCAGCATCACTGAATTGGGCTGCGCGGTTTCGGCCCCCACATTGGCTACCATCTGGTCGGAGATGGCCTCGATGCTCGTTTTGCCACCCATGCGCACGTACAGCGAGGATTGAGCTGCGGGCTGCGGGTCTTTCGAGCCGCAGGAAGTTGCAAACAGGGTGAGTAGCAGCAAGCCAGCGCTAGCCAAGGAGAGTTGAGGTTTAAACATGAAGGGTAAACTTAAAAAGAAGTTGGGGGAGAAAAGGCAGTAATTTTCCTGGCCCGCTAGGGGCAGCACGGTGGTAGCCGAGTGGAAAAGGAAGGGCTAGCTCGTTGGCGGCCTAAACCGACACGAAAAAACGCCGCAGGTTAAGGGCGAATCGAACCTCATCCAACAGCTGGATGTAACCGGTTGGCACGGGGCACTGGCGCACGGCTGGGGCGGCCCGCACTGGCGGGTTGGCAACCACGTGGGCACCGTGGCGGCCGATGGCCTGGTAAAGCCCTTGTAGATTGGCCTCGCCGGGATGGTACACGAAGGCCACGCAGTAAGTACGCGGGCTCACGGCACAGGCCGATACGCCGGGCTCGGTCGCGAGCTGGGTGGCCAAGGTCTGGGCTGCTGCCGGGCTAGCCAGCGGGGCAAGCTGCCAAACGGTCATCTCCACGGGGCGCACGTAGTGGTGCATGGCCGGCGCCTCCCAGTTTGCCCAAATCAGTAAAGCTAATAAAGGTAAAATGCAAATTTTTCCCAAATTGTTTTTGATTTTTACAAGAAGGCGAGAAGGTAGTGGGAGAGGCATAAATCAGCGGCCAGGGGAATAAAAGCGGAATTTAAAGGAAAGGGAGGGTAATCGAGGCGAAGTGTTCGGTAATCTCGAAAAAGATTGAGAATCACTAAAAACAGGATTTTATTTGATTGCGGTGCAAGATAGAGCTCATTCAGCAAAGCAAGCAACGGTTGAGGCTGCGAAAGACGCCCGTCGAAGGTATTTCCTAGGTGAACTGGCAGTTTTACTGATTGAGTAGCGGGGAGCGAGTATACCTTGGGGCCAGGTCGTTTATTTAGCTGGTAGCGCGCAGTAGGCCAGCTTGCCAGTGAGGTTAGCAGCGCTGGTTTGCCGTGCGGCTAATATTTTTGGGAACTTTCTAGTTTGGGCTGTCCTTGCTAAACTGGTGCTTTGCGCCAATTTTTACGGTACTTTTGACGGCAGATTGCCGATTTTACGTTTTTTCCTGTGGCTATTTCCGATTCTACCGCGCCCGATGCTTCTCACCCCGACTACTTGCAACCGGGCGACTCGCTGGATTTTGACCTGAGCGGCGCGGCGCGGCCCGACCTCGCTGCCGCCGATGAGGCCCTAGCCCTCGACGCCACGCAGCAGGTTGCCGAAACGCTGTTTGGTGAGGGAGAAGAGGCTGGCGATGAAGTGCTCACGGACGTAGAGGCTGAGCCAGACTCGCCGCAGGAAGCCACCCAAGACGCTGAGGAAGACCCCAAGTTTGCCCCCGGCGAGGTCATTCACGACCTCAACAACGTGCGCGGTATGTACCAGAACTGGTTTCTGGATTACGCCAGCTACGTGATTCTGGAGCGCGCCGTGCCGGCCGTGGAAGACGGCTTGAAGCCCGTGCAGCGCCGCATCCTGCACGCCATGAACGAGATGGACGACGGCCGCTTCAACAAGGTGGCTAACGTCATTGGCCAAACCATGCAGTACCACCCGCACGGCGACGCTAGCATCGGCGACGCGATGGTGAACCTGGGCCAGAAGGATTTGCTCATCGAAACGCAGGGCAACTGGGGCGACGTGCGCACCGGCGACTCGG